>JAXDGW010000144.1:0-105841 GCA_034664845.1 Thermoanaerobaculia bacterium | reverse complement strand
AAGTGACGACGGGCTCACGTAGCGCGAACGGTTCCCGTAGCCTCGTCGTCACTTTCGACTTTCGACCTGACCCCATGCTAGTTCTCGCCCGTGAACCGGAACCTGGCAACCTCCGACTCGAAATCGCGGCCGCTCGTGACGAGGCTTTGCACCGTGTCGTTGAATTCCCGCGCGATGGCGTCGTTGGCCTGGGCGATGTCGAGCATTGTTTTCGAGGCGTCGGCAATGCGGTCGGTCTCCCGCAGCTGACGATCGAGTGAGTCGCGCATCGCCCGGGCATCCTCGGCGATCTTTTCGAGCGCCGAGGAGATGCCGCGGCCGGCCTGCGACTGTTCGTCGGTGGCGTTCTTCACCTGCCCGGCGATCTCGCGCACGCGCTCGGCCTCCTGCGCCAGCAACTGCGTCCCGCGGGCCTGCTCGCGCGAGCCGCGGTTGATCTCGGCGATGTGATCAGACATGCGCGAGGTGACTTCGTGCAGATGCCGGCTGGCCTTAGCCTGATCTTCGAGCGCCCGCGAGATCTTCGTCGCCATCTCGTACGACTGCGATGCGCTGCCGACGATCTTGACCAGCGACGCCGAGGCATCGTCGGCAAGGCGGACGCTGGCTTCGACCCGCTTCACGCCCTCCTTCATCTTCGCCGCCGCCTGCTTCGATCCGCCCTGAACGGCCTTCACAATCGCGCTGATCTCTTTCGTCGATCCGCGCGTCCGTTCGGCGAGCTGGCGGATCTCGTCGGCGACAACGGTGAACCCGAGCCCGTGCTCCCCTGCCTGCGCGGCGATGATCGCGGCGTTGAGCGCGAGGAGGTTCGTGCGGTTCGTGATCTCTTCGATGACGTTGAGGATCTGGCTGATCTGCCCGACGCTGCGCTGCAGATCATCGAGCGTTTCGGCGGTGCTGTTGGTGACGTCGCGAGAGATGTTGATCCCTTCCACCGTCTTCGCCACCGCGCCGCCGCCTGCTTCCGCATCCTCGCGCACCTGGCGCGAGATGTCGGCAGTGGACTGCGCACTCGACCGCAGCTCCGCGATGGTCGACTCCATCTCCGCAACGAACGAGAGCGCTTCGTCGCCGATGCCGGCCAGCACGTCGGTCCGTTTCGACATCTCGGTCATCGCGGCATTCATCTGCGTCGTCGATGAGGACGTTTTCTCGACCGACTGGAAGAGGTAGTCCATGCTCCGCGCGACTTCTTCGGACGATGCGCGCAACTCCAGCGCGCGGCTGGAGGCGTCCTGCGTCAAGTCCGTGACGGTGTCGGCGGCGCTGAGAACGCCACCGATGCCGCCGCGGACGATCTCGACGGCATGCGACGAGTTCTCCGTCAGCGCGGCCTGATCGGCAGAGCGAAGGAGGAGGGACTCGGTGCCGCCCGTGATCACGCGCACACCGGCGGTGATCGTCGATCCGCTCCCGCCGACGCGGCCGAGGAGACGACGCAGATTGGAGCGCGTCTCGCCGAAGCTGCTGGCGAGCTCGCCGACTTCATCATCCGAAAAAACGCGCACCGCGGTGCTGAAGTCTCCCTGCGCCATGTCGGCCGCCAGTCCGCGGATGGCGCGGACAGGACGGGCCACGTCGCGCGAGAGGAAAAACGCGGCGGCCACGAATGCGGCCAGCGTCACGAGCGCGATCACGATCATGTAGAAGGTGATCTGCAGCGGAATGTTTTTGTAAGGCGCCCACGGGACGGTGAGGACGAGAATCGATCCGTCTTTGAGTCTCTGAAAACGGGAGACGTGCGGCGAGACGAAGGCGGAGCTGTCGCCGTTGCCGATGATTCGTATCGACTGCACCTCGGCCGGCGTCAGCGCCTCGGCGATGCTGGAGCGCATCTCGCCGCGCCGCGGGATGATGGCGACGCCATAGTCGGACGGCACGTACTCGCGGAGCGTGTCGACCATCGACGGATCGATCTTCGCGCCGAGGTTCGCGCTGTCGTAAACGCGCTGGAAGCGGTCCTGAGCGGAGGAGATGGCAAGATCCTCGAGCGTTGCTGAGACCTTGGACGAGATCAACGCCACGAGAGTCGCGAACGAGATCAGGAACGAGCCGATGAAGACCAAGGCGATCTTGCGCCCGAGCGGAAACCGCCGCCCCGTGTAGCGAAGCGAACCACCGTGCGAGGCATGCTCGACCAGGAGTCGCTTGCCGACCGCATACGCCCAGATCATCGAGGGGAACGCGGCGATGAACGCTGAGACGAGGAAGTACCCGAGGCCGAGGACGGTGGGCATCACGAGGAGCGCCGCGAGAATCGCGTAGAGAATGCTGCCCGCTCCCCACACCAGCATCGTGAGCGTTTCCGTCCGCTCCAGACAACGCGATGCCGCGTCCGACGCGTCTTTCCCCCGCTTCACGATCTCGTCGACGCTGTCCGCCAGAGGCGCCAGCCCCTTCCACAACACGAAGCTCCCGGCGACGAAGAACAATGCGAACAAGCCAAAGATCGATCCGGCAGTCGCCAGCGACATCCGCACGGTCTGCGTCAGAAAGAGAAACGCCAGCGGCCCCAGGACAATCGCGGGAGGGAAGAGGAGCCAGGTGATGTATTTGCGAGAGAAGGACACTGGTGGGGATTATGGCAGAACGGTCTCAGAACCATTAACCACAGAGGCACCGAGAGCACAGAGGTAATCTCTGTGCCCTCTGCGTCTCTGTGGTTATCGGTTTTGGTGAAACACCGCGAACGATTGCGCCGGCATCGAGATCGCGTTCCCCTCCACCCGCCCGCCCGTCTCGATCATCGCGCTCCACGCAACGTCACCAAACGGCAGCTCAATCGCGCGGCGCGCATCGCTGAAGTTGAACGCGATCAGCACGTCGCCGCGCTTGATGAGGAGCGTGCGTTCCTCATCGTCAGCGTGCGTCTCGACCGCATCGAGGTCGAGCGTACGTAGCGCCGGCGTCGATGCGCGAAGGCGCAGCAGCTCTTTGTAGAGCGCTCGAATACCGTCGAGCTCTTCACGGCGCAGCTTCGATCGGAGGAACGTCTCGGCGTCGTGCGGATCGGGCGGCTCGCCGGCCCAGCGGAACGAATCGAACTCCTTGTGACGGCCCAGCCGCACGGACTCGATCAGATCGGGGTCGGCGTGCGAGGTGAAGTACTGGAACGGCGCGGTCTCGCCGTACTCCTCGCCCATGAAGAGCATCGGGAGAAACGGCGAAAGGATCACCGCCGCAGCGGCGAGGCGGACTTTCTCCAGCGATACGGTGGCCGCGAGCCGATCACCAGTCATCCGGTTGCCGACCTGGTCGTGGTTTTGGCTGAACACGACGAACTGCCTCCCGTCGCGCGTCTTCGGCGCCAGTCCGTACTTGCGGCCGCGGTAAACCGAATGCTGGCCGGTGTAGAGATAGCCGCTCGTCCACGTCCGGGCCAGATCGCTCGTTCGCCCGTAGCCGGCGTAGTAGCCGGACGTATCGCCCGTCAGCAACGTGCGCAGCGAGTGATGAAAATCGTCGCACCATTGCGAATCGAATCCGAGCCCGAGTTCTTCCTTCGGCGTGATCACCCGAGGATCGTTGAGATTCGATTCTGCGAACGTGTAGACGCGCCGGCCGAGCCTCGCGCCGCGCGTGGAAACCGCGCTCGTCAGGTCCTGCAGAAACGGCTCGGCCGTGCGATCGGCAATCGCGTGAACGGCGTCGACGCGCAATCCGTCGATGTGAAACTCATCGATCCACTGCAGCGCGTTGTGAATGAAAAACCAGCGCACGTCGTCGCTGTGCGGACCGTCGAAATTGAGCGCGAGACCCCAAGGTGTCTTGTAACGGTCGGTGAAGTACGGGCCGTATTCGGCGAGGTAGTTCCCCTCGGGGCCGAGGTGGTTGTAGACGACGTCGAGGAGGAGAGCGAGACCGCGAGCGTGACACGCATCGACGAGCCGCTTCAGACCCTGCGCTCCGCCGTAACTGGTCTGCGCCGCGCCGATGTAGACGCCGTCGTAGCCCCAATTGCGCGTGCCCGGAAACTGACCGATCGGCATTAGCTCCACGGCGGTGACGCCGAGGTCTTTCAACGCGTCGAGATGAGCGATGACAGAATCGAACGTTCCCTCGTCTGTAAATGTCCCAACGTGCAACTCGTAGATGACGTAGTCCGCGAGCGCGACGCCATCCCACCCCGCGTCGTGCCACACAAACTCGCTCGCAACGGCCTCGGACGCCTGATGCACGCCATCGGGCTGCGAACGTGAGGCAGGATCAGGACGCTCCCGACCATTGATGACGAAGAAGTAGCGCGTGCCGGCGCCGGCATCGACGAGGGCCTCGTGATAGCCGCGATTGTTCTTCGTGAGCGCGACACGCCGGTCGCGCGGCGCGACGATGTGCAGCTCCACCTTCTCGACCTGCGGCGCCCAGACGCGAAACTCGCATAGTCCATCGCTGCGAACGATGGCGCCGAGCGGCGGCGTCAGCTCCGTCAGAATCGCGGTTTCTTCGGCGAGTTGGGTCAATCGGAAATCCTCTAGCCGGCGAAGGCAAGCGCCAATTCGGCCGCCGCTTCTTCGAGATCGCTCTCCCCGTCCGGCGTTAGAAACACGGCGCCGAGCGGCGGAAGCGTGAGGCTCACCGACCAGCGCCGGCCGTGCAGCGGAATCGGCGCGGCATCGACACCGCCCATGTTTCCCTGGCCGCTCCCGCCGTAGATCGTGGAATCGCTGTTCAGGATCTCGCCCCAGTGACCGCCCAGCGGAACGCCAACCATGTAGTTGTAGCGCGGCAGCGGCGTGAAGTTGAGCGCCACGACCACCGGCTGCTCCGGCTGCGATGACGACTTCCGCATCAGGACGACGATGCTGTTCTCCGTGTCGCAGCAATCGATCCATTCGAAACCATCGGGCGACATATCGAGCTCGTGCAGCGCCGGAATGTCGCGGTAGGCCTTGTTGAGATCTTCCACCCAGCGCTGCAGCGTCGCGTTCGGGAGCTTGTCGATCTCGTCCCAATCGAGCGCGGCGTCGTGATTCCATTCGCGAAACTGACCGAACTCGCATCCCATGAACATCAGCTTCTTGGCCGGCTGCGAGTACATGTGCGCGTAGAGCAGCCGCAGGTTCGCGAAACGCCGCCACTCGTCGCCCGGCATCTTGCGGATCAGCGATCCTTTGCCGTGGACGACTTCGTCATGCGACAGCGGCAGCAGAAAGTTCTCGCTGAACGCATACATCATCCGGAAGGTCAGATCGTTGTGGTGGAACTTGCGGTGCACCGAGTCGAGCGCGAAGTAGCGCAGCGTGTCGTGCATCCATCCCATGTCCCACTTCATGCCGAATCCGAGTCCGCCGATGTACGTCGGCCTCGATACCATCGGCCACGACGTCGACTCTTCGGCGATGACCTGCACGTCGGGATAAGCCTCGTAGACGTCTTCGTTCAGGCGCCGCAGGAACGCGATCGCCTCGAGGTTCTCGCGGCCGCCGTGCTCATTCGGAATCCACTCGCCGTGCTTCCGCGAGTAATCGAGATAGAGCATCGACGCGACGGCGTCGACGCGCAATCCATCGGCGTGGTAGACGCCAAGCCAGTAGATGGCGCTCGACAGCAGGAACGACTGCACTTCCCGGCGCCCGAGGTTGAAGACGAGTGAGCCCCAGTCGGGTTGGAAACCCTTGCGCGGATCGGCGTGCTCGAAAAGATGTGTGCCGTCGAAGTACGAGAGGCCGAGCTCGTCGGTCGGGAAGTGCGACGGCACCCAGTCGAGGATCACCGCGATGTCGTTCTGGTGCAGGACGTCGATCAGGTACATCAGATCCTGCGGCGTGCCGAAGCGGCTCGTCGGCGCGAAGTAGCCGGTGCACTGATAGCCCCAGGAGCCATAGAAGGGATGCTCCATCACCGGCAGCAGCTCGACGTGCGTGAAGTTCATCTTGCGCAGGTAATCGGCGAGCGGTTTCGCCAGCTCGCGATACGTGAGCGGGCGCTCGGGTTCGCCCTCCGCATCCGCGACGCGGCGCCATGAGCCGATGTGCATTTCGTAAATCGACATCGGCGCGGAGAAGGCGTTGCGCTGCGCCCGCTGCTCCATCCACGCGCTGTCGTTCCATTCGTACTCGAGGTCCCACACGATGGACGCTGTTTCCGGCGGCGTCTCGTGCATGACGCCGAATGGATCAGCCTTGTCGACGTGATAGCCGTTGTATTTCGAGCGGATGTGAAACTTGTAGTGCGCCCCTTTGCCGACGCGCGGCACGAAGCCTTCCCAGATCCCGGAAGGGCCGCGATCCTCGAGGTAGTACTGGTCCGGATTCCAACCGTTCCAATCGCCCATCACGCTGACCGCAACCGCGTTCGGAGCCCAGACGGCGAACATGGTTCCCGTGACGCCGTCGCGCGTGTGCGCGTGGGCGCCAAGTTTTTCCCAGAGCCGGAGATGGCTCCCCTCATTGAAGAGGTGGAAGTCCCAGTCGGTGAGGAGGAAGTCCGCTGCCGGCGCAGTGCTCCGTTCTTCCGTGACCGACGGCTCTCCCTCGGACGTCGCACTCGGCGCGACATCCTGCGCAACATCGGTCACACGATCGGCGTCTTGCGCAACATCGGTTACACGACTGACCTTCGGCGCTCGCTTCCGAGGAGCGGACTCCTTTTTCGTTGACGCTGCGTCGCCCTTCGCTTTCGCGGCTCGCTTGCCGGGCACCTTTTTCGGTGCCGCATCAACCTCGGGTGTCGAGCCCGGCGCTACGCTTTCGCCGGTGGACTCGGCGGACGCGTCATCATTCTTCGAGTCTTTCGGGGCTTTACGTCTGACTGCCATCAACCATCCTTCATGAGCTGTGATCAGAGATCGTTTTGTAGCAATGTGCGAGCCGCACGCTTCATGATCAATCAAGGGCTTCTATGTGGCACAGACACTTTTGTCTGTGCCTGGGTTCGCCTCTGCCCCAACGCTCACAGACGAGAGTGTCTGTTGCCACACAAGGCTCCAACTGGCGGACTTTATGCTAGTCCCTCAGCGGACGTCACCAATGCCCAACCCTAACGTTTTAGTCGTCGAAGATGACGAGGCAGTACGACGGTTACTCATCGACTATTTTCGTCTCAACCGGGCCATCGACGTCGATGGCGCGCGCGATGGCGTCGAGGCGTGGCACCGCATCGTCACCAGACATTACGACGTGATGATCCTCGACATGATGATGCCGAAGATGAGCGGCGCCGATCTCCTCGACTCTCTCGCAGCCCTCGCCTCCGACCCCTCGATCCACGCCATCGACCGCCCCCCAGCCGTGCTGGTCATCACGTCATACGCCAGCGCCGCTCTGCCTGACGACCTCATCGTCCAGCACTGCCCGAGCGTGATTCACGGCATCTTCCGCAAGCCGCTCGATATCGAAAAGCTGGCCGCGTCGGTGGGCAAGTATCTGGATATGTAGGACGTAGCAGAGATCAGAAGATCAGAGACTGGAGATCAGAGACCCATGCCGCGGATCTCGGCTTCTATAGCGGCCGCCTTCGCGGCCGCGCAATTGGGCGGTCTCGCATCCCCCGGGCGGAGCCCGGGGCTAGGATTGTGGAGCGCGCCTTCGCGCGCGCACCCCGCCTCGGCGTTGACAGGCCACGGCCTCGAATCCGAAGCCCGGCAACGCAGATTGCCGATCGCGCGATCCTCGCGACGCATGAACGCGCGAAGGCGCGCTGGCCAAACTTAGCCCCGGGCTCGGCCCGGGGAACGAGATGCGCGCCCAGTTTCGCGGCCGCGAAGGCGGCCGCGATAACGCGTCAGGAGAGCGGCTATGGTGCGTGAGAGACCGGAGCTAGGATTGTGGAGCGCGCCTTCGCGCGCGCACCCCGCCTCAGCGTTGACATGCCACCGTCTCGAATCCGAGCCCGCAACGCAGATTGCCGATCGCGCGATCCTCGTGACGCAAGCGCGCGAAGGCGCGCGATACAAACTTAGCCCCGGGCTCGGCCCGGGGAACGAGATGCGCGCCCGGTTTCGCGGCCGCGAAGGCGGCCGCTATAACGCGTCAAGAGAACGGCTATGGTAGGTCAGACCAGTGGCTGGAGATCAGAGATCACGGATGAACCCGTGATCCTGATCTCCGATCTCTGTCCCTGATCTCTACCCGCGCTGGGCCGGGTTTTTGGCGAAAACAACCCTCACCACACCTGACACGCCTTCTTATTCACCATCGCCGCATCCGCCGGGCAATTGAACGCCTTTTGAAACTGCGGCAGATCCGAAACGATGCCGTTGATCCGGTACTTGCCGGGCGAGTGCGGATTGGTAATTGCGTTGGCGCGCAGATTCTCCGGACGCTGGTTCTCGCACGCCCATTGCGCGAAACCGATGAAGAAACGCTGATCGGGCGTGAAACCGTCGAGCGGCGCCGTGTCGTTGGGATCGGCCGCTTTCCACGCGATGTAGGCCAGCAGTGTGCCGCCGAGGTCGGCGACGTCTTCGCCGGAGGTGAGTTTTGAATTGATCTTGATGTCGTCGACGATCGTGTACGTCGCGTACTGATCGCGAACGCAATTGATGCGCTCTTCGAACGTCTTCGCGTCCTCCGGCGTCCACCAGTCCTTCAGGTTTCCCTTGGCGTCGAATTGGCGGCCTTCATCGTCGAACGCGTGCGTCAACTCGTGACCGATCGTCGATCCGGTGTTGCCGTAGTTCGGCGCGTCGTCGAGCTTCGCGTCGTACAGCGGCGGCTGCAGCACGCCGGCGGGAAAGTTGATGTCGTTCATCTGCGGGTTGTAGTACGCGTTGACCGTCGGCGGCGTCATGCCCCACTCGCCGCGGTCGACCGGCTTGCCGATCTTGGCCAGGTCGCGCTCCGACTCGAACAGCGTCGCGCGCGTGGCGTTGCCGTAGAAATCGCCGCGCGTCACTTTCAGCGCCGTGTAGTCGCGCCAGCGATCGGGATAGCCGACCTTGTTGGCGATGCCGTGCAGCTTCTCCAGCGCGCGCTCCTTCGTCGCCGGCGTCATCCAGTCGAGGTTCTTGATCTCGTCCTCCATCGCCGTCTCGATGCGCTTCGTCATCTCGACGGTTTTGGCCTTCGTCTCGGCGGTGAACGTGCGGCGGACGAACTCCTGCCCGAGAGCTTCGCCGAGGGAACGATCGACGAGCTGAACGCAACGCTTCCAACGCGGAGCCATCGACTTCACGCCGCGCAGCGTCTTACGGTAGAAGTTGAAATCCTCTTCGACGAACTTCGCGGAGAGATACGGAGCGCTGGCGTGGACGGCATGCCAGCGCAAATACGCCTTCCAATCCGCCAGCGGAACCGTCGTCAGCTCTTTCTGCGCCGCGGCGAAAAACTTCGGCTCCGTGATGTTGAGCGAGTGGACATTGCCACCGACGCCGCTTCCCGCCAGGTACGCCTTCCACGAAAGTGCCGGTGCGATCTTGTCGAGCTCCGCCACCGTCATCTTGTGGACCAGGTTGTACGGATTGCGCTTTTCAACACGCGTCAATGACGCCGTCGCAAACGCCGTCTCGATGCGCATCGCCGTCGCAGCATCCTTCTTCGCCTGCGTCTTCGACTCGCCGATCAGCTCGAGCATCGCGGCGATATGCGCGACGTACTTGTCGCGAATCTCTTTCGATTTCGCGTCGGTCTTCGTGTAGTAATCCCTATCCGGTAGCCCCAACCCTCCCGCGCTCGCCTCGGCGATCACACTCGACGCGTCGTTGTAATCCTGCGTCGATCCAAAGCCGAAGATCCAGCCGTTGCCATTCGAGCGCAGATGCTGCCGCGCCAGAAACGCTCCCAGCTCAGACTTCGCCTTCAGCCCAGCGATCTCGCTCAGCAACGGCTGCAACGGCTTCGCGCCCAGCTCCTCCACGTGTTTCTCATCCGCACAGGCATCGAAGAAATCGCCGATCTTCTGCTGCACCGCCGTCCGGTCCGCGCGCGGCTTGGCAGCATCGAGCAATACTCCCCAGAGGTACTCCTGATTCTCTTCCGTGACCTTGCCGTAGACGCTCCACGAAGCCTGATCGCCCGGAATGGGATTGTTCTTCATCCATCCGCCGCACGAGTATTGATAGAAATCAGCGCACGGATTCGCCGACCGATCCATGGACGGAATGTCGAGACTCGGCGTGTACGGCAAAGCCGAAAGCGGATGCTCCTTCGGCGCCGGCGCAGCCACCTGCGGCGCTACTTTCGGCGGCGGCGCAGCCTCGGACGGCTTCGCGACCGATGGCTTCGGCGCCTCGGCAGGAGGCGGGTTCTGCGCGAACACACTCGTGGCGGCGAGGAGGAGGGCGGCGATGGCGGTCTTCATGGGGCGGAGTTTACCGGCGGCCCACGGCACGGTCGTGTTACAAAATCAACCCCGCACCATCACCGCCTTACCCTTTTCGCGCGCATTCGCCGGCATCGTTTCTGTCTGGAACCCCGCCTCGCGGTATAGCTGCATCGCATCGCTAAACGCCTTTCTGTGCGCCGGGTCATGCTCGATGGTCACGGAAAGGTGCCGGCCAGGCTGGATTTCTTTGAGGAAGAGTTGTCCGATTCTCGCTCCCCAAAAACTCGGCGGCACGAAGAAGTCCTCATGCTTCCATGAGACTCCGCCGGGTCCGATGGTAACGAACATGAGAGCTGTGTTCACTTTGCGGCCCGACTCCAGCTTCATCTCGTATCGCCACAGCGTATCCGTAGGCGGCGCGGGATCCTTGCGATGCATGCTCTCCCAGATCTCCCATGCCACGCCTTCGTGCTTGTTCGTCGTGTCGATGGTGCCGCCCAGCGACGGCATCGTGCGTGTCGACGGCAGCTTGAACTGCTCTTCGATGAAGCGCGACACCCGCGGGCTGTACATCGGAGAAAGAATCGGCCACCAGTCGCGGAACGCCGGCGTCGTCGCCCACCGGCCGAAGAGGTTCACCCAGCCAACGTTCAGCGGGTGACTCCAGTACCGCTCCATGATGCAGCTGACGTAGACATCCTCCATGAGTTGAATTACCTGCGTGAAGAGCGGGATGAGTTTCGCCAGGTCGGTAGCGTTCAGCGAACTCGAGTGCTCTGTCCCATCGGGCCACGCAATCTCCGGATAGAGATCTCGCATGAGCGCGGGATGTGCCGTCACGAGTTGCTGCTCGATGTTCGCCAGCTCGCTCGATCGGGCCAGGAATTGTTCCTGAAGAACCGACGGAACAGGCAACCACTCCCATCGCGCCGCGCCGAAGACTTCCGCCAGATTCGGAGTGTTAACCTGACGACTGGTCAGGGTGAGGAAGTGGAACGCGGTCCGCGCCGCGTGCAGCCCCAGGCGCCGGTACGACTCCCATTGCTTCTCGTCGTAGAACTGATCGCCCGTCGATTCGTGCGGAAAACTTTGGTTGCGGGCGCGATACTGCAACACGTCCCCGGGCTCGTCGCCGACGAGAGTTGGCTTGAAGAGCAACAGGATGCCGCGATCGGCATTGGGATAGATGATGTCGCCGACGGCGACGTGCTGCCGTGACGCATTTTTCTCGTTGGGCTTGAGTACGCTGAGGTCGATCTCCACTTCTACACCGAAATCCTCACGTGCACGGCGCAGCGCATTCCCGACGTCGTCGAACACCACTTCCGGATCGGCGCCGCAGTCGGAGGCGATGATGTACTTGCAGCGGCGGCGCAGGAGCTCGTAGAGAGCGAGATCTTCGAAGTGTCCGCCGTCGGAGAGGTGCACGGCCTGCGATTTGTCGTCTGAGCGTGTCTGGCTGAACATCTCGTTGAGGAGACCGAGTCCGGGGAAGATGCGGCGTTCCCGATCTTTCGGATCAAAGTGAAACCAATACCCGAGACGCAGGTTTAGCATCGCCATCAGAAATGTGGTCGCGCTGCCGAGCTCCATGGAGAGTGAGCCCATGTTCGAGTTGAAGGCGGCGGCCGAGGCAGTCATCGCCGTCGCCAGCGTTGGCGTGGGGCGCTTGGTCTTGTCCCATGGTTCGTACCGATTGCTGAGGGTGAAACCGAATTGCGAGAGTGTGGCGCTGCGCGCACCTCGGCTGAGGTTTGCCAAATGATTGCCGCCGAGGTCGTTCGCTGCACAGCAGACCAGATGTACTGGTGTACGTGGTGGCAGATCGGAGAGCGGCAGGTCGTCGCGGTCGCGCTCAGTCGACTGCCGGTTCAATGCCGCGCTGGCGGCATTCGATGCACCCAGGTATGCGCGAGCTAGCCGCGACCGGTAGAACGAGTGCATTCCGATCTCGTTCGGGTTGTAGAAAAACACCGCGAAGGCGATCACGACGATGGGACCGCCAACAGTGGCCCATGTGATGATCATGGATTGCGAGTCGATGGCCGCGTAAAGGCCGCAAGTGACGGCGAGCGCGATACTGACCAGCGCGGTCGTAGCCAGGAGCGGAAGCGCAAAGCGGGCCATGAGCGTCGACAGAAAACCCGTACGCGCCCGTGTCGGCTGCCGCGACAGCAGCCGCTGCGCGTACGAGTACAGCCCACCGGATCCCGCGCCGATTCCGGCGCCCCATCCTGCTGCAAGGCTCTGAAAACGAGTCCACAGAACGAAGGCGCAGAAAAGAAAGAGCAACATGACCGTCCAAAACACCGCCATGCCCAGCAGCCGTGCCACGGTGCGGTCCAGCGCCGCCCGGTAAAAGCCTTCCTTCGGCTCGCTGATCCAGCGCGAAAGATGCGTTCGAATCAGGATTAGAAAAAGCATCGACACCAGCCAGCCAGCAGCCGGCGCGAAAAGCCTCAAGCGATCGATCCAGAGTGGATGGAGGCCCGGGAAGAGCTCGAAGTACTGCCATCGAATGCCTGGCTCGAAAACCCGCTTCGATGAGGCCTTATGTCTCTGCTGGGGAGGGTTGGCCTGCGATTGCGGCCACGTCCAAGGCTCAGGATCAATCGGCCTGCCGACGGGATCCAACCGCTGCCGGGCCAGAGGCGGCGCAGTCTCTTGCGCCGCCGGAGCCTTGGCTGCCTGTGGTTGTCCGGCGCGCGGGTCCTTGCTCGGACGGTGAATCCCCCAAACGACCACGCTACTAATGCTGATCGCCAGCAGAACGGAGGCCATGTACGTCTTCCATGGATACTCGTTGCTGCGGTTCCGATACTCCGTCTGCAGCGTACTTTTCTCGAACCAGATCAGGACCACAAGCGCAATCAAGCCGACCAGAGTTTCGGCAACGGTGAGGTCGGAGAGGGGCAGCCATCGGCCCAGAAGGACGTTGCTACCCGGGGTGGCATATCCCGCGGAAGTGACGCCGAGGACGAACCAGATGGCGAGCGCGTTCGCTGCGATCGCTAGAACAATTACGGGGCCGACACCGATCACGGAACTGATGGCCGTCGCCGACGCCGCAAAGAACTGCCACGTTTCGATCTCGAACAGTCCTAATCGCGCCCCGGCAACGGTGAGGTCGGAGCCGGGCAGCCATCGGCTCAGAAGAACGTTGCTACCCGACGCGGCATATCCCGCGGAAGTGACACCGAGGACAAACCAGATGATGAGTGCGATGACGGCGATGCCGACACCGATCACCGGAACGATCGCAGTGGCTAGCGCAGCGAAGAACTGCCAGGTCTCAAGCTCAAACAGTCCCCAACGCGCCGCGAGGAACCGGCTGAACTCACGAAGATGACGCACCGGCTGTGACTCGGGCTCGTCACCGACAGCCACCGGAAAGGGGCCATTCTGGGCATTCCCATTTCGGGCACGCCAGGCGCTCCAGAACGACCCGATGTAGCCTCCGCCCGAAACGGTTGCAAGGTAGTCGAACTTGCTGAGCAGCTTCTCATCAAGCTGCTTCTTCTCATCGAACAGCTTGATCTCGTCGAGACCTTGCAGCAGCCCGAGGTTGAAGGTGGCACTGCGGATGCCGCCGCCGGAGAGTGCGATGCCGCTCAGCTCCCGCGAAACTTCCTTCACGAAAGGCTCTCTGTCGCTCGGAGCTACGACAATCCTTGTCGCTCCTTTCTCGATCGCCGACAGCTCTTCGCCGAAGACGTCATCGAATAGCGGCATAACGCCACCCCTCCTCGACTCTCTAGACGGACTCTGGCAGCTTTTTGCGCATCGGCCACGATAGAATCCCGCTTTCCCGAAAGAGGAGACAACCATGGCTGACCTGTCGACGACGTTCACCGGAATCCGATTCGAGAATCCGTTTCTGCTGGCATCCGCGCCGCCGACGGAGTCCGACGCGAACATCATCCGCGCCTTCGAGGCCGGCTGGGGCGGCATTGTCACGAAGACGATCGGCCTTCATCCCGTCGTCAATGTCAAAGGGCCGAAGACGAAGTTCCTGCGTTCCGAGGATCAGGGGACGCGGCTGTCGATGAACAAACGGCCGGGTACGACCGTCATGGCCTCCTGGAACTGGGAGCTGATCTCCGACAAGCCGCTGGAGTGGTGGCTCGGCAAGCTGGCCGCGATCAAGAAGGCGTATCCGAAAAACATCATCGTCGGCTCGATCATGGCCGGCTCCGGCAACGACAAAGAGCTCGGCAACTGGCAGACGCTCGCCAAGGCCATGCAGGACGAAGGCGCCGACGCGCTGGAGCTGAACTTCTCCTGCCCGCACATGGACCGCGTCGACATGGGCTCGAACGTCGGCAAAGACAAAGTGCTCTGCTCGGTCGTCACGCAGGCTGTGAAGCAAGTCTCGAAAATCCCGGTGTGGGTGAAGCTGACGCCAGCCACCGCGAACATCGTCGAAGAAGCCGAAGCCTGCTTCCGCGGCGGCGCCGACGCGGTGGTGTCATCGAACACCTTCCCGTCGCTCCCTCCGATCGATCCCGCCACGCTCGAATTCGAGATGAACGTCGACGGCTACTGCTCCTCCGGCGGCCTCGGCGGCCCCGCCATCCTCCCGCTGTCGCTCGCCAAGATGTCGCAACTGACCCGAGAGTTTCCCGACAAAGAGTTCAGCGGCATCGGCGGCATCGCCAACTTCGACCACGCCCTCAACTACTTCCTCCTCGGCTGCGGCACCACCCAGGTCTGCACCGCCGCGATGCTCGACCACGCCATCGGCCCGAACGTAATCAAAACCCTCACCGAGGGCATGTCCGCCTTCATGGATGCGCGAGGCTTCAAATCCCTGGAAGACTTCCGCAGCACCCGCCGCGACCGCATCGTCCCCCACTCCCAAATCAAACGCCCCGACACCCGCGAATACCACGGCGGCTACGAGGACGAGGCAGTGGAGGGATACGCGGCGGCGGAGAGGGTGGGGGTGTAGCTGGAAGGGATTCCCTTCGTAACCACGCCGGAAAGCTACGTGGCTGACTACAGCCTGACGATTGCTCGTCCCGCCGCGGCTTCGTGCGGTGAAGGAAGCGCTATCGGTTGCGTCAAAAAGCGGAACGTAGGTCGGACTCTCCAGTCCGACAGACCGCGAAAGTCGGACTAGAGAGTCCGACCTACGTAAAGCCGGATGACCTGAGCGAGCAGCGAGCCTCGCGCGCTTTCAATGTGCGCCAACGTGAATCGGGAATGCGGATCAGTCGGACGTCGACCACCTTCCGAAATCCCGGCCTTTCACCGCGCCACGGTGACCGCAATCTCGCGCGATCCCGCCCGGCCGCGATCGTCGACGGCTCGGACAACGAACGATCCCGGCTGCGCGGGCCAGAGGAACACTTTCCCGCTCGGCGCTTTTCCGACGAACGTCTCATTGACGAACCAGAAGACCTCTTGCGCATCAGCATCCGTCGTGGCCCGGAACGGGATGCCTTTCTCTTCCGTCTTGAAGGCGCGCAAGACATACGAAACGCCTCCGGTGGGCGATGTGATCTGTGGCGGGTTTCCGCGCCCTGCCACGAGGTCGATCCCGCAGCGCGGGTCGCGGGGTGGTGGTGTCCGACGGGGAATTCCGGCCTGCTTGAAAATGCGCAGCATGTCGGAGTCCCAGAATTCATAGACGGCCGGATGGGCTGTCCCTCGATAAGGCGGACAGGTCTCTTGCCCCGAACGGTCGTCGACGAAAACCTCGCGGTGCACGTCGCAGACTGCAATTGGCGACTTCCCCGGAATGAACCACGTCGGGGTCAGGCGATCACAGTGCGGGCCGGGCATTTGTCCTGATACGGCGCAGACTTCAATGCGGCGTAATTCATAGGGTACCGGCCGCATCGACCCCGGGAGCCTCCCCTGCTGCGCGCGAATGGAATCGACGATCCGGAAGAAGAGCGGGGCCGCTGCCTGAACGCCAACAAAGGCAGGGTTTCCCTCACCGTCGAAATTACCAACCCAAACCGCCAGTACGTAAGGCCCGAAGATTCCGACTGACCACGCGTCACGGAAACCATACGACGTACCGGTTTTCCAATAAACCGGCACCTCCTGCGTGCTGGCACCGTCGAGCGACCCCTGATCAGGCCGCGGGTTGTCCTTCAGCATATCCAGCGTTACAAACGACGCCTCGGCGCTCAAGACGCGCGTTCCCGCTGCGGAGGGGCTGTCCATTGTGCGGCGGAGCGGCCGCAGAATGCCGCCATTGGAAAGCGCGGCATAGAGAGTGACGAGCTCCTCCATCGTCACCTCGCCGCCGCCCAATGCCAGCCCGAGCCCGTAATGCTGCTCGGAGCGCATCTGCGAAACGCCGGCCGTTTTCAGGAACGAGTAGAAGCTCGGATTGCTGAGCCGCGATGCGAGGGCGACAGCCGGAAGATTCCTGCTCCGAATGAGCGCGTCTCTCGCGGTGACAGGACCGATAAACTGGCCATCGAAATTCTCAGGGCTGAAGCCGGCGAACGAGCGCGGCGAATCTTTCAACACGCTCTGCGGATGAATGACGCCCTGATCGATGGCCAATGCATAAATGAACGGCTTGAGGGCCGAGCCAGGCGAGCGTTTGGCCGCTGTACCGTTTACCTGTCCCTCAATGCTTCCATTGAAGAAGTCCGCCGAGCCGACGACCGCCTTCACCTGCATCGTCCGCCAGTCGACCAGCATCGCCGCCGTGTTATTGATCCCGATCCGCTGCTGCTCCGCGACGTACGACCGAACGTGCCGCTCCAGTAATCGCTGAAGACGCAGATCGAGCGTCGTCGTCACTTCCACGCTCCTCTCGGCCGGCAGGAGCGCGTTGACGAAATGCGGCGCAAGGAAGGGCAGATCGCCGGTCTCACGCGTGGCCATGGGAAGGTTCATGAGCCCTTCATCGCGTTTGTCGCCGGGATGTACAGCCACCCACTGGCGATAGAGACTCAGCCGGGCGCGAATCAGCGCCTGATTGTCGTGCTGATCCGGTATGCGCCGCTTTGGGTTCTGCGGAATGACAACCAGCGTCAATGCCTCAGGCAACGTTAGCTTATCCACGGGCTTGCCGAAATAGATCAGACTTGCGGCGCCTACCCCCTCCACATTGCCACCGTATGGCGCGCTATTGAGATACGCCTCAAGAATCTCGCGTTTGGAATGGAACGCTTCGAGTTGAATCGCGCCAACGATCTGCCGCAGTTTGCCCGCCGGCGTCCGCGTGTTCTTGTGCGAGGAGAGCCGGGCCAGTTGCATCGTGATCGTCGATCCGCCGATACGCCTCCCTCGTCTGACATACGTCTCCCATACAGCGCGGACGATTGCCAGCGGGTTCACTCCGGGATGCGCGTAATAGTGCCGGTCCTCTCGCAGGAGTACCGCCTCGACCAGCGAGGGCGGCATCCTGGAAAGGGACACCGGCAGACGGTATTTTTCGTCCGCGGCGAGCGTCAATCGCAACAGGCGATGATTGGCGTCGTAGACCGCCACCGACGACGGGAGTCGTTCGGACAACGGACGGCGTGGCAGCAGCCGCATCAGCAGAAGGACGGCTGCCAGTACCATAAACGCCGCGAGAATTCGCCGGAGGTTTGACACGTCGATCGCTCAGTTTCGTTCCACTGTAATTCTGGCGCCGAGGGAGCGGGCCTGAATCGTCCGGTCGTACATTGCCTCACCAAATGTTGGCGGCACCATGTACGTCCCGGCGTTGGTCGCCTTGATCCGGTAAATGAATTCCTTCACATCGGCGCCGGTGGTTCCGTAAAGAACCACGCGATCCTCGCGGACGTCGGCATACTCGAGCGGCCAGGTCGAGCGGACCGATCCGATCGGCGAGACCCACGCCGGCGCCGCGGCCCCGGCCGCCGCTTCTCCCTCACTGTCACTCTCCTCGTCGTTGTTCTTGTTTTGCGTTGCTTCCGGCTGCGAGCTTGCAGCCGGTTGCGCTGGTTCGACCACGACCTCAAATCCGCCGGGCAGGAGATCGGTGACGGCCACATACGCGTGCTGCTGACCACCAATCGTTCGCAGCTTCAAATGCACTTCGATCTCGTCGCCGAGGTGCAGGTGCTGGAGCGGCTTGCCGCCGGGCAGTGTGTATTCGCGGAAAACCTCCAATTTGTTCGTGATCGCCTTCTGAGGAAGAGTGGTGTCGAAGCCGGCTTGGGTCAGCAGATAGAACGCGTTGAAGTCGCTGGTGCTCGCAAATTGGACGCGAGCCGCAGAATCCGAGAGAGGCACCCGAGGGAACAAGCCTGGCGGCAGAGCAAGATCCTTCGGTGTTCCATCCGATGCAATCGCGGCAATGGAGAGTTTTCCGCTCTTCTGAATTCCGACCGAGCGTGCGTAGGCATCGAGGGCCATGATTGTGTAGGCGGAAGACAAGGTGCTGTAGCTTCCGCGTTGCAGTGGATCGACGAGCGTCAGAATGTCGCCGGCATCGAGCTTGTGCAGACGATCCGGGAAATGTCGCGCCAGTATGTACAGGAGCTGCGCATCACGGACCTGGCCGTTGTAGTAGTCGCTCTCGTCCGCTGCCTGAGGATCGCCCAACCGCACGCCTCCTATGACGCTATTCGCCAGCCGATCCTGTTTCAGAAGTTGATAGGTCGCGGCAAGATAAATCCCGGCAAGATCCTTTTTCCAGGCCGCTGAATGCTTTTCTTCCAACTGTTTCTGTACGGCCGTCGCATAGTTCGTCGTCACGACTCCGTTGCGTGTGAGCAGATAGATGGCATAGGCCCTGACTCTGAGCTCCGCGAGCGTGTTGCCTTCGCTCGCCGCAAGCTGGTTGAGATGCGTCATGGCATTGTCGAGAACCTCGCGCGGCACGGCCAGCCCGCGCTCCTTTGCCTCGAGTAAGAATTGGGTCGCATAAACACTGGGAACTTCTGACACGGCGGCGTTACCCGGCCAGAGCGCGAACGCTCCCTCCTCGTTCTGCCTCGATTGCAGCGTGGCCACTGCGCTGGCCAGCGTTTTCTCTGCGGCGCCGGGCGTAAAACCAAATTCCGGCCGGTCGCGCAGCACAATGGCGGGCATGGCCTGACTGACGACCTGCTCTGTACAGCCATAAGGGACGCTTTGGAGATAGGAGATCAGCCCTCCGGCAAGTCCGAGGGGAAGGTCGGAGATTCCTGCCTGTAATGTCCGGAATTCGGGGTACATACGGCGGGTGACCGGGACGACTTCTTTGCCCTTCCGGACATGGCCGGCTGAGAGCGTGGTCATGAACGGAACCGGAGGACGCACACTGAGGTCGGTCGAATAGTGCGCCGACCGTGCACCCATGCTGCTCGTGAATTTCATCGAGGCCGATCCGAGCGGCGGTCTGGCCCGCAGTCTGAAAATGGCGGTACCTTCACGCATTTCCCCAGCCGTCACTATTACGCTGTGCGGTCCAATGACTTCGAGGCCGGGCGACGTCTGCAAGTCGAGCGTCAGTTTCGCGTTCGCGCCGGAGCCCGGCACGTTGTTGGCCACGGACACGCTCACTTCGAACAGGTCTCCCGGAGCAACGAAGGTCGGAGCGTTCGGATTGATGACGAAGTCGCCGCGGATCTGCGCCGTCTTCTGGAACACGCCCACGGCCTCGGGCGACACCGCCACGGCCATGACGCGCAGCGTTCCGTTGAAGTAGTCCGGCATCGGAAATACGACTTCGCGCTCATTGGGGCCGGACTCCACGATGCCCGACCAGAACGCCACAGGCTTATCCCGTTTTCGTTTGAACGGATTGAGGTTTTTCCCCAGCGCGCTGCCTGCGTCTCCGCCCGGCGCGGCCACGGCCATCAATCGTTTGAATTCCGGAAGAATCAAATCGAGGATCTGCGATGTCGTCACGTCGAGAGCCCGCTTCTGAAAGAAATAGCCGAGCGGATTGGGAGCGGCATAGTGCGCCACTTGAAGGATCCCCTCGTCCACGGCAAAGAGGACGATGCGTGCCGGCTTGTCGGTCTTGTAGCGAATCCGATAGGGCTCGCCCGGTTTCGCCAGGTCGGGGCTGCGCAGGGAAATCTTCGCGGTGCGGCGGTCGCGGCTCACGGAGAAAGGAGCGACGCCGTAACTCAATGGGCTCATGAAGATCTCGTCCGAATTGATGTCACGGATGTAGGAAACGGAGACGTAGCCATTCCCTTCGAAAGTCTTCGGCAGAACGATCTTCTGTACGGTGCTCGTCGTGTCGCTCTTGAACCAGCGGTACGCGAATACCCGCTCGCGCTCGATGGTAATCAATCCAGCGCCGGCATACGGCGCTTTGATCTGCACCTCGATCTCTTCACCCGGAGTGTAGTCGGCCTTATCGAGAGCGAGTTGGAGTTCCGCATTCTTTTCGAGTGAGAGAGTCAGATTCCCCTTGCCGGCCACCGAGTATTCAATCCGGTTCAGCTCCGTGCCGTGACTGTCGTGCAGCAGCAGGGCATAGTCACCAGGCTGCTCCGTTGGCAGCGGATAGTTGAGTCCTGCGGCTGGGATGCTTAGCGGCGACTCCCGCAGCGCGACTTCCTTCTTCACCGACTCGTATTTGTAGGTTCCATTCTGCTGTTTTGTGAGCACGGAGACATATTTGCGCTCCACCCACGCCATGGTCAGCCCATTGACTGGAACTTTCTGCGCCTCGTGATTGATCGCGATCAAGGCTACTGTGCGCTTCGCGTCTTTCGTGACGTAGTGCAGATCGCCATCCGCCTTGAATCCGGCCAGGTATGGCATTGGGCAAACGAGAATCGACGACTCCGCCGAGACGCTCCGTCCACTCGCAGCCTCGAAACCCTGCGCCACGAAGCGCAGGCGATAGGTCGCCTTTGCGAAGCGCTGCAGGTTGAGGTCGAATGACGCTTCGCCACTGACATCCGTTCGTCTCTCCTTGAGATCTTCGTCGAATGTCTCTTTGGCTCGCATCGGGTCGTAGAAGCTGTAGCCTCCATACGCCGGGAACGCGGGATATGCAGGCGACAATGTGATCGATGCGGTTACACGCCGGTCAGCGGCGGGAGTGCCGAACAGATTACGCAGTGTGACCAGGCCCCTGAGGTCGTCCGGCGAGACCCATCCGGAAACGACTTCGTGCGACAGGTGCGTTGCGATCTTCATCCGGTCCGGCAGAAACTCCTGCACCTTCAATGTCGTCGAGCCGAGGAGACCGCCGGTCTGATTGTCCTTGACCACATAGAGATTGACTGTGTACGTTCCGGTCGGCGAGGTCTCCTGCGTCGTATAGCGGAGCTCCTCGAAGCCGTTCCCTGCGAGGGAGATTTTCTCGCGCTTCACAATGAGCCCGCGCGCGTCGGTGACCACCGCCTCCACGGGAACGCCGGCGATCTTTTGCGCCCAGTCGTTTGGTTTGACGATGATGCCGATGCGGATCTCGTCGCCGGGACGGTAGATCCCGCGGTCGGAGAAAAGGTACGCGCTCAGCCGGTCCGCGGTGACGGCATTGGCCACGCCGCCGACTTCGAAGCGGGACATGTCCAGACGCCGGTCGTGGCGGTCGTACGGGAGAAACGACATGTCGCTCCCCTTACGCACCAGGTAGAGCACGGGCGCCTGCTCCCGCTTGAAATTCACAAGGGTCGGAAACTGGACGTGGCCATCCTCTCCAGTCGTCGCGGCGAGGACAGCCACGCCGTTGCTTCCGATAACCTGTACGGCGGCGCCCGCCACGGGCATGCCTGTGGCGATCGACTGCACAAACAGATCGTGGCTTCCATCCAGCGCGTCTTTCGCCAGAACCCCGAGATCGGTGACCACGATCAAGCGTTTGTCTTTATCCTCAGTGACGACCTTCCGAATCGGATCCCACCCCTCCACACTGAAGAAAAACACCCCTCGCCGCCCCTCGGCGCTGCCGCCAACCTCAAGATACTTCGAGAAATCGAACGCAAAATACTTGGACTTTCCGTGAGGCAATTTCGGGAGGTCGAGCGTCTCTGTGAAGCGCTCCGAGATGTTGTCCTGACTGAAGTGATAGTTGTTGAAGTCGGGATTGCGGAAATCGCCACCGGACTGGCTGACGAGGTGCTGCAATTGATCCGGCAGCACGCGGCCCACCTCGAAACGAACGGCGTCGACGTCGCGCGCATACAGAGGAACCTTCTTCTCGCCGCTCATGCTCAGAAGAGCGCCCTGCGAGAGAATCTTCAATTGCCGCGGAAACTCCGGTACCTCGACGACGGTACTGAACGGCTGGCCCAGGACGTAGCCGCCGAACGAGCGGATTCCTCGGTTCGCCTTCACATAGAGATAGCGGCCGACGTCTGCGCGATAGCGATAACTGTGCAGCGTCGCGAATTCCTTTTCGTTGGGAATCGCTTCGAGAGGAACCGGCTGCGACACTTGGAGAATCTCCGGTCCTACCAGCGACGAGCTGCTCCAGGCGTATGGATGCTTGCCGTCGTCCAGATTCTTATCGGGATGATTCAATGGCAGCAGCCAGGCGCCGACACTCTTCTGCATTTCCCTGGCGGCAACGCCGGTAGTCGTCTCGAGCACGAGGATCTGTTCCGGCTCATTGCGCGCGTTGTCGACCAGCGACAGCTCGGCGGAATTGATGCGCAGAAAGCTGTAGATGCCCGGAATGCTGACCTGCCGCTCGATTTTCTTTTCCGTAGGCGGACCACCGCCGGCGGCGCGGATTCCCTCGGCGAGCGTGATCCACATACTCGTGTCTTTGAGCGGAATGGGAATCGACGCCGAGTGGATATACGCATTGAGTTTGTACTTGTCGTACGTAACGGTGACGTTGTCTTTGGCCTCCGCGGGCTCTCCCTCCAGGTGGACCGCGAGATGGTTCTCGAAATCGGCGGCATCGACGGGATGCGTGAAGGCTACAGTGGCCACGACCTTCTTGAGAGTTGGGTCGACAGGATCCTGATAGAACTCCGCCTCACTGACGGCCGCGCCAAAGGCCGCTGTGGCGAAGGTCAGCTCATACTCCGCCAGGCGGATGTGATCCGCGACGAGCCCCTTCTTCGGAATTTCGATCGTAAACTTCTGCCCGATCGGCCAGTCCGCCTTCGGCATGAAGCTGAGGTGATGATCATCGTCCCAAGTCCACTCGCCTTCAATTCCGGGCGAGAGCGCAGGTCCCTGACTGACCTTCTTCCCAACCTTGTCGAGAGGCGCGACCGATCCATCGAACACAACGACCAGCGGAAAGACCTTCCACTTCTCCTCTTCCAGTTTCGTCAGCTCGGGTGCAAGGGCGTGGAGCGCAATCTCCACCGGCTTCGGCCGGTGCCGGTACCACCACGTTCCGCCGGCCGCCGATCCGATGACGAGAAGAACGACCAGAGCGCGCGTCGCCGCCGGCCGGGGGTTGCTGCGCGTCCACGCGCCCAGCACCCGCGAGCGCTCGCGCACGAACGTGACCCAGTGCGGGGGATGCCAATCAACGCTACCGAAGAGAGCTCGAAAAGCGAAAGAGAGCACAGCACCAATGCGGCTCACGCCCATGGCGAACACGTTCCGAACGTTCATGTTGTTCCTTGGAAATGGACGAGGATGATTGTTCTCATTGTATCGCTCCGGTCACCGGGCGATGCGCCAGTGATCGGAATCAATAGACGTCCGGGAGATGGCGTAGCCGGGGCGCGATCAAGGAGAGCTCAAGGCGAAATATGGCGGGAGTGTGGCGGCCAGGGTCACGAGAGCGGCACTGAGCTCGTCACTCCGACCCCGCCAAACGCTTTCACCCGCGTCCACGTACTGTCAGCAATATAGTGGAGAGCAACAATGCGCGTGGCGATCAGGCTCATCCGGTTACGACAAGCACTGACACTCCGCCCAGGCATTGCGCTCTCCACCCTCGCGCTCCTCCTCGCTTCCCACCTTGGCGCTGCGGGGCGTGACATTGCACCGCAGCGGCTTGATACGCCGATTGGCGGGGTGGCATCGGCGGACACGATCTCCAATGGCAGTTCGGTGGCTTGGCTGTGGACTGTCGAGGCCCTCTTCGCGGGGAAGCACGTTTACGGCGCGATTACGGAGATATCGGGCGCGGTGCGCGCTCCAGCGAAAGCTGTGTGGCCCTACATCGATAAGAACGCGATTGGTGTGACGGCTGCGCCGGGAGGTTACGTTCTGTATCGCCGTGATGCGACTGGTGTGCAGCAACGGACAATCAGCGATGACGGTGTACTCGGAGATCCTGTTCGCGTCGCGGCGATGCACGACGATCGCTCCTTTGCTCCTCCGCCGGTAGAGGCGACGCGGATGCCGGCGCTGCAGGAGGGTCCAAGGCTCGCGTCGAGTGGGAGTGGCTTCCTTGCGGTGTGGGCGGAGCGCGGAGGGACGGGTCAAAGCATTGTGGCGCGAACACTGGACCGCGACCGGAATCCGGTTGGCGCGCCGCTCGATTTGACACGCGTCGCCGGCAGCCTCGGCGATCACAACGTTGCATTCGGCGGTGGGCTCAATACACCCGAGTACCTCGTCATCTGGCAGAACGGCTCGCAGATCTTCGGATCGAGAGTGGCCGCGAGCGGGATCGTGATCGATTTGACGCCATTCGTCATCGCGAGGATCACGATTCCCGGCCGTTTCGGCATTGCATCGGATGGCAACGACTTTCTGGTGGCGTGGGCGGATGGTTCGGCGGTCTACGGAACCATCGTCACCGCGGACGCGCATGTGGCCGCCGCTCGAGTGCTGATTCCTGCCGAAGGGCAATCCCGGTTCACGGATCCTGTGGTGGCCTTCGACGGCGCGCGTTACGTCGTCGCTTCGATCGCCAGCGCTCCGCTGTTCCCTTGCTACAACTGCCTGCCTAACAGCCTCGATAAAGCCATCCGCGCTGGCCGCGACGGCGCACCGCTCGACTCGTCGGCGACGACCGTGGCGGCGGCACCGAGGCTAGCGCACCTTGCAATCGCCAGTAGCGGCCACGACCTGCTGGTTACGTTCGTGTCCTCGGACACCATATTCGCCACAACGCTGCACGCGGACACCACACTACGCGCCGATTCACCAGTCTCTCTCTTTCACTGGATCGACGAGCCTTCGACTTCGCCGTCCGTCGCCCGAAGCGGCGATGACTACGTGGTTGCGTTCCGCTATGCACCGCAAGGCTTCGACTTCGACGGCACGGGTGAGTGGTACCTCGGAACCATACGTCTCAACGCGGATGGAAGCCGAGGAGCGCTTGCGGCCACAATCACCGGACCGCCCCGCGAGCTGGACGTCGAGCCGCCAGGCATTGCCTCAACATTCACCGGCGACATTGCGATCGCAGTCTCCGAGGCGCGAGCACCTGGCCAGATGCCACGCGCGGTCAGTTACGCGGTCTCCGACCTGCGGCCGGTGAACCTATCCGTCCGCCCCATCGCCGGCCTGGCAGCAATCAAGAGACGGAAAAACACTCATCGTGAGCTGGCCCGATGTCTGGAGCGACGAGCGGGGATTTTCTCTCAGGCTCTTCTCGAAAAACGGCGCATATGAGCCTTCGCGAATACCGCCAGACGCCACCAGCATCTCCGTCCCGTGGCCGGCGGATCTGAGCGCGCTCGAGCTGCGCGTCTGGAACGAAGCCGGGTTCGCATCGACGAAGGTGCCAATTGCGATACCGCGGATCCGCGCGGTGGGAAAGTAATCCTTAGTGGCGATGGCCGCGCCATTCTGAGCGGGTGTGGGTGAAGCTGCCACTCACGACTGCTGAAGCCTCGATCTACGTCAGTCGCCCGCGCCAATAGTTCGGCTTCCGACTCGTGTGTGCGAGAGCGACAACCTCGACGTGATCAGGGTACTCGCGGTACACAAGGAGGAAGGGAAAATGGCGCAGTGGAACTCGGCGAACGGCTCCTCGGACTCGCTGCACGGCTTGGCCAATTGAGGGATGCGCCGAAATCAGAGCAATCGCCGCCTGAATCTCGGACCACAGCCGATCGCCCAAACCGCCACTCTCTTCTTCGTACCACCGGATGTAGCGCCGGAACTCAGCCTCGGCTTCGTCATTCGGCCGTACTGGTTTCATCAGCGCCCGAAGATGTCCCTTTCGATTCGAGCGCGAACATCCTTCCAATCGGATGTCGCGAGTGTCCCTGCATCAACGGCCGCGCAACGCCGCTCAATCTCGACGGCCCAGGCTTCGTCCACATCGCGCTGTGCTTCGGGGTCAAGACTCTCCAAAATCCTGGTAGCCATCTCGGCACGATCATTTTCCGGGAGGCTCAGTACCTGATCGAGAAGCGCCGCAGTGTCTTTCATGGCGGTTGAAGTTTAGCCGAGATCGGACACCAACGAAGGCCGGCGTGTTTGAATTGCTCCTGGCAGCACGTGGACCGCGTCAATATGGGCTGGAACGTCGGCAAGGACAACGTGCTTTGCTCGGTCGGCGGGGCAAGCCGTGAAGGAAGTCTTGAAGATCCCGGTGTGGATGAGGCTGACTCCGGCCACCGCGAACATCATCGAAGACGAAGCCTGCTTCCGCGGCGGCGCCGACGCGGTGGTGTCATCGAACACCTTCCAGTCTCTCCCCCGAACGGCCCCACCACGCTCGATTTCGAGATGAACGTCGACAGCTACTGCTGACGAACTTGGGTATGCTGTTCATTGTTTATGGACCTGAAGCAGACAGCATCGGACCCGGTCAGCGACACAAGCGCTCGCGCTGCAGCGGTTCAGTTGGCTCTGTACCGCGAAGCCGGCCCCTCGGGTCGCGCTCAGGTCGCAGTCGAGCTCAGCGACGCCGTTCGAGAGACCACGATCGCGGGCATTCGGCGACGTCATCCCGAGTACTCGGAACGCGACGTGGCGCTCTCCTTTCTTCGGCTTGTCTACGGCTTGGGTGCTTAGCGTTGAGCGTTACGAGCGTCTTCGAGAAACTCCGTGCCGCACTGGAAGTTGCGGGCATCCCCTATTTTGTAACTGGTTCATTCGCCAGTTCCGCTCACGGCATTCCGAGATCCACGAACGACATCGACATCGTCATCGCGCCGTCACTGCATCAGATGGAAAGCCTGTTGAAACAGTTTCCCGAAGCTGACTTCGCGGTAGACCGAGAAGACGCGTTCGATGCGTTGAGCCGAAAGTCGTTGTTCAACGTCGTCGATTACGCGACTATGTGGAAGATCGATTTCATCATCCGCCAGCCAACGCCGTTCGATGGGTCGCGGTTTGCACGCCGGGGAGTAGTCGACATCGCCGGCGTCATGCTCTACACGGCGAGCGCGGAGGACATCCTGATCACCAAGTTGTGGTGGGCCAAGCTAGGCGAGTCCGACCTCCAGATAAAGGATGCTGCCGGGATTATTCAGGTTCAGGGCGACAATCTCGATCTCGGATACGTGACACGATGGGTTGCCACCTTGGACCTGGATGAGCAGTGGCTGGCGGCGCGTAAGCGCGCAGGCTGAGGGCGACGCAAGGCTCAACGTTTGCCCAGTGCCTATGGGAGAGCTGTCACCTTAACTTCCGCGCCAACTCCTCAAACGCGGGCACCCCTCGCATCGAATCCAATCGCGGGTCGATGTTCAAGAAGACCATCCACGCCGAGTGATCGTCGAGCGCCTCATGCAACGCGGCGATGGCGCGTTCCGTGTCGCCGAGGGCGGCGTGGATGACGGCTAAGTCGTACGGCGAGATGTAGCGGGATTGCGATTCCGTCGTGAGGGCGGCCAGCGCCTTCTCGGCCTCGTCCCGGTGGCCGGCGAGGGCGTGGGCGTGGCCTAGCATGGCCATCAGGATAGGGACGCGGTCGACGGAGAGGCCGCGCTCGAAGGCTTTTAGCGCTTCTTTGTGGCGGCCTTGCTGGCTGAGGGCCATGCCGCGCCAGCCGTGGGCGGGGACGAAGTGGTCGTCGAGGTCGAGGGCTTTTTCGAATTGGGCGATCGCGGCGTCGTAGTTGCGGGCGAAGTAGTGGGGCCAGCCGGCGTGGACGGTGACGATCAGCGAGAGAGGATCGAGGCTGGCGGCTTTCGCGAACTGGTCGCTCGCTTCGTTGTAGCGTTCGCGGGCGCAGAGGAGCATGCCGAAGCCGTCGTGGACGGCGGCGTAGTTCGGGTTGAGGGCGATGGCGCGGTGGTAGTCGGCCTCGGCTCCGGACCAGTCCCACTCGTACCACCATTTCACAGCTGCCAGCGACGCCCACGCTTCGGCGAGGCTGGGATCGAGCTCCACCGCGCGTCTTGCCGCGGCCTTCGCGCGCGGCATGGCCTCGCGAGGGGGGAGCGGAATGTTGGTGCCGAGGGTGATGTAGCTGTCGGCCATGCCGGCGTAGGCACTGGCGAACGACGGATCGGCGTCGATGGCCTCGCGGAAAAAGGCGATGCTCTTGTGCAGGCTCTCCTCGTTGCGCTTGTTCCACTGGTGGCGGCCGCGCAGGTAGAGCTGGTAGGCGGCGGTGTTTTCGGTGGTGCGTTTGCGCAGACGCTTTTTCTCCGCGCCGGTCAGCTTCAGACGGAGCTTCTCGGCGACCTCACGCGACATCTCGTCCTGCAGTTGCATGAGGTCGGCGAGCTCGCGGTTGTATCGCTCGCCCCAGAGCTGCGCCCCGTCGATGGCGTCGACCAACTCGACATTGATGACGATCCGCCCGCCGACGTGCTGCAGCCGGCCGGTGACGACGGCTCGCACGCGCAGCTCGCGGCCGACAGCCTGGGCGTCGCCGTCGCGATTCTTGTAGCGAAAGACTGTGCTTCGCGCCATGACCTTCAACTTCGGCAGTTGCGACAACCGATTGATGATCCCCTCGGTGATTCCTTCGCTCAGGTATTCGGTCTCGGGATCGTTGCCGACGTTTTGAAACGGCAGGACGGCGATGGAATCGATCGACTTCGATCGCCTGCCGGGCCGCTTCTCAATCGTGGCGAGAATCCCGCTGCTCACCGCGGAGCTGCTTCCGATGGCGCGGAGAGTGAGCGCAAGATCCCTTGCGGACTGGAAGCGCTGCACGGGGATTTTTTCGACGCAGCCTTCGATGATGCGCTGCAGCTCCATCGGCACAACGTCGCTCAACGGCTCCTTCGGGATCTCTTCTTTGAGTATGGCGGCGACAGTGGCGGCGCCCGATCCTCGGACAAACGGTTTGAGCGCCGTCACCATCTCGAACAGGAGGCATCCGAGGGAGAAGATGTCGGCGCTCGGCTCGACGGCTTCGCCTCGGAGCTGCTCGGGAGCCATGTAGCCGAGGGTGCCGATGACGGTGCCTGGCTCGGTCATGAAGCGCCTGGTGGGGAGGTTCGTCTGGTCGGCCAACGTAAGAAAGGGATCGACTTGCGCCAGACCGAAGTCGAGGATCTTCACGCGCCCGTCGGCGGTGAGGAAAATGTTCTCCGGTTTGAGATCGCGGTGGACGACCGCGCGCGAGTGCGCAGCCGCGAGCCCCTCGGCGATTGCAGCTCCGATCTCGACCGACTGCCGCCAGTTCATCGGCGAGGCATGAATGCGGTCGCGGAGCGTCTCCCCTTCCAGCAATTCGGTGACGACGTAGACCGTGCCGTCGTGATGGCCGACATCGTAAATGGCGAGAATGTTCGGGTGGGAGAGCGAGGCGACGGCGCGTGCTTCGCGCTCGAACCGCGCCATGGCCTCGTCATCTTTCGCGGACTCCGGCGTCAGAACTTTGATGGCGACATCGCGGCCGAGACGCGGATCGCGTCCGCGATAGACCTGCCCCATCCCGCCCTCACCAATGAGGGAAAGTACCTCGTACGGACCGACGCGCGTACCGGAAGGGATCACGGGAGAAGCGTCTATATCACTCATGACCGAGGAACTGGAGCATTGGGCGCAGAGCGGCACACTCACGTCACGGGCAGGAGTTGGGGTCGGACTGGCTCGAGAGTTTGTCTTGGGTCTCCGCGCACTTGACGCGGCTTCTGGTACACCGTAACCTTGTACCATTGGGCCAATGGCTCATTGGAGGTGTTTCATGCTTCAGATGGCGGATAGCCGGCGGCGGTTCGTTATGCCCAAAGAAGCGAAGATTGGCCCGAACGAGCCGGCCGACGTGGAAGTGCTGCCGGATGGCCGCGTGATCATTTCTCCCGTCCACGTGATTCCGGTCCACGAGGCGTGGGCCGTCACACGCGAGAGTGCGGCCCAAACGGAAGCCTCCCTGGCCGACTACAAGGCGGGCCGCGCGATCGGCGTGAAGACCCTCGATTCCCGGATCGCAGCGCGAGGGCGAAAGAAAGGGCGGAAGTGATCCCGTCCTTTCCGGATGCCTTCGTACTCAAATTGCTCAAACAGGAGGCGAGCCTCATCAACGCCTTCCGGCGGTTGGTTGAAAAGGTTCAGGCTCGGACGGAGCAACAACTACGCGAAACGAAAGGCATTCATCTGGAGCGGATCAAATCAAACCCTCCCTACCAATCCATTCGCCTGGACAGAGGCCCAAGGGCCAAGGTTTTGATCGACGGAGATCGGATGGTTTTCCTGGACCTCGATCAGGACCACGACAAGATCTCAGAGTAGTAATGGTGCGGGAGGGTCAGGCTTTCGATCTTCGGGCGCAAGCTAACGCGGTGCACGAACTATTAACCGGCCGTGCCCGATCTGCAAGTCGCCTACTCTCCATACCGAAAGCGGACACGAGGAATGCGGAACGTTCAATTTCCTGCACCGGCGGGTCGAGCTTCGATCTCCGGCGGCAACGCGGCGAGGTCCGCCGCCCTATTGTCCCGTCCAGCCGCATCGGAAGCCGCGCTCGTTCCCGTGCCGCTGACGCGGCACAAACGCACGTTGACGTCACTTCCAGGCGTGCTCGCAAAAAGCGCTCGCACGCCTGGCTACCTTCTTTTTGCCGCTGACGCGGCGGACGCCGCTGCCTCGACAAACGAAGCTCCTGTCCCTCGGCACCGCTGCGTCAGTCCGGCGCCGCTCGCCTCAATGTCCGTAACCGCCGGCTTCCCTCAATGCCCGTAGCTGACGACGCGCGTGACCTTCCAGGCTGTCCCTTCTTTGTGCCAAATGTGGAGGAACCTGAACGTTCCGCATTCCTCGTGTGCGCCTTCGGTATGGCAGAAGCGGTGTGTGCCGGTCTCGATGGCGCCGTAGTCCTTGATCGGATAGACCTCGAGGCTGCCCTTGACCAGTTCCCGATGCATGCCGTTGTTCTGGGCGAACATCCTCTTGAAGCCGGCCGTGACATCGGCGTACGACTCGACGCCGCCGAGGTCGTGGTAGAACTCGAGGTTATCGGAGAACAGCGCCATCAGTGCGGCGTTGTCGTGCGCATTGAATGCAGCGAACATGGCCGCGTCCATGCGAGCGATTTCGTCGTAGAGCGGCGACACTTCCTGCTTCGGTGCGCTCTGCGAGGGTTGCTTCACTTGAGCGTTCGCTGATTGCAGGCCGAGGCATAGCACCACGAAAACAGCGAAGGCCATTCCTGTTCGTAATTTCATCGTTTTTCTCCGTGCGGGATTAGAGAGCAGAGACTAGTGACTAGAGATCAGAGATCAGCTCTTGTCTGTGATCCCTTGTCTCTGATCCCTTGTCTCTGATCTCTTGTCTCTGATCTCTTGTCTTAGACTTCGCCGAAAGGACTAAGTGCCGATGCAGTCTACCGATCATCCTACGTCATCGATCGCAGTCGACACGGACAAGAGCCGGCTCGACCTGCAGATCATCCATGGATTCCTTACAAACTCGTACTGGGCGCGCGGTATCCCGTTCGAGGTCGTCGAGCGGTGCGTGCGAGGTTCCCTCTGCTTCGGGCTGTATGAGGGCGACCAGCAGATCGGCTTTGCACGCGTGATCTCCGATTGCGCCACGTTTGCCTATCTTGCCGACGTATTCGTGCTCGAATCGCATCGAGGCCGCGGTCTTGGCAAGGTCCTGATGGAAGCAATCCTCGCTCATCCATCGCTTCAGGGGCTTCGCCGATGGCTCCTCGCGACTCGCGATGCTCACAAGCTCTACGCGCAGTATGGCTTTGTTCCGCTGGCCGCTCCCGGCCGGTTTATGGAGCGGCACTCGCCAGATGTTTACGCGGCGATTCCCGTCCTGAATCCTGGGCCGTGAACGCGCCGAGTGTGCCGCTCAACGGAAGCCTCCCTCCAAACCGTGAACCACGGAGACGCAGAGATCACCGAGATGCGTGCCGGTCCCCTTCCACCTCAGCCAGAAGCTCGGCCACGTTCTCGAGGTCCGTTCGGAGAGGCCGGCCTTCGACGGGTGTAATCGAGTACGGCGTTGATCTTTTCGCGCTTGCACGCTCAATTTCATCGAGACCGGCGCGCAATGCGTCGTTCACCAACCGTTTGAATGGTCTGGTATTTTTCAACCTCTCAATTCGCGAGGCAACATCCTTCTCCAGCGTGATCGCGGTGGGCATGCATCGATGACAGAGCATCATGCCCGGAGGCAAATTGGGCGAGCCCGCGTCCGTTTAATCCTTGACCATCCACTTTCGAAGGCGTAGAAGTCTCTTCCTTCCACAGAAAAAGAGAGAGGTGCTGCAGGTGAAGAGAACCGTCCTGGGTCTTTTGATGCTGGTTCTGTCCGCGGTCTCTGTTTTCGGTCAGGGCGCGGCGCTGACGAATGCGGATGTCGTGAAACTCGTGAAGCTGGCCCTCGGCGACGACGTCGTGATGGCGAAGATCAGGCAGGCGCCGGCCGTTGATTTCAAACTGGAGACCGACGACCTGGTCGCGCTCAAGTCTCAGGGCGTCAGCTCCAAAGTCATCACCGCGATGCTCGACAAGAGCGGCGGCGGCGCGAATGGTTCTGTTCCGGCTGGGCCTCCCGGCTACCCGATGAATGGGTCGATCCCGGGCATGGTCAATCGCGTGGACCTGGTCGACTCGAAAGGCGCTCATCCGATTACTTCGCAATCGGGCGAAACCAGCCAGACGAATTACATGGTGGGTATGCTGCTTTGGTTCAACGTCCATGACGCGCACGCCATCACAAGAACGAGCGATCATGACGCCTTTCTGCGGGTTTACAGCCCCACTCGGCTGGACGAGGTTGGAGCGTTCGTGCGGCTCGACGTGAATAAAGAGGACCGCTCTTTGAAGATTGGAAGTGTCAACGCTTTCTCGTTCCGAGGCGCAATGGGATTCAAGGTGGACGAGGATTTCGTGATCCCGTCCGAAGTCAAACAGTCCTCGGCCGGTGTGTGGGAACTGCGGCCAAAGAAGCCACTGGGCTCCGGTGAATTCGGTTTCTATACCGAAGGGATGCGCATCTTCAGTTTCGGTGTTGACGGCGGGCCCAGCCAGCAAGCCTCCGAGGACGATGGCCCGTCCGCGATCAGCCGCCTTCGCGGAAAGTTCTCGCGAAACAAGACGGCTGCCGCCGAGGCGCCCAGTGGGGACAGCGTGAAACTGTTTCTGACGACGCCACCGAGCCAGCCCTACAAAGAGCTGGGCCGGGTAGCGTCCGGGAAGTACAACACGATGGGCGTGTCGCGAAGCCGCGACGCGATCGATGCGGAGCTGAAGAAGAAAGCTGCTGCTCTGGGCGCGGATGCTGTCATGAACATCACTGAGGATATGGCTGACGTCTCGGGAGTCGCCGTGAAGTTGAACGCTCAGTAATCGAGCGCAGCCTCACTCGATCGCCGGCGCCGGAACCATCGTGTTCCTGCTAAGTACGGTCTATTTGATTACACGAACGTGGCCGTCGTAAGAAAACGGCGGCGGTTGGAGTCCCGGATTCCAATCGCCGTCGAATTTCACAATCATTCCCACCGCTATAATCCCGCCCCCGATGAAGCCTTCGCGTCCGCAACTCGAAGATGTTCTTGCCTCCCTCACGGATCCTTCGCTGCGCTATGCCGATGTGCGGTGGACGGCGACGCACGAGCAGCATGTGCGCGTTCGCAATGGGGAAGTGGAGACGCTTTCCTCGACCATCGATCGAGCCATCGGCGTGCGCGTGCTCGTCGGCAATGGGTGGGGATTTGCGGCGAACAGCGATACGTCCGAGGAGTCGCTGAAGAAGACGGCGCGGCGGGCGCTGGAGGTGGCGGCGGCGAGCAACATCGCCTCGACACAACGCGTCACGCTGAGCGACATCGAGCCGCACGTGGCCACTTGGGCGTCGAAATACGAGATCGATCCGTGGTCGATTCCGCTGGAGCAGAAGATCGAGCATTTGTTGAAATCAACAGACCCGATGCGCGGCGATGCACGCATTCATCAGGTGTCGGGCGACATCTCCTGCTACCGGCAGGAAAAGATCTTCGCATCGACCGTTGGGAGCTTCATCGAACAGACGACGACGGAGATGGGCGGCGGCGTGGAGGCGGTGGCGATCGACGGCGACGAGTTTCAGCGGCGCACGTATCCCAATCCGTTCGGCGGCGACTATCAGGCGGCCGGGTGGGAGTTCATCGAACAACTCAACCTGCCCGGCAAAGCGCTGGAGATTCGCGACGAAGCGCTGGCGCTGCTGACCGCACCGAAAGCGCCGGCTGGACGATTCGATCTCATCGTCGGATCGGCGCAGCTCGCGCTTCAAGTCCACGAATCGTGCGGCCATCCCACGGAGCTCGATCGCGCCATGGGGCTGGAGATCTCGCTGGCCGGCGGATCGTTTCTGCAGCCGCCGATGCTCGGCAATTTCCGTTACGGCTCCGATCTGGTGAACATCGTCGGCGACGCCACGATCCCGGGCGCACTCGGCACGTTCGGATTCGACGACGACGGCGTTCCGGCGCAACGCTTTCATCTGATCGAGAACGGCATGTTCGTTGGCTACCTGACGGGACGCGATACCGCGCCAACGATCGGCCGCAAGTCGAATGGAACCGTTCGCGCGGAGACGGCGGCGCGCATTCCGATCATCCGGATGACGAACATCAATCTCGAGCCGGGAACGACGCCGCTGGCGGACATCATCGCGGATACGAAGCGCGGCATATACGTGGAAACGAACAAGTCGTGGTCGATCGACGATCTCCGTCTCAATTTCCAGTTCGGCTGCGAAGTGGCCTGGGAGATCGAGAACGGCCGCCTCGGGCGTCTGCTTAGAAATCCGCTCTACACCGGCACGACGCCCGATTTCTGGCGCTCCTGCGACGCCGTCGCCGATCGATCGAGCTGGCAGATCTGGGGCCTTCCGAATTGTGGCAAGGGCGATCCGATGCAGACGATGCGCGTGGCGCACGGAGCACCGGCGGCGAGGTTTCGGAATGTGGAGATGGGGTGAGATGACGACCGCGCTTTTGATCTGTCATCCTGAGACCGCCGCAGGACACGAAGTGCCGGAGGACGTCGAAGGACCCCCCGATTACTTCCGAGGTTTTCAAACACCCCCCGCCCTTCCTGCACATGCGCGGGGGGTCCTTCGACCGTCCTCCGGCACTTCGTGTCCTTCGGCGGCTCAGGATGACAGCGTAATAACCGCGTCCTAAACACCATGCGCTCCGAACACGAATCCTTCGACATCCTCGAGCAGGCGCTGAAAGCCGCGGGTACCGCCGAGGCGGATGCGGTGTTTATCTCGACGGACCAGAACATCAGCCGGTTCGCCAACTCCAACCTTCATCAGAACATGTCGGAGGTCAGCGCGGAGCTGGAGTTGCGGGTGATCGTCGACAACGCGATGGGCGTAGCGTCAACGACTGTTTTTGATGCCGATGAGATCGCGCGCACGGCGGCGCTGGCGCGTGAGGCGGCGCATCACTCCGACGCGCTCCAGAACTTCAGCGGTCTCTATCGCGCCAATGAAGCGCTGCCCGCTGCGCGCACCTTCGACGATGCCACCGCCGTCATCGCGCCGGCGGAAAAGGCTCGCGCGCTTCGAAGGATGTTCGACAGTGCGCCTGACGGCATCCAGGTCGCGGGCGTTTATGGCACCAGCGCGTCGTCCGTCGCCACCGCCAACACGCACGGCGTGCGGCGCTACTGCCAGGTGACGGCATCCGATGCCACCGTCATCGCCATCGGCGCAAACGGCTCCGGCTACGCCACGGCCGTCGATCGCGCCAACGTCGATGTCATCGCCCTCGGCGAAGAGGCTGCGTTCAAGGCCGCGCTCTGCGCTGACGTCATCGAAGACCTCGCTCCCGGCGCGTACGACGTCATCCTCGAACCGCCCGCGGCCGCGGAAGTCCTCGACTGGATGAACATGATCGCGCTGAGCGGCTCGGCATACGACGACGGCTCTTCGTTCTTCGTCGGCAACATCGGCAATCAAGTTCTCGGCACGAACTTCACACTCGTCGATGATGCGCTCGACGACGCCTTCCTCCCCTTTCCGTTCGACATGGAAGGGCTGCCGAAGCGGCGCGTGGTGGTCGTCGAACGCGGCGTCATCCGCACTCCCGTCGTCGACAAGGCCTACGCCGACCGCCTCGGATTTTTGCCGACCGCCAACGGCTGGAGCCTCGGGGGGGCCGATCACGGCAACGCCCTTCATCTCTCCATCGATGGCGGTGACGCCACGCGCGAGGAGCTGATCCGCTCGACGAAGCGCGGCATCTGGGTCACGCGATTCAACTACGTCAACGGGCTGCTCGAGCCGAGGACTGCGCTCATGACCGGCACGACGCGCGACGGCACGTTCCTGATCCGCGACGGTGAAGTCGTAGCCCGCCTGCCGAACCTCCGCTGGACGCAATCGATCGTCGAAGCCTTCTCGAATATCGAAGGCCTGACCCGCGAGCGCCGCCGCGTCGGCACTTGGTACAACCACTTCGGCGGTACGATCGCGCCGGTGATGAAGATCGCGGGATGGAACTTTACGGGGAAGCAGGCGTTGACTTAGAGGCGAAATGTTGAATGTTGAATGTTCAATGTTGAATGAAAAGGCACCGATGCGCCGAACGATGGCGTGGAAGTCGGAGGAGATTGTGATTCCGTCGTCGCAGGTCGAGTAACTGGCTTCTCATTCAACATTGAACATTCAACATTGAACATTCAACATTCCGCCTCTCCCTCTTCCACCAACCCCATGGCATAAACCTCGCTCCACGCAAACCGGAAATGTCGCAATACATCCTCCGCCGATTCCTGCAGATGATTCCGATCGCGTTCGGGATCCTGACGCTCGTCTTTTCGCTGATCCATATGATTCCGGGCGATCCGGCCGTGCAGATCGCGGGTGAAGGAGCGCGCCCCGAGGATGTGGTTGCGATCCGGAAGGCACTGGGGCTCGATCAGCCGCTCTGGACGCAGTACGTTCACTACGTGACGCACGTGCTCCGCGGCGACCTCGGCATCTCGTTCCAAACCAACACCAGCGTCACGGAGCAGATCAAAGCCCGCTACCCCGCCACGATCGAGCTGGCCCTCGGCTCGATGTTCATCGCTCTTCTTGTGGCCTTCCCGCTCGGCGTGATCTCGGCGATCTATCGCAACTCATGGATCGACAACCTTGCCCGCTTCTTTGCGTTGATCGGCGTGTCGATGCCCAGCTTCTGGTTCGGACCGTTGCTCATCATCGCCTTCGCCATCAATCACGAATGGTTTCCCGTGTCCGGACGCGACGACGGATTGAAGTCGCTGGTCCTCCCCTCGGTGACGATGGGGCTGGCGCTCGCGGCGATCCTGACGCGCATGATCCGCATTTCGCTGGCCGACGAGCTGACGCAGCTCTACGTCACGACCGCGATTGCGAAAGGCGTCACGCGAGGCCGGGCGATCTTTCGCCACGCGCTCAAGAACGCGCTGATTCCGGTCATCACGGTTCTTGCGCTGCAGTTCGGATCACTGTTGACGGGCGCGATCATCACGGAGCAGATTTTCTCGTGGCCCGGACTGGGACGGCTCCTTCTGACATCGATCTCGACGCGCGATTACCCCCAAGTACAGGCCTCGATTCTGGTGATCGCCGTGACCTACATCCTCGTGAATTTCGCGAGCGACCTTCTGTACGGCGTGGTGGACCCAAGGATCAAACTGGAATGACCCCCGATTTCGCGCGAAGCGCTTTGGACTGCGGTGGCGCCAGCCACCGCTTTTGTGCACGCGATTTCAAAGCGGAAGGTATGTTCGACGGCGTGCCGCAAAAAATACCGGTCTCTGGTTCATGCGCGTTCGTGAAAGCGGCAGCTGGCGCTGCCGCACTCCAAAGCGCTTCGCGCGAAACGATGACGCTGGCTGAGCGTCGCACCGAAACCCCAAACGATTTCGCGCGAAGCGCTTTGGACTGCCGTGGCGCCAGCCGCCGCTTTCTTGCACGCGATTCAAAGCGGCTAACGCGAGGCGCACCATGAAACGCTTCTTCCGCAACTTCGCGTTTACCTCGGGGCTCATCCTGACTGTGGCGTTGATCGTCGTCGCGTTGGCCGCGCCGCTGCTGGCTCCGTTCGATCCGAATCTCCAGGACACGGCGCGGCGGCTCGAGGCGCCATCCCACACCCATCTGCTTGGCCTCGACGACCTCGGGCGCGACGTTCTCTCGCGCATCATTTGGGGCTCTCGCGTTTCACTACGCGTCGGTTTCAGCGTCGTCATCCTGGCGTCGATCATCGGCATCACGCTCGGCGCGATGGCCGGCTACTTCGGCGGCTGGCTCGAGACGATCATCATGCGCGTCACCGACATCCTCCTCTCGTTTCCCGGCATCTTGCTGGCGATCGCAATGGTGGCGGTGCTCGGCCCGAGTCTCAACAATGTCGTTATCGCGCTGGCAACCCAGGGATGGGTCGGCTATGCGCGGCTGGCGCGGGGTCAGGTACTGAAAGTGCGCGAGACGGAGTACGTCATCGCGGCCAAGGCGCTCGGCGCCCGCTCTCCGCGCGTGCTTGCGTTGCACGTATTGCCGAACGTGATCAATCCCCTGATCGTGATGGCCACACTCGGACTGGCCGGCGCGATTCTGGCCGAGGCCGCGCTGTCGTTTCTCGGGCTGGGGGTGCAGCCGCCGACGCCGTCGTGGGGAGCGATGCTCACCTCCGGCCGCCGCTACCTCGGCCTCGCCAATCACCTCGCCATCTGGCCCGGCGTCGCCATCATGATCGCCGTGATGGGCCTCAACTTCCTCGGCGATGGCCTCATCGACGCGCTCGATCCGAAGTACCGGAAAGAGATGTAGGCGCGAGTTACCGCAGCCCGTCCGCGACGTACAGATCGCCGGCCATGCGCAACGCGTCGTACGCGTACGCGGTGCCGTCGGGCGTGATGCAGATCGGAGCGATCTTGTAGACGCCGGCTGGCTCCGTCGGCGAGAACTGCTTCCACGGCTCGCGCGCGCCCGTCGCAAGCGTCACGCGCGTCACCTGCGCGGGGAGGGCGGTGGGGTGGTAGACGAAGAGCGACGCGCCGTCGGCCGACCAGGTGATCGGTACCTCGCCCGGCTCGATGGCCGGAACGATCGAAGGCTCGGCGTTGGCGTCGACCGGATAGAGCGCGATCGTCTGCTGCTTCGTCATTCCGGCGACGTAACGGCCGTCCGGCGAGACCGCAAACGGGCGATAGGCGTCGCCCCAGATGTTCTCGGGCGAGATCGGTTTGGCCGTCTCGTCGAGCGTGTCGATCACGTGTAGTTGGTAGCCCTTCTTCGGCAGCGCGCCGGCGATGACGACGCGGCGTCCATCCGGCAGCCAGGCCGCGCCGAGGTCGAACGCGCCCTCGGTCTTGAGCTCGCGCGCCTCGCCGCTGCCGGTGGGGACGACTACGAGTTTCGCGCCGTTGTGGCCGAGGACGTATTTGCCATCGGGTGAAAGCGCGTCGCCGTAGCCATCGGCGATGCGGACCGGCGTCGGCGCGTCGAGCTTGCGAAGGAACATCGAGCTGGCCGCGCCGCCCCCCTCCCGCGGCTCGTTGAAGAGGAGCGTCTTTCCGTCGCGCGAAAGATCGGCCAGCATCGACCAGTCCAGCCACGACAGATCGCGCTCCGCCGATTCGCCGGGCGCCTGCACTTCCAGCGCCGCGCGCCACATCCCGTGCGACAGCAACAGGTGTCCGGCGGGAGAGATGTCATAGAGCCGCATCGATCCAGTCAATCGATTGACGAGGCGCGAATCGCCAGTCTCGATGTTCACCGCATACAGCGCGGGCGGCGCGCCGGTGTCCGTGGCGGTGATCCAGATCTCCTTGCCGCCCGGCGCCCACGCCAGCCCGGTCACGCCGTGGCTCCATCCGCGCGCAATCGAGACCGGCTTGCCCGATTTCGAGTCGAGGATGGAGACGTCGTTCTTGCCGGCGAATGACTCCACAAACGCGATGCGTCCATCCGGCGCCATGCGGATGTCGCGCAGTTGGTGCGGCGTTTCGTAGACCACCTTGCCGACCGGCGACTCGATGCGAAATGTGCCGGCGCCGCCTCGTATCGCGATCAGGTTGGTGCCGTCAGCCGACCAATCCGCCTGCAGCACCTGCTCGGCAACTTCGCGCGGCGAGCCACCCGCGACCGGCACGCGCGCCAGCGTGCCGAGGCCGGTGAGACGGTCGCGGCGAAGCAGGACAGCCAGCTCGGTCGACTTCGAGACGGCCAGGACGTCGGCGTCTTTCACGCCGAGGGGCCGCGGCTCGGGGCTTTGGCGATTGGCGACGAAGATCTCCGTCGGATTGCCGTCCCACGCGGCGCTGTAAATGATCGAATCGCCATCGGGTCCGAATCGCGCCATTCGCACTTCACCCTTGCGAAACGTCATCCGGTGAAACACCACCTCGGGGGGCGCTTCCTCCTTCATCTTGTTCGTCGCGAAGTACCAGCCGGCGAACGCGGCGCCGCCGATTGCGGCAAGAAAAAGGAGCGTGAGAAGAAGTGGCGATACGCGCCGCGGTACCGGTTGCGCGATCGTGGCATGACGCACCGGAATTCGCGTCGTCGCTGGCATCGCGGCAGTGGCAGGACGGGCCGCGGTCGCGGACGTACGGCGTGACTCGGCAGTTGCGTCTTGAACGCGCATCGTCGGTGTTTGCGCGGTTGACGCGCCGGACATCGCTGGAACCGGAATGCTGGAGTACGTGCCCGGCGTCGATGTGGCCGACATCGTCTCGAGGTTGAAAGCGAGATCGCGAGCGGACTGAAAGCGATGATCGCGGTCCTTCTCCAGGCAGCGCCGCGAAAGCCGCTCCAGCGCCGGCGGGACGTTTGGCAATGACTCGGAGAGATCGGGCGGATCTTCCTTCAGGATCGCGCTCAGCGTCTCGATCGACGAGTTGCGCTTGAACGCGCGGACGCCGGTGAGCATCTCGTACAGGATGGCGCCGAACGCGAAGATGTCGGATCGCGTGTCGACCTTCTCGCCGCGCACCTGTTCGGGCGACATGTAACCGACGGTGCCGAGGACCATGCCGGGCTCAGTGGCGGCTTGAGGGAAGAGGCCGCCGTCGTCGGACGTGGCGCTCAACTTGGCGATGCCGAAGTCGAGGATCTTCGCGCGGCCGTCGCGCGTGAGGAAGATGTTGTCCGGCTTGAGATCGCGATGAATGATGCCCTTCTCGTGCGCCGCGGCGAGGCCGTTCGCGACTTGCAGCGCGGCATCGATGGCGCGGCGCGGCGGAAGCGGACCGCGCTCCAGACGCTCGCGCAGCGTCTCCCCTTCCAGCAGCTCGCTGACGATGTAGGCCGTCCCGTTCTCGTTGCCGACGTCGTAAATCGTCAGCAGGTTGGGGTGATTCAGCATCCCCGTGGCGCGGGCTTCCTGCTCGAACCGCTGGATGCGCTCCTGATCGCTGAGAGTCAGGGCGGTGAGGATTTTGACCGCGACGTCGCGCCCGAGGCGGGTGTCGCGGGCGCGATAGACGGCTCCCATGCCTCCCTCGCCGAGAAGGCTCACGATCCGATAGGGACCGAGCATCGCGTCAGGCTGAAGCATGGGAGAGCGCATGGTAGCAGCGCGGACGCGGCGGCGTGTGATGGGGATCATCGATTGGAATTGCGCGCGGCATCAGACTCGTTAACGCCGAATAACTTTCGTTCCATGATCATGACCGCTCCCATTCCGGCTTCGCTCCGGCGTACGTCGGGAGTGGTCCGTCCCCACTAGGAGAGAGATTCCATGTCGAAGCACTCGAGGGTGTACTGGCAGACGTGTGTCTTGTTGATGCTCGCGGCGGCCGCCTCCGCGACCACAATCGTTCTGCCCACCGACGAGCAGCTCATCCGCAAATCGCCGGTGATCGTCGAAGGAACCGTCATCAGCTCCGTCCCGGTCCTGCGGGGTCAGGGAATCTGGACGGAGACGAAGCTCGCCATCGACCGGACGCTCAAGGGTGATGTCGCCGGCGAGTTGACGATCCGCGAAGTTGGCGGCGAGATCGACGGCCGGATCACGAAGATCTTCGGCACGCCGGTGTACACGCCTGGCGAGCGGGTCCTGGCGTTTCTTGCGCCGACACCGCGCGGCGACTACCAGACCATCGATCTGTTTGCCGGCAAGTTCGGCGAGGCGAAGGCGGTGAATGGACGCCGTCTTCTCGTTCGTGACGATGCCGCGGGTGACGTCGTACTGCTCGACGCGTCGCTCCGGCCGATTCAGCCCGAGAACGTTCAGCGCGATGCCACGGCGTTCGAGTCGTACGTCGCCGATCGCGTCGCAGGGCGGGACACTGCAGCAAGTTACGGCGTGGCCAATCCGGTGCTGGAGCGCGATCTCGCACCGGCAGCCGCTACGAACGGAACGCGCGTCATCAAGCCCGAGTTCACCCTCCTCTCGGAAGGGACCGTCTACCGCTGGAGCGCGTTCGAGAGTGGCGGCAGCGCGAAGTGGTACAGCTACGGGACGCAGACAGGATACGCAGGCGGCGGCGTGAATGAAATCCAGACCGCGATGAGCGCCTGGAACAGCTACACCGCCGCGAAGATCAACTACTCGTATGCAGGCACCGGCACCGGGACAGCCGGCGGCCTTTCCGTGACGAACGGCGTCAACGAAATTCTGTTCAACGACCCGAAGCAGGAGATCAACGGAACGTTCAATCCCTCCACCGGCGGCGTCGTCGGACAGGGCGGGTTCAACGGCGTCTCGGGCTCGGTGAACTGGACCGGACCATTTGATGCGGATAGCACGCACACTTCGCAAACGTATCGCGCCTACGTGATCGTCGAAGGCAACCTGACGATTCAGGATGGCGTGACGCCGCAGTCCGGAGTGTCGAGCAGCACGCTGGCGGAGATCGTGGCGCACGAATTCGGACACACGCTGGGATTCGGCCACAGCACCGACGGCAGCGCCCTCATGTACCCGAGCATCACCGGCCTCGGGCCCAGCCTTCGCGCCGACGATCAGCTCGCCGCGCGATGGCTCTATCCGAACGGCAGCGGAGCAACGCCGCCACCGCCGCCGCCCGCGACGGTTCCGAGCGCACCTTCTGCGCTCGCCGCCACCCCCTCGGGTTCAACAGTCAACCTCCAATGGAACGACAACGCCACCAACGAGACCGGCTACCGCGCCTACCTCGCCGCAGGCAATGGCGCGTTCAGCAAGCTCACGCCCGATCTTGCCGCCGGAAGCCGCGCAGCATCGCTGTCCAACCTCGCCGCCGGGACGTATCGCCTTTATGTCGTCGCGTTCAACGCGGCGGGCGAGTCGGCAGCTTCGAACATCGCCAGTGTCACGATCGCAACCTCGGTCACCGCGTCATTCAGCGTCGCTCCATCGGCGGGCGTCGCGGGCGTGACCGCGTTCGTCTGCAGCAACACATCGTCCGGCGCGACATCGTGGGCGTGGAACTTCGGCGACGGCGCGACGTCTTCGCTGCAGAATCCTGCACACATCTACACGTCGCCGGGAACCTACACGATCCAGCTCACGGCCAACGGCAGCGGCGGCCAGTCGTTTGCCTCGCACGCCGTTTCGGTCACCTCGGGTATCGCCGCCGATTTCACCTTCTCGCCATCGAATCCGACCACGCAGCAGAACGTCGCCTTCTCCGACCGGTCGGCAGGGAACGTCGTCGCCTGGCTCTGGAACTTCGGCGATGGAACGTCATCGACATCGCAGAATCCGTCCAAGCGCTACTCATTCGCGGGCAACTACTCGGTATCGCTGCTGGTGTCGTCGGCGGCCGGGCTGACATCGACGACCTCGCGCGTCGTCAGCGTCAGCACTGCCATTCCGACCGCGCCGCCGGTATCGGCTGCGTTCGATGCGCCGACGCCGGCAACGGTTCGCGATTCGGTCTCGTTTACCGATCGATCAACCGGCTCACCAACGTCGTGGCAGTGGAACTTCGGCGACGGCGCAACGTCGTCGCTGCAGAATCCGACACACGTCTACGCGATCCAGGGTGTCTATGCCGTCACGCTCACTGCGGCCAACGCGGCCTCGTCATCAGCGACCTCTCACACGATCACGATCGCAGCGCCGATCGCGTACCGCACGCTCGTACCGGTTGCAGCACAAACGAACGGTTTGTCCGGATCGGTGTGGCGCACCGAGCTCACGCTCTTCAACGGCGGCAGCGAAGCGGCGGCGGGACAGTTCACATTCATCCCGGGAGGCGGCGGCACCGTCCTGACGCGCAGCCTTTTCATCGGCGCGAATCAATCGATCTCGTTTGCAAATGCCCTCAACGATCTCTTCGGCCTCTCCAGCGGAGCGGGCGCGATCGCCATCGAAGCCTCGAGCGCATCGTCGACGCCTGCTCTTCGCGTGACCAGCCGCACCTTCACGACCGGCTCGACCGGCACGTACGGCCAGGCAGTTCCCAATGTCAGCAGCGACGATCTGACGACGACGCTCCTGCTGACCGGACTGGAATCGGATGCGAATTTCCGCACCAACATCGGCCTCGTGAATCGCACCGGCACGCCGGTGAGCGCGGGCCTCACGCTCTATGACGCGAACGGAAACGTCGTCGCGACCGCCGTCGTGACGGTGCCCGAAAACAACTTCCAGCAGGGTGCGCTGGCGACGTACTTTCCGGCGGTGGCCGGCCGCACGTACGCCGCACTTTCGATGCGCCTCGATTCCGCCTCTCCGAACGCCGTCAGCGCATACGGGTCGGTCATCGACAACCGCACGCAGGATCCGGTCTACGTTCAGGCCATCCCGACGCCCAAAGGATCCGAGGTCGTGATTCCCGCGGTCGGCCGAGCGCCCGGAATCGGCGGAACGTTCTGGCGCAGCGATGTGACGCTCTTCAATCCCGGCCTGTCGACGATGACCATCTCGCTTCGTTACCTCGCGGCAGGACAGGACAACCGGAATGCCGCAGCGCAGATTGTCACGCTGCCGCCGTCGCGAACGATCGTAATCGCCGACGTCGCGCAAGTGATGGGCGTCTCGAACGGCAGCGGCGCGCTGCGCGTGTCGTGGAGCGGATCGTCGGGCCCGATCGTGACGAGCCGGACCTACACGACGACCGATGGCGGCGGGACGTACGGGCAGTCGATCGATCCTGTTGCGTCGTTCGCGAACGACTCGGTTGTGCCGGGACTTCGCGCCGACTCCGCCTTCCGCTCGAACGCCGGCTTCGTCAACGGCGGCGACCTGCCGATGACGGTGACGGCGACGCTGCTGTCCGACTCCGGCGCTGTGATCGGCACGACGCAGATCGGCCTCGCGCCGCGCTCGCAGGTGCAATACGCGATCGGCGCGCTCTTCCCCGCGGCCAACACGCCACGCGCGGGCACGCTCACGCTCGTCGCGCACGCAGACGGCTCGCCGAACCTGTTCGCCTACGGCTCCATCGTCGACAACGCCTCAGGAGATCCGGTCTTCTTCGGAGGAAGATAAGGAGTGCGGGCGTCTCGCCCGCGGCATCCGGGGCGTCCTCGCCCCGGATGGTTCTCGTGAAGAGCGATACAAGAACTCGAGCGAGGACGTCCCGGGCGGATGGACCCCTAGTCTGTGCCGTCGAAGCTCCGAAACCGTGATCACGCAAGCGCGAGCAGTCGGCGATTCGCGCGGCATTCGGGGCGTCTCGCCCCGGATGTTTCGCGCGAAGACCGATCTCCGTTCCTTTAGCAACCATCAACAAGCGCTCGGGCGACACAGCACTCGGGCGAGGACGCCCGAGTGCCCGCGGGCGAGACGCCCGCACTCCGATGCTAAACTCTCCCGATCGGTCCGAGAGAATGCTCTTGAGGTGAACGTCATGCGCTCACGCATTGTCATTGCTGCGGTTTTCGCTGTTGGGATTCCTCTCGCGCTCTGCGCCCAAACGCCGCCCGCCAGCCAGCAGCCGAAATCGATCGGCGAGGTGACGCTCTTCGGCGAGGAGCAGATCAAAGTCGAGGCCGCGACCAAGACTGAGATCCCGATCTCGAAAGCGCCGAGCGCCGTCACGGTGGTGACTGCGAAGCAGATTCAGGAATCGGGCGCGCGCACGGTGCCCGACCTGCTCCGGCTCGTGGCCGGCGTCAATGTCCGCTGGAACCCGATGGTGCAGACGATCGACATCCGCGGCTTCGGCGAGAATCCGTTCTCGAATCGCATCCTTCTTCTGATCGACGGCTCGCCCTACAACTCGGGCGACACCGGCGGGTTGCCGCTCAGCCCCGCCTTCGATTTCTTTCCGGTGCAGAACATCAAACGAGTCGAGGTCGTCCGCGGACCGGGATCGTCGCTGTACGGCGAGAACGCGTATTGGGGCGTGATCAACATCGTCACGCTTTCCGGCGATGATCTCGCCGGCGGCGATGTCCAGCTCTACGGTGGCAGTCGGACGACCGGCGAGGTAAGCGCGCAGTTCGGACAGCGGATCGGCCGCGGCTCGATCCTCGGCGCTGTGCGCTTCCTCAAGACCATGTTCCCGCAGGAGTTCTGGTTGGACGACCGCTCGAAGTTCCAGGCGTCGGACGTCTTTCTGAAAGGCACGTTCGGCGACTGGCAGCTCTCCGGCTATCGTCACGACGATCGCCTCGACGGCTTCGCGGAAGGTTTCCCTCCCGAGGCCGGGCTGCCACCGACGGCATTCCGCTCCGCTCATCCGCTGAAGCAGAACATGGATGCGGTGAACGTGAAGTACAACCACTCGCCCGAAAACGCGCCGGTCACTTACTCCGGCGATTTCTCATGGTCACATCGCTTCGGCATGCACTGCGCGGGTTGCCATGCAGCGCAGGAAGAGCCGGAATTCGGGAAGCCTGCGGATCACGGCTACCAGGCCGTCGGTGATTTTCGCGTCGGCCTGCACATGATTCCCGGTCACGACATTCTGGTCGGCGGCGAAGCGCGGCGCCTCGACCGCGCCGAGCACAAGGCCGAGCTGTCGAGTGACGCCAGCGTCGTCGCCGGTTACAACAAGGTCGCGGTCTACGCGCAGGATCAGTTCGACGTCATCAAGAACCTGCTCCGTGTCGTCGGCGGCGTGCGCTACGACGGAAAGACGAAACTGTTCGACGCGAAAACGTCGCCGCGTCTCGCATTCGTCTACACGCCAAACGACCGGCTGGTGGTTCGCGGCGGCTACTCGACGGCGTTTCGTTTCCCAACCTTCAGCGAGTTGTACCAGTCGAGCTGGTTCTTCACGGTGTCGACGCAGATCGGCATCCCTGCGTTCCCGCTCTCGATCTTCAAGCCCAACCCGGGACTGAATCCCGAGGAGATCAGCACGCTGGACCTCGGCGGCGAGTACCAGATCTCACCGACCGTCTCGCTGAAAGCAGATTTCTACCGCTCGCGCGTTCACGACTTCGTCGTCATCGTGCAGCATTTCAACCCTCCGCCGGCCCCGGCCACACTCGGATGGGAAAACCAGCCGGCCGACGCCCGCATCACCGGCGGCGAGCTGGAGCTGCGCTCGAATTTCACACAGCGCGTGACGGGATTCGTGAACTGGTCACATCAATCCGAGGCGCAGTCGGGAAGCGGCGTCGACTCGAGCGGCACTCCCTTCGAGTTTGTTTACTCGCCGAAAGACAAGGTCAACTTCGGCGCGTACGGCGGCCCTGTCAACGGCGTGCGAGGAGCGGTCGAAGTGGCGTGGCGCGGCAGCTACAGCGCACCGCGCGACTGGTTCGGCGTCCGATCCGGATTCACAGATTTCACCACGCACCAGCAGCCGTCCTACGCGCTGGTCAACGCCCGTGTCAGCTACGACATCCCGAACACGAAGCTCCGCGCCACGATCTTCGGCAACAACCTGCTGAACAAGCGTCCCGAGGAGACGCTGGTAGGCGGCGTGAACCGGCTGGCCGGACGGGAGTTTTTCGGGCAGGTGGAGATGCGGTTCTGAGCTAACAGATCCGTAAGACACCGTGGCGCAGACATTGTCAAACCTGTCATCCTGAGCCGCCGAAGGACACGAAGTGCCGAAGGACGGTCGAAGGACCCCCCGCGCTTTTTGCGGGGTCGGGCGGTGGGAAACAAATCAGGCAGAAATCGCAGGGGGTCCTTCGACGTCCTCCGGCACTTCGTGTCCTGCGGCAGTCTCAGGATGACAGCGGGATGACAGCGTGGATGACAGCGGTTGGGTTGGGGGCAGGCCTGAGTTTTCGAAATCATTCCTGGCGGTCAACGAGAGACTTGATCAGCGCCTGCGTGTCGGCCTCACTCCGTTCGACATCCTCACCGAGGGAAGTGAAAACACGATCGATCTTCTCACCAAGGAGTCGAAGGGACACAACGATCTCGTGAAGTTCGTCGTTCCGCCGCGCAAAAGTGGCAGTCATGTGACGACGCAATTCCGCGTGCGCGGCCAGATTCTCCCGCCGAATCTCGTCGAACAGATCCTTTACGCCGTCTGCGCTCACTCCTCGATTTTACCTCGGCCGGATCGACACGATCGAGGCCATGCAGCCCTACGCTAGAATCGCCCACCATGGCCAACGAGATTGACGCGCTGCTACAGGAACATCGCTCTTTTCCTCCCTCGGATGAGTTTCGCCGGAACGCGAATGTGAACGACAAGTCGGTCTACGAGGTCAGCGATCGCGAGGCCTTCTGGGCCGGTTGGGCCTCGGAGCTGGACTGGCAAACAAAGTGGGACAAGGTGCTGGAGTGGGAGCCTCCGTATGCGAAGTGGTTCGTGGGCGGGAAGCTCAACGCGTCTGCGAATTGCCTCGATCGTCATCTCACGGAGCGCGGTGACAAGCAGGCCATCATCTGGGAAGGTGAGCCCGGCGACGTCCGGACCTTTACGTACCGCGAGCTGCACGCCGAGGTCTCGAAGTTCGCGAACGTGTTGAAGTCGCTCGGCGTGGTCCTCGGCGATCGCGTCGCCATCTACATGCCGCTCATACCCGAGGCCATCATCGCCATGCTCGCCTGCGCACGCATCGGCGCGGCGCACTCCGTCGTCTTCGGCGGCTTCTCCTCCGAAGCGCTGCGTGATCGCATTCAGGACGCCGAGGCGAAGGTTCTGATCACGGCCACGGCCGGATACCGGCGCGGCAATCTCGTTCCGCTGAAGAAACTCGCCGACGCCGCGGCCGAGGACTGTCCGTCGATCGAGCACGTCGTCGTGGTGATGCGCCGCGCGGCGGCTGAGGAGATGGACGACACGGTCTCGATGCAACCGAATCGCGACTGCTGGTATCACGACCTGATGAAGAAGGCCTCGGCGGATTGCGAGCCGGTGTGGGTCGATTCCGAGCAGATGCTCTACACGCTCTACACGAGCGGCACCACCGGCAAGCCGAAAGGGATCATCCACACAACCGGCGGCTATCTCACTGGCTGCTACGCCACGTGCAAATGGATCTTCGATCTGAAAGAGGACGACGTCTATTGGTGTACCGCCGACATCGGATGGGTGACCGGCCACTCCTACGTCGTCTACGGTCCGCTTGCTGCCGGAGCGACGGTGTTCGTCTACGAAGGGGCGCCCGATTGGCCGAAGCAGGACCGCTTCTGGTCGCTCATCGAGAAGCACAAAGTCACGATCTTCTACACCGCGCCGACTGCGATCCGCGCGTTCATGAAGTGGGGGCACGAACTGCCGCAATCGCATGATCTGTCGTCGCTGCGACTGTTGGGATCTGTCGGCGAGCCGATCAATCCCGAGGCGTGGATGTGGTACCAGAAGTGGATCGGCGGCGAGCGTTGCCCGATCGTCGATACCTGGTGGCAAACCGAAACGGGCGCGATCATGATCTCGCCGCTTCCCGGCCTCGTGGCGACGAAGCCCGGCTCGGCCACGCGCGCATTTCCCGGCATCGACGCGAAGATTCTCGATGAGAGCGGAAAGGAAGTGACTGTGGGCGGCGGCTATCTCGCCATCACCACTCCCTGGCCGTCGATGCTGCGCGGCATCTGGCGTGATCCCGAACGATTCCAAGCGCAGTACTGGGCGAAGTGGCCCGGTATTTACTTCACCGGCGACGGCGCGCGCCGCGATGAAGACGGCTATTTCTGGCTCCTCGGGCGCGTCGACGACGTCATCAACGTCGCAGGACATCGCATCGGAACGATGGAGGTGGAGTCGGCGCTGGTCGATCACCAGGCCGTCGCCGAGGCCGCGGTGGTCGGGATCAATCACGAGATCAAAGGGACGGCGATCGCTGCATTCGTGATCGTGAAATCGTCGCGGCTGGAAGAAGCGAAGAAGGATCCGGCAAAGTTCGAAAAGGAACTGAAGGATCACGTCTCCGCGAAAATCGGAGCGATCGCCCGGCCCGAGAAGATCCTTGTCACTGCCGACCTCCCCAAAACGCGTAGCGGCAAGATCATGCGCCGCCTCTTGCGCGATATCGCCGAAGGCCGCACCCTCGGCGACGTGACGACGCTCGCCGATCCTACTGTGGTTGCGTCGCTGAAGGACAAGTACGAGGAGGAGTCGTGAGGTTGCGGTCTCGCGGGGTCGCGGTTTCGAGGTCGCGAGGTGTCTGAGAGCGACGCGCGCGCGACGGCCCAACCGCGAGACCGGGCGACCGCGCTGATCACCGGCGGCGCCCGCGGCATCGGCCGCGCGCTCGTCGAGCGCCTCACACGCGACGGCTGGAACGTCGCGTTCACTTACGTCAGCTCGACCGAACTTCCGGATGGTTTCGCGCTGCAGGGCGATGTGCGCAATTCCGTGCGCAACGAATCGATCGTCGCGGAGGTGATCGCGAAGTTCGGATCGATCGAGGCGTTAGTCAACAACGCCGGCGTGCGCCGCGACGCGCTGCTTTACAACATGACCGACGAAGAATGGCGCGAGGTGATGCAAACGAACCTCGACGGCGCGATGTCGATGACCAAAGCCGTGCTCCCCTCGATGATGAAGCAGCGCCGCGGCGCGATCGTGAACGTGGCATCGCTCAGCGGACTGCACGGGGTCGTCGGACAGACGAACTACGCCGCCGCGAAAGGCGCTCTCATCGCCCTCACCCGCTCACTCGCGCGCGAGGTGGCCCGCAGCGGCATCCGCGTCAACTGCGTCGCTCCCGGCCTTGTCGACACCGACATGATCGCCACGCTTGATCCCGAGGTGAAGAAAGAGATGGTCCGCGCAATCCCGATGCGCCGTGCGGTGAAACCGGCCGAAGTCGCGGCCGCCATCGCGTTCATGCTGAGCGAGCACGCGAGCGCGATTACGGGGCAGGTGCTGTGCGTCGATGGGGGGACTTCGGCGTGAATTCGAATGAGATCGACGGCGAGAAAGAGTTTGAAGTGGACGCAGCACTCGAGGCCGTCCTCCTGGAGTCGATCGAGCAGGGACACCGCGGCGAGACCATTCCGGCGGATGAGCTCTTGCGCGAAATGCGCACGTGCCGCCACCCGACAGCACTCGGGCGAGGACGCCCGAGTGCCCGCGGTCGAGACGACCGCACTCCTTACGAAGCACTGAGGAGTGTGGGCGTCTCGCCAAGTTGGCCGGACCTGGCGTGACCGTCGCTTCAATCCGACAGCGGAAACTCACCCCGCTGCGGTGCGTATCTCCGATCGGAGGCCTGCATGACGGTCGACGCATCGACACAGCCGGAGCGAATCCCGGCGTCCGGCGATCGAACAGCCGCCGCGCTGCGCGGATTCGGTCCTCTCGGAATCATCGCCATCCTCATCATCCTCGCCGGCAACTTTCTGGTAACCCCGCTCAGCGCCATTCTCGTGCTCGTCTGGGTGCGCTGGTCGCGGACACCGTGGCGCGAGATTGGGTACGTGCGGCCGGCGAGTTGGGTGAGCACGGTCGCGATCGGCATCGTGTTCGGAAGCGCGTTCAAGTTGCTGATGAAGATCATCGTCATGCCGCTGCTCGGCGCCGATCCCGTCAATCACGCGTATCACTTCCTCGCAGGGAACCGGGCTGCGTTGCCGGGGATGATCGTCACGTTGATCGTAGTGGCGGGGTTTGGGGAAGAGACTGTTTTTCGCGGTTACCTGTTCGAGCGTTTCGGTAAGTTGTTCGGATCGAGCGCATGGGCCAAAACGATCACGGTGTTGATCACGGCCTTGTGGTTTGGAGCGGCGCATTACCCGGTGCAGGGACTTGCTGGCGCGGAACAGGCGGCGATCGTCGGGCTCGTGTACGGGACGATCTTCGCGATTACGGGGCGCATCTGGATGCTGATGGTTGCGCACGCGGCGTTCGATCTCGTTGCGCTGGCGATCATCTACTGCGACGTCGAGACGATGTTCGCGCACCTCGTGTTCCAGTAGCACCAGAAAAGTAACGAACCTGGGTCAGACGAACGTAGACGAACGTAGGTCGGACTCTCCAGTCCGACGGTTCTCTTCTCGCGAGGCCATCGAGTCGGACTAGAGAGTCCGACCTACGTTCGTCTATGTTCGTCCAAGTCCGTTATCGGGGAACGAACACGCGATAGATCAGGGCGGTGCCTAAACCCCACACTCCGTTGACGATCGGGCCGATCATCATCGTGCGCGGATTCCAGCCGCCGGCGATCGGCAGGTGCTTGATCGGCGCGACGACGAGCCAGGCCACCAGCGTCGGGAAAATCGCGCCGAAGAGGATTGCGGCAAGCCAAAATGCGGAGCCGCGACGGCGCTCGATGATGGGCATCATGATCATTCCCCACACACCGCCCCAAAACGCGAGCGAGACGACCGCCGGAATGCCGAACGGCGGCACCGGCTGCATCGGCCAGGCCGCGCGCGGCACATAGCCGAAATTGTGGAGCAGCGCCAGCACAGCCTGATGAAAGACGAGCGTCGCTACGAAGCCTGCGGCGAAAGCGATGATCAGCCGTTTGGCCATCGTCACAACACCCGTCGGAAATAGTCGATCGTCTTCCTCAGCCCTTCGTCGAGCGGGATGCGCGGCTCCCATCCGAGGAGCTTGCGGGCCTTCGTGATGTCGGGACGGCGGATCTTCGGATCGTCCTCCGGCAGCGGCTTGTGCTCGATCGGCGCGTTGCTTCCCGTGAGCCGCTTGATCTCCTCGGCGAACTGCAGCACGGTCATCTCGTTCGGATTGCCGATGTTTGTCGGGTTGACTTCGTCCGACATCAGCAGCCGGTAGATGCCTTCGATCAGATCGGTGACGAAGCAGAACGATCGCGTCTGCGAGCCGTCGCCGAAGACGGTCAGCGGCTCGTTGCGCAGCGCCTGCGAGATGAACGCCGGCACGACGCGGCCGTCTTTGATGCGCATCCGCGGACCGTATGTGTTGAAGATGCGCACGATGCGCGTCTCCACGCCATGGAAGCGGTGATACGCCATCGTCATCGCCTCGGCGAAGCGCTTGGCCTCGTCGTAGACGCCGCGCGGACCGACAGGATTGACGTTGCCCCAGTAGTCCTCTTTCTGCGGATGCACGAGCGGATCGCCGTACACCTCGGACGTCGACGCGATGAGATAGCGCGCCCCTTTGTCCTTCGCCACGCCGAGGGTTTTGTGGGTGCCGAGAGAGCCGACCTTCAGCGTCTGAATCGGCTTCTCGAGGTAATCGATGGGGCTGGCCGGCGAGGCGAAGTGCAGCACGTAATCGAGCGGACCGTCGATGTGGATGTAGTTCGTGACGTCGTACTTCACGAACGAAAAACCTTCGTGGCCGATGAGGTGCTGGATGTTGGCGGGATTGCCGGTGATGAAGTTGTCGATGCAGATCACTTCATGACCGCGCTCGAGAAAGAGCTCGCAAAGGTGCGACCCAAGAAATCCGGCGCCGCCGGTGATCAAGGCGCGGCCCATCAGACGCGCTCCCGGACCCGCATGTCTTCGTTGCGGCCGACCGAGACATACGTGAAGCCCTCGGCCTTCATCCGCTGCGGATCGTAGACGTTGCGCAGATCGATGATCAGCGGCTGCTTGAGGAGCTTCTTCACGCGCTCGAGCTTGAGCGCACGGAACTCGTTCCACTCCGTCGCGATCACCAGTGCATCCGCCCCTTCGGCGGTCTCGTAGGCATCCTCGCAATAGGTGACGTTCTCGAAGATCTTCTTCGAGTTCTCGATCGCGCCCGGGTCGTAGGCGCGGATCACAGCGCCCAACTTCTGGAGGCCTTTGATCAGCGGAATCGTCGGCGAGTCGCGCATGTCGTCGGTCTCCGGCTTGAACGCCAGTCCGAGGATCGCGACCGTCTTGCCCTGAACGTTGCCGCCGAGGGCGCCGATGACTTTCTCGACCATGCGCTGCTTGATGCTCTCGTTGACGCGCAGCACCGCCTCGATGATCTGAAATTCGTAGCCGTAGCGTTTGGCGATGTCGGCGACAGCCGAGGTGTCTTTCGGAAAACAGGATCCACCGAATCCGGGACCGGCCTGGAGGAACTTCGGACCGATGCGCGAATCGAGTCCGATTCCGCGTGCGACATCCTGCACATCGGCGCCGAGGAGCTCGCACATCACGGCTACTTCGTTGATGAACGAGATCTTCGTCGCCAGGAAACCGTTCGCCGCGTACTTGATCAGCTCCGACGATTCGACATTCGTCACCACGAAGGGGATCTCCAGCGAGTGCAGTGGCGCGTAGATCTCCTTCATCAGCGCGATCGATTCCTCGTCCGAGGCGCCAATGACGACGCGGTCCGGCTTGAGGAAGTCTTCGATAGCGGAGCCTTCGCGCAAAAACTCCGGGTTCGAGACCACCGAGCCCTTGTGGCCGTTGCCCGAGTCCGTGAGGATGCGCTCGATCATCCTCCCGGTGCCGATGGGGACGGTCGATTTCGTGATGACGAGCTTGGGCCCGTTCATGTGCTGTGCGATCGTGCGCGCGACATCCTCGACGTAGCGAAGATCGGCCGAGCCGTCAGGCTTCGGCGGCGTCCCTACCGCAATGAAGATGGCGCGGCTGCGGCGAATGGCCTCGGGAAGATCGGTTGTGAAGCGAAGACGCTCCTCGCCGACGTTGCGGTTGACGATCGTGTCGAGACCCGGCTCATAGATCGGGATCTGCCCGTTGTTGAGTGCGTCGATCTTCTTTGGATCGATGTCGCAACAGATTACGTCGTTGCCAAAGTCGGCGAGACCGGCTCCGGTGACGAGCCCGACGTAGCCCGTTCCGATGACTGCAATATCCACCTGGGAGTCCTCCGGAAAATAGTGCGCGAACGCGCGGCGCGAGATCGTATCACGCGAGAATGCAGCGCTGGATCAACGTAGGTCGGACTCTCTAGTCCGACTGCTCGTGATGTCGGACTGGAGAGTCCGACCTACGTCAATCCTCACGGGGGCGGGGCTGTGGACGTGGTCGTAGTTGTCGTCGTTGCGGTCGTTGTCGGTGCGACCGCTGGTACATCCGGGGGCGCCGCTTCGCTCTTCGGAGCAGGGGCTGGTTTCACGGGCGGTGGCGGAACGGTCGTTGGCGGCGGAGCAGCCGCGGGCGGTTTCGCCGATTCCGTGTCATAGCGCTTCTGGATTCCGCTCTGCTGCCGGTTGCGGATCAGCCAGCGCAGAAGCTTCGATTCGTTGATGCCGATGAGGATGTCGTTCACCGACTCGTAGACCGACGGATCGCTGATGAGCTTTCCGGCCGTTCCTTCGCCGCGATTCACTTTCGCCACCGTGTCGTTGAGCTGTTTCAGCAGGCCGTTGAATTCGGTGAGCGCCTGATCGGCGTAGGCCTTGTCGTTCATCAGCCGCGGCACGAGGCCCTGACCACTCTGGTACGACGCGGTGAGCGCGGCCAGATTCCCGGAGGTGACGCGAAGATTGTCGACGAGGTCGTACACCTTCTTCTTGCCTTCCGGATCGTTGAGGAGGGCCGGAATCGCTCCCTGGCCGGTCTTCAGGCTTCCTTCCACATTAGCAACTAGACTCTTCAGTGATTGCGCGGATTCCTGGAGCGAGCCGGTGAACTGCGCGGCGAAGGTGTCGTCATACACGAGCTTGCCGACCAGGCCCTTGCCGCTCTCGACGTGGCCGAGAATCGCGTTTGTCTTGTTCAGCGTCGTGAGGAAGGTATCGGTGATGCGCTGCTTGGTTTCCGGCGTCGACGTCAACTCGCCGATCAGACCTTCGCCGCGATCGACGCGGCCGAGGACGTTCTTCAACGAGTACGAGATCTGCACGAAGTTGTCGACGAGGTCTTCGCCGGATGAGATGAGCTGGTCGACGTTGGTCTGGCGCGCCGCCGGAATCAGTGAGCCCGGCTCGACGGAATCGAACTTCGGGCTGCCGGGAGAGATGTCGATGTAGCTGTCGCCGCCGAGGAGGCCGAGCTTCTTCAGACGGGCCCGCGAGTCGGAGCGGATGCGCTCGGCGTACTTCTTGTCGACCATCAGCTCGATATCGACGTCGTGCATCTTCGGATCGAACGGCAGCGTGATGTCCTTGATGACGCCGACGGTGACGCCGGAGATCTTGACCGGATTCCCTTCCGCGAGGCCGGTAACGTTGTCGAGCCGGACTTTGTATTCGTTCTTGCGCGAGAAGATCTTCTGTTCCGAGCCGATCAGGAAGACGAAGATCATCAAGACCACGAAGGTGACCGCGACCAGCATTCCGACTCGGATCTTTTTTTCTTTCGATTTGGTTGCCATCGTTTCGTACCGAACGGTTTTCCTTCGTTGAGAGATTTCAGTGCGTTGGCTGCGCGGCACTGACCGCCGATGCTTTCAGGAACTCGCGGAGCACGGGATGATCGGAGTCACGCGCCTCCTCCATCGTGCCTACCCATTCGAAAATACCTTTGTTGAGGAACGCAATCCGGTCGCCGACGGAGAACGCTGACTGAATGTCGTGCGTGACGACGACCGAGGTGACGTTCAACTTCGACTGAAGATCGATGATCAGCTCGTTGATCTTCTGCGAGGTGATGGGATCGAGCCCCGTGGTCGGCTCGTCGTAGAGAATCATCTTCGGATCGAGCACGATCGAGCGCGCCAGACCGACGCGCTTGCGCATGCCGCCCGAGAGGTCGACCGGCATCAGGTGCTCGGTGTTCGGCAAATTCACCAGTTCGAGCTTTTCCTTCACGGCCCGGCCGATCTCGTCTTCGGACATGTCGGCATGCTCGCGCAACGGGAAGGCCACGTTCTCGAACACGGTCATCGAGTCGAACAGCGCGCCGCTCTGAAATAGCATCCCGAACTTCTTGCGCACCCGGTAAAGCTCTTCCTCGGGATGGTCGGTGATGTCTTCCTCTTCCACGAATACGCGGCCGGAGTCCGGCGCCTCGAGCCCGAGCATGTGCCGTAGCGTGACGGACTTTCCGCTGCCTGATCCGCCGAGGATGACGAGCACTTCGCCGCGATAGACCTTGAGGTCGACGCCGCGCAGAACCTGCTTCGAGCCGTAGGCTTTGTTGACGCCTTTGAACTCGACGAAGAGGTCGCGCGCATGCTGTCGCCGGTCAGGCGTGCCGCGCACCTCGGCGCGGCGGTCGGGAATGCTGTTCGTTTCAGCCATCAGAAGATGAAGAGGAAAAGCTTGGTGAGAAAAAAGTCCATGATCAAAACGGTAATCGATGCGGTGACGACGGTTGCAGTCGTGGAGCGTCCGACGCCGTCGGCGCCGCCGGTGGTGCTCAGCCCGTTGTAGCAGGCGATGAGTCCGATGGCGAAGCCGAAGAAGAACGTTTTCCCAATGCCGGAAGCGAGATCGTTGTACTTCACCGTTTCGATGACGCTGCGGATGTAGAAGTTGGAGCTGAGGTGGAGGCTGCCGACGGCGATGATGAGACCGCCGAGGATGCCGATGAAGCACGCCAGCGTCGTCAGAAGCGGCATCATGATCGTCGTCGCCAGAACGCGCGGGACGACGAGTTTGCGTACGGGATTCGTAGCCAGCGCGCGAAGCGCATCGATCTGCTCCGTGACTTTCATCGTGCCGAGCTCCGCCGCGATGCCGGCACCGACGCGGCCCCCCACCATCAGCGCCATCAGCACCGGCGCGAGCTCGCGAACCAGCGAGAGCGAGACAACCTTGCCGATGAAGAGCGCGCCGCCGAATTCGGCGAGCGAGTAGGCCGTCTGCAGCGCCAGAACCATCCCGATGAACAGCGACGTGATGGCGACGATCGACATTGATCGGACGCCGATCTGATCGAACTGCGCCACGACGATCTCGCGATCGACGGGCTTCCGGATGAACTGCTGGATGGTCTCGATCGCCAGATCGGTGATCCCACCAAGGTGCAGGAGCGCCTCTTCAAGATGGCCCTTGATCCGGTTGAAGGGGCCCGTCGCCGCCGGCGCGATGACCGGGGCAGCAGGCGCGGGGGCGGCGTTGCTTTGGAAGATGGAGGTCACGGTGGGAGTGAATGCTACTAACTAAATGCTACTTAGGTTTAACTGATGGACTGTTAGTTATACTTTAGACGTTAAAAGTATAACTAGCTTGGTCGTAGTTGTACCTAACTACACATCATGAAACCAGAAGACTTCAACCTCGAAGCTGGCCGGATCGTCAGAACCATGGATGGCGCACCGGCATTCGTGCCGAGTCCGCTTCCGCCGACACTGCAGGTCTCCTGGGACCTTCTGGACAGGGTGACGCGCGCCGAACGGGCGATCGCAAATCTCCGTGGCATAGGGACCACTCTACCCAATCCATACCTGCTTGTCTCAGCGTTCGTTCGTCGCGAGGCAGTCCTCTCCAGTCGCATCGAGGGAACGCAGGCGTCGGTCGGCGAGCTGATCGCTTTCGAGGCGGCGGGCCACCCAGCCTCGGAGAGCGGCGATGTTCAGGAAGTTGCCAACTATGTTGCGGCACTCGACTACGGCCTGCATCGACTGACAGACCTTCCCTTGAGTCTTCGTTTCATTCGAGAGGTGCATGAGCGCTTGATGCGAGGCGTCCGCGGCGGAAGCAGCAACCCAGGGGAGTTTCGAACGACTCAAAACTGGATTGGCACACACGGAACGCGCATCACGGATGCAACCTATGTCCCACCTCCCGTCGCGGAGATGAATGCGGCGCTCGATGCACTTGAGAAATTCTTTCACCAGCCTTCGCATCTCCCAGCCCTCGTCCGACTTGCTCTGATTCACTATCACTTCGAAGCCATTCATCCGTTCCTCGACGGAAACGGCCGTGTAGGCCGACTTCTGATTACGTTTCTCTTCCACACCGAGCAATTGCTCGACCAGCCTTTGCTCTATCTCAGCGCGTATTTCGAGCAGAACCGAAGCGAATACTACCGACTGCTGCTTGACGTAAGCCGACGAGCCGCGTGGAGCGACTGGATCGACTTCTTTCTCGAAGCGGTCACGAAGCAGGCAAACGACGCGGTTCGGCGATCACGCAAGCTTCTGGTGCTGCGGCAGCAGTATCGAGATCGCGCAACATCCGCCCGAAAGTCCTCGCTCCTCCCGGCGATGATCGACCGGTTGTTCGAGTCTCCTGCGATCACGATCGCCACCGTCGCTCGGGAGTTCTCCGTTACTTATGCTGGGGCCAAGAACAACGTCGATAAGCTCGTCAGCGCTGGAGTTCTCGCTGAGCCTGATACCACAGGCCGCAAGAAGGTGTACTTCGCTCGCGAAATCATCGCGCTGCTCGAAGCGCCCTGACGTGGGTTTCCCCCGAAAGAATCCTCAGCAGTTTGGATACGATCGGAGCGCTGCCGGACAAACGTCGGTATTCTCGGCGGAACCTCGCCTCCGCTTCCCGGTCCACAGCCTTTGATCGCTCAGCTTCATGGAGGAATGGGCGCGTACGGTGCCAAGGCTTGCACCACTCTTGATCGCGCGAGCCACCATTTGCCAGAAACCCGGGAGCGGATATCGTTAGGAGGTGCCGGCCAACTGGAGCGAGTTCTATTTCCTGTGCGGATCGGCTGCCGCGGGATTGACGGGCCTGATGTTCATCGCGGTCACGTTCGGCTCGCGGTTGATCACTCACGAAAAGCTCGAGTACGTCGAGGCGTTTTTTTCGCCGATCTGCGACCACTTCATCCAGGCGTTTCTCCTCTGTGCAGTCGCGTTGATCCCGATCGCGGGCCCGAGAGTGCTCGGCGCAACGATCATGCTCACGACTGGATTTCGGATTGTGCAACTGACGCGAACGTGCCGCCTCACGAAAGCGGCTTCTCAGGAATCGCACGACATCGAAACATCGGACTGGGTCCTCGGATTGATTCTGCCAGCGGCCGTTTATGTGTCGTTGATCGCAACAAGTGTGTGCTACCTGCTGCGAAGCCCGGCAGCTCCCGGTCTGTTCGCGATCTCGCTGCTGTGCCTTCTCGTGATTGCCCTTCGAAGAGTGTGGGAAATGCTCTTGTGGATCGCGACGAAGGTGGATTGATCGGCGCCGCTAATTCCCCCCGAAAATGTCCCTCAGCAGTTTGCGAAGACCGCGCTCCTTCGGCTTCGGCTTTGGCGGGGCCTGATTCGGAGGCGGCAGATCGGCAGGATTCTGCTGCTGCGCCTGAAACTGGGCCGGCTCCGCGCTGTCGCGCCAGAATGGGCTGGGCTCGCCGCTGCCGGCGTGGATGGGGCAGACCGAGGTTGGCTCGGTGCCGACGACGAAAATCTCGTCCTTCGTCTGCGGGCAATACGGCGTGGCCAGCATCCCCGACTCCGGGTCGATCTGCCGGTCCACCACATCCTCGGGGCGCCTCCAGTCGACATCCGGAATGAGCCCGCCGATGCGGTTCATGTTCACCGTCCAGATCGGAACGCAGGCGTCGCCGCCGGAGAGGCGCACGCTATGGCCATCGTCGAAACCGAGCCAGACCAGAGAAAGAATGCGGGGCGAGTAGCCGATGAACCAGGCGTCACGATAACTGCTCGTCGTTCCGGTTTTTCCAGCGAACGGCCGCGAGAATCCAAGCTGACGAGCCTTACCGGCCGTGCCGTAGTTGAAGACGTCCTTGAGAATCTGGTTCATCACGTACGAGACGCCGGAGCCGGCCACGCGCTTCATCTTCACTTCGCGCGACTCGAGCAGGACGCCTTCGCTCGTGGAGACGGCGAGGATCGAGATCGGCTCGGCTTTCACTCCGAGGTTTGCGAAGGCCGAGTAGGCGTAGGCGATCTCCAGCGGCGTCACTTCGAATGAGCCGAGGGATACCGATGGGTAGGGCGCGAGATGGCTCTCGATGCCGATCGTCGAGGCCGTTTTGATCACGTTCGGAATCCCCGCATTCATCGCCGCGCGCACGGCTGGGATGTTGTACGAATGCGCCAGCGCCTCGCGCTCGGTCACGTGGCCGTGGTACTTGAGGTCGTAGTTCTGCGGGGTCCAGACCGCGTTGCCGCTGCGGACGCTGATCGGCGAATCGTCCAGAACCGTCGCAGCAGTAAAAGCCTGCTGCCCGCGCGCTGGGTCCATCGCCGTCGCGTAGACAAACGGTTTGAAGAGCGATCCCGGCTGGCGGCGCGCTTGAATGGCTCGATTGAACTGCGTCTTCGAGTAGCTCCGCCCTCCGACGAGCGCCTTCACGTACCCCGTTCCCGGCTGAATCGTCAGCAGGACTCCTTCGAGCGGAGTCGGCGAGTTGCGGAGATACGAGTAGCGCTTGTTGAGCGACTCGATGCCGTTGTCGAGAGCCTGCTCGGCGGAGCGCTGCATGATCGTGTCGAGCGTCGTGAAAATGCGCAGCCCCTCAGTGCGGAGCTGCGTCTCGGGATGCGTCTCTTTCAACTGCTTGAGCACGAGATCGACGAAGAACGGCGCGCTGCGCGAGGTCTTTGGGAAGCGTGCCGTCGTCATCGGCGCTGCCACTGCGGCTTCGTATTGTTCGGGCGTGATCAGTCCCTGTTCCTTCATCAGAGAGAGAACGAGATCGCGCCGCGGCTTGGCGCGTTCCGGGTACTTCAGCGGATTTTCGACATTGGGCGAGTGGATGATTCCCGCGAGTGTCGCCGCTTCCGGCAGCGTGAGGTAAGTGACGTGTTTGCCGAAATAAACCTGCGATGCCTGCTCGACGCCCATGATCTGGACCGCACCGTTCTGCCCCAGGTAGATTTCGTTCAGATACGCTTCGAGAATCTCGTTCTTGCTGTAGCGGGCCTCGAGCAGAAGAGCGTAGAGCGCTTCGATCCCTTTCCGGCGCCAGGTCCGCTCAAAGTCGTGGTACAGGTTCTTGATGAGCTGTTGCGTGAGCGTCGACCCGCCGTGCATGACGTTGCGATTCTTCACATCGGTGCGCAGTGCACCGAGGATCCCCGTGATGGAAAGGCCGCGGTGGCTGTAAAAGCCTTTGTCCTCGACGGCGATGATGGCGTCGGAGAGCGACTTCGGCACCGCGCCGAGGGCGACGGGCAAACGGTCTTCCATCTCGTTGTCGTAGATCGAAGTGATCAGCTCGGGCTCGATGCGGATGCCGCGTAACGCGACGCCGTCGTCGAGACGATGAATGGCGCGAACCGTCGAGCCTTCCATCTCGATGACGACGGGAAGAGCGCGGAACTCGATATCGGGATACTCGAAGTTCTGAAGGTAGATCTCGATCGTGCTGCCGGCGTAGCGATACTCGCCGGGATTCGTCACACGCGAGGCCGCCTCGTGATAGCCGACATGATTCAGCTTCGGCTCCAGCAGCGACCGCGGAATCGTCATGCCCGGCACGATGGCCGTGGCATCGGAGTAGATGCGGCTCGGCAGATCCCAGCGCCTGCTGGAATCGAACTTCTTCGTCAGGACGACGTAGGAGTATCCGACGAACGCCAGGAATGCCACGAAGCAGACCATGACGATGGTTGCGATGCCGCCTGCGTGGCGCCAGAGAAAGTCCTTGATCCGGGAACGGTCAGCCATCGATGTGAGGGTACCAACAAAAGGGGAAGGGGCGTGTCATCCCGAATTTCTACTCGATGAATTCGCAGATCTGGCGAGCGCGCGTGCACTGCCTTGCGACCGTGAGCTCGCCTGACGCTACCGGGCCGTAGATGAACACGCAGTGCATGATTGCCAGCCTGCTTCAGACCCGAACGGCCTAGTGAAGGTCGGCTCTGGATCGTCAAATCTCCAACGAAGGCTCCGCGGACTCAAGCCACTGGCGCGCCTGCGCGGCCTACCACGATCCCGATCAATTCGAATTCATCGCCATCGTCGACTTCGATGGCGGCGTGATGCTCGTTGCGGCTGACGAGGCGGATGTGACCGTTTCGGACGTCCAGATGCTTCGCGTATTCAGCTCCGCCAACACGGCAGACCACGACACGCCGCGTTGCTTCGCGGATGTTGGTCGTCGGCTTCACAAAGAGGAGATCGCGATCAGCGATCGCCGCACCGATCATTGAGTCGCCGGCGGCTTCGTATACCAGCCGGGCTCCGAGCGCCGCAAACGCGCGAGGAATCTCGCGATTTGCCCCGACCACAACCGCGTTCGACTCAGGACGGACCGAGCGCCGCTGCCGGGTGGCGTTCCGCAGGGACATCTCGAGGATTTGCACGGCGTCGCGTACTTTTCGCTGGTCGTCCGCCGAAAGGAAGAAACTGGGCTCATCCAGGAGCCAGCCGACGCTTTCGTCGATCGCATGGGTAATGCGGACGATCGTATCCAACGCCGGACGCTCGTGAACGGACGTGAGGATACGACTCAGCGTGGCCGGCCTGATGCCGGCTTCTTTCGCCACGGCACTGTGTTTCTTGCCGCTCTTTTCAATGGCCTTGCGTAGGCGATCGCGCCAGCTCAACACTACGCTGAATACTGGCGGGCCGGGGATATCGACCGTCTGCTCTTGGTTCCGGTCCAAGGAAAGAGAATACCTCGGCCAATTCCTCCGGCGAGATTGCGGCTCGATGATTCTTTCCATCGCGCAGCCGGGATTACTTGCAGTAACGTATACGAGTCACTGAATTCAGCCCGCGCCAGGACTTGATGGCTACCCGCAAATCGAAAGATCAGACTTCCTTCTCTCCCCCGCCGCCCATCGTTCCTGAGGTCGAGCATCAACCTGTCGCGGAGTTTGCGCGGAAGGCCTATCTCGACTACTCGATGTACGTCATCCTCGACCGCGCGCTGCCGCATGTAGCCGACGGTCTGAAGCCGGTGCAGCGGCGCATCGTCTACGCGATGTCCGAGCTTGGGCTGGGGCCGAATGCGAAACCGAAAAAGTCGGCGCGCACCGTCGGCGACGTCATCGGCAAGTTTCATCCGCATGGCGACACGGCCTGTTACGACGCCATGGTGCTGATGGCGCAGCCGTTCTCGATGCGCTACCCGCTCGTGGAAGGGCAGGGGAACTTCGGTTCGCCGGACGATCCGAAAGAGTTCGCGGCGATGCGGTACACAGAGGCGAAGCTGTCGCGGTTTGCGCAATCGCTGCTGTCGGAGCTGGAGCAGGGCACCGTCGATTGGGGACAGAACTTCGACGGCACGTTGCGCGAGCCGAAGCTGCTCCCGTCTCGCCTGCCGCACGTCCTGCTCAACGGCGCCTCGGGCATCGCAGTCGGCATGGCCACCGACATTCCATCGCACAACGTCCGCGAAGTCGTGGGCGCCTGCCTGGAACTGCTCGACAATCCTGACGCCACGATCGCGCAGCTGACAAAGCACATCAAGGGGCCGGACTACCCAACTGAAGCGGAGATCATCACGCCGGCGGCAGAGATCCGGGAGATGTACAAGACAGGCAACGGATCGATCCGGCAGCGCGCCAAGTGGGAAGTCGAGAACGGCGACATCGTCATCACCGCGCTGCCGTTCATGGTCTCGGGCTCGAAAGTGCAGCAGCAGATCGCGGCGCAGATGAACGCGAAGAAGCTGCCGATGATCGAGGACATGCGCGATGAGTCGGATCACGAAGACCCGACGCGCCTCGTCCTCGTGCCGCGCTCGAACCGCGTCGATCTGGACGAAGTGATGGCGCATCTCTTCGCGACAACGGATCTGGAGCGCACCTACCGCGTCAACATGAACATGATCGGTCTGAACGGCCGGCCGCGGCTTTACCCGCTCAAGGATCTGCTGAGCGAGTGGCTGGAGTTCCGCATCGAGACGGTGCGGCGGCGTTTGCAGCATCGCTACGATCACGTCAACGCGCGCATCCACATCCTCGACGGCTACCTCATCGCCTATCTCAACATCGACGAAGTGATTCGCATCATCCGCCGCGAGGACGAGCCGAAACCGGTGCTGATAGCGCGCTTCAAACTGTCGGAGCTGCAGGCGGAGGCGATCCTCGAACTGAAGCTGCGATTCCTCAACAAGCTGCAGGAGATGGAGATCCGCGGGGAGCAGGCCAAGCTCGAAGCCGAGCGCGCCGACCTCGAGAAAATCCTCGGCTCCAAAACCCGCCTTCGCAAGCAGGTGCGCGATGAGTTGGAAAAAGATGGCGCTGAATTCGGCGACCGCCGCCGCTCCCCGATCGTCGAGCGCGAGGCGGCGAAAGCGCTCGATGCGACGGCGCTGATTCCGTCGGAGGCGGTGACGGTCGTGCTCTCGGAGCGTGGCTGGGTGCGCGCCGGCAAGGGACACGATCTAGATCCGACGACGCTGCAATACAAGTCGGGCGATGCGTTTCTCCACTCGGCGAAAGGGCGCAGCAATCAGCTCGCTGTGTTCATCGATTCGATGGGCCGCACCTACTCGCTCCCCGCGCACGAGCTGCCATCAGCGAAAGGCCATGGCGAGCCGCTGACGGCGTTCACGTCGCCCGCGCCGGGCGCGACGTTCGTGGCGGTGATGATGGGCGACGCCGAGGATTTGTGGCTGCTGTCGACCGACGACGGCTACGGGTTCATCGCCAAACTCGAGGATCTGATCACGGACCGCAAGGCAGGCAAGGCGGTCGTGAATGTGAGCGACGGAGCATCGGCGCTCCGTCCGCAGCGCATGGCGAGCCAGGAAAGCGATCGCATCGCCGCAGCGACCACGAGCGGGAAGTTGCTGCTGTTCGAAGCCGCCGAGCTGCCGTTGCTGGCTCGTGGCAAAGGCGTGCAGACGATCAAGCTGCACAAGACGGAGCTGTTCCCCGAGAAGGTGGTCGGAACTACGGTTGTCGGCGCGGGCGGAACGCTCGTGGTGCAGGCGGGCAAGCGTCACACGAATCTGAAGGGCGCCGACCTCGATCCGTACATCGGCAAACGCGCCCAGCGTGGGCTTAAGCTGCCGCGCGGATTTCAGAACGTGACTTCGATTCACGCGTGGAGCGATCGGGAAACGCGCAACTCCGGCGATCTCGTGATGTGATTTCGCGCGAAGCGCTTTGGAGTGCTGCGGCGCCAGCCGCAGCTTTTCTAACACGCGTGATTCAAAGCGGTGGCTGGCGCCACCGCAGTCCAAAGCGCTTCGCGCGAAAACGAAATGAAAACTCGTCGCCGACTCCTGCTCGCAGTCATCATCTTGCTCACGATCGCCGTCGATCAGGGAACGAAGCTGATCGCGCGCCGGACGCTGATGAACGCGATGCCGCGTCAGTACGCGGGAGTACTCACGCTCCTCTACACCGAGAATCCGGGCGCGTTTCTCTCCCTCGGATCAAACCTCCCAGCCAACGTACGGCATCTCCTCTTCGACGGGCTCGTCTCGGTCGGACTGCTCGCGGCGCTATTTGCGCTCTTCACGGGACGGATGGAATCGGGACGGGAGGCGGCCGCAATCGCGCTGATCATCGGCGGAGGCACCGGCAATCTGATCGATCGGCTACGCTTCGGCGGGCGCGTCACCGATTTCATCTATCTCCAGGCCGGACCGCTGCACACCGGAGTGCTCAACGTCGCCGACATGGCCATCACGGGCGGCGTGATCTGGATCGCGATCTCGTGGGCGATCAGCGCGATGCGTAAGCGATGATGCCGGCACTGAGGACACAGAGGTCCTCTGCGTACTCTGGGTCTCCGCGGTGAAACCCGAAACATCCACTACACTCCGCCGCGCATGAGCGACACCTCGCCGTATCTCACCTTCGATCGCGCGGCATGGTCGGCGCTGCGTGGAGAGACGCCGATGACGTTGTCGCCGGACGACATCACGGAGCTGAGCGGGATCAACGAGGCGTTGTCGATGACGGAGGTCGAGGAGGTCTATCTTCCGCTCTCCCGCCTGCTCAATCTGCACGTCGCCGCGTTCGATCAACTGCATCGCGTCTCCTCGCGGTTTCTGGGCGCCGAGGGGCCGAAGGTGCCGTATGTGGTGGCGATTGGCGGGAGTGTTTCCGCCGGCAAGAGCACGACCGCGCGTGTGTTGCGAACGCTGCTGGCGCGCTGGCCCGATCATCCGCGCGTCGATCTCGTCACCACCGACGGCTTTCTCTTTCCGAATGCGACGCTGGAAGAGCGCGGCCTCATGCATCGCAAAGGTTTTCCGGAGAGCTACGATCGTCCGCGGCTCATCCAGTTCGTGTCGGAGTTGAAGTCGGGAGTGTCGCCGCTCACGGTTCCGCTTTACTCGCACTTCACGTACGACATCATTGGCGAGGAGCGCAGCGTCGACCGGCCGGACATCCTGATCCTCGAAGGATTGAATGTGCTCCAGAGCGGCACGATGCACTCCGTCTTCGTCTCGGACTTTGTCGATTTTTCGATCTACGTCGATGCGTCGGAGGCTGACCTGGAGGACTGGTTTCTCGATCGCTTCCAGAAACTTCGCGCCACGGCGTTCCGCGATCCTGCCTCGTTTTTCCATTCGTACGCGGCGATGCCCGACGACGAAGCGACAGCGACGGCGCGAGAGATCTGGCGCCGGATCAACCTCGCCAACCTGCACGAGAACATCCTGCCGACGCGCGAGCGGGCCACATTGATTCTCGGCAAAGGACCGAGCCATGTGGTGGAGAGGGTGCTGCTGCGAAGGTTGTAACGCGGTCGCGCGGTTGCGAGGTCGCGCGGTTACGCGCGGGCGAGACCTCGAAACCTCGCGACCTCGCAACCGCAATATAGAATCGCGTCATGCGGAAGTTGACTGTCGTCCTCCTCTTCCTCGCCACCACCGCCCTCGCCGCCCCTCCCGCGTACGCGCCTGACCGCAAGGCGGGCGAGGGCGAAGGGCCGTTCAAGCGCCTCATCATCCGCGGCGTTACGCTCGTTGATGGCACCGGCGCGCCGCCGGTCGGGCCGGTTGACATCGTCATCGAAGGGAACCGCATCCGGGAGGTGCGCAGCGTTGGATTTCCGAAGGTGCCGATCAGGCCGGAGCGGAGGCCGAAAGATGCGACGAAAGAGCTCGACGGCACCGGCATCTGGGTGCTTCCCGGGTTCGTCGACATGCACGGCCACGCCGGCGGCGAAGAGCAGGGAACGACTGCGGAGTACGTTTTCAAGCTTTGGATGGCGCACGGCGTGACCAGCGTTCGCGAGCCTGGCTGCGGCAACGGCATCGATTGGTGTCTGCACGAGCGCGAGCGCAGCGCGCGAAACGAGATCGTCGCGCCGCGTCTTTTTCCGTACGTCTTCACCGGAAACCGGCAATGGGATGGCGGCATGATCGATTCACCCGAGCAGGCGCGCAAGTTCGCGCAGTTCGTGGCGAAGAAAGGGGCCGATGGCCTCAAGATTCTCAGCTCCGGCGATCCCGTTTTCGATCCCGAGATCCTCGCCGCCCTCATCGACGAAGCCAACAAACTTCACCTCGGCACTACCACCCACCTCGCGCAGATGGGCGTAGCACGCTCGAACATCATCGACGCATCGCGAATGGGTCTTCGCGGCATGGAGCATTGGTACGGCCTGCCGGAGTCGCTCTTCACCGACCGCACCATTCAGGACTATCCGCGCGACTACAACTACAACGACGAGTCGCATCGATTCGGCGAGGCGGGCCGGCTCTGGAAGCAGGCCGCGCAGCCCGGCAGCGAGAAGTGGAACGCGGTCATCGACGAGCTGGTGGCGAAGAAATTCAACATCGATCCGACGCTGACGATTTACGAGGCCAGCCGCGATCTGATGCGGGCCATGCGCGCCGAGTGGCACGACCGCTACACGCTGCCGTCGCTGTGGCGCTGGTACCAGCCCAGCCGCACCGCGCACGGCGCCTACTGGTTCAACTGGACGACCGCGGACGAAGTGGAGTGGAAGAACAACTACCGCATCTGGATGCGTTTTCTGAACGACTACAAGAATCGCGGCGGCCACGTCACCACCGGCTCCGACTCCGGCTACATCTTCAAGCTCTACGGCTTCGACTACATCCGCGAGCTGGAGCTGTTGCAGGAAGCGGGATTTCATCCGCTTGAAGTCATCCGCTCGGCCACGATGTGGGGCGCCGAGGCGATCAACGCCCCTCGGGGGACAAAGGTGGAGTTCGGGATCGTGCGCCCCGGCATGCTGGCCGATCTCGTTCTCGTCGATCAGAACCCGATCGAGAACCTCAAGGTCCTGTACGGCACCGGCTGGATCCGCGTGAACGATACGACCGGCGGCGTCGAGCGCGTCGGCGGCATCAAGTACGTGATGAAGGACGGCATCCTGTACGACGCGAAGAAGCTGCTTCATGATGTCGAGACGATCGTGGAGCAGGCGAAAGCAGCGGAGGCGAAGAAACCGTGATGAAACGATTGATTGTCGCGGCCGCGTTGCTCGCCGCCGCGTGCGGGCGCGAGGAGCCTCTCAACAACACGACGACGTTGCCGGCCTCTCCCCCGCCCGCGCGTCCGCAGGCGACGGTGACGCAGGTGACGGCAACGCAGCCGCCGCCCACCGCAAACAAATCGACTCCGCAGAAGTGCGCAGGAGACGGCTCGTACGAGCGCGCGCTCGACTGTTTTCGCATCACGTCCGGATTCTCATTCGTGCTGGCCGAGCCGAACGGCGTTCATGCAGACGGGGAGATGACGCGCAGCACTCCCGGAATGGAGCGCGTGCGTTTCAAAGGATCGGACGGAGTCACCTGGACCGGCGAGGCCAAGGCCGCGGGCGTCATCTGGAGCCGCAACGGCAAGCATGAGCAAGCGCCGCCCGACATCACCAACCGCGTCTGGCAACGGACGACGATGGTGCTCGATCCGCAGAAAAAAGAAGGCGCGCCGAAAGTCATCGGCACCGAGCCACTCGCCGGCGAGATGCTCAATCACTACCACTTCACGAACGCCAACAGCGGCGAAGCGAACGACGTCTGGGTCAGCACGCACGACGGCAGGATCACGAAGTGGACGGCGGGTGAATCGACGCTGCAGTTGAAGTGATGGTCTGGGCGTCGGCAATTCTCTTCGCGCTGATCGGAATCGCATTCATCGTGCGCAGGAGCGATCTGGCGCGGGCGCAGTCACTCGTTGCAGGCGGGAGGCTGGGACCCGGATGCGCGATCGCCGAGGGCGTGCTGTTTTTGCTGATGGCGCTGGCGGCGGTGGTGATGAATCGCTACGGTTTGTTCGATTGAGGGATTGATGGCCGGCTACTCGGGAACACCACTCGCATCGAAGCTCGGCATCAAGCCCGGCTTTTCAGTATTCGCGGTCAACGCGCCGCCGGATTACCAGTCGCTTCTGGCTCCGATCCCTGCCGGCGTGACGTTCGCGACAAAACTCAGCGCCTCGGTCGATCTCGTTCATCTCTTCATAAAATCGGCGGCAGAGATGGCCGCGAAGCTGCGGGTATGGCGCCGTGCGATGAAGCCCGATGGCACGATCTGGATCTCCTGGCCGAAGAAGGCGTCGAAGGTACCGACGGACATCACCGAGGATGTGATCCGCGAGATCGCGCTGCCGTTGGGTCTCGTCGATGTGAAAGTCTGTGCGGTCGACGAGACGTGGTCGGGGCTCAAGCTAGTGGTGCGTAAGGAGTTGCGCTGATCTGACGGCTCACCACCGGCTCGTCTGGGCGAGAGGGGTTTCGGCGCAAATCGAGCCGGCCGCTCCAACCCGTTTCTCACCTATGCAAACAGGGGGGTCGCCGCTATACTGCGCCATCCATTTTTCAGGGGATCCGGGAGAGCAGGCACGAATGGCGAAGGTGCAGGGGAAAAAAGCGTCTACAACTCCAAAAAAAGGTGCGGGCGCAAAGCCCGTGACGCGAGCAAAAACCGCGAAACCGGCTGGAAAAAAGCCGGCCGCGCGCGTCGTCGCGAAAGCGAAGCCGGCAGCGTCGAAGAAGCCCGCGAAAGCTGCACCGAAGAAACCCGCCGCGAAAAAGCCGGCTCCCAAAAAAGCTGCGGTGAAAGCCGCGCCGAAAAAGACGGCGAAGACTGCTGCGAAACCAGCTGCCAGGAAACCCGCTTCGAAGCCCGCCGTCAAAACGACGCCGAAGCCGTCCCCGAAGACCGCCGCCAAACCTGCGTCGAAGCCGTCTCCCAAAGCTGCGGCCAAGCCCGCAGCCAAGCCTGTAGCCAAGGCGGAAAAGGCTGTCGAAAAAGTCAAAGCCGCGGTGAAGAGCGTGGCGAAAGCCGCCGCAGGCGCAGCCGCAACCGTCGTACGCGCCGTCGCGCCCGCCGTCGATGAAAAGAAGAAGCGCCGCTCACGGACGCGCGTCACGTCGAGCGGTCCGGCCACCGCCGCCTGGTTCTCGCAGGGCGACCGCCCGCGCTCGTCGTCGTTCATCCCAGCGCCTCCGCGCGCGGAAGCTCCGTCGCTCGTCGCCGCTCCGCCGGCTTCCTCCGACCGACTCGTCGGCTCTCACGAGCTGACCGAGTTTGCCGTCCGCACGCAGCCCGTCCGCATCGATATCGAATCAAGCGGCGGCCGTATCTACCTTTCGATCAATCCAAACGAGACGAACCTCCGCGAAGGCGAAGGCATCGAGTGGGATTTCCGCTACCTCGGCGGCGCCGACGTCGTCATCGAGGAGATCGTGATCGAGTTCGCGAAACCCTCGCCGTTCACGACCGCCGTCTTCCGCTCGCGCCGCCCAGGAGCCGCCCGCCCGCATCGCCAACTCTCCGGCCCCGCGCAGACCTCGGCAGCAGGAAAGCGTCTGCAGTACACGGTGCGCGCGTTCAACGCGTTCAAGACCGAGATGGCGGTGGCGAGTCCGGCGATCGTAGTGGCGTGACATTGCGCGCGCCTGGCGCGATTGCGCGCGCCTGCGGCGCGCGCGTTGTCGGTTGTCGGTTGGTTGCGCTTCGCGCGTTGTCCCATTGCCACACCCGCGCGTTTGTCATTCCGAGCGGGCGAGGCGGCGGGGGGCGAGGAATCCCCCTGCCCACGCAGCGGGAAAGGCGACGACTGGCGTGCGGTTTCGATGCGTGCAACTGCGGCTGCTCGATTTCCGCTGCGTCGTTAGGGGATTCCCGCCCCCCGCCACCCCGCCCGCTCGGAATGACAGCTAGCCAGCTAAGCGCATTGTCGCGTGGTTTGACCGGTTACTGACAACGCGCGAAGCGCAATCAACCGACAACGGACAACGCGCGGCCGCCAAGGCCGCGCACTTATCTAGCGTGCTGCTCCTGGATCGTCGTGATCGTCTTCATCCCGAGGCGTAGCGAGCGAATCCCGTGCACCGCGGCCGTTGCGGCGGTCAGTGTCGTCAGGCAGCTGATGCTGTATTGGAGCGCCGCACGGCGGATGTACGTGTCGTCATAGAACGACTTCTTACCCAGCGGCGTGTTGATGATGAGCGTGACTTCGCCGTTGATCATCCGATCGACGATGTTCGGGCGCTCCGATTCGTGCACCTTGAACGCCAGGCCGGCATCGACGCCGTTGTGCTGCAGGAAATCACGCGTGCCTGACGTGGCCACGACGCGGAATCCGATGTCGGCAAGATCCTTCGCCAACTGCACGACCACCGGCCGCTTGTCGTTGTCGTTGACCGAGATGAAGGCCGTGCCGCCGAGCGGGAGGTCGATGCCGGCGGCAAGGAGCGCTTTTGCGTACGCCTCGCCGAACGTCGGCGCCGATCCCATCACCTCGCCGGTCGATTTCATCTCCGGACCGAGCACCGTATCCTCGGCGGGAAAACGTCCGAACGGGAACACAGGCGCCTTGACGAAGTAGTCTTTGACGCGCGGCTCTTCGGTCAGCCCCAGCTCGCGGAGCGTCATGCCGGCCATCACCTTCGCCGCGATCTTCGCGAACGGCACGCCGGTCGCCTTCGAGACATACGGAACGGTTCGGGATGCGCGTGGATTCACTTCGAGCACGTACAGATCGCCGTGGTAAATCGCGTACTGCACGTTCATCAGGCCGATCACGTTCAGCGCTTTCGCGAGTTGCACCGTGAGGCGGCGCACGCGATCCTGCTCGCGCAACCCGATGATGTACGGCGGAATCACCGTCGTCGAGTCGCCCGAGTGAATCCCCGCCTCCTCGATGTGCTCCATCACGCCGGCGATGACGACGTCGGTGCCGTCAGAAATCGCGTCTACGTCGAGCTCGATCGCATCCTCGAGAAAACGGTCGATGAGAATCGGATGGCCGGGGGCGGCTTCCATGGCGTAGCCGATGTATTCGCGGAGATTCGATTCGTCGTACACGATGGCCATGGCGCGCCCGCCGAGGACGTAGGAAGGGCGGACGACGACCGGAAAGCCGATGCGCCGCGCCACATCGATCGCCTCGGCCTCAGTCATCCCGGTCCCATGCTCCGGAACGAGAATCTCGTGCTCCTTCGCCAGCGCACCGAAACGCTCGCGGTCTTCGGCGATGTCGATCGACTCGACCGACGTTCCCCACATCGGCACGCCTGCCGCGGCCAGCGACTTGGCGAGCTTCAGCGGCGTCTGACCGCCGAACTGCACGATGACGCCTTCCGGCTTTTCCAGATCGACGATCTCGAGCACATCCTCGAGCGTGAGCGGCTCGAAGTAGAGGCGGTCGGATGTGTCGTAATCCGTCGAGACCGTTTCCGGATTGCAGTTGACCATGATCGTCTCGAAGCCGATCTCCCGCAGCGCGAACGACGCGTGAACGCAGCAGGTATCGAACTCGATCCCCTGACCGATCCGATTCGGGCCGGAGCCCAGAATCATCACTTTACGGCGCGAGGTCGGATTGGCTTCGTTTTCCTGCTCGTACGTCGAGTAGAGATACGGTGTCGTCGCTTCGAACTCGGCGGCGCAGGTATCGACGCGTTTGTAGACCGGCCGCACGCCGAGCGCGTATCGCTGGCCGCGCACCTCACCCTCGGTCAGGTTCGTCAGCGAGGCGATCTGCTTGTCGGAGAAGCCTTCGCGCTTCATCGCCAGCAACTCGGCGGCCGAGGCAAGTGCGCCCGATCCTGCACTCTTCTCCATCTCGATGATGTGGTGAATCTGGCGCAGGAACCAGCAGTCGATCGACGAGATCGCGTTCACTTCATCGACCGTCATTCCCGCGCGGAACGCGTCGCCGATCGCGAAGATCCGCTCCGGCTGCGGCGTCCGCAGCAGCGATTCCGCCTTATCGCGGTCGTAGCCACGCGACTCCAGACCAGACACGCCAATCTCCAGCGATCGGAGTCCCTTCTGCAGCGCCTCGTTGAACGTCCGCCCGATGGCCATCGACTCGCCGACCGACTGCATCGACAGGCCGAGCTTCGGCTTCGTCTTGCGGAACTTCTCGAAGGCGAAGCGCGGAATCTTCACGACGACGTAATCGATGGCCGGCTCGAACGACGCCGGGGTCTTCTTCGTGATGTCGTTCGGGATCTCGTCGAGCGTGTAGCCGGCGGCGAGCTTCGCGGCGAACTTCGCGATGGGAAATCCGGTCGCTTTCGACGCCAGCGCCGACGAGCGCGACACGCGCGGATTGATCTCGATGGCCAGCCGGCGTCCCGTCGTCGGATGCACCGCGAACTGAATGTTCGATCCGCCCGTCTCCACCCCGATGGCGCGAATGATCCGTTTGGCCTCGTCGCGCATGGCCTGGTACTCGGTATTCGTCAGCGTCTGCTGCGGCGCCACGGTAATCGAGTCGCCGGTGTGAACCCCCATCGGATCGAGGTTCTCAATGCTGCAGACGATGATCACGTTGTCCGCGTTGTCGCGCATCACCTCGAGCTCGAACTCTTTCCACCCAATGACCGACTCCTCGACGAGGACGCGGTGGATCGGCGAAAGCTCCAGTCCGCGACTGACGACGGCGCGCAATTCCTCGACGTTGTAGGCGATGCCGCCGCCGGACCCGCCGAGGGTGAATGAAGGGCGGATGACGAGCGGGTAGCCGATCGTTGCGGCAAACTCCTCCGCATCCGTCTCCGTCGCCGCATGCACCGAGCGCGGCACTTCCACGCCGATCTCGACCATCTTGTCTTTGAAGAGTTGCCGGTCTTCCGCGGTCCTGATGGCCAGACTGTTGGCGCCGATCAGCTCGACGCCGTGACGCTCCAGCGCTCCGTTTTCGTGAAGCGCCATCGCCAGGTTGATGCCGGTCTGTCCGCCGACAGTCGGCAGGATCGCGTCCGGTTTTTCGCGCTCGATGATCCGCTCCAGCGTCTCCGGCGTCAGCGGCTCGATGTACGTTCGATCGGCGAACTCCGGGTCCGTCATGATCGTGGCCGGATTCGAATTGACGAGGATGATGCGGTAGCCCTCTTCCTTCAGCGCTTTGCAGGCTTGCGTTCCCGAGTAGTCGAATTCGCAGGCTTGTCCGATGACGATGGGGCCCGATCCGATGATGAGAATGGAGTGGATGTCAGTTCGTTTCGGCATGAGGCGGGCGCATGATACAAGCAGTGGCGGTCGCGGTCTCGCGGTTGCGAGGTCTCGCGGCACCTCGCGGCACGGCCGGTGCAACACCGCGAGACCGCGTAACCCGCGAGACCACGCAACCGCACACGCACATGCAACGCTTCATCAATTGGGATGCCCTCGAAATCCGCGTCGATGGCGCCAGGATCAACGCCCTGGCCTCCACGTTCCGCGTCGATCCCATCGAACGGATGGAGCTGCAATTCTTCAACGGCCTTCTGCGCGTCACCGGCTCGATCCGCAAGTTCATCAGCGTGCCGTTCACCGTGGACATCCGCGAGATCCGGGCGAAAGGGCGCATCGTTCGCGTTCCCATCGCCTCGGCCTCCGCATTCGGCGCGCTTCCGATCCCGCAGTTTCTCTTCAGCTTGGCGAAAAACCGTCTACCTGCCGATCTCGTGCGCTTCGAGGAGCCCGCCACGTTCGTCGTATCGTTGGACCGCTTTTTGCCATCGTTTGTCGATGCAGAGATCGAGAACATCTGGATCATCGACGGCGGACTGGCGGTCACCCTCGGGCGAGGCGGTGCCGACCTCCCGCCATCTTCGGAGAAATCACATGGATGAATCACCCTTCGACGGCGGCGCGGCGGCAGATGATGAGCTGGCGCGCGAAATCGCCGACAACGCGGAAGCCAACGATCTACCCCGCGACCGTGCCTCACGTTTCTACGATCGCATCCGCAACACGATGCGAAGCTACATCGACAAGAAAGGTCCCGTCGTCGGCAAGACCGCGGAGTTCCTCCTTCTCGTGCCCGACTTCTTCATCCTGCTTTGGCGCATGACGACCGACCCGCGCGTCAACGGTAAGGACAAAGTCCTGCTCGGCAGCGCAGTCGCGTATTACGTGATGCCGTTCGATCTCATCCCCGAGGCGATCGTGGGACCGATCGGGTACCTGGACGACCTCGTCTTCGGCGTCGCGGTTCTGAACAAAGTCCTCGGCAACGTCGACGCCAGTGTCGTCCGCGAACATTGGAGCGGAAGCGAGGATGTCCTCGCCACGATTCAACGCGTGTTGAACGCGGCGGACAGTCTGGTGGGCGCGGATCTCGTCGGCAAGATCAAGAAAATGATCATGAATTGAGGAGCTGGCGACTGTCATCCTGAGACTGCCGTAGGACACGAAGTGCCGGAGGACGTCGAAGGACCCCCTGATTTGTGCGGGGGTTTCTCGCGTCCTCCCAACCGGCAGGAATCAGGGTGTCCTTCGACCGTCCTTCGGCTGCTCAGGATGACAGGTCGCTTCCTCCGCGCCGCTTACATCGCCTGGATATGAATCGATCCGTTCGTCGTGCGCATGTGAAGGTCCGCCCCGCCGCCGTTGATCGTGCCGCGTAGCGAGTGCTTGCTCAGGTTGCCCCGCGTCGCCACCGGCAAGTCGGAGTCGATCCCACCGTTCGTCGTGGATGCATCGAGACTCGCGGCCAACGTTCGCGGCAGGCGTGCGTGGATGTTGCCATTCGTCGTCTCCAGGCGAACGACGCGCCCTTTGGTGACGGCAGTGAGCTCCGCCTCGATCCCACCGTTCGTCGTCTCCGCGTTCAGGTCGCCGGAGCAGCGCACCAGCTTGATCTGACCGTTGGTCGTCTCGATTCGATGGGAGCCGCGGACGTCGCTGGCCTCGATCGTACCGTTCGTATTCTCGATCTGCAGATCCATCGTACGAGGAAGGAAAACCTCGTAGGTCACCGAGAGATTGACGCTCGTACCGGCGATCCATTCGAAGATCCCGTCGCTCGACTTCGGATACTTTGTGTCGATGCGCAGCCCGCCGTTCGGCTGCGATAGCGCGAACGTCAGCGCCTTCATCGCGGCACGGGCGGCGTCGCCATCACGGCTCTCGACGTGCTTGACCGCGTGAACTTTGATCCTCGGCGAATCCCAGGAGCGGACTGTAATGTGTCCGTTGGTGTTCGTCAGCGCGAATACCGCGCCCGGACGGACATCAAACGTGCGGTCGAACGCCTCGTCGAGCGTCGATGCATTCGCGGCGGCGGTGACGATGGTGAGAATGGCGGTGAGCAGGAGGCGCTTGAGCATGTCGTTTGTGTCCTTTGTTTGTTGTGGGAGGAGAGGATCTACTAACCAGTCCCCTACCTTACGTCCCTGATCACCGCAGGTTGCAGCTACAATCCGCAACCGTGAAACGTGGCGGCGCGACGGCAATCCTTTTCGCGACGCTCGCGGCCATCCTCGGCGTGTTGCTCCTGAGGATGCGCGGTCCCGCGCCACTGCCGGAAAACGCGCCGCCCTCCTCGTTCTCCGCCACGCGAGCGAAGGCGTTTGAGCGCGAGATCATCGGTGATGTTGCGCATCCGGTTGGAACCACTGCCCACGATGCCGTCCGCGACCGCCTCGCCGCACGCTTTCGCGCCCTCGGCTACGACGTCACGATCCAAAAGTCCTTCGCCTGCAGTCCGTACGTGACCTGCGCGCCTGTCGCCAACATCATCGCCCGCACGCCTGGCGACGCGCGGCCCGACGCGCTGATCCTGGCCGCGCACTACGACTCCGTGCCGGCAGGGCCTGGAGCCTGCGACGATGGTCAGGGCGTTGCCGCACTCGTCGAGGTCGCACGCGCACTGCGCAACGAGCACTTCCGCAATCCGATCGTCTACCTCGTCACCGATGCGGAAGAAGTTGCGCTGCTCGGCGCCGAAGGCTTCGTGGCCGATCCGGATCTGCTGCGCGGCGCCGCGGGCGTGATCAACATCGAAGCGCGCGGCACCGACGGCCCGAGCTTCCTCTTCGAGACCAGCCGGCAGAACGAGTGGATCGCGCGCACGATCGCCAGTGCGCTGCCGTGGCCGGCGACGAGCTCGCTCTACTACGACATCTACGAGATGCTGCCGAATGACACCGACCTCACGGTGTTCAAGCGGGCAGGTCTTGCCGGAATCGGATTCGCCAACATCGGCCGGCCGGTTCACTACCACACGCCGCTCGACAACCTCGGCAACGTCACGCTCTCGACGCTGCAACATCACGGCGATCACATCCTGGCGATGGCGCGCGCGTTCGCGGCGGTGGATCTGCGGCAAACGAGCCGAGGCAATGCGGTCTGGTTCGATGTCCTCTCGCTCTTCGTCGTCTGGTGGCCGCAACGTTACTCGCTCGGCGTGGCCATTCTCGGCTTCGTGATCCTGATCGCAGCCGCGTTCCTGATGACGCGCGATGGCAGGACGAAGGCGGGTGCGATCACCATCGGCGTGTTGTCGTTTTTCCTTACGCTGATCTCAGCACTGATCGTGGGCTTCGCCGGCAACTGGCTGGCTGGGCTTCGCGCCGGTGGCGCAGTCTGGGTCGCCTCTCCCGGAACCGCGATCGCGACGGCCTGGCTGATCGGCATCGGCGTGGCCATCTTCATCGCGCAGCGCCTCATCAAGTACGCCGGCGTCGACGGCCTCTTCCTCGGCCACGCCATCTGCTGGTCGGCAATCGCCATCGCTCTCGCCATCGTCCTTCCCGGCGGCAGCTACCTCACGATCGTGCCGGCGCTTGCGTTTGCGATCTGCGCATTGCTCCGCGCGACCGCAAAACTGAGCGAGGCAGCCGCCGCGATTCTCTGCGCGGCCGTCGCCGCAATCCTGATCTTCCCGCTCGGCCTGGCGCTGTACGTCGCCCTCGGCAAGCCGATCCTGCCATTCATCGCCCTGCTGATCGCACTCGTGGCCACGACCTTCGCGCCGCTGCTCGCCAACACGCCGGCGTTGAAACGCCCGCTCCTCGCCTCATTCGCCGTCGCGGCGGTCGTATGCATCGTCATCGCGAACCTCATCCCTGCGTACACAACCGAGTCGCCGCGGCACAACAACATCGAGTACCTCGACGACGGCGCCGCACCTCGCTGGCAGACCGACGCGCTGCTCCCCGCGATTGCACAAGCCGCCCATTTCGATGCGACACCAAAACAGATCGCCGACTGGACGGCGCCGCCGGCGACGGCTCTCGTCGCCCCCGCACCAAGCCTCGGCCTGACGCCCGCGGAACTGCGCGTCGTCAGCGATGAGCACACAAACGGCCGTCACCTCACACTGCAGCTTCGCTCCACACGCAACGCCCCGCGCATCGCCCTCATCTTCCACGCGCCATCCTTCGCCTCGATGCGCGTTGACGGCATCGTCCCCCCGCCGGTCACGCGCCGCCGCGGAGGACTAGCAGCGGATTGGCACCGCGTGAGCGTCCGGGCGACGGAAGCAACGATCGACCTCTACCTCACCCGCGACGAGCCAATCGACGCCGTCATCCTCGACGGCTTGTATGGCCTCCCGCCCGCCGGCGCCGCGCTCGTGCGCGCACGCGACGCATCGATCGCCATCCCCGTGCAGGAAGGCGACCTCACGACGACGCTGCGGCGGATGCGTCTATAACTTCAAAGCCATCCGACCCGTTCATTCGCGACTGCTCGGCGCTCTACGCGGAGTAGTGACGAGGAGCCGCCTACGCCTTGGTGCGAGCACTTCCTCGGTATTCGGCATGATCCGAGGGACGATGTAGCACTTCTGAATTCGACGCGGTCTGAATCGACGGAGGCGTTATGGATTATCCGTGGTGGACCATCGACGCAGCAGACTACGGACTTCGAGAAGAAGATGAGATCCACTGCCTCGACTGTGCCGAACGAAACGGAAAGGCCCTCGGCCGCGAGCTCACCGACTCGGAGATAGACGAAGCCGGGGGCGTAAGTTGCCAAGCCTGCGGCAGGCGTTGGCGGCCGGTGCCGATTCGCACGTAGGAACGGCGAGCTGCTTCCGAGCTATCCTGGATTTGTGGCAACCAACCGGGATTGGACCGAGCTCGAAGTAGAGGCGATCGTCTCCGACTACTTCGCGATGCTGGAGAAAGAGCTGCGCGGCGTGCCGTACAACAAGAGCGAGCACCGAAGGGCGTTGCGGCCACTACTTCGCGACCGATCTGAGGGATCGATCGAGATGAAGCATCAGAACATCAGCGCCATTCTGATCGAAGCCGGACATCCCTATATTCGCGGGTACAAGCCGGCATCGCAATATCAGGGCTTGCTGAGCGATGTAGTCCTTGATCGGCTGGACGGCGATGCAGCGCTTCATCATCTCGCAGTGGAATTCGCGGAGGCAGTGGTTCAACCGCCGCGCATCGACAACGTGCTCAACATGATGACTAGGCCGCCAGACCTTCTCGAGTCGGCGCGTCTCGCGCTCGCTGCACAGAAGCGAAGAAGGCAGGCCCGGACGATCGACTACCTTGCACGTGAATCGCGGAACCGCGCGATCGGACTGGGAGGTGAAGCGCTGGTTGTGAGATACGAACGAGCGCGGCTCAGCTCACTCGGCTGTGACGCACTTGCGCAGCGTGTCCAGCACGTCGCGGCGACGCAGGGCGATGGATTGGGTTATGACGTTCACTCGTTCGCCACCAATGGCCGCGATCGATTCATCGAAGTGAAAACAACACAGCTCGGGCCGATGACTCCGTTCTACATCACCGAGAGCGAGATCTCGTTCTCGTCCGAGAATCACGAGAACTACTCGCTCTATCGCGTCTATGACTTTGCCTCGCGGCCGTTGATGTTCTCGCTCGACGGACGCGTAGAGGGCAGTTGCACGCTCCGCGCGACAGTTCATGGCGCTTCCGCGGTGAATGCAAGCTCAGCGGAACTAATGTCTTGTGACGCTTGAAGCCGCCAGTTGCCTCTGGAGTTCACGCGTTTCAATTGGACGTGACGCATGAGGGCGGGTTGAAATGATAGGCCGCGTCAGCGGCACGTGAAGGTGGCCAGGGGTTGCGAGCGCTTTTTGCGAGCAACCCCTGGAGCGATGTCAATTTGGAATTGTGCCGCGTCAGGGGCACTGGAACGCGCCACTCCAGAGCCGCTGACGCGGCACAAAAACGTGCGATCCACTTCCAGGCGTGCTCGCAGAAAGCGCTCGCACGCCTGGCTACCCTCTAGTCGCCGCTGACGCGGCGGACTTCGCTCAGTGTCGTATCACGCTTGAAACCGCCAATGCGTCTGGAGCGACGCGGTGAACGCAATCTGGGGACGTCGAGGCTACCCACATTTTCAAGCTGGACCGTGGCACTAGGGGATTCTTCGAAGTCCTTCTTGGCCTCGATTTTTCGGCGTTCTAAGGATCGGTCCGGCGCTACGCGGATGGAGAAGTGGAGCGGAATCACGACGCCCACTCGTCGGTCAACTGCTCCCTCGTGAAACCGTACGAATTGCAATCGAGGTTGCCTGACGTATCGCCGGGAATCCCGGGCACCTGATTCGGCTGGAGGCCTGTCCTCGAATCGGTGTACTGCCAGAGCCAGTAGGTGTCCCAGCTTGCCTGCGGCGTTGGGGTTGAGCCGTATTGTGCGAGCCAGAGGCGGTGGGCGCCGAAGAACGCGTCCTGCTGGTCGCCCATTTGGGTCTTGAACAGGCCGCCGCAATAGAGGACTGGTGCGCGGCCGAGCTGTTGGCCGACCAGCATGAGGAACTCGCGTGCCTGATCGAGCGTCATCTGGTTTCCGGACGTTTCCTCGAAGTCGAGGGCGACGAGCGTCGCCACGTCCGGCTGCGCGGCGGTGAGGAAATTGTCTACCTGGTCATTGACGTCCGCGTTCGTGCCCCAGTGATAGGCGCCCCACAGAAGGCCGGCATCGAGCGCTGGCTGGCGTCGGTTGGCGTACTCAACGTCCTGGCCGGTCGCGCCGGTCGTGGCCTTGTGGATGATGCCCCAGAGTCCGGAGCCGGCGGCCTGCTGAAAGCTGGTGACCGTGTCGAGGTGGAACAGGTCGACCACTCGAAGATTGATATCCGCCATTTGCTGGCCTCCGCTGATGGACGGAATGGTCGCACCGACGGCCGGAAATGCGAAGGCCCGCGCGAGGCGGGCTGGAACCGCGTCAGCCTTCGCGCACCGGAAGCAAACAACGATCTCTACCTCGGTCGCGACGAACCAATCGACAACGTCATCGACGGCGCCCTGTCGCCTGCCGCCCGTGGGCGCTGCCCTCGCGCACGCGCGATGCTTCGGTTGCGGTGCCAGTTCAGGAAGACGACATCACCACACGGACATCGCGGCGCCTGCGGCCGCAGCTTCAGTTCAATTTGTAGTTGATGGTCAGGCAGAATCGCGACTCGACGGGCTTGCCTTCGACCAAGGGAGGCGCGAACTTCCAGCCTCTCGTCGCCTCGAGCGCAGCGTACGTCAATGGCGTGGCCAACGGCTTCACAACCCGCGGCTCAGCAGGAGAACCGTCAGACTTGATCTTCAGGTCCATGATGACGATCCCACGAGCCCGGAACAGGCGCGCTCCTTCCGGATACTCGGGTGAGACCGGCTTCAGGATCTTTGCGAGAGGTTCTCCTTTTTCGTGGGAGCACTTGGACGGATTCGGGTCGACCAACGGACTCTGTTTGAGCGCCGCCCCGGGCCGTCCGAACATCGACAGATCGGCGTCCGCAGCCTTTGGATAGAGTGTCTGCGCCATGTCCCAGTGCCAGACGGCAGCGTCGTGGTCGCCCAGCCCTTCCTCGGCCAGAGCGATCTGAATCAGAGGAACGACCAGCACGTAGGTGGTTTCGTCGCTGGGCCCCAATCGCGACAACATGTCGTCGACGAGCTTCCTAAGAATCGGAAGTGCATCGGCGTACGAAGCCGCCTTCAGCATTCCCGTCGTAGTTGCCAACTGGACGGACCAACGTTCCGCGACACCTTTTTCCACTGCCATTGCCGGGGAGGCAACGAGAAGGATCGCCACAGTCACAGAGAGCAACAGGAAGTTCTTCACGTTGCAATTATGCATTGCGAATTCACGCCACAAGGCCAGAAATGCGAAGGCCCGCACGAGCCGGGCCTTCTGACTACTTGCCGCTCTTTTTCTTGGCGGCGGTTTTCTTTGCTGGCTTCTCTTTTTCTTTTGCCTTCGGCTTTTCGGCCTTTGGCTTGGCCGCGGCCTTCTTGGCAGGCTTCTTCGGCTTTTCTTCTTCTTCGTCTTCGTCGGGCTCGGCTTTCGCCTTTGCCTTTGGCTTCGGAGCGGCTTTCTTTGCGCCCTTGGCCGGAGTCTCTTCAGCTTGCGCCTCGGTCTCCAGCTTGAAGTCGACGAACTCGAGGATGCACATCTCGGCGGCGTCGCCGCGGCGAGGTCCGAGCTTGATGATGCGGGTGTAGCCGCCCGGACGATCGGCGAAGCGCTGCGCCAGGGCGCCGAAGAGCTTCTGTACGTTGACGTCGTCGGCGATGACGCGTGCGATCTGGCGGCGGTTGTGAACGCTGTCGGTGCGGGCCAGCGTCACGAGGCGCTCGATCTGCGGTTTCAGCTCTTTCGCCTTCGGAAGCGTGGTGATGATGCGCTCGCGGTCGATGAGCGAAGCGAGCTGGTTGCGGAAGAGCGCGTTGCGATGCGCGCTCGTGCGTCCCAGCTTGCGATTGACCATTCCGTGTCTCATAGAAACCCCCTCACTTTCCTCAACGGCGAACGACTAGTCGCGCATCTCGGCGCCGCGCGGCGCACGGGTCATGCCGAACGACAGACCGAGCGATGCGAGGACGTCTTTGATCTCGTCGAGCGACTTGCGGCCGAAGTTCTTCGTCGACAGCATCTCCCGCTCGGTGCGCTGCACGAGATCGCCAAGGGTGCGGATGTTGGCGTTCTTGAGGCAGTTGGCAGAGCGGACGGAGAGGTCGAGCTCTTCGATCGGCTTGGTGAGCATTTCCGCCATCCGCGGATCGACTTCCGGTGCTGCCACATCCTCGGCTTCCTCACCACGCGCTTCGAAGGTGCTGAAGATACGCAGGTGATCGCCGAGGAGGTCGGCGGCGAGGCCGACGGCTTCCTGCGGCGAGACGGCGCCGTTCGTCCAGACTTCGATGACGAGCTTGTCGTAGTCCGTCATCTGGCCGACACGTGCGCCTTCGACGTGATAGTTCACGCGGCGGACAGGCGAATGGATCGAATCGATGGGGATGTAGCCGAGGGGAAGATCGCCATCGGCATTGCGGTCGGCGACCTGGTAACCGCGGCCGCGCTTGAGACGCGCTTCGAGCTTGAGTGAGCCTTCCTTCGAAAGCGTGGCGATGTGCGCCGTCGGATCGAGGATCTCGATGTCGGAGTCCTCTTCGAAGTCGGCAGCCGTGACTACGCCCGGTCCCTTCTTCTCGAGATAGAGAGTCTTCGGACCTTCGCCGTGCATACGGAACGGCACCTGCTTGAGATTGAGAACGACGTCGGTCATGTCTTCGACCACGCCGGTGAGCGATGAGAACTCATGGAGCACGCCTTCGACACGGACGGCCGTGATCGCAGCGCCTTCAATCGACGAGAGCAGCACGCGCCGGAGCGCATTGCCGATCGTGGTGCCGAAGCCGCGCTCGAACGGCTGAGCGGTGAAACGGCCGTAATTCGGCGTAAGAGTTTCGGCATCGTAATCGAGCTTTTTCGGTTTCTGGAAATCTGACCACAACATGTGAGCGGCCTCCTCGCTGTTAGCTCTCGGCTCCCAGCTCTTAGCTCTTAGAAAATGTTTCCTAAGAGCTCAGAGCTAAGAGCTAAGAGCTGATTCTTACTTCGAGTAGAGTTCGACGATGAGCTGTTCCTGGATCGGCAGGCGGATGTCTTCGCGTTTCGGAAGGTCATTCACGCGGCCGAGGAACTGATCGGGATTGAGCTCGAGCCACGACGGAATGCCGCGGCCGCTTGCCGTTTCGACGGCTTGGCGGATCTGGTCATTCTTGCGGCTCTTCTCGCGAACCTGGATGACATCCCCTTTGCGACCCTGGTAGGAAGGGATGTTGATTTTCTTGCCGTTCACTTCGATATGACCGTGGCGCACGAGCTGGCGAGCCTGGGCGCGCGATGCGGCGAATCCAAGGGAGTAGACGACGTTGTCGAGCCGGAGCTCGAGCTGGCGAAGAAGATTGTCGCCGGTGATGCCGGTCTTGCCCGCGGCGCGCTTGAAGTAAAGACGAAACTGCTTTTCCAACAGACCGTAGATGCGCTTGACCTTCTGCTTTTCACGAAGCTGGATTCCGTAGCCGAGAACCTTGGAACGGCGGCGGCCATGCTGACCAGGCGCGTAATTGCGGCGCTCGATCGAGCACTTGTCTTTGAAACAGCGGTCGCCTTTGAGAAACAGCTTCATCCCTTCTCGCCGGCAGAGCCGGCAAACGGGATCCGAGTAACGTGCCACTAGACCTCCTGAAGTTTCGCGCCCGTCCATCATGGAACGTCGCGTGTACGGCGGCTGCTGCGCGTCGTACGGAACTGCGGACCGGAACTACGCGTACCGGAAAAACTATGAGCTCTTAGCTCTTAGCTGTTAGCTCTCAGAGAAAAAGGCGTCTGCCTTCCTAAGAGCTGACAGCTCAGAGCTAAGAGCCAAAAATCAAACTCTGCGACGCTTCGGCGGACGGCAGCCGTTGTGCGGAATCGGGGTGACGTCCTTAATCGACTTGATGTCGAGTCCGGACGCGGCCAGTGCGCGGATGGCGGACTCGCGTCCGGCTCCCGGGCCCTTGACCCTCACGTCGACCGAGCGAACGCCGTGCTCTTGTGCAAGCTGCGCGGCATTCTGAGCTGCGACCTGGGCCGCAAACGGCGTCCCCTTGCGCGAGCCTTTGAAGCCGATGCGGCCGGCGCTCGACCAGGAGAGTGTGTTCCCCATCGGATCGGAGATCGCCACGATCGTGTTGTTAAACGAGGCGTTGATAGCAGCCACGCCGTGCGGAATGCTCTTCCGCTCTTTCTTCTTCGTTCCCGCGCGGCGGGCTCCAGCTTTGGGGGCTCGGGCAGTTGCCATTATGTGTTTCCTCTAATCCTGTCGATTCGGTGGTGATCAGAGACCAGAGATCAGAGATAAGGAGCGACGGCTTCCTGATCTCTGATCTCTAATCTCTGATCTCTGCATCCAATTACTTCTTCGTCGCTTTCTTCTTACCGGCGATGGCGCCCTTGCGGGGACCTTTGCGGGTACGGGCATTCGTATGCGTCCGCTGACCGCGCACCGGCAGACCGCGGCGGTGGCGCATTCCGCGATAGCAGTTGATCTCCATCAGACGCTTGATGTCGAGCCCGATGTCCTTGCGCAGATCGCCTTCGACCTTCCCCTCGTCGGTGATGACCTGGCGGATCTTGCGCACGTCATCCTCGGAGAGATCTTTGACGCGCGTGTCTTTGCTGACCGTCGCCTTCTCGAGGATATCGACCGAGCGCGAACGGCCGATGCCGTAGATATACGTTAGGCCGACTTCGACCCGCTTGTTCAGTGGAAGGTCCACACCTGCGATACGTGCCATTGGTTAAAAGCTCCTAGCCTTGCCGCTGCTTATGTTTCGGAATCTCGCAAATGATGCGAATCACGCCCTGACGACGGACGATTTTGCACTTCACACAAATCTTCTTAACCGATGAACGAACTTTCATGATCAGCTCACTTATATCGATACGTGATGCGACCTCTGGTCAGGTCGTACGGTGACAGTTCCACGAGGACTTTGTCTCCCGGAAGGATACGGATGAAGTGTTTACGCATTTTGCCGGAGATGTGCGCGAGCACCTTGTGCTTATTCTCCAGCTCGACCTGAAACATTGCATTCGGCAATGTCTCCAGGACCGTCCCGGTCACTTCAATCGCTTCTTCCTTCGACATGTTCCTCCTGGGTTTTAGCTCTTAGCTCTTAGCTGTCAGCTCTTAGGGATTCTTGTTCCGTCCGGATTCCCTAAGAGCTAAGAGCTAACAGCTCAGAGCTGAACAACTCTACTTTCCTAACACCACCGGCCCATCGGCCGTAATCGCGATCGAATGCTCAAAATGTGCGGCCAGCGTCCCATCGATCGTTCGTGCGGTCCAACGATCCGCGTCGGTACGCACGTCGTCGATGACGCCATCCCTGCCGGCCCGCTCGATGCGCGAGCGCAACTTTGACCCGATCTCGCAAAGCATCGGCTCGACCGCCAGAACCATCCCCGCCCTCAGCTCCAGACCGCGTCCTCTGCGGCCGTAGTTGTAAACCTGCGGATCTTCGTGCATCCGCCGGCCGATTCCGTGTCCGACAAAGTTCCGGATCACGTGAAAGCCGTGATGCTCGGCATGCTCCTGAACCGCCGCGCCGATGTCGCCGATGTGCTTGCCCGGGCGCATCTCGTCGATGGCCAGGTCGAGACATTCGCGCGTCGTGTCGATCAACTCCTGCGCCCGCGGCGTGACCTTGCCAACAGGAACCGTGATCGCGCCGTCGCCGACGAATCCTTCGAAGATCGAGCCGAAATCGAGGCCGATGATGTCGCCCTCTTCCAGCCTGGCGCGGTTCGGAATGCCGTGAACGATCACGTCATTGACCGAAGAGCAGACGACCGCTGGATACGGCGGCAATCCCATCGGAGCGTAGCCTTTGAACGGCGACTTTGCACCGCGCTTGGCCAGCTCTTCCTCGGCCATCGCATTCAACTGCGCCGTCGTCGCGCCGGGCTTGATCATCGACCGCATCATCTCGAGGATTTCGAGAACGATCCGGTTGGCGCGATCCATCACCGCGATCTCTTCGCGGTTCTTCAGAATCGGGCCTTTCATTCGATCGAGCATGGTCAGGAGAGGGAGCTCTCTATACGTTCAAAGACCTCATCGACGGGACCAACCCCGTCGACTTCGCGAAGCAGTTGCTTCGTCTTGTAAAACGTGGCTACAGGAAGCGTCTGACGATGAAACGCTTCCAGCCGCTTGCGAACCGCGGTTTCGTTGTCGTCCGGACGAGCGATCAGTTCGGCGCCTTCCCGATCACAGACGGAATCGACGGCCGGAGGAGCGGATTGGAGGTGATAGATCGCCCCGCATACCGGACACGACCGGCGCAGCGAGATCCGCTTCACGATGGCCTCGTCTGGGACCAGCAGTTGCAGAACCCGGAGCCCGTCAGCCTCATTCCCTGAGCCATCACTCACGATCGTGTCGAGCTTTTCGGCCTGGACGACCGTCCGCGGAAAGCCGTCCAGGATGAACCCACGCTGCGCATCGGGCTTGGCCAGACGATCGTTGATGATGCCGATCATCAGGTCATCGGACACGAGCGCGCCGGACGCCATGATCGGCGCGGCCTGCTGCCCGAGCGGCGTGCCATCGGCAATCGCCTCCCGGAGCATGTCGCCCGTCGAGATGTGAGGGACGCCGCGCTGCGCCGCAAGCCGCTTCGCCTGCGTTCCCTTTCCGCTTCCCGGCGGGCCGATGAAAATCAGCTTCAAGATTCTGATCCTCTACCCGCGCCGTCCGCGGATGCGTCCGCGTTTCATGAAGCCGTCGTAGTGACGCATGACGAGTTGCGACTCGACCTGCTGAATCGTGTCCATAGCCACACCGACGACGATCAGCAGCGAGGTGCCGCCGAAGTAGAAGCTGAAGCCCATGCCTTCCGTGAACCACAACGGCAGCGCGCGATCGAGCGCGGCACCAATGCCGAACGGAAGCTGATTGACGTGCACGCCGGCGATGAGGAACTCGGGCAGGATGCAAACAGCAGCCAGATAGAGCGACCCCACGAAGGTGATGCGCGTCAGCACGCGGTCGATGTAGTCCGAGGTCTTCTTGCCGGGGCGGATGCCCGGGATGAAGCCGCCGTATTTGCGCATGTTGTCGGCGGTATCAACCGGATTGAAGACAATCGACGTGTAGAAGTAGCCGAAGAAGATGATGGCGATGACCTGCAGCAGGTAGTAGAGCGGCTCACCGACGCGCATCTGGCTGCCGATGGCCTGAGCCCACGGCGTTTTGATGAGCGAGGCGAAGGTCTGCGGAATCACGAGAATCGACGACGCGAAGATGACCGGGATGACGCCGGCGGTATTCACGCGAAGAGGCAGGTACGTGTTCGAGCCGCCGTAGACTTTGCGGCCGACGACGCGCTTGGCGTACTGCACCGGAATCCGGCGCTGTGCTCGTTCCATGAAGACGACGAAGGCGACGACGGCGACCATGAATACGATCAGACCGAGCATGGCGAAGAGATTGCGCTGGCCGTTGAGGACGTCTTCGATGATGCCGACGACGGCGTGCGGCAGGTTGACGACGATGCCGGCGAAGATGATCAGCGAGATACCGTTGCCGATGCCGCGCTCGGAGATCTGCTCACCAAGCCACATGACGAAGGCCGTGCCGGTGGTGAGCGTGAGCACAGTCATGATGGGGAATCCCATGCCCCACAGGGAGTCCTGAACCGCCGTCGGAACGAGAGGAGCGCCGCCGGGAGCGGACTGCGTCTTGAGCCAGAAGGCGACGCCCAGCGACTGGACGATCGACAGCACGACCGTTCCGTACCGGGTGTACTGGTTGATCTTGCGCCGCCCCATCTCCCCTTCCTTCGAGAGTTTCTCGAGGTACGGCCAGACGACCGTGAGGAGCTGGAGGATGATCGATGCCGAAATGTACGGCATGATGCCGAGGGCGAAGACGGAGAGACGGCGCAGCGCGCCGCCCGAGAAGAGGTCGAGGAAACCCAAGGCCCCGCCCATCGTCTTGAAAAACTCCGCGAGCGCGACCGGGTCGACGCCGGGCGTCGGGATGTGCGATCCGAGGCGGTAGACGGCAAGCAGTGCAAACGTGAAGAGCACGCGTTTGCGCAGATCTTCGATTGCCCAGATGTTGCGGAGTGTCTCGAGGAAGTTCAAGTTACTGAATCTCCTGGCAGGTGCCGCCTGCCGCTTCAATCTGTTTGCGAGCGGTTTCGGAGAACTTCGTGGCGTGCACGGTCAGCTTCTTGGAGAGCTTGCCGTGTCCGAGGACTTTGACGCCGTCGTTCCGGCCCTTGACGAGGCCAGCCTGGCGAAGGGCTCCCTCATCAATCGTGGCGCCGTTATCGAAACGCTCGAGGTCGGAGAGATTCACGACTGCGTGCACTTTCTTGAAGATGTTGGTGAAGCCGCGCTTGGGCAGACGGCGATGCAATGGCATCTGGCCGCCTTCGAAGCCACGCATGCGCGAGAAGCCGGCACGTGACTTCTGCCCCTTCTCACCGCGGCCTGCGGTCTTGCCGTTGCCCGATCCCGGGCCGCGGCCGACGCGCTTTTTCGAGTGGCGCGAGCTTTTCTTTGGTTTGAGGTTACTGAGTTCCATGTTTTTCTCCGGCTGCCGGGTGTCGGGTGCAGGCTGTCGGGATCAGTTCATCCCAACGCCGGCGGCTGACATTCGAAAGCTCTACGTTCTTAGGACTCCACTACCTGCACGAGATGCGGGATGCGGGCGATCATGCCGCGCGTTTCCGGCGAATCGACGCGCGATGCTACCCGGTGCATCTTTCCGAGGCCGAGGGCCCGGAGTGTCTCGCGCATGTAGGCCGGACAGCCGATGCCGCTGCGAACCTGTTTGACCTGAATCATCTTTCGTTTGCTCTTGGTGGCGGGGCTCATGCTTCGGTCCCCTCTTCGACGCCTCGGAGCGCTTTGTACTGCGCTTCGCTGCGAAGCTGCTGGAGTGCGTCGAACGTCGCTTTGACGACGTTGTGCGGATTGGCGGTACCGAGGGACTTCGTCAGGATGTTCTGGATTCCTGCCGACTCGAGGATGGCGCGGACCGGACCTCCGGCGATGACGCCGGTACCTTCCGATGCCGGCTTGAGCATGACCTGCCCGGCGCCGTAGTGGCCGAGGACGGCGTGCGGGATGGTGGTGCCCGCCATGGAGATCGAGATCATGTTCTTCTTGGCGATCTCGATGCCCTTCTTGATTGCTGCCGGCACTTCCTTCGCCTTACCGGAGCCAAAGCCGACGCGGCCCTTGCCGTCGCCGACGACGACGAGCGCGGAGAAGCTGAAGTTCTTGCCGCCTTTGACGACCTTGGTGACGCGATTGATGTGGACGACCTTGTCGATCATCCCGCTTTCGCTGCGCTCATCGCGGCGGTCGCCGCGCTGAGAGCCCTGACCTCGTTGCATCGGACGCTGCACGTTGCCTCCCTAGAATTCCAGACCGTTTTCGCGCGCGGCATCCGCGAGCGCTTTGATGTTGCCGTGGTACAGATAGCCGCCGCGGTCAAACACCACGCGCGTGATTCCTTTGTCTTTCGCCTTCTTGGCGATGAGCGCACCGACGGCCTTCGCGGACGCGGTGTTGGAGCCCTTCGTATCGGCATCCTTGTCGCGAGTCGAAGCCGAAAGAAGCGTACGGCCGTTGGCGTCGTCGATGACCTGAACGTAGATGTGCTTCAGGCTCTTGAAGACGGCCAGGCGCGGACGCTGATCCGTACCGCTGACCTTGTTCCGAATCCTCTGCCGGATCCGGCCCCGTGATGCCACTCTGAGTTTTGCGCGATCCATGTGATTTTCCTTTTGGCGAGGCTTTGTACCCGCCGTTGTAGCTCTTAGCTGTTAGCTGTTAGCTCTTAGCAAAACCGGCCGGCCGCCGTTCCTAAGAGCTAATAGCTAAGAGCCAAGAGCTTCTTTGCTATTTTCCTGCTGCCTTACCCGCCTTGCGGCGAATGATTTCGTCTGAATACTTGATGCCCTTGCCTTTGTAGGGATCGGGCTCACGAAGGGCGCGAATCTCCGACGCCGTCTGACCGACTTTCTGTTTGTCGATCCCCGTGATGGTGATGTGGCCGCTCTTCGGCTCGACCGCGATCTCGATCCCTTCCGGAATGGCGAAGCGCACCGGATGCGAGTAGCCGAGCTGGAAGACGACTTCCTTCCCTTTGACCTCGGCGCGATAGCCGACGCCGACGATGTCGAGCTCGCGCTTGAAACCGTCGGTGACGCCGCGAACGTTGTTCGCCACGAGCGCGCGCATGAGGCCGTGAAAGCCGCGCATCCGACCGTCATCGGCCGAGCGCGTGAACTGCACAACGTTGTTCTCGATCGTCACGCCGATACCCGGCACGACGGGAGTGGAGAGAGTGCCTTTCGGCCCCTTCACCGTCACGACGTTGTTGTCGTGCTTCACTTCGACGCCTTTCGGCACCGGGATTTCTTTTCGTCCAATTCGTGACATGAGAGTCTCCTTACAAATGCCCTCTACCAGACCTGGCAGAGGACTTCGCCGCCGACGCCGCTCTTGACGGCTTCCTGTCCGGACAGCACGCCTTTCGAAGTCGAGACGATGGCCAGGCCGAGGCCTCCGAGCACGCTCGGGATCTCCAGCTTGTTGCGGTAGACGCGGCGGCCCGGGCGCGAGATGCGCTCGATGCCGTGAATGACCGGCTCGCCGTTGGGCGCGTACTTCAGCTCAATCCGGAGCGTTCCCTGCGGCTCGTCCTTCTGGGCGAGGTTGTAATTACGGATAAAGCCCTCGGTCTTCAAAATCCGGGCGATCTCCACTTTCAGCTTCGACGCGGGAAGCTCGACGCGTTCGTGATGCGACTGGATTCCGTTGCGAATCCGCGTGAGCATGTCCGCGATTGGGTCTGTCATCGACATTCGTGACTCCTGTGATTCCTATTCAGTCTTTGAGAGCCGGGACTACCAGCTCGCCTTCGTGATGCCCGGGATGTAGCCGCCGAGCGAAAGCAGCCGGAAGCAGATGCGGCAGAGCTGAAACTTCCGGAGAAAACCGCGCGGACGTCCGCACTGTTTGCAGCGATTGACTTTGCGGGACTTGAACTTCGGCTTCCGTTCCGCTTTGACGATCATCGATGTTTTTGCCATGTGTTCCTCTTATTTGGTGAAGGGCAAACCGAGCTCGCGGAGGAGGAAACGAGCCTGGTCGTCGTCCTTCGCGTTCGTGACGATGGTGATGTTCATCCCCTTGGACTTGTCGACCTTGGTGATGTCGATCTCGGGGAAGATCAGATGGTCGCGGATGCCGAGCGTGTAGTTGCCACGCCCGTCGAACGACTTGGACGGAACGCCGCGGAAGTCGCGGACGCGGGGCAGTGCCGTGGAGATGAGCCGGTCGAGGAACTCGTACATCTTTTCCCCGCGCAGCGTCACCATCGCGCCAATCGCCTGTCCCTCGCGCAGTTTGAAGCTGGCGATGGATTTCTTGGCCTTGGTGATGATCGGCTTCTGGCCCGTGATCTGGCCCAGCTCGTCGACGGCGCTGTCGAGGATCTTGGCGTTCGAGATCGCTTCGCCCATCCCCATGTTGAGGACGACCTTCTCGATCTTCGGAACCGCCATCGGGTTCTTGATCCCGAACTGGTCCTGAATCTTCTTTCGGACTTCGGTCATGTACATTTCTTTGAGTCGTGCTGCCATTGGCTTTCCTGGTTCCTTCCGGGCCGGCGTTGTACGGTCCCTGTTAGCTGCTTTAGCTCTTAGCTCTTAGCTGTTAGCTCTTAGGAGTTGACGCGCCCCATGGTGGCTGCCGGCTCCCCTAAGAGCTAACAGCTAATAGCTAAGAGCTTCGTTGCTACATCTCTGTATTGCACTTCCGGCAATACCGCGCAGCGCCCTCGGCGGTGCGATGCGTGCCGGTGCGGGCCGGTTTGCCACAGCTCGGGCAGACCACCTGCAGGTTCGACAATTTGATCGGTGCTTCGCGCTCCAGCACGCCGCCAGAAACGTTCTTCTGCGGATTCGGCTTGGTGTGCTTCTTCATCATGTTGACGCGCTCGACGATGGCAGTTCCCTTCGTCGCGTTCACGCGCAGCACTTTGCCCTGCTTACCGCGGTCCTTCCCCGAGAGGATGAGGACGAGATCGTTCTTCTTCACGTGCGGCTTGACGCGAATGATTTCTTTTTGCTTCGTCGGATTTCCGTACATTGACTGACTCCGTTAAATGACTTCAGGCGCGAGCGAGATGATCTTCATGAACTTCCGCTCGCGCAGCTCACGAGCAACCGGGCCGAAGACGCGTGTGCCGACCGGCTCGCGCGCGTCGTTGATGAGAACGGCCGCGTTGTCATCGAATTTGATGTAGGAGCCATCGCGGCGGCGGCTCTCTTTGACCGTGCGGACGACGACCGCTTTCACGACCGCACCCTTCTTGACGGTGCCATCGGGCGAGGCTTCCTTGACCGACGCAGTGATGACGTCGCCGAGGCGTGCGTACTGGCCGGCGGTCGATCCGCCCAGCATCTTGATGCAGGCGATCTTCTTCGCGCCGGTGTTGTCCGCGACCTGTAGGACCGTTCCCATTTGAATCATTGCCGTTTCTCCCTGAAAACAGGGTTGCTGGGTTGCTGGGTTGCTGAGTTGCTGGGGTTAACCCTGCAACTGAGCAACGCAGCAACCTGGCAACCTGATTACGCTTTCGCCAAAACCTCGCGAACCGCCCAACGCTTGCGCTTGGACAGTGGACGCGATTCCTCGATCACAACCCGATCTCCGACGTTGATGTCGTTGTTCTCGTTGTGCGCGAGGAACTTGCTCGTTTGCTTGACGTACTTCTGATACATCCCGTGCCTGGTGAGGTTCTCGACGGCGACGACGACGGTCTTCTGCATCTTGTTCGACACGACGACGCCGGTCTTGGTCCGCTCGCTCTTGCTTTTCTTGGCTGTTTCTTCAGTTGCTGACATGGTCTTAGCCCCTCGCCTTTTCACCCTGGAGGGTTTTGATGCGGGCGATCTCGCGGCGCACCTGTTTCACCTTCGACGGCGCTTCCATCCGGCCCGTGGCGCGCTGAAAGCGAAGCTTGTAAAGCTGCTCGCTCAGGTCGCGCTCACGCGTCTGAAGCTCGTCGTCACTCTTGTCGCGTAGCTCTTTGGTTTTCATTCGCCCACCTCGGTCTGCAGGCGCGTGACGAAGCGCGTTCTGATCGGAAGCTTGTGCGCGGCCAGGCGAAGCGCCTCTTCGGCGACCTCACGCGTCACGCCTTCCATCTCGTAGAGGATCCGGGCCGGCTTGACGACGCACACCCATTCTTCCGGTGCACCTTTTCCCTTACCCATACGAGTCTCGAGCGGCTTCTTGGTGATCGGCTTGTCCGGAAAAATACGGATCCAGATCTTGCCGCCGCGCTTGACGTGACGGGTCATCGCGATACGGGCTGCTTCGATCTGGCGCGCCGTAACCCAGCCCGCTTCCAACGCCTGCAATCCGAAATCGCCGAACGACACCTTCGCACCACGCGTCGCGATACCACGACGGCGTCCGCGCTGCTGTTTTCTGAACTTAACTTTCTTCGGCATCATCATGATGCGTTGTTCTCCTGCGAGTGCCGGGCATCGCCCCGCGCTCGATTTGCGTCAGTCTTACTGCGGGCGCTTCCGCGACTTGGCCTTCGCCATTTCGCCTTTGAAAATCCAAACCTTGACGCCGATGATGCCGTACGTCGTTCTGGCCAGCGCCAGGCCGTAATCGATGTCCGCCTTCAGCGTGTGCAGCGGAAGCCGTCCGTCCTGGTACCACTCCGTGCGGGCGATCTCGGCGCCGTTCAGGCGGCCGCCGACGCGGACCTTGATTCCCTTCGCGCCGAAGCGGAAAGCCGACTCCATGGCCTTCTTCATGGCGCGCCGGAATGCGATGCGGCGCTCGAGCTGCGTGGCGATGTTCTCAGCGACCAGTTGCGCGTCGAGCTCCGGACGCTGGATCTCCTGGATGTTGATGTACACCTCGCCGTTGACCATCTTCTGCAGCTCGTCGCGCAGTTTGTCGACCTCGGCGCCCTTGCGTCCGATGATGATTCCGGGACGCGAGGTGTAGATGTTGATGCGCATCTTGTTTGCCGTGCGCTCGATGTCGATCTCCGACACTCCGGCATGGGACAGGCGCTTCTTCAGATCGTCGCGAAGCTTCAGATCACGATGAAGCGTCTCGGCGTAGGCCTTCCCCGCAAACCAGCGGGAGTGCCACGTCTTGTTGAAACCAAGCCGAAATCCGTACGGGTTGACCTTCTGACCCAAGATAGCCTCCGTTACTTTGCGCGGGCGCGGCCTTTGCCGCCGCTCCGCTCGTTGACCGCTTTGACATCGTCCGACACATGCACCGTCACGTGCGCCTGCCGCTTTTGAATCCGGTAGGCACGTCCCATCGGCGCCGGCTGGATACGCTTCTCGCGCGGCCCCTCGTTGACGTAAATCTTCGAGACCACGAGCTCATCGGTGTCGAGATTGGTTTCTTTCACCTCGGCGTTCGCAACCGCCGAGCGCACGAGCTTCTCCAGATCTTTCGCGCACGTTTTCTTCGTGAAGCGAAGGATCGAAAGCGCTTCGTCGACCTTCTTGCCGCGCACCAGGTCGGCCACGAGCCGGACCTTCTGCGGCGACATTTTCAGATATCTGAGAGTTGCAGTTGCTTCCATCGGTTCACCTATTTGGCGGCGGGCTTCGCCGACTTTTCGACTTTCTTGCCGCTGTGGCCCTTGAACGTGCGCGTCTGTGCGAACTCGCCAAGCTTGTGGCCGACCATGTTCTCGGAGATGTACACCGGCACGAACTTGCGTCCGTTGTGGACGGCGATCGTGTGGCCGACCATGTCCGGAATGACGGTGGAGCGGCGCGACCACGTCTTGATGACCTTCTTGTCGCGCTCGCGGTTCATCGTGTCGACCTTCTTTTGCAGGTGGCCGTCGATGAACGGGCCCTTCTTGAGTGAACGTGCCATTACTTGGTTCTCCGCTTGACGATGAACTTGTTCGTCCGCTTGTTCTTGCGTGTCTTGTGACCCTTGGTCGGCTTGCCCCACGGAGTGACCGGATGACGGCCGCCCGAGGTCTTGCCTTCACCGCCGCCGAGCGGGTGATCGACAGGGTTCATCGACACGCCGCGGTTGTGCGGTTTCTTTCCTGCATGGCGCGTGCGTCCCGCTTTGCCGATCGAGACGTTCTCGTGCTCGAGATTGCCGACCTGACCGATCGTGGCGTAGCAGCGCACGTGAACCTTGCGCATCTCGCTGGAAGGAAGACGGAGCGTCGCCCAGTCGCCTTCGCGCGCCATCAATTGCGCAAACGTGCCGGCGGAACGGGCCATCTGGCCGCCCTTTCCTTCCTTCAGCTCGATGTTGTGAATCGTCGTGCCGAGGGGGATTTTGGAGAGGGGGAGCGAGTTACCGACGAGGATGTCGGCATCCGGGCCGGACATGATCGTCGTGCCGACTTCCAGACCACTCGGGGCCAGGATGTAGCGCTTCTCGCCGTCTGCGTAGTTGAGCAGAGCGATGCGAGCCGTGCGGTTCGGATCGTATTCGATCGCCGAAACCTTGGCCGGGATTCCGTGCTTCTCGCGGCGGAAGTCGATCTCGCGATATTTCTGCTTGTGGCCGCCGCCGATGAAGCGCGAGGTGATCCGACCGCCCGAGTTGCGGCCGCCGGTCTTCGGCTTTCCTTTGGTCAGCGACTTCTCGGGCTTCGTCTTCGTGATCTCATCGAACGTGTGATGAGTCTGGAAGCGGATGCCGGCAGACGTCGGTTTGTAATTCTTGACAGGCATAGTGTCCTCTATTTATCGCCGTTCGAGAGCTACACGCCCTCGATGAAATCGGGCGCCTTCTCTCCCGCTTTGAGCCGCACATAGGCCTTGCGCCAGTCGCGGCGCTTGCCTGCATAACGGCCCATCCGCTTGATCTTGCCGCGGACGTTGAAGAGCCGCACTTCCTCGACCTTCACTTTGAAGAGCTCTTCGATCGCGCTCTTGACCTGAATCTTGTTCGCCTTCGTGTCGACCTCGAACGCGAGGATGTTGTCGCCGGCTTCGCGCATCATCGTCGATTTCTCGGTGACGAGCGGGCGCCGGATGATCTGGTTCGATCTCATGATTCGAGTGCCTCCGTCAGCCGCTGCAGTGCGTCCTGGCTGAGAACGACGAAGCGCGAGTTGACGACGTCGTACACAGTGACGTGCAGCGCATCGACGAGCGTCAGCTTCGGGTTGTTCCGCGCCGCCAACGCCAGGTTCGCGTTCTCGAACGAATCGACGAGAAGCGCTTTCCCTTCGACGCCGATGCCGGTGAACTTCGCGGCCAGCGCCTGGGTCTTGGCCTCATCGACGGCGAGATCATTGAGAAGGACGAGCTTCCCTTCCTTGACCCGCTGCGAGAGCGCGGACTTGAGCGCGTTCTTCTTTTCCTTCGTGTTCATCTTGTACGAGTAATCGCGAGGGGTGGGGCCGAAGACCGTGCCGCCATGACGATGGGTCGGCGGACGGCTGCCACCCTGCCGCGCGCGGCCTGTGCCCTTCTGACGGAACGGCTTCTTGCCAGAGCCGCTGACTTCCGAGCGGTTCTTGATCTTGTGCGTTCCCTGACGAAGCGAGGCAAGGTAGTTGCGCACCGCTTCGTGGATGAGGTGCTCTTTGTACGGATAGGCGAAGATCGCTTCCGGAAGGTCGACCGAGCCGACCTTCTTGTTGTTCCAGTCTTTGATGTCGATGGTCGGCATGTTATTCACCCCGCTTCCCGTTCCTGGAGAAGCGAACGACGACGAGGCCGTTCTTTCCGCCCGGAACTGCGCCGCGGATGTAGAGCAGGTTGTTCTCTGCATCCACTTTGGCGACGCGGAGATTCTTGACCGTGACCTGATCGCCGCCCATACGGCCGCCCATGCGCATGCCCTTCATGACACGCGATGGGAACGCCGAGGCGCCGATCGAGCCGGGGGCGCGATGGAACATCGAGCCGTGCGTGGCCCGGCCGCCGCGGAAGTGATGACGCTTCATCACGCCCTGGAAGCCTTTGCCCTTCGACTGGCCGACGACGTCGATCGAGTCGCCCGCCTTGAAGATGTCCACCTGTACGCGGTCTCCCACGTTGGCGTCGCCATCGTAGGGGAACTCCACGAGCGTCCGAACCGGCGGAACGCCCGCCTTCTCGAAGTGCCCGCGCGCCGCGCTGGTGATCCGGCGGTTGGAGATCTTCTCGACGAGACCGACCTGGACGGCGTCATAGCCATCCTTTTCGCTCGTCTTCTTCTGCACCACGAGGCAAGGACCGGCCTGAATGACCGTCACCGGGACGAGTGCTCCGTCCTCGGCAAACACCTGGGTCATTCCGACCTTCTTGCCAATGATTCCTTCGATTGCCATTTCGTTCACCTTGGAACCCTTTCACGGGGTTCGTGTGTGCTATTTCCCGAACGCCTTGATCTCGACGTCGACACCAGCCGGGAGCTCGAGCTTCATGAGCGCGTCGACCGTCTGGGTCGTCGGCTCGAGGATGTCGAGCAGCCGCTTGTGCGTCCGCATTTCGAACTGCTCCCGCGACTTCTTGTCGACGTGCGGGCTGCGCAGAACTGTGTAGCGCGCAATCTGCGTCGGAAGCGGAATCGGTCCCGCGACACGGGCGCCGGTTCGCTTGGCCGTGTCGACGATCTCGGACGTCGACTGGTCGAGAACGCGGTAGTCATACGCTTTGAGCCGGATGCGGATCTTTTCGTTCATCATGATTTCGTGCCTTAAAGAACATAGGGCCGGGGGTGAGCCCGGCCCTGTCGATTACTCGATAACTTCCGTGACCGTTCCGGCGCCAACCGTACGGCCACCTTCACGAATGGCGAAGCGAAGACCCTTCTCCATTGCGATCGGGTGAATGAGCTGAATCGTGAGCGACGTGTTGTCGCCCGGCATGACCATCTCCGCGCCCTCGGCCAGTGCCGCGGTGCCGGTGATGTCGGTCGTGCGGAAGTAGAACTGAGGACGGTAGCCGTTGAAGAACGGAGTGTGGCGGCCGCCCTCTTCCTTCGTCAGGATGTAGACCTCGCCTTTGAACTTCGTGTGCGGCGTGATCGATCCTGGCTTGGAGCAGACCTGACCGCGCTCGACGTCCTTGCGCTCCACACCGCGGAGGAGAAGGCCGACGTTGTCGCCTGCCTGACCCTGGTCGAGCAGCTTGCGGAACATCTCGACGCCGGTGACGACCTTCTTGATGGTCGGACGGATGCCGACGATCTCGATTTCCTCACCAACCTTGACGATGCCGCGCTCGATACGGCCGGTGACGACCGTGCCGCGGCCCGAGATCGAGAAGATGTCTTCGACCGGCATCAGGAACGGCTTGTCGATGACGCGCTCCGGCAGCGGAATGTAGCTGTCGACTGCGTCCATCAGCTCCATGACTTTCTTGCCCCACTCGCTGTTCGCGTCGCCGCTCTCGAGAGCCTTGAGCGCCGAAACGCGGACGATGGGAATCTCGTCGCCGGGGAAGTCGTACGAGCTGAGGAGCTCGCGCACTTCGAGCTCGACGAGGTCGAGCAGCTCCGGATCGTCAACCATGTCGACCTTGTTGAGGGCGACGACGATGTACGGAACGCCGACCTGGCGGGCCAGCAGGATGTGCTCGCGCGTCTGCGGCATCGGGCCGTCAGCAGCGGAGACGACCAGGATCGCGCCGTCCATCTGCGCGGCACCGGTGATCATGTTCTTGACGTAGTCAGCGTGGCCCGGGCAATCGACGTGCGCGTAGTGGCGCTTCTCAGTCGAGTACTCGACGTGCGCGGTGGCGATGGTGATACCACGCTCGCGCTCTTCCGGGGCCTTGTCGATCATGTCGAAGGACGTGAACGTAGCTGTGCCCTTCGAAGCCAGGATCTTGGTGATTGCCGCCGTCAGGGTCGTTTTGCCGTGGTCGACGTGACCAATCGTGCCGACGTTGACGTGAGGCTTGCTGCGATCAAATTTTTCTTTAGCCATCCTGAGACCTCCTGCTGGTTCGTTTCGAGTTTCTTGCGTCGGCCGGACCGTTCGTCCGCACCTACGCGGTTCAGATTCGTTGTGTCGTTCCTGCCGACTTGGCGATCACCTCGTCTGCGACGCTCTTCGGCGCAGGCTCGTAGGCCAGGAACTGCATCGTGTAACTGGCGCGGCCCTGCGACATCGACCGCACTTGCGTTGCGTAACCAAACATCTCGGATAGGGGCACGTGCGCCTTGATGACCTTGGCGCCGGCGCGCTCTTCCATCGCCTGAATGCGGCCGCGGCGGCGGGAGAGATCGCCCATCACGTCGCCGGCGTAGTCTTCCGGTGTAACGACTTCGACGTCCATGATCGGCTCTTTGAGAATCGGAGCCGCTTTGCGCGCGCCTTCCTGGAAGGCCATCGAGCCGGCGATCTTGAACGCCATTTCGCTCGAATCGACGTCGTGGTACGAGCCGTCGTACAGGATGGCCCGAACGCCCGTCACCGGATAACCGGCCACGATGCCGCGCTCGAGCGCTTCCTTGATCCCCTGCTCGGTCGGCTTGATGAACTCGCGCGGAACCGAGCCACCGACGATCTCATTGACGAACTCAAAGCCACCCTCGGGGATCGGCTCGAAGCGCATCTTGACGTGACCGTACTGGCCCTTGCCGCCCGACTGCCGCACGAACTTGCCCTCGGCCTCCGACTTGCGCGTGATCGCCTCGCGATACGCAACCTGCGGTTTGCCGACATTCGCGGCGACGCCAAACTCGCGCACCATGCGATCGACGATGATCTCGAGGTGCAGCTCGCCCATCCCGCGGATGATGGTCTGGTTCGTTTCCGGGTCCGTGTGGACCTTGAACGTAGGATCTTCCTGCATGAGCTTCGCAAGTGCGACGCCCATCTTTTCCTGATCGACTTTGGTTTTCGGCTCGATGGCAACGGCGATGACCGGCTCCGGGAACGTCATCGTCTCGAGGACGATGGGCTTGTCCCGGTCGCAGATCGTGTCGCCGGTGGTAACGCTCCGCAGACCGACGGCCGCGCCGATGTCACCCGCCCACACTTCCTTGATCTCTTCGCGCTTGTTCGCATGCATCTGCAGCAGGCGTCCGATGCGCTCGGAGTTGCCCTTCGTCGTGTTGAGCACCGAGGTGCCTGACTCGACGTGGCCGGAGTAAACGCGGAAGAAGGCAAGCTGGCCGACGAACGGGTCGGTCATGATCTTGAAGACGAGTGCGGCGAAGGGTTCCTCATCCGCTGCTCTGCGCTCGATGAGCGACTCATCATCCGGATCGATGCCCTTGACCGGCGGAATGTCGACCGGCGAAGGGAGATAGTCGACCACGGAGTCGAGCAACGGCTGAACGCCCTTGTTCTTGAATGCCGAGCCGCACATCACCGGAGTGATCTTCTGGGCGATGGTGGCCTCACGGATCGCTGCCTTCAGCTCGGCCAGCTCAATCGGCTCGCCGGCGAGGTACTTCTCGAGCAACTCATCGTGCGTTTCGGCGACTGACTCGACGAGCTTCTCGCGGAGATGGTCCGCCTCTGCGCGGTACTCAGCCGGAATCTCTTCCGTCTCGTACTTCGCGCCGAGGGACTCGTCGTTGAAAATCAGGGCCTTCATCAACACGAGGTCGATGACGCCACGGAACTTGTCCTCGGCTCCCATCGGGAGCTGAAGAGCAACGGCATTCTTTCCAAGCTTGGTGCGGATCTGGTTCACAACGGCTTCGAAGTTCGCGCCGATGCGGTCCATCTTGTTGATGAAGGCGATGCGGGGGACGCCGTACTTGTCGGCCTGGCGCCACACGGTTTCCGACTGCGGTTCCACGCCGCCGACGGCGCAGAAAACGCCGACCGCGCCGTCGAGAACGCGCAGCGAGCGCTCCACTTCGACGGTGAAGTCGACGTGGCCCGGGGTATCGATGATGTTGACGCGGACGTCGCCCCACATTGCCGTGGTGGCAGCGGAGGTGATGGTGATGCCGCGCTCCTGCTCCTGGACCATCCAGTCCATCGTCGCAGTGCCATCGTGCACCTCGCCGATTTTGTGAGTCCGGCCGGTGTAATAAAGGATGCGCTCCGTCGTCGTGGTTTTACCCGCGTCGATGTGAGCCATGATCCCGATGTTTCGCGTTTTTTCGAGAGATACCTGACGTGGCATGACAGAGTTACCTTTTCCAACAGAGGCGGCCAAACGGCGGCAAAGCTGACGCCGATTGCAGACGTACGCCTCGCGCAAACAGACGCGAAGCGCACCTCGTGAGTACTCTTTTTATTTCCCGTTGCTCGGTCCGGAACCGCAGAACTTGTTCTGTGTTATCCGGTCGAGACGGAGCTACGGAAAGTTAAAAAACGGGGTTGAAACTGCCCAACTTCGGGCTTGGAAAAACCAGTAACGGTGACCCGTCACCAATAATTCTCGTGAACCAAAACTACCAGCGGTAGTGAGCAAACGCCTTGTTCGCTTCCGCCATTTTGTGCGTATCTTCCTTCTTCTTGATGGCGTTGCCGCGGTTGTTTGCGGCATCCATGATCTCGCCGGCCAGCTTGTCCATCATCGTCTTCTCGCCACGGCTGTTGGCGTACGAGATCAGCCAGCGAATGGCCAGAGCGGTACGGCGGGACGGCCGGACTTCGATGGGAACCTGGTAGTTCGATCCGCCAACGCGGCGGCTCTTGACTTCGAGCGCCGGCTTGACGTTGTCGACTGCCTTCTTGAAGAGCTTGATCGGATCGTCCTTGGCCCTGTCTTCAACCTTCTTCAGCGCGCTGTAGAACACGCGCTCGGCGACCGACTTCCTCCCCTGCGACATCAGGGAGTTGATGAACTTGGTCACGAGCTGGCTGTTGTAGACCGGATCCGGCAGGATCTCTCGTTTCGGAACTTCTCGGCGTCTCGGCATCTGGTTAGCCCTTCTTCGGGCGCTTGGCCCCGTACTTCGAGCGGCTCTGCATCCGCTTGGCAACTCCGACGGTGTCGAGCGTGCCGCGGATGACGTGGTAACGAACGCCCGGGAGATCTTTGACACGGCCGCCGCGGATGAGCACGATCGAGTGCTCCTGGAGGTTGTGGCCGACGCCGGGGATGTAGGTGGTCACTTCGATCCCGTTCGTCAGACGGACGCGCGCAACCTTGCGGAGCGCCGAGTTCGGCTTCTTCGGGGTCGAGGTATAGACACGCGTGCAAACACCACGCTTCTGCGGGCTCGACTGCAGCGCCGGGGACTTCGTCTTGTACGCGACCTTGTCGCGTCCTGCGCTGACGAGTTGGTTAATCGTTGGCATTCTACCTATCCTTCTGAAGACACTTAGAGCGAGAGGAACTCCCGCTGGGGGACGCGAACTCTGCACCGGTTGCCAACAAATGTCAATAGTCACATGTGCAACCGGATCAGCCCTAACGGCCCTCTCGGAGCCTGTATTCCGACCGGCGGCGCTGTCGCGCAGGCCACATGCGCAGCACCCGAGGGACGACACTCAATCTTAGAAATCGACCCAGGTCCCGCTGCCTTCGCGCGATGCTTTTTCGAACAGAAACTGCGCCGAGGCAAGGTCTTCGACGGCGAGGCCGAGGGACTTGAAGAGCGTGATCTCGCGCTCCGAGGTACGGCCCTTTGCCTGCCCGGTCAGGATGTCGCCGATCTCGGCACGGATATGTCCGTCGGCGATCGCTCCCTCGCGCAGCGCGAAAAGATAGTCGCCCGATTCGTTGGTGGTCGACTCGCGGCGATCGACGAAGAGCGATGCGGCCGCGACCGTGGCGCTGTCGAGCTCGCGCGCGACGGCTATGCTGGAACCGACCGCGTTGATGTGGACGCCGTCCTTCAGCCAATCACGCTTGAGGATTGGCTCACGCGAGCTCGTCGCGGTGACGATGATGTCCGCTCCTCGCACTGCTTCCTCGACCGTTGCCACCACTCGCGCCGCGTTCCCCGCCAGCGCCTCGGCCTTCGCCGGCGTCCGGCTGACGATGCGTACGTCATCGATGTTGCGCACTAGGGGGATCGTCTCCAGGTGTGTCCGCGCCTGAACTCCAGCGCCGATGATGGCGAGGCTCCGGGCGTTCTCGCGCGCGAGCAGTTTCGTGGCGACGGCGGAGACCGCCGCGGTGCGAATCGCTGTGATCGCCGACGCGTTCATGACCGCCATCAGCTCGCCGGTCTCGCCGCTGTGAAGAAGCACGGCGCCGAGGTGCGTGTCGAGTCCGAGGGCTGGATTGCCAGGGAAGACGCAGACTTCTTTGAGGCCGTAGTGAGGCTGCGATCCTCCGCGGTAGGACGGCATCAGACCGAGGATTCCTTTCGCGCCTTCGCCGCGGATCATGTGGCGCAGCGGGTTGTGGACCTCGCTTCGCGCTAGCGCGCTCAGCGCTTCCTCCATTACGCCAATGCACTCGCGCATCGTGAGAAGGCGCTCGACGTCATGTTCGTTCAGGATGAGTAATTTGGTCATCGAGGGGAGCGTACAGCCAACGAGGAGGTCTGTCACCGCCTGGCAGTCTGCGCGGCCGAGAATGCGAACCGTGCTTCACGCCTGCAGGCAAGAACGTCGACAACCCTCGACCTCCGCGGCCCCTACAGCACTCGGGCGAGGACGCCCGAGTGCCCGCGGTCGAGACGACCGCACTCCTTGCAATCCTCGCAGCGCTGAGGAGTGTGGGCGTCTCGCACGGGTCCATATCTGAAAACGAGCCTAGCTCACCGCTCCGTCTTTCTCGAATAGACCTCGACCGTC
>JAXDGW010000143.1:0-4196 GCA_034664845.1 Thermoanaerobaculia bacterium | reverse complement strand
GGGGGCTCCTTCATCGTCCTCCGGCACTTCGTGTCCTTCGGCGATTCAGGATGACAGTAGCGCTTACGGCGCTTCGCTATCCCGGCTTGATCAGCGTCAGCGCGCCGGCGATGTCCGTCGTCGAGATTGGCTTTCGCATCACGCCGGCGACGCCGGCTTTTTCGAATGTGTTGTCGAGTTGGGCCAGCATCTCGTCGGTCATCAGCATGATTGGTACGGGGCGCAGGCGATCGTCGCGCTGGACGATGCGGACAAATCCGAGGCCGTCAGCGACCTCCTCCTCGTTCTTGGCCTCGGACGGCAGATCGAAGCCGCCGCGGATTCTGCTGTCGAGGAAGATGATCGACGGGCTCTGCTCGAACGCGAGGTCGACACCTTCGCGTGCGTTGCTCGTTGCCAGCACCCGATAGCCATCCGCCTTCAAGACGCCGCTGAGAAACGCCAGCGACTCGGGATCACCATCGACTACGAGTGCGGTCACGCGCTTCGCCGCGCTGCGCGTCATTGTCGTTCCGGTTTTCAGCATCACGTCGATGCGATCGAGCAGCTCGCGCGCGCTGCGTGGACGGTCCGACACTTTCTTCTCCAGCATCGACGCGATCAATACGCGCGTTTCGTTGGAAATGTTCAGCGACCTTGCAATCGGCTCCGGCGCCGCGTAGAGATGCGCCTCCAGCACTTCTTTGATCGACTTGGCGCGATACGGCAGCAGACCTGTCAGCAGGCGGTACAGCACTACGCCGCATGAGTACAGGTCTGACGCCGCTACGACCGGCTCGCAACGGAGCTGCTCGGGCGCCATGTAGTCCGGCGTACCGGCCAGCTCCTTTTGAACGATGTCCTGCGACGTGGCGACACCGAAGTCGGTGATGAACGCCATGCGGTCCTTGTTGAGCAGAATGTTTTCGGGCTTGATGTCGCGGTGGACGATGCCGAGGTCGTGGGCGGCGCGGAGGCCGCGCAGAACCTGGCGCATGATCGCCAGCGCGGACTGCTCATCGAATGTGGTGCGGCGGTTCAGATGCTTGAGGAGATTGTCGGCGTCGATGTACTCCATCGAGATGAACGGATAGCCCTCAGCAAATCCGAGGTCGAAACTCTGCACGACGTTGCGGTGGCGGATGCGGCGCGCCAGTTTCAGCTCCGTCTTGAACCGGTCGTACGCGTCGGGATCCGCATGAATCGGCAGTGAGAGGACTTTCAGCGCGACGATCTCATCGATCGACTCATCGATCGCGCAACAGACGTAGCCCATCGCCCCCGAGCCGAGAAAACGCTGGATGCGATAGCGCCGCGCGAAGATCGTGCCGGGGGCGAGCATCGTCTCGACGGCCTGCGTGTTCAGGCGCGTCGACTGACTCCGCCTCACGGATTTGATCAGCGTTCCCTGGCTCATCGCCTCCTCGGGCGCGATGAACGTCGGGTACGTATCCTCGGCGGGGCCGCCCACGAGCGTGTCCGACGTCAGTGAGCCGTCGGCGCTGTGGAATCCCTGCTGGTGCGCAGGATCGCGCCGTCCGCACTGACTGCAGAACTGATCGATGGGCCGTACGCCGGCACCACAGGCATGGCACGCCAGGTCGTATCCCGGCCACCGTTCAACGTCAGGCATCCGTCTCCACCGATACGACGACGTTCGGCGCAAGCTTGGCGAGCGTCGGGATGGACGCCCTTTGCCAGGTCACGTTGCGGTCGTAGCGCAACACGAGCTTGTAGCAGCCGGGCGTCGATTTACAGCGCGTGATCCACCGCACCAGCGTCAGGATGCCCGAGCTGTTCATGAAATTGAGAGCCTGCACATCGACTTCGACGACGCGCACGTTCCGGCGGCGTGCTTCTTCATCGATCATCGTCCAGTAAGGATTCAGCGCCTCGCCGGGATCGCGCATTTCTACCGCGCCGCTCATGACGATGCGGAGAGTGTCGCCGTCGAGACGCGGCACGATCGACAGCGTTTCGATCGTCAGCGGAACAAGGCCACGTTCAGTGCTCATGCCGCCTCCAGTTTGAAAATGGCGTGAATGGATATCTCGCCTTCGTTGACTTCGAGGTGCAACCGCGCGTCGGCCTCGAAGAGAATCCGGATCAGACCGAGCCGGCTCTGTCCCTCGGTCATCGCCGCTTCCTCCATCTTCTTCAGGTACACCTGCTCCGGCTGGCCGGACTGGATGAGCGCGAGCTCGCGGCGCAGCGTGTTGATGTGATGCGGTTCGGCTTTGTTCTTCACGCAGACATCGACCTCATTCGCGGCCTTGGCGATCGAGATCTTGAGGTAGCCCTCTTCCTCCGATGCGTACTTCACGGCGTTCTCCAGAAGCTCCGAGGCAGCCATCGAGATCTGCTCGGCGCGCTCTTTGTCCGCGAGACCGATCATGAAAAAACTGGCCACGAACTTTCGTACACAACTGATGTACGTCCAACGCGGTCCGAATCGCATCTCAACGTAGTCGTTCGAAAGACGCTCCGTAATCATCTCAACTCCTTTTGACTGCCATCAGGCTGACGTCGTCCTTGGGCGTGCCGGCCCACTGCCACGCCGTCGCCGCGATCGACGTGACGATCGCCTCCGCCGGCTTGTCATGAAGTCTCTTCAGTTCCGCGGTCAGACGGTCCATGTCGTAACACTCGCCGGCCGTATTGCGCGACTCCGTCACGCCGTCCGTGTGCAGCAGCGCAATGTCGCCGCGGCGGAGAGTCACCGAACGATCGATCGTGTGCGAGGTCACATCGTCGGAGATGCCGAGCCACAATCCGTCCGTCGGCAACCTCTCGACCGAGCCGGTGGCGGCGCGGTAAATGAGCAAGTCGGTGTGGGCTCCGGCGTAGACGATCTGCCCATCATCCTCGATGCGCGCCACGACCATCGTCATGAATTTCTCCTGACCGAGGCGCGATTTGAGGTTGTAGAACATGGCGCGATTGAGCAGCGATACGAATTTCGCGGGCGACTTATGGTGCCCATTCTGCTCGCAAAGCATCGTGAACATCGCCTGCGCCATCATCATGATCAGGCCCGACGTCACGCCGTGGCCGGTGACGTCGCCGATGCCGATCCACGCGCCGCTGGCCGTGCGGCGGAATTCGTAGAAATCGCCGCCGACCTCTTCGGCCGGTAGCATGATCGCCGAGATGTCGTAACCGGGAAGCTCGAAGGTGCGCGGCAGGACGGAGGTCTGAATCGAGCGCGCTAACGCCATCTCCTGATCGTGCTTCGCCAGAATCTCGGCGTCGCGGGCGCGAATCTCGCCGAGCATTTCGTTGAATCCGTCGATGAGCAGCCCGATCTCGTCGTTCGCTTCCTTCTCGACGCGCAGCGTGTAGTCCTTCTCGCGCGAGACGCGCTTTTCGGCGCGCAGCAAGCGGTGGATCGGACGCGTGATGGCGCGCTGGAAGAGCGATGCGAGAAGGAGGGCGAGGAACGCCGCGCCGACGTAGATGCCGCCGGCAATCTGGAGCGTTCGCGTGCGCCGGACCGCCAGCTCGCTCAGATCCGAGCGCACCGTGACTGTCCCGACCCGCGCGCCGTTGAAAAGCACCGGCCGCGTGACGCCAATGTGCTGCGCATCGATCCAGTTCCCATCGCGCGGCATTGCCGCGGGCTTGTCGCCGTCGTTGGGCCGGCTGTAGGTCGCGAACAGCTCGCCGTTGCTGTCATAGATCGCCGCGCCGGTGATCTGCGGCTGCAACCGAAGCGCCGCGAGTGACGCCTTCGCGCTCTGCTTGTCGTTGAAGGCGACCGATGACGACGCGTTCTCGCCGATGATGCTGGCCAGCGTGTTCACGTCGTGCAGCACTTCCTGGCGGAAGGTGGATGCGTCGTACGCAGCCAGGGCGCCGATGGTCAGCAGAAGCGCTGCCAGACTCGTCAGCATGAACCCAGTCATCAACTTGCTGCGGATCGACAGATCGCGGAATCGAAAGCGCGCCATAGCCGTGTGGGTGTAAGTCTATCGCGCTTACGGCTGTCATCCTGAGACTGCCGCAGGACACGGAGTGCCGGAGGACTTCGAAGGACCCCCCGATTCCTGGCGATGTTTTTCGAAAAGCGCCCGTCCTTCCTGCACGAGCGCGGGGGGTCCTTCGACCGGCTTTGCACACAATCTCCCGTTTTCAGCCGACATTATGTGCAGCCAGAACACTTTGTGTGCAGCCTGAAATCCCCGGCACCGTCACGCCGAGTTCAAAGATTGAATGCA
>JAXDGW010000142.1:0-20048 GCA_034664845.1 Thermoanaerobaculia bacterium | reverse complement strand
CGCCGGTTCGGAATGACAGGCTACGTCACCGGAGTCCCTACTTCACGACCTTCACATCCCCGAACGGCGCGAGCTGATCCTTGATCTGCTTGTAATCGCCGACCACGACGATCGCGCCGCGGTACGTGTCGAAGTAGCGTGCGGCGCTGCGCTGCACATCTGCCGGCGTCAGCGCGGTGATCCTGTCGCGGAACGTCTGCAGGAAATCGCGCGAGAGCTCGTCGACGTAGATCGTGGTGATGCGGCCGGCGAGGGTGGCCTGCGATTCCAGCTCGGTTTCCATGCTGCCGATGCTGTACGTCTTCGCCGACGCCAGCTCCTCGGCGGTGACAGGCATGACGCGCATCCGGTCGAGCTCGTACAACATCTCCAGGATCGTCGGGCCGGTGACCTCGTTGCGCACCGAGGCGCCGGTCTCGAAACTGCCGGCAGCGCGGCGCAGGTTCGCGGTGCTGTACGGCGAGTAGGTGTAGCCCTTCTCTTCGCGGATGTTGCGCGTCAGCCGCGAATAGAACGAGCCGCCGTAGATCATGTTCGTCGTGCGGAGCGGGATGTAGTCGGGTGAGCTACGCGGCGGCGCAGCGGCGCCAATGAGGATTGTCGACTGCACCGAGCCCGGGCGGTCGATGACGTAGATCTGCCGCTTGTCGCGAAGCGGAAGCACGACCTTCGGCGCGGGAGGCAGCGGCACGCGCTTCCACGACCCGAATGTGCGCTCGACTTCCGTGCGCATCACGGCCGGATCGAATTCGCCGACGACGACGAGGATGGCGTTGTTCGGAACGTAGTACGTCGCGGCAAATGTCTTCAGCGCCAGGCGCGTCGCCTTCTTGATCGCCGCCGGGTCGGGCACAGTGAAGCCATACGGATGCGCACCGAAGAGCGCTTTGTCGATCTGCTCCTGCGCCAGAAAATCGGGTGTGGAGCGCTGCTCTTCGATCTCCTGCGCCAGATTCGTTTTCGCCAGCGCCACTTCCGACTGCGGGTAGGCGGGATGGCGCGCCACATCGCTGAGGAGATCGAGAAGTTTCGGAGCGAAGTCGGCCAGCGAGGATGCCGTCATCGTAGTGGCGTCGTTGTCGACACCGATCGACAACACGCCGCCGATCGAGCGAAGCTCCTGTTTGATCTCGACGCTCGACCGCGTGGCCGTCCCCTCATTTGCGACGCGCCCCGCGAGCTGAGCGATGCCCGGCTGCGTCTTGTAGGCCGTTCCTCGGCCGGCGAGCAGCGAGAGCTGCGCCGTGATCTTCGGCACGTTGTGCAGCGGCACGAGTACGACCGTGAGCCCGTTCGCGAGTTTCGATTCGCTGATCGAAGGCCACTGAATCGGCCGCTCCGGGGCGGGAGGCGGCGGTGTGGTCTGCCCTTGCCCGAACGCGAGCGTGGCAAGCGCCAGAGTTGCGGCCGCGATCAGGCTTGTGCGCGGCCCTTGGGGGCCGCGCGTTGTCGGTTGTCGGTTGTCGGTTCCGTGCCGTCGCGTGCGTCGTTCGACGCGCGAAGCGCAATCAACCGACAACGCACGAAGTGCAATCAACGCGCGAAGCGCAATCATTTCGCCTCCGGGATGCGATCGATCGTGGTTCTGTTCTCCGGCACGAGGTACTTTTGTGCGACCGACTGAATCTGGGCCGCGGTCACGGCGTCGTACACCGGCAGCACTTTGTTGATCAGCGACGGGTCGTCGCGGAAGAGTGCGAACGCGGCGAGGAGATTGGCTTTGCCTGCCGTCGTCTCCAGCGCGTCGTAGAAGTTCGAGCGGAAGCGGACTTTCGCGTCTGCGAGCTCGCGCGCGGTCGGACCTTTCTGCTGGAGGTCGTGGGTGACGGCGTCGACCTCGTGAAGGATCTCAGCCGCCGTGTGGCCTGGTTTGTAGAGCGTGCGGGAGACGAGCATCATCGGGCCGTCGAAATCGAATTCGTTGCCGAGCTCGTAGTTGATGCCGCCGCCCCAATCGACCGAGATCTCCTTCTCTTTGACGAGGCGCTCGTAGAAGCGAGAGCCATCGTCGCCCTGGAGGATGAGGTCGAGCAGCACGGCCGGCGCGTAGTCAGGCGACTGCTGATCGGGAAGATGCCAGCCGATGGCGAATGCCGGAACGTTGGCGAGCTTGTCGGTCTGCTTGACGCTCTTCTCTTTTTTCTGAGGCGGCTCGCTGACGTCGGGACGCTTCGGAATCGTCTGTTGCGGAATCGACGCGAAGTACTTCTCGACCAGCTTCCGAACCGCGGCCGCATCGACGTCGCCGACGATCGTCAGGACGGCATTGTTCGGCGCGTAGTACGTCTTGAAAAACTGGCGCACGTCGTCGATCTTTGCCGCTTCGATGTCGTGCAGATCGCCGTAGAAGTTGTGCGCGTTGAACCAGTTCTGATTCGCGTTCTGCCAGAGGTCGAGCCATTCGAAGAGGGCGTACGGCTGGTTCAGAACGTTCACGCGCACTTCCTCGGAGACCACGTTCTGCTGGTTCTTCAGGTTGTCGCCGCTGACGTCGAGCGAGCGCATGCGGTCGGCTTCCAGCCAGAGCGCCGTCTCGACGCGATCGGAGGGGAGCGTCTCGTAATAGTTCGTGTAGTCGAGGCGCGTCGAGCCGTTGAGATTGCCGCCGTTGGCTTCGATGATCTTGGCGTGCTCGAATTTCTTCACGTGCTCCGAGCCCTGAAACATCATGTGCTCGAAGAGGTGCGCGAATCCGGTCTGCCCCTTCGGCTCGACGCGAAAGCCGATGCCGTAGTAGACCGCCACGGTCACCGTCGGCGCCGCATGCGCCTCGGAGATCACGACCTTGAGGCCGTTCGGGAGTTTGTCGTAGACGACCGGCACTTCCATTGGACTGGCGTTTGCGCCCGCGCACGCGAGGAGCGACGCCGCGAGCCAGAGTCGAACGTTCTTCATGCCGGTAATCCTACACGCTAGAGTGCTGGCCGCATGGGAACGAAACGGTTGCGGCGCAAGGTCCGTCACGGGCTCGACTGGACCGCTGCGGCGCTCGACGATCTCGGCCGCTGGCTGACTCGGAGAACGGACCCGGAGCTGCCTCCGCTGCGCCTTCGTTTCGTCGGCATGGGCGACTTCCGCGCGGTCGGCGAGGAGTTGAAAACGCTGCTGATCCGCTTCGGCCTTCGTCCCTCGGATCGCGTGCTCGATATCGGCTCCGGAGTTGGCCGCGTGGCCATTCCGTTGACGCAATATCTCGACGCGAGTGGAAGCTACGACGGCTTTGATGTCGTGCGGCGCTTCGTCGTCTGGTGCCAGCGCCACATCACGCCGAAGCATCCGAGCTTCCGCTTTCATCATGCCGACGTGCAGAGCTCCGAGTATCGCGAGCAGGGCTTGGCGGCTACGGAGTTTCGTTTCCCGTTCGACGACGCCTCGTTCGATTTTGCGTTCGCCACCTCGCTCTTCACGCATCTCGTCTTCGCCGAGACACGCCGCTACCTCGGCGAATCGGCGCGCGTCCTGGCGCCCGGCGGCCGCCTGGTCGCAACGTTCTTTCTGCTCAACGAGCACTCCCGCAACGTGCTGCCGCACATCGATTGGCACTATCGATTTCCGTTCGAGCAGGGGCCCGTTCGTCTCGCCGATGCGGAGAATCCCGCGGTCGGTGTGGCCATCGATGAAGAGGCGCTCGTCCAGCTCGTTCGCGACGCCGGCTTCGCTCGCTACGAGATCCACCACGGCAAGTGGGCGGGGCGTGCCGACGGCGCGACGTTTCAGGACGTCGTCGTCTGCTGGCGTTGAAGCATGAGGCCAGCAGCGAGGATGCCGAGCACGCCGCAGGCGGCCCAGAGTGCGGCTGGGTTGTGCTCGAAAACGAGCGTGCCGGCGGTCGGGCCGATGATCATGCCGAGGGACCACATCATGACCATGAGGCCGAGGTAGCGGCCGCGGTACTGCTCGGGAGCGAGTTGCATGACGTATGCGGAAACGAGTGGCGAGCTGACCATCTCGCCGAGGGTCCAGATCACGACGGTCGCGGCAAGCGCTGGCAGGGTACGGGCGACGCCCGTCAGCGCGAAGCCGAGCCCGGCCAGCAGGTAGCCGAGCGCGATCACCGGCCGCGGCACGAAGCGGCGCGACCACTGCGTGATGCCGAGCTCGAACAGGACGATCAGCATTCCGTTCATCGAGATCAGCAGGCCGTACGCGCGCGACGGAAACCCGAGGGACTTCACGTGCAACGCGAACGTGGAGACCATCTGAAAGTCGACGATCGTGATGCAGAGCGTTGCCAGCAGAAAGATGATGAACGGCCGGTCGCGCATGGCCACCCGCAACGCCTCGCCGGCGCGCTCGTTTTTCACATACGTTCGCAAACCATGCGGCAGAGCGAAGAGAGCGATGAGTCCATACACGATCGACGTCAAGGCGTCGCCGATGAACAGCAGCATGAATGAGTGATCCGCCAGAAAGCCAGCGGCGGCCGGACCGGCTGCGACGCCGAGGTTGACGGCAAACCGGTACAACCCGAACGCGACCACCCGATGCTCCTCGGCCACGAGATCGCCGACGAGCGCGTAGCTGGCCGGGCGGTACAACTCGGAGATCGCGCCGGTGATGCACGTCAGGATCACGATCGCGGCGTAACCGCGCGCCTGCGACAGAGCCAGCATCGCCGCCGCCGATCCGAACATCGATAGCACGATCGTGTTGCGCCGGCCGATGCGGTCGGCAAGATGTCCGCCGGCCGATGCGGCGACGATATGTCCCACCCCATACGCGCTAACCGCCATCCCCGCCTGCGCCACCGTGAAGCCGGCGCGGTTGAGGTAAAGGATGAGAAAGGGGATGACGAACGTGCCGAAGCGATTGATGAACGTCCCGCCGAAGAGGATCCAGACGGCCGGCGGAAGGGCGCGGAGGTTGTCGCGAAACGACAGCATCGGAAGGGTGTGAGTATAGGGGTTGCGCCGGAGGGGGCGAGGTGTGTTCTGTCGTCCTGGCCCGTCGCAGTTCGCGCGGCCGCTCGGTTCGAGGGCGGCGAACGAGAGCGACAAAAAAACGTGTGAAACGCCGGCGGCGAGCCCAAATGCGCTCTACACGATCCACGCCCCATCCCGCATCACGTGCGAGACGAGGTTCACGCCGAAGTGGTAGACGAGGTGGAGGTAGTTCGGGGCGTCGAGGAGCACGAGATCGGCGCGCTTGCCGGCTTCGATCGAGCCGGTTTCGTACGCGAGTCGGAGTGATGCCGCGCCGTTGAGCGTCGCGGCGGTCAGCGATTCTTCCACCGTCATCTTCATCTGCAACGTGGCCAGCTGCATCACCATCGGCATCGATTCAGTCATCGACGTGCCGGGGTTGCAGTCGGTGGAGAGGGAGACGATGGCGCCGGCGTCGATGAGCTTGCGGGCCGGCGCGTAGCGTTCGGACATCAGAAAAAAACTCGTCGCGGGGAGAAGGTTGGCGACCGTGTTCGATGCCGCCAGCGCGGCGATGCCGTCGTCGGAGACCTGCATGAGGTGATCGGCCGAGGCGCAGCCGAGCGATGCGGCGAGCGACGCGCCGCCGGTGTCGGAGAGCTCGTCGGCGTGGAGCCGCGGGATGAGGCCGAGGGCCGCGCCCGCTCGCAGGACGGCGTCGCCTTCTTCGACGGTGAAGACGCCGCGCTCGACGAAGGCGTCGCAGAAAATCGCCAGGTTCTCTTCAGCGACGGCGGGCAGGATCTCGCCGATGATCATCGACACATATCCGCGTCTCGCCGCTGCGCTCGATCTCCCCTCGGGAGGAAAATCGTGCGCGGCAAGGCAGGTCGAAACGAGGCGCACCGGCGACTTCGCGCTCGCATCACGAATGGCGCGCAACTGTTTCAGCTCCCCTTCAACGCTCAAGCCGTATCCGCTCTTGGCCTCGGCCGTGGTGGTGCCGTAGCGAGCCATCGTGCGGGCGCGCGCGAGGATGTTCTCCGTCAGCTCTTCCTGCGACGCTCGGCGCGTGGCGTGTACCGAGGAGGCGATGCCGCCGCCGGATGCGGCGATCTGCTCGTAGGTCTCGCCCTGCAGCCGGCGATTGAACTCCGTCTCGCGGTAACCGTCGAACGGGATGTGCGTGTGTGAATCGACGAAGCCAGGAACGGCGGTAGCGCCTCGCGCATCGAAGTCGTGGTCGATGAGAGCGCGCAGATCACCATCGATGTCCTGCTCGCGCCCGACGAATGCGAAACGACGATCGCGAATGACGATGACCGCGTCGTGGAAGAGAGCGAGGGCGCGCATTTCGTCGCCGCGCGAAGGAATGAAGCCGAGGGGCGTGGCGACCTGGGAAAGGTTGCGGATGAGGAGGACGCGCGAGGCGGAAGCTCCCGGATGATCTGCCACGCCCGACACCCGACGCCTAATCCCGATTCCGGAACATCGCTGTGATCGGCTGCTCGTTCGCTTCCTGCTCGGCGTCGAGCATGACGAGCTGCTGCATCGTGTCGAGCATCGATTGCAGCTTGTTGCGGTTGCCGCGCCGCTCGATCTTGAGGTCCTGGATGGCGCGTTCCAGATCGCCGACGCGCGACATCGCCTGCGAGGTCAGACGGTCGGAGAGCATCTCCGCATCCTTGACGATCAGCTCCGCTTCCTTGTGCGCGTTGGCTTTCAGATCCTCGGAAACCTTCTGCGCCGATAGCAAGGTGTCCTTGAGTATCCGCTCGCGGGCGTTGTGCTCATCGAGCTCGTCGCGCAGCATGACGTTCTCGCGCGAGAGCCGGTCCACGTCCCGGATCAGCCCTTCGATCTCCTCGGCGATGAGGTGAAGGTAGCCGCGAACTTCGTCAACGTTGTAGCCCTTGAAGACGCGCGCAAACGTCTGTTTCTGAATATCGAGCGGCGTAAGACCTTGCATCGACTCCCTCCCGGCACGGTCGGAATTATAGCGCGTGACTTATGTGGCATAACATTGGATCGCGTGAGGTGCTCAATCATGAAATGGCTACCGCTTCTGCTGCTCCTCTCCACCAACGTCGTTGCGGCCTCGCTCCCCAACTACAACAACGACGATACGTGCGACGTCAAAGTCGGACCGGCGGCTACGTTGCTGCTTCCTTATTTCGAGGTGGACGTCGCCGACAACTCGGGCCAGACGACGCTCTTCACGGTCACGAACGTGACGCGTTACCCGCAAATCGCTCACGTCACCCTTTGGACCGATCGCGCCTTTCCGCTGCTGACCTTCAACCTTTACCTCACCGGTTACGACGTGCAGTCGATCAACCTCGCTGATGTGCTGATCCGGGGAGTGGTGGCGTCTCCAAACGGCGCGAGCTCGACCGCGACACCAGGCCCCTTGTCGTCGCCGGGCAGCGCGAATCTCGTTACGCCGCTGAACTGCGCAAACAATCCTGGAGTGATCCCCGCAGCCCTGATGTCGATTGTCCGCAGCGCACTGAGAGAGGGCAACTTCTCAGGCCTGGGCACAGCTTGCAGCGGCGTCGGCAACGTTCACAGCAATGCTATTGGCTACGCCACCATCGACGTCGCTGCGAACTGCACATCGCGCTTGCCGTCCGAAGCGAACTACTACACGAACGACATCCTCTTCGACAATGTGCTGATCGGCGACTACCAGCACCTTGGACCTCACGAGGCCGGACAGATAGCCACGTCGTTCGATGGCGCCGGAAACCCGATGGTCCACATCCGCGCCGTACCGGAGGGCGGCGGCGCCGGTTCCAACGTTGCCACCGGCCTGCCGTTTACGTTCTACGATCGATACACACCAGCGACCGCTCGAACGCTCGACCGGAGACAGCCCCTCCCCGCCACGTTCGCTGCGCGATTCATCCAGGGTGGTCCCAACGCATTCGCCACGAACCTGAACATCTGGCGGGAAGCTGGTGGAGCGAGTTGTGCCGATGCAGTTCAGTTGGCCGCAATGCCGACTGCCGAGATCGTGCGATTTGATGAACACGAAAACGTCTTCATCGAGCCCACCGGAATCAATTGCCTCGGCTGCAGTTTTCCACAATTCACCCTTCCGGCCACATCATCGAGCTCGGTTGCGAATAGCAGCATCTACCCTCTCCTGACGAACGGAGACGTAGGCGGCTGGATCTACCTGAATCTCAACAACGGAGGAAATAAGAGCTACTCCGTGACGCACGACATCGGCGGCCAGCCGGGGCCAACGAACGCACGGACGAGCCTCGCACCCATCGGATCGACGACAACCACCGGTCCGCGCCCGAGCCAGAACTGGGTGACGGTGACGATGTTCGGTCACGTTGGCAACAATCGCTTGTCCGCCGAATTCGATGCCGCCTCGCTAGGCAACGGCTGCTCGCCGGCGGCGTTCCTCACGACCGCGGACGGCGGCGGTCTGCCCATCGGCCCCGCCGGCGGTGTCTTCGTCTGCCCGCCCGGCCCGACGCTGACGAACGGCACTACCGCGCAATGCGTGGGAACGAACGTCAATCCAACGCCGTGAAGACGCTCTCGATCATCGCCGCGTTTCTTTTCGCAACGACGGCCTTCGCCGGCGTCCGCGACAACGACGATACATGCGACATCAAAATCGGTCCTGCGGCGACATTGCTCCTGCCGTACTTCGAAGTCGACATCTACGGCAACTCAGGACAAACGACTCTCTTCACGGTCACGAACGTCACGCGTTATCCGCAGATCGCGCACGTGACATTGTGGACGGATCGCGCCTATCCGGTGCTGACGTTCAATCTCTATCTCACCGGCTACGACGTGCAGACGATCAACCTCGCCGACGTGCTGCTGCGCAATGTGGTTGCGCCACCGGCGGGCACATCGTCATCGACGAAGGCCGGGCTACTGTCGTCCGCAGGCAACCCGAATGTCCAGTCGAGCACAGACTGCGACGCCAACCCTGGATTGATCCCGGCGAGCCTGATGGCGGCTGTTCGCAGCGCGCTGACGACCGGCGTCATGGGCACTTGCGCCACCGCGGGCAACGTTCATCTCAATGCAATTGGCTACGCGACCATCGACGTTGTTGCAAGTTGCTCGAGCCGGCTGCCAAACGATCCGCTCTATTTCTCGAACGACATCGTCTTCGACAACGTATTGATCGGCGATTATCAGAACCTCGGGCCGCAACCTGCCGGGGAACTGCCTTCCGGTTCCTTTGATGCGACCGCGAATCCGATGGTCCACATCCGGGCCGTTCCGGAAGGCGGAAGCGCTGGCGCGTATGTTTTCACCGGCCTCCCGTACACGTTCTACGATCGCTACACACCAGCGACTTCGCGGACGCGCGACCGGCGGCAACCTCTCCCTTCGACGTTCGCAGCGCGTTTCATTCAAGGAGGGCCGGCGAGTTTTCGGACGAACCTCAACATTTGGCGCGAAGTCATCATCCCCACCAATTCGTGCTCAGGCTATGAAGCCAACCGGTATGTGCTCGTGCCGGAAATTGTCCGCTTCGACGAGCATGAAAATGCGATGCTTTGGGGGGTGAGTGTCAATTGCGCCGCTGGCTGTGGGCCTTTTCAGATTCAACTTCCCGCGGCCTCCTCAACGTCGTCGCTGGACAACGACCTCTATCCCGGCCTTGTCACCGCGGACATCGCTGGCTGGTTCTATCTCAATCTGAATAACGGCGGCAGTACATCGTACTCGGTAACGCGCGACGTCGGCGGCCTGCCTGCTCCGACAAACTCCCGTGGAAATCTAGCGCCACCGGGCTCGACGACGACACACGGACCGCGCCCGAGCCAGAACTGGGTGACCGTCACGATGTTCGGCAACGCAGGTTCCAATCGCTTGGCCGCCGAATTCGATGCCGCCTCCCTCGGCAACGGCTGCTCGCCCGCGGCGTTTCTCACGACCGCGGACGGCGGCAATCTGCCCATCGGCCCCGCTGGCGGCGTCTTCGTCTGTCCGCCCGGCCCGACTCTGACGAACGGCACGACGACGCAATGCGTGGGCACGAACGTCAATCCAACGCCGTGATTCAGGGCGCGGCCAGCGTGTTGAACAGGTACGAAACCACCCCGCGGATGATGAAGATCGCCAGCAGGAGCAGCAGCGGCGACCAGTCGATGCCGCCCATCCGGTGCGGCGGCAGCAGGCGACGGAAGGGCCGCAGAAACGGGCTGGTCATCCGCGTGAAGATGTCGTTCAGTTGATTGAGGATGACGTACGCCGATTTGTAGCGCCAGCGGAAGGACGTCTGCGCGGCGAAGAAGAGAATCCAGGAGAGCACCACCCAGACGAGGACGATCCACTCGATCACCCGCAGCACGATCAGAAACGCATCGAAGAACACCACGGCGATTCCCATCTAGACCCGGCTCCCGAAGATGGCGCGGCCGACACGGATCATCGTGGATCCTTCCTCGATCGCCGCTTCGAAGTCTTCGCTCATCCCCATCGACAGTTCCTTCAGGCCGAGCGCGTCGCGCATCGACCGCAGTTCGCGGAAGTATGGACGCGATTCGCCGGGCGTACCAACAGGCGGGATGGCCATGAGGCCGATGAGATGGATCGGCGAGAGCGCCTCGACCTGTTTCGCGATCGAATCGACCTCGGCACGCGCAAGTCCGCTCTTCTGCGGCTCGTCGCCGATGTTGACCTGCAGCATCACCTCCAGAGTCTTGCCCTGACCCTCGGCGGCGCGGGCAAGCTTCTCTGCGAGATCGAGCGAGTCGACTGCTTGGATGACGTCGAACAATTTCACGGCATCCTTCGCTTTGTTGGTTTGAAGATGGCCGATGAGATGCCATCGCGCGCTGCCCTGCACGAGCGGCTTCTTGTCGCGCGCTTCCTGCACGCGGTTCTCGCCGAGGTCGGTGATGCCGGCGGCAATCGCCTCGTCGACAAATTCGGCCGGAAACGTTTTCGAGACAGCGACGAGCTTCACGTCCTCGCGCGCGCGGCCCGCGCGTTCACATGCGCGCGCGATGCGCTCTTCGACAGCGGCGATGTTGTCACGAATCAACACGATGTCTCGCGACCCAGCGATCGTTCGGCGTGCGCTCAGGACGGTCGAGCGCGGCGTTGGCCAGGCGGTCGGCGTCTTTGTTGCCGGCGCGCAGCGTGTGGCGGATCTTGAATTTCGGGAAGCGCCTCGTCATCGACTTGGCGCGTTCGTAGAGCGGGATGAGATTCGGATGCTTGACGCGAAACTTGCCGAGCATCTGCTGCACGAGGAGGAGCGAATCGGAGACGATCTCGACGTCCGTTGCGCCTTCCGACTGCGCGGTCGCCAACGCCTCCAGAAGGCCGGCGTACTCGGCAACGTTGTTCGTCGTCGTGCCGAGGAAGCCGGAGATCTCGATGATCTCGCTGTCGTCCTTTCGCATGAAAACACCGTAGGAGGCAGGACCGGGATTGCCGCGGCAGGCGCCGTCGACGAAGGCGAGGATCTTCAGGATGGGGGACTCTCCAGATAGAGGATGCGGCTGCAGCCTTCGCAGTGAACGAGATCGCCGCGCTTGAGTTGCTGCAGAACGGCGGGCCGGATGCGCGTGCGGCAACCGTTGCAGGAGTCGGCCACGATGCGCGCGACGGCCACGTTCTGGCGCTGCTTGAAGATGCGATGAAACTCGCGGGAAAGACGCTCCGGGAGGGATGCCTCGATCTTCGCGGCGCGCGCTTTCAACTGCTCGACCTCTTTGCGAAGATCGCCGAGGGAGTGTTGCCAGGCTTCGTGCTCGGCGTCCCAGCGGGTCTTGAGGTCGACGCTGCCGGCAGCGAGATCGTCGTTCTGTTTCTGCAGCGTATCGACGTCCGACATCGATTTCAGCGTCGAGTCTTCGAGCTCTTTGACCTGCTTGCGCGTGGCGTCGATCTCTTTCCACGCCGCCGCATACTGCTGCTGATTCTTCACCTGCATGAGCTGGCCCTGGTACTTTTTCAGGAGCTCCTGCTGATCCGATAACTCGCCGTCGACGCGCCGCCGTTCACGGGAGTGCTGCTCGATCTGCTGCTGCAGCTTCTCCATGCCGGCGTTGACGCTTTGCCACTCGCGATCGACGGCCGCGAAGGACTCCGGCTTGTTTGTCAGTTGTTTTTCGCGGTCTCCGAGCGCCGACAGGACTGTTTGCAACTCCCAAAGTTTTTCAACGTCCTGATTCAACCAAACCTCCAAAGACGAAAAAGGCGTTCCGGTGATGGAACGCCTGTGCGGAATGAGATTGCCCGACCGGCCGCTCGAGCCCCGGAACGGAGAAGACGAGCGATCCTCCGGCCGGTCCGCGCCGGCAGTTCTGTCGATCGTTCGTCATGTTCGGAGTGTCTAGCATCGGTTTCCTGGTGGGTCCACCAGGATTCGAACCTGGGACCTGCCGGTTATGAGCCGGTAGCTCTAACCGCTGAGCTATGGACCCGGACGGGCGATTCTAACAAAAGGGAGTGCGGAGTCGAGGGTTTTAATGAAGTGGGAAGAAGCAGAGATCAGAGACGAGAGATGAGAGATCAGAAAAGAGGCGCTGAGCTCTGATCGCTTGTCTCTGATCTCTTCGCCGAAAATGAGAGATCAGAGGCGCAGAGCCTCGGGTGAGTCGATCCGCGGTCAGAGACAGAGACTAGAGGTCAGAGATCGGAGATCAGAGAAGAGGTCTGATCTCTTGTCTCTTGTCTCTGAGCTGTGCCGTCTTCACTTCAACGTATCTCGACCCGGTCCCCGATCTTCATCGAATAGCGCATGGCCACGATCTTTCCGGTCGCGGTGTGCGTATTCGTGGTCAGGATGCCGACCTCGCCGAGCACCTGGCGCGGCTGGCCGGGCGCGACGTCATCGGTGTAGACCGTGAGGAAATCGCCGGGCTGGATCTCGTCCGCCTGGCCGAGGTCCACTTCGACGAGCAAACCCTCGCCGAGCGCCTCGTCCCAACCACCCTGCGCGCCGACGATGTATCCATTTCGCTTGTTGCTGGATGGATCGCAGAACGCCGGCATGTCGGGGATGCGCGCGAGGGGAATCGGAATCTGCGGTAAGGCCTTGAGGTGCGTCCCGACTTCAATCTCCGAGCACGACTGCGTGATGAGTCCACGCGCCTGCCCGTCCTCCGCGCAGAGAATCTTCACCTGGCCCCGATAAAGATACTCACGACCGACCACATGTCCGCGCTTACCGGGACGGCTGATCAGACGGCCGACGTCGACGAGGATGTAGGTTTCGCCGGCGACGAGCCCGCTGGCGGTGCCGCCTTTGATGACGACGAGATCGCCGGTCGCTCCCGAGATGACCTGTTCGACGGCGCCCTTCGCGTAGCGCACTTCGGAGTCTTCGTACCCGAGGATCGTGTTCGGCATCGACTCGCCGTCGTCGCCAATGTAGCCGTAGCAATAGACGTCGGCGTCGGTACCGAGGGGCACCGGACTCCGGCTGCCACCAGCTGCGTCCGCAGCGGTGATGAAGCCATCTCCTGACGCGCGAGCCGTCGAAGCGGCCGAGCTTCCCGAATTGCCCGCGTTCACCGATTCAGGCATGAGGGCTGGGGGTGGCGGCAGGTCTTCGTGCTTCCCCGTCGCCGCGTTTGCAATCTGCTGCGCAGTCTCGGAGTCGATCAGCAGCACGTCGCCGGGATAGATCCAGTGCGCGTCGGTGATCCAGGTGTTGCCCTCCCAGAGCTGCGGCCACATGTAGGCGTTCTTGAAGAACTGCTCGGCAAGGCTCCAGAGCGTGTCGCCGCGCTTGATGGTGTAGGTCTTGGCGCCGGCGGGCCAGGTGGCGGGGTCAGGCGGATCGTACGCCGTCCAATGGTCGCCAACGCGATGCAGATCGCGCGGAGGGTGCGATGAGGACTTCTTCGCCGCCCCGAAAATCGGGAAAGCGACCACAAGCAGGAGAACGGGAACCACCCTACGCACACTGACCATTTTCCCCTCCCAAGGTTGTCGAGGTCACGGAAAACGTTATCCCAACAAGGCGAAGCGGTCAAGTTTCGGAGGGCACGGGGGTTAGGGTCGCGGTCGTTCGCGGTCGCGGGGTCGCGTGGCAGCGGGTCTCGTGGTTGGTTACTTGGTTGCTGAGTTACTTGGTTGCTGGTTACCTGGTTCCCGCAACCTCAGACTGGGCGCTCGGCAACTCAGCAACCTTGTAACCCTGAAACCTTCTCGGCAGCCGGCGACCTCACCACCGCGAGACTGCGCGAGCCCGAAACCCCGCGACCGCGACTACCGCAGCGTCATCACACCGTCGTTGCCGGCGGCTCCGCCGCCGTGCTGGTCGTCGAACTGCTTGATCTCCTGCTTCCGCTTCTCGTACCGGGTCATCACCCGTTTCACGTACGAGCGGGTCTCGCGGAACGGAGGCACGCCGTTGTAGCGGCGGACGTTCCCCTCGCCGGCGTTGTAGGCGGCGATGGTCTTGGTGAGATTGCCATCGAAGCGATGATTCAGGTAGCGGAGGTATTTCGCACCGGCGTCGACGTTCTGCTCGGCGTTGTAGAGGTTCGTGGCGCCCATCCAGCGGCCGGTCTTCGGCATCAGCTGCATCAGCCCCCGCGCCCCAACCTCGGAGCGTGCATTCGTCCGGAAGCGCGACTCAGTCTCGACGACCGCGGCCACCAGCGCCGGATCGACGTCGTACTTCTGCGCCTTGGTGTGAATCAGGTCGCCGAACGGAACGGCGTTGGCGAAGAACTCTTTGCGAATGGCGGTGTTGATCCGCTGCATCTCGCTCTTGAAGACACCAGCCGGCTGCGCTTCCGCGATCACCGGCTCGGCCTCGGGCAGCCACGCTTCGTTGAAGAGATCGTTGCGGTGCGTGACGAGGCTCTTCGGCAGGCTTCGCGAGAGCTTGAAGAACGAGTTGCCGGCGAAGGTGTCGCCGAGGCTCGCGACGACTTTCGTGTGCGAGCCTTGCTGCTCGACGATTTTCACCGCATCGAGATCTTTGAGGACGAGAAAATGGACTCCCTGGAACGCCTCGGTGACTCCTCCGACGGACAGCGCGGCGCCGACGGCGATGGTGGCCGCAGCACGTCCGCCGATCCAGCGCAGCACTTGGTGGGACTGCGCTTTGCGGCGTACGTTTGCCGAGCGCCTGGACAGAGATTCCGTGAGAGACAAGGTTTTCTTCGGCATCGTCCTCCCTCAGTTATTTGTGCTACGAATAAGAGTGATCTAGACGCGTTGGTAACCGGGTAAGAATGAGGGTTTATGCCGGGTATCTGCAAGCTCAGCCTTGTTAAATGAGGCTCAACTCGCTGCGAGCAGGAGGGTTACTCGCCAAAGACAGTTGCTGAAAACTTTTCGATGCGGCAATGAGGTGACCGCCAGGCATCGCGAGGCAGCCCGGCTTTGACGCAGGTTTGGGCCAGAAACGTCTGACGATCCCAGCCATACTCGGTCGCGACCTGGGGCAACAGCAGCCCGGCGTTGCGACCTTGGCTGATGATCAGACCATCCCGGCCAACGACGATCTCCTCGATGTTGGTGACGGGCTCGATCGGCCCCATGACCGAGATTTCCAGATCGAGCTGTTCGAGCTCACCGGCATGCAGCGGCGGAAATCGCGGATCGCGAAAGGCCGCGGAGACCGCGCTCGACGCCACCGCCTGGTAGAGCGGATGAACTGCCTCGATCGAGCCGATGCACCCGCGCAGATCGTCGTCGTGGGTCTTGAGGGTTACGAACGCCCCGGCAGGGCGCCGGAGAATCTCGTCAAATTCGTCCGCCTTCCAATCGCGAGCATGTCCGTCCAGGACTGCTGCGATCGACTGCCGCGCAATGCGGAGGAGCGTCTTGCGGTGATCCTCGTTAAGGTCGAGCATGATTCATCGAACACGCGTGGAGCGGATGAGCATCAGGTTGCGGATGTACACGATCAGTGCCGGAGCCTGGCCGAGGATGATGACCGGATCGCGGCGCGCCACTCCGTAGATCGTCATCAGGATGCCGCCGGCCAGCGAGAGGTACCAGAACTCCACCGGCACATGGCTCATCTTCCGCCGCTCCGACGCGATCCACTGCACGATAAAGCGTGCGGCGAAAAGCGCCTGCGCCAGAAAGCCGAACGCCGCGAGCAGGTCCCAGTGCCAGCTGCGCGGATCGAACGAGAGCGGGAAGTGCATTGGGCGCAGTTTACGGGTTTGCGGTCTCGCGGTCGCGTTGTCTGGCGGTTTCGTGGTCTCGAAAGCTTCACGCCGGTGTCATTCCGAACCGCCGGAGCGAAGCGGAGGACGGAGAGGAATCCCACGCCGATGTGAACGAATCGCTCCGAGGCAGGGGATTTCTCATCGTGCTCCACCGCTCCCCCACCCGCCACCCCCGCGGTTTCGCCGATTCGAAATGACAGCCTGGCCCCACCGCGCGACCGCCACTCACTCCTCACGCACGTCGTACGTCAGCACACGCTTCGACATCCAGCGCACCGCTACGCAATCGGCCAGGCCGCGGAAGGCGCGGTTCATTGCTCCGTACTTCGACACGCCGAACTGGCGGGCGCGATGATTCACCGGCATCTCCACGACTTTGTAGCCCTGCATCCGGACCAGCGTCGGGAGGAAGCGGTGCATGCCGGTGTAGAGGCGGATGCGGTCGATGGCTTTGCGTTTGACGAGCTTGAGCGAGCAGCCGGTGTCGGTGATGTGATCGTTCGTGATCCAGTTGCGGACGCCGTTGCCGATCTTCGACTGCATCTTCCGCGACCAGGTGTCGTGGCGGTTCACGCGGACGCCGATGACCATGTCGGACGCGCTCTCCTCGAGCTTGCGCATCATGGCCGGGATGTCGGCTGGATCGTTTTGCAGATCGGCATCGAGCGACACGACGAACGTCCCTTGCGCCGCGCGCCACGCTGCATCGAGGGCCGCGGTCTGGCCGCTGTTTTTCGCGAACGTGAGCACGCGCAGACTCGGATGTTTTGCCCGGCTGGCGCGCAGCACCTCGAGGCTGCGATCGGTCGAGCCGTCATCGACCGCAACGATCTCGTACGACCACGGCGATCCGTCCAACGCCTTCGCGATTTCATCGAGAAGGATCGGGATGTTTTCTTCCTCGTTGTAGACAGGAAAGACGACGGAAAGGTCGGGCGGCGCCATCAGCGGGGCAGTGTAACGCCGAAGGCGCTCTCGAAATTTGCGGTGGTCTGCGCCGCTGCGGCGTCGATCGAAATGCCCCACAAGGTCGCCAGCAACTCCGCCACTTTGACGACGTACGCCGGCTCGTTGTCGCGTCCGCGAAACGGCACCGGCGCGAGGTACGGCGTGTCGGTCTCGATGAGCACGCGGTCGTGCGGCAAGGCCTTCGCGCAGGCGCGCAACGGCTCGGCGCTGCGAAACGTGACGATGCCGGAGAACGAGATGAAGTAGCCGGCGTCGATGAACTTCCGCGCCACTTCCTCCGACTCCGTGAACGAGTGCAGGATTCCTCGGGCGCCCGACTTCGTCAGAATCGCCACCATGTCGTCCGTCGACTCGCGATTGTGAACGATGATCGGCTTGTTCACTCGCTTCGCCAGATCGAGGTGCCGTTCGAAGACGGCGATCTGCGTCTCGCGCGGCGAGTGCATGTAGTGATAGTCGAGTCCGCACTCGCCGATCGCGACGACGCGGGGCTCGCCCGCCAGCCGCTCGATCTCCGCGAAGGCCGCCTCATCACAGTCCTTCGTCTCGTGCGGATGAAAACCGACCGCGGCCCAGACGTCATAGTGACGCTGCGCGACGGCAACCGCCTCGGGCGCATCGGAAAGCTTCGTACCCGGAACGACGAACCCGCGCACGCCTCCCGCCCGCGCTCGCGCAAGGTTCCCCTCGGCGTCGGACATCGTGAGATGGCAATGAGAGTCGGTGAAGATCATGTCTTTTTTTATCCGCAGATGACGCAGATGTACCAGATAAAACCTTCAATCTGCGTTCATCTGCGTAATCTGCGGATCAGCATTTTTCCACCAGCATCGAGATCCCCATGCCACCTGAAATGCACAGCGTCGCAAGTCCGAGGCGCTTTTCGCGCGATGCCAGTGCGTGCATCAGCGTCGTTGTGATGCGAGCACCGGTCGCTCCGATTGGGTGGCCGAGGGAGATGGCGCCACCGTGGATGTTTAGCTTGTCGCGATCGAAGTGGAGCTCGCGGTCGCACGCCAGCACTTGCGCGGCGAACGCTTCGTTGAGCTCGATGAGATCGATGTCCGATAGCGCGATTCCCGTCTCGTCGAGCAGTTTCTTTGTCGCAGGCACGGGACCGATGCCCATCACCTTCGGATCGACGCCGGCCTGTGCGTAGCCGATGATTCGCGCCATCGGCGTCAGGCCATGCTGCTTCACCGCGGCGTCCGAGGCGACGAGCATCGAGGAGGCGCCGTCGGTGACGCCGGACGAGTTCCCGGCGTGGACCGTTCCGTTCTTGCGAAAGACCGGCGGCAGCTTCGCCAGCGAGCCGAGGTCGGCGTCGAAGCGCGGATGCTCATCGCGGTCGATGACGACATCCCCTTTTCGGCCGGCGACCGTGACCGGCACGATCTCATCGCGAAACAGTCCTTCTTCGTATGCGACGCCGGCGCGGCGCTGCGTCTCCACCGCGTACGCATCCTGTTCCTCGCGTGAGATGCCGTAACGATCGGCGAGCGTCTCCGCTGTCGCGCCCATCATTTCGTCGGCGAGGGGGCACATGAACCCGTCGCGATACATCCCATCGACGACTTCGGCGTCGCCCATGCGATAGCCCCAGCGCGCTCGCGGCAGCAGGTAGGGCGTGTTCGACATCGACTCGGTGCCGCCGGCCAGAACGACGCTGGCGTGCCCGAGGCGAATCTGGTCGGCGGCGTTCATGATGGCGCGCAGTCCCGAGCCGCAAGCCTGGTTGACCGTGTATGCAGTCACTTCGTGCGCGAGTCCGCTCTTGATCGCGATCTGGCGCGCGACATTCGGACCGACGCCTGCCTGACGCGCGTTGCCGAAGATGACTTCATCGACAGCGCTCGGATCGACGCCGCTGCGCTCCAGCGTTGCTTTCGCACTTGCGACGCCGAGGTCCGCGGCCGTGAGCGACGACAGACCGCCGCCGAACTTTCCGATCGGGGTGCGGAGGGCGGCGATGAGGTAGATCGTTTCGTTCAGCTTCGGCATAGTGATTGGACCGTGTTGACGTAGATCTCTACCGACTCCAACAACTCCTTCTTCCCGATCTTCTCATTGGCGCCGTGCGCGTCGAGGATCGACCCCGGTCCGAAGAGCAGCGGCTTGCCGAGCGCGCCGAGGTGCGGGACGTCGGTGTTGAACGCGACGACGGTGGAGCGCGCGCCGTCGGGGACGGTCATGAACTGGGGCGGGTTGCCGCGCGAAACGGTGATCGTGCCGCCGTGGCGTGCCACGATCGTCTGCAGCTTCGCCTGCACCAAATCGGGATCGGTGACAGTGCGAAAGATCATCTGGCACTCCGCTTCCGCCGGAATCACGTTGGGCTTCTCTCCGCCGCGGACGACCCCGACGTTCACGGTCGTAACGCCGAGATCGTCATCGGCGCCCCAGTCGTTCGCGTTGATCTCGGTGATCGCCGCGACCATCTTGTTGATCGCCGAGTCGCCGCGCTCCGGATACGCGGAGTGAGCGGCGATTCCGTCGAAGCGCACGAAACAGGTCAGCGCACCTTTCGACGCCCGAGCGAACGTCGATTCGGTCGGCTCGCCGACGAGGACGAATTCGGATCCGAGTCCGGCAAACTCCTGGTTCGCCATCTTCGCGCCGATCGAGTCGGTCTCCTCGCCGACGACGAAGAGGAAGGCGAAGTCATTCATCGCGCCGGCTCGCAACCGCTCGCCTGCCGCGATCATCGCCGCGATGATCCCTTTCGTGTCGCACGCCCCTCGGCCATAGAGATTCTCATCGTCCTCGCTCGCGCCGAACCAGGGCGGCACCGTGTCGATGTGTGAGTTGAGGATGACGCGCGGCCTTCCGCCGGCCGCAGCGTAGAGGTTGAAGCGGCGTTCGCTGACCTGTTGCTTGCGACAGGCGTAGCCGAGGGCGCTCAGCTCATCATGCAGAAAAACAGCGACGTCGAATTCATCGTCGCTCGGCGAGGGGATATCGATGAGGCGCTTCGCGAATGGGATGGGATCGAACATGGGCGCGGCGGATTGTATCGGAGCATCGCTGTCATCCTGAGACCGCCGAAGGACACGAAGTGCCGAAGGACGTCGAAGGA
>JAXDGW010000141.1:0-109268 GCA_034664845.1 Thermoanaerobaculia bacterium | reverse complement strand
GCGCTTCGCGCGTTGTCAGAAGGAAAGAAGTCGCGAAGCGACAACGCGCGAAGCGCAATCAACCGACAACCGACAACGCGTCGCCGCCAGGCGACGCACTAAACAGGTCTTGCTTCCTCCGCCTCCGCCCAGATCTCCGTGCGATGTCGTTCACTGAGTCCGAATGAGCCGACCAGGAACGTCATCACCGCGACGCCGATGACCCAGTAGAGACCGGCGAAGATGTTTCCCGTTTTCGCGACGAGCAGGCCGGCGATGAGGGGCAGAGTTCCGCCGAACCAGCCGTTGCCGAGGTGGTAGGGGAGGGAGAAGGATGTGTAGCGGATCTTTGCCGGGAACGATTCGATCAGGAAGGCGGCGATCGGGCCGTAGACCATCGTCACGTAGATCACCTGGATGAAGACAAGCGCGATCAGGATGGCCATGTTCGGGTTCTTCGGATCGCCCACGTGATCGCGCATGGCGTGGTAGATCGGCAGGTAGGTCAGCGCGGCGAGAAGATTGCCGGCCATCATGATTTTGAGCCGTCCGATCTTGTCGGAGAGCGCGCCGAAGACGACGAAGAACGGCATGGCCAGGAGCAGCGCCGCGGCGACGATGATGCTGGCTTTGGCGAGATCGACTTTCAACACGGTCTGCAGAAACGAGAGCGCATAGAACTGGCCGGTGTACCAGACGATCCCTTGCCCCGCGGTCGCGCCGAAGAGGACGAGCAGCACGATCTTCAGATTCTTCCAATTGCCGAAGCTCTCGCGCAGCGGCGCCAGCGACGTTTTGCCCGACGCTTTGATCGAAGCGAATAGAGGCGACTCCTTCAACGTCATCCGGATCCAGAGCGAAATCATGACGAGAACGATCGAAAGCAGGAACGGGACGCGCCAGCCCCACGCTTTGAAGTCGGCGTCGCTCATCATTTTCTTCACGGCCAGAATTACGCCGAGGGAGACGAAGAGGCCGAGCGTGGCCGTGACCTGGATGAAGCTCGTGTAGTAGCCGCGCTTGTGATCGGGGACATGCTCCGCCACGTAAACCGCCGCGCCGCCGTACTCGCCGCCGAGGGCGAGACCTTGCAGCAGGCGAAGCAGGAGAAGGATCGAAGGAGCGAGGAGACCGACCGAGGCGTATGTCGGCAGCAGGCCGATGACAAATGTCGATAGGCCCATGATCGTCAGCGTCACGAGAAACGCGTACTTGCGTCCGATGAGATCGCCGACGCGGCCGAAGACGATCGCGCCAAACGGGCGGACTACGAAACCGGTGGCGAAGAGCGCCCACGTTTGAATGAGCGCCCAGGCCGGATTGCCTTTGGGGAACATGAGCTGCGACATCACCACGGCCAGGCTGCCGAAGATGTAGAAGTCGTACCACTCGATCATGGTGCCGAGTCCCGAGGCGAAAATGATCCTGCCGATCGGATAGCCCGATCCTTCTCTCGTGCTCATCGTGGTGGTCTCCTTTTGCGCGGGAGTGTACCTGCTGTCATCGCGCAACGTGCGCGCTGTCATCCCGAGCGGGCGGGGAGGCGGTGGGCGAGGGACCTCCCGCCCACGGAGCGAGACTCGAGCGGCGACAGTTGATCCGCGCGGGCCTCTGCCACGACGACGAATCCGTGATGCGGGCGCATGACCGAGTGTCGCTGCGTCGTCAGGGGATTCCTCGCCCACCCGCCGCCCCGCCCTCTCGGAATGACAGCACGGAACTGCGCGGTGCGCATCGTGCAGGCGTGCCTCACATGTCAAACGACGCCTGCCTCGATCTCATTTTCCGCAATGCGCGCACGCATGGTGTCTGGCTCGACAAGCCGGTCAGCGATGCGATGCTGCATGAGCTTTACGAAACGATGAAGTGGGGGCCGACGAGCGCGAATACGAATCCGGCGCGGTTTCTCTTCGTCCGAACGAAGGCGGCGAAGGAGCGGTTGAGGCCGAGTCTGGCTCCGGGAAATGTTGAGAAGACGATGGCGGCGCCGGTGACGGTGATCGTCGCGTATGACCTGAAGTTTTACGACAAGCTGCCGAAGCTATTTCCGCATGCGCCGACGATGCGCGATAACTTCGCGTCGAATCCGCAGTTGATCGAGACGACGGCCCGGCGCAATTCCTCGCTCCAGGGCGCGTATCTCATCATCGCCGCCCGCGCCCTCGGCCTCGACTGCGGGCCGATGTCAGGCTTCGACAACGCGAGACTGGATCATGATTTCTTTGATGCGGGGCGCGAGTGCGAAGGATGCGATCAGGAGTTTTTCCCCGAGGGGCATGTGAAGTCGAACTTTCTGATCAATATCGGGTATGGCGATGCTTCGAAGGTGCATCCGCGCAATCCGCGGCTGGCGTTCGAGGAGGCGTGTACGTTGTTGTGACATGCCTTGGCCACATCTCTGACACCCGCCGTTCTCGCGACGCGTTATAGCGGCCGCCTTCGCGGCCACAAAACCGGGCGCGCATCCCGTTCCCCCGGGCGGAGCCCGGGGCTAAGTTTGGGCAGCGCGCCTTCGCGCGCACATGTGTCGCGACGCCGCAATCGGCGTGTGCTGGACTCGAAGTCGAGGCAGGGTCTCGTCAACCCCGAGGCAGGGTGCGCGCGAAGGCGCGCTCCACAATCCTAGCCCCGGGCTCCGCCCGGGGGATGCGAGGCCGCCAATTACGCGGCCGCGAAGGCGGCCGGTATAAAGCCTACGCTGTCACGACATCGTCATCGCGTCCGCGGACGGCCTGCGCGTGCTCGACGACTGGGAGCGTGACGGTGAAGCGCGCCCCTTTACCCAAGCCTTCCGACTCGGCGTGGATGGCGCCGTGGTGGAGGTCGATGATGTGGCGGGCGATGGCGAGGCCGAGGCCGAGGCCGCTGCGTTTTGCAGATGCATCGGCCTGGCGCAGGCGCTCGAATACGTGAGGCAGGAACGACGGCTCGATTCCCTCCCCTTCGTCGCGCACGCTGATCTGGAGCATGTGATCGACGCGGTCGAGGCGCAGGTCGATCTGCTTGCCTGACGGCGTGAACTTGATTGCGTTCGAGAGGATGTTCCCGATGACCTGCTGCAAACGCACGGCATCGGCATCGACGACGTCGTCGGGCGGGCGGACGAGATCGAGAGTGAGGCGGATGCCGCGCTCGGTTGCATCGGGGCGCGCGTTGGTCACTGCCGCTTCGACGATCTCCGAGAGGTGCGTCGGCCGCAGATCGACCTGGAACTTTCCGAGGATGATGCGGGAGACATCGAGCATGTCGTCGATCAGCCGCTTCTGCAGGCGGGCGCTGTTCTCGATCATGTGCAGTGCTTCGCGCAACTCATCGGGCGAAGACTCGCCGGTGCGGAGGAACTGAACCCAGCCGAGGATCGACGTCATCGGCGTGCGCAGCTCGTGCGAGAGGGTGGCCAGGAAGTTGTCTTTGGCGCGGTTCTGCGACTCGGCCTCGCGATAGCGGCGCTCATTTTCGGCCGCTAGCGCCGCGGCGCGTTTCTCGCTGACGTCGCGAAACGTGATGACGGAGCCGACGGCCTGCTCGTCCTCGTCGTACATCAGCGAGACGCAGAACTCGACGGGGAAACTCTTCCCGTCGTCGCGAAAAAACGTATCGCCCCTCTCGTCGCGCATCCGGTCGCCATGAAGCGCCGCGTTCAGCGAGCATCGGTCGATGTTGCAGGTGGAGACGCCGGGAAATGCCGGATGCAGCAGCGAGTGGACATCGAGTCCCCTGACCTCATCGGCGCGGCGTCCCATCATTCGTGCGGCGGCAGGATTGACGAGCGTGGCGACACCATCGAGATCGACGCCGAGGACACCTTCCGCTGCGGCGTTGAGGATCAACTCATTCTGCCGGCTCAGGCGCGCCAGCTCGTGTGCCTGCCGCGTGAGAGCCTGCGTTTTGCGGAAGAGCTCGACGAAGACGTTGACCTTCGACCGGAGAATCTCCGGCTCGTACGGCTTGAAGATGTAGTCGACCGCGCCGAGCTCGTAGCCGCGGAAGACGTGCGTCTCGCTGCGGCTCAGAGCGGTGAGAAAGATGATCGGCGTGTCGCGGGATTTGTCGCGCTCGCGGATGAGGCTGGCGGTTTCGAATCCGTCGAGGTCGGGCATCTGCACGTCGAGAAGAATCACCGCGAACTCGCGGTCGAGCAAAGCCCGAAGAGCGGCGCGGCCCGACTCGGCGCGCACGAGGTTCTGCTCGGTGCCGAGGATTGATTCGAGTGCGAGAAGGTTGTTCGGCTGGTCGTCGACCAGCAGGATGTTCACCTTCTCGTCGGCGAGGGGCGTCATGAATGGCTCACGGTTGTCTGGCAGACCTCGATCAGGAAGGGTGCGATTTCTTCCAGACGCAAAATCCGATCCACGTGCGCTGCCTTGATCGCTGCGCTCGGCATGGTGGGCGCTTCGGCGGTGGCCGGGTCCTGCGCGATGACGATGCCGCCGCGCGCTTTGATCCTGGCCGCGCCCTGCGCACCGTCGTCGTTCGAGCCGGTGAGCACGATGCCGGCAAGCCGGTCGCTGTAGGCGTCGGCAGCCGATTCGAACAGCACGTCGATCGACGGCCGCGAAAAATGAACGCGCTCATCGACCGAAAGGCTCAGCTCTCCGCGCGGGCCGTTGCGCTCGATGAGGAGGTGATAGTCGGCCGGCGCCAGATACACGTGACCCGGCTGGATCCACTGTTTGTCCTCGGCGTCGACGACTTTGAGATCGGTCTCGCGCCGGAAGTAGGCCGGCAATCCCTCATTCGATTTCTTGTGGCGGTGCTGGGCGACCGCGATCGGAACGCAGAATCCTTGTTTGAGGCTGCTCAGGATCACCTGCAACGCGTGCATGCCGCCGAGGGAGCAACCGATGACGATGAGCTCGATGGCGCGGCCGCGGGATTGCGAGGTTTCGCGGTTGCGCGGCGGCGCGACGACAGGGCTCCATCCAGTGCTGCCGAAGCCTCTCGACGCCCACTGCGCGACCGCGCTACCGCGAGACCCCGCAGCGGCGCTCATCGAATCCTCCGATACAGCCGTTCCTCAGCGTCGAGCTCCTCGTAGTTGTTGGAAACACCGGTGTAGCGGATCGTCTCCTTCTTGCCGAGGCCGAGGATGCCGAACATCTCCAGGCTGTTGAGGAAGAGCTCCTGCACGCGTTCCTGCAATCGATTGTTGAAGTAGATGAGGACGTTGCGGCAGAAGATCACGTTGAAGTGATTGAAGGAGGCATCGGTGACAAGGTTGTGCTGCGCGAAGACGACGTTCTCGCGCAGCGACGGCCGGAAGAGCGCGTAGTCGTAGCGCGCGGTGTAGTACTTCGAGAACGTTCCCGTCCCGCCCGCGGCGATGTAGTTGGCGGTGTTCTCCTGCATCGTGTTCAGCGGAAAGATGCCGTCCTTGGCGCGCTGCAGCACGGCCTCGTTGATGTCGGTGGCGTAGATGCGGCTGCGCTCGAGAAGCCCTTCCTCCTGCAGCAGGATGGCCATTGAGTAGACCTCCTCGCCGGTGGAACAGCCCGCGTGCCAGATGCGCACAAACGGGTAGGTGCGCAGGAGCGGAACGATCTTCCGGCGAAAGGAGAGATAGAACGAGGGGTCGCGAAACATCGCCGTCGTGTTGATGGAGAGATCGAGGAGCAGCCGCTCCATGCACGACGGATCATGCAGCACCTTCTCCTGCAAGCCCGAGATCGTAACGAGTCCTTCCGCGTAAATGCGCTTCCAGAGACGCCGCCGAAGCGAGGGGAGCGAGTAGTCGCGGAAGTCGAACCCATAGTGCTGATAGATCCCCTCCGTGAGCAGATGCACCTCGACCGCCTCGAGATCGAGCTTGTCCTGTTCGTCGTCTATCGGAAGCGGACTGGTGGCCATCGGTTGCGGTCTCAGGTTGCAGATTCCATGCGCATCAGGACGCTCTCACTCTGCTGTCATCCTGAGACTGCCGCAGGACACGAAGTGCCGGAGGACGTCGAAGGACCCACTGCGTACTTGCCTTGTTGTTGCCGCCGCCCGAACCTGCACATGCGCGGGGGGTCCTTCGACCGTCCTTCGGCACTTCGTGTCCTTCGGCGGCTCAGGATGACAGCAAGGGGACGATCACAGATACAGCCAAACCCTCAACAACGAGATCAGTTGCTGCGCATCGATCGGCTTGGTGATGTAGTCGCTTGCACCGGCCTCCATGCATTTCTCGCGATCGCCTTTCATTGCTTTTGCGGTCAGAGCGATCATTGGCAGGTTCTTGTACTCCTCCATCGAACGGACGCGGCGCATGGCCTCGTAGCCGTCCATCTCGGGCATCATCACGTCCATCAGCACGACGTCGATGTCGGGATTGTTCTTCAGTTGCTCGATCCCGTCGGCGCCGCTTTCGGCGTAGAGCACGTTCATCTTGTGGCGTTCCAGCAGGCTGGTCAGCGCGTAGATATTGCGCATGTCGTCGTCGACGATCAGCGCCTTCTTGCCGGCCAGCACCGGATCTGACTCGTGCAGTTGTTCGAGGATCTGCCGCTTCTCCTCCGGCAGATTCGCTTCGACGCGGTGCAGGAAGAGGGCGGTCTCGTCGAGCAGCCGCTCCGGCGAGCGCGCATCCTTCACGATGATCGCCTCGGCCATCCGCTTCAGCTCGCTCTCCTCCTTCTTCGTCAGCTCGCGGCCGGTGTAGACGACGATGGGGATGTCGTCGATCTCCAGGTCTTTCTTCATCCGGTTGATGAACTCGAAGCCGTTCATGTCGGGGAGGCCGAGGTCGAGGACCATGCAGTCGAAACGGCGCTCGCGCAGGATCTGCAACGCCTCCTCGCCGCTGGATGCCGAGACGATGTCGACGTCGCCATCGCCGCCGATCAGCTCCGCGATCGCGCTGCGCTGCTGCTCGTTGTCTTCGATGATCAGGAGCGACTTGTTCGGACGTTCGACGAATCCCCGGATCTTCGCGAACGCCTCGTCGAGCGCTTCCTTGGTCACCGGCTTCTGAACTTGTGCGAAGGCTCCGAGCTTCAGCCCGCGCGCCGTTTCCTCGTCGCCGGAAATGATGTGGACCGGGATGTGGCGCGTCGACTTGTCGTGCTTGAGACGGTCGAGCACGCTCCAACCTTCCATGTCCGGCAGAGCGATGTCGAGCGTGATTGCGTCGGGCAGATAGCGGTGCGCGAGCGCCAGTCCGCTCTCGCCGCGCGTGGCCACGAGGCACTTGAATCCCTTGTCCTGCGCCATCTCCCGCAGAATGCCGGCGAAGGTAGCGTCGTCTTCGATGATGAGGACCACGCGATCGCCCTGAGCGATGGACTCGCGGTCATCGGCCACCTGCTCTTCGACGATGAGCTGCAAATCGTCGAGCGGCGACTCATCTCCGCGCCGGGTACGGCGTGCATCGAGCGACGGCACGTCAAACGACCCCGATCGCCACTGCGCGGGAGTAGGGGAGTGATCGGTCTCCCGCTGCTCGATCTCCGGCGTCAGCGCCGTTTCGAGCGTACCGCCTTCTTCGCGGCGGCGAAGCGGCGCGATGTAGCTCTGCGGCAGGTAAAGAACGAACGACGAGCCGACGTTCTCTTCGCTGCTGACGCGAATCTCGCCGCCGAGGAGGCGGGCGATCTCGCGGCTGATCGACAACCCGAGACCGGTGCCGCCGAACTTCCGCGTCGTCGATGCATCGGCCTGTTGGAAGGCCTCGAAAATGATGCGCTGTTTCTCATCGGGAATGCCGATGCCGGTGTCGCGAACGGTGAATGCGATGACAGACGATGCGCGATCGAGCGTCTCGTGTCCCGACGACCAGCCGCTCGTCACCGCCGCGGCGCGCAGCGTTACGCCACCTTTCTCGGTGAACTTGAATGCATTGCCGAGCAGGTTCTTGAGCACCTGTTGCAAGCGCGTCGAATCGGTGTGAATCGTCTTCGGCAGGCTCGGATCGAGATCGATATCGAAGTCGAGCCGTTTGTCGTTGGCAACCTGACGGAACGTCTTGTCCATCGACTCCGCGACCTCGGTGAACGGCAGATCGCCGAGCGAGATCGTCATCATTCCCGACTCGATCTTCGACAGGTCGAGGATGTCGTTGATCAACGTGAGCAGATCCTGACCAGAGGAGTGAATCGTGCGCGCGAAGTCGACCTGCTTGCCGGTGAGGTTGCTCTCCGGATTGTCGGCCAGCAGCTTGGCCAAAATCAGCAGCGAGTTGAGCGGCGTGCGCAGCTCGTGCGACATGTTCGCCAGGAACTCGCTCTTGTACTTCGATGTGAGCGAGAGCTGACGCGCCTTCTCCTCGAGCTGGCGCTTGGCGGTTTCGACCTCTCGGTTCTTCCGCTCGACCTCTTCGTTCTGCGTCTGCAGCAAGCGCGCTTTTTCTTCCAACTCTTCGTTCGTCTGCTGCAACTCTTCCTGCTGCGTCTTGAGCAACTCCTCGGACGCCTGCAGTGACTTCGCCTGCTGCTCGAGCCGCTTGTTCGTCTCGGTCAGCTCTTCCTGCTGCGCCTGCAGCTCCTCGGCGAGCGACTGCGATTGCACCAGCAGCTCTTCCGTTCTCATGTTCGCCTGAATCGTGTTGAGCACGACGCCGATCGATTCCGTGAGCTGATCGAGCAGCGAGAGATACGTGTCGCTGAACGCCGTGAACGTGGCCAGCTCCATCACCGCCAGCACCTGGCCTTCGAAGACGATCGGCAGCACCACGATCTGCATCGGCTTCGATTCGCCGAGGCCGGAGTTGATCGTGATGTAGTCATCGGGAGCGTTCTGGAGCAGGATGCGCTGCTTCTCGAACGCCGCCTGTCCGACGATTCCTTCGCCGATGTGGAACTGCTTGTTGAGGTGCTTCCGCTCCTTGTATGCGTACGTCGCCGTCAGTTTCAGCATCGGATCGGCGCCGTTGTTCGCGGTATCCATCACGTAGAAGACGCCATGCTTCGCGCCGACCACCGGCGCCAGCTCGGAGAGGATGAGCTGCGAGACGTTGGTGAGATTTTTCTGCCCCTGCATCATCCGCGTGAACTTGGCCAGGTTCGTCTTCAGCCAATCCTGCTCCGTGTTCCGCGACGTCGTCTCGCGGAGATTGCGGATCATCTCGTTGATGTTGCCCTTGAGCGCGGCCAGCTCGCCTTCCGCCTGCACCGTGATGTTGCGGCTCAGATCGCCCTTGGCAACTGCCGTGGCGACGTCGGCGATGGCGCGCACCTGCGTGGTGAGATTCGCGGCGAGCTGATTGACGTTGTCCGTCAGATCGCGCCACGTTCCCGACGCGCCCGGCACGTTGGCCTGACCGCCGAGTTTTCCCTCGACGCCGACCTCGCGCGCCACAGTCGTGACCTGATCCGCGAACGTGGCCAGCGTATCGATCATGTCGTTGATCGTGCCGGCCAGCTCCGCGATCTCACCGCGCGACTCGACGGTTAGTTTTTGTTTCAGAACGCCGCGCGCGACCGCGGTCACGACCTTGGCGATGCCGCGAACCTGGTTCGTGAGGTTCGACGCCATCATGTTGACGTTGTCGGTCAGATCCTTCCACGTACCAGCGACGCCTTTGACCTGCGCCTGCCCGCCGAGCTTCCCTTCCGTGCCGACCTCGCGCGCCACACGCGTGACCTCGGCGGCGAACGAGTTGAGCTGATCGACCATCGTATTGACCGTGTCCTTCAGCTCGAGCATTTCGCCCTTGACGTCGACGGTGATCTTCTTCGACAGATCGCCGTTGGCGACGGCGGTGGTGACCTGCGCGATGTTGCGCACCTGATTCGTCAGGTTCGAGGCCATGTAGTTGACCGAGTCGGTCAGATCCTTCCACGTGCCCGAGACGCCCTTGACCTGCGCCTGACCGCCCAGACGTCCCTCGGTGCCGACCTCGCGCGCCACGCGCGTGACCTCGCCGGCGAACGTGTTGAGCTGATCGACCATCGTGTTGATCGTGTTCTTCAGTTGCAGGATCTCGCCGCGCGCATCGGCGGTGATCTTCTTCGACAGATCGCCGTTCGCGACCGCCGTCGTGACCTCGGCGATGTTTCGCACCTGGCCCGTCAGATTGCCGGCCATCGAGTTCACCGAGTCGGTCAGATCCTTCCACGTACCGGCCACGCCTTTGACCTGCGCCTGGCCGCCAAGCTTCCCTTCGGTGCCGACCTCGGTCGCGACGCGCGTGACCTCGGCGGCGAACGAGTTGAGCTGATCGACCATCGAGTTGATCGTGTTCTTCAACTCGAGCACTTCGCCCAGCGCTTCGACCGTGATCTTCTTCGAGAGGTCGCCCATGGCCACAGCGGTGGTGACCTGCGCGATGTTGCGCACCTGGTTCGTGAGATTCGACGCCATTGAGTTGACGTTGTCGGTGAGGTCCTTCCACGTGCCGGCCACACCGCGCACCTGCGCCTGGCCGCCGAGTTTTCCTTCCGTGCCGACCTCGCGCGCCACGCGCGTGACCTCGGCCGCGAACGAGTTGAGCTGATCGACCATCGAGTTGATCGTGTTCTTGAGCTCCAGAATCTCGCCCTGAGCTTCTGCCGTGATCTTCTTCGACAAATCGCCGAGGGCGACCGCGGTGGTGACCTCGGCGATGTTGCGCACCTGGCCAGTCAGATTGCCAGCCATCGAGTTCACCGAGTCGGTCAGATCCTTCCACGTACCGCCGATGCCGTCGACCTCGGCCTGTCCGCCGAGCTTCCCTTCCGTTCCGACCTCGCGCGCCACGCGCGTGACCTCGGCCGCGAACGAGCGGAGCTGATCGACCATCGTGTTAATCGTATTTTTCAGCTCGAGGATCTCGCCCTGCGCCTCGGCGCTGATCTTCTTGGAGAGGTCGCCCATCGCGACCGCGGTGGTGACCTCGGCGATGTTGCGCACCTGGCCGGTGAGGTTGGACGCCATTGAGTTGACCGAATCGGTCAAATCCTTCCACGTGCCGGCGACGCCCTTCACCTGCGCCTGACCGCCGAGTTGTCCCTCGGTGCCGACCTCGCGCGCCACGCGCGTGACCTCGGACGCAAACGCGCCGAGCTGATCGACCATCGTGTTGATCGTGTTCTTCAGCTCGAGAATCTCGCCCTTCGCCTCGGCGGTGATCTTCTTCGACAGATCGCCAAGCGCAACGGCCGTCGTCACCTCAGCGATGTTGCGAACTTGTCCCGTCAGATTGCCGGCCATGGCGTTGACCGAGTCGGTCAGATCCTTCCATGTTCCGGCGACGCCCTTCACCTCGGCTTGGACGCCGAGCTTTCCTTCCGTACCGACCTCGCGCGCCACGCGCGTGACCTCCGACGCAAACGCGCTGAGCTGATCGACCATCGTGTTGATCGTGTTCTTCAGTTCGAGCAGCTCGCCGCGGACATCGACCGTGATTTTCTTGGATAGATCGCCGAGCGCAACCGCGGTGGTGACCTCGGCGATGTTGCGCACCTGGCCCGTCAGATTGCCGGCCATCGCGTTCACCGAATCGGTCAAATCCTTCCATGTTCCGGCGACGCCCTTCACCTCAGCCTGACCGCCCAGCCGCCCTTCCGTGCCGACCTCGCGCGCCACGCGCGTGACCTCGGCCGCGAACGAGTTGAGCTGATCGACCATCGTATTGATCGTGTTCTTCAGCTCCAGGATCTCGCCCTGCGCCTCGGCCGTAATCTTCTTCGACAGATCGCCGAGCGCGACCGCTGTCGTCACCTCGGCGATGTTGCGCACCTGACCGGTCAGATTGCCGGCCATCGAGTTCACCGAGTCGGTCAGATCCTTCCACGTGCCGGCGACGCCCGGCACCTCGGCCTGCCCGCCCAACCGCCCTTCCGTGCCGACCTCGCGCGCCCCGCGCGTGACCTCGGACGCGAACGAGCGAAGCTGATCGACCATCGTATTGATCGTGTTCTTCAGCTCGAGAACTTCGCCGAGCGCCTCGGCCGTGATCTTCTTGGAGAGGTCTCCGTTCGCGACGGCGGTCGTGACATCGGCGATATTGCGCACCTGGCCGGTGAGGTTTGAGGCCATGGCGTTCACGGAGTCCGTCAGATCCTTCCAAGTGCCTGCGACGCCCGGCACCTCGGCCTGACCACCCAACCGCCCTTCCGTTCCGACTTCGCGCGCCACGCGCGTGACCTCGGACGCGAACGAGCGGAGCTGATCGACCATCGTGTTGATGGTCTCCTTCAACTCGAGCACTTCGCCTAACGCCTCGGCCGTAATCTTCTTCGATAGGTCGCCGTTCGCGACGGCAGTGGTCACCTCGGCGATGTTTCGCACCTGGCCCGTCAAGTTCGAGGCCATCGAGTTCACCGAGTCGGTCAAATCCTTCCAAGTGCCAGCCACGCCCCTGACCTCGGCCTGACCGCCCAGCTTCCCTTCCGTTCCGACCTCGCGCGCCACGCGCGTGACCTCGGACGCAAACGAGCGAAGCTGATCGACCATCGTGTTGATCGTTTCCTTCAGCTCCAGAATCTCGCCGCGCGCATCGACCGTGATCTGTTTCGAGAGATCGCCGTTCGCGACGGCGGTGGTGACCGCGGCGATATTGCGCACCTGATTCGTCAGGTTCGCGGCCATGTAGTTGACCGAGTCGGTGAGATCGCGCCACGTACCGGAAACGCCCTGCACATCTGCCTGCCCGCCGAGTTTGCCCTCGCTGCCCACTTCGCGCGCCACGCGCGTGACTTCCGATGCGAATGACCGGAGTTGGTCGACCATCGTGTTGATCGTGTTCTTGAGCTCGAGGATTTCGCCACGCGCTTCGGCGGAGATTTTCTTGGAGAGATCGCCGCGTGCAACCGCGGTCGTGACTTCAGCGATGTTGCGGACCTGGCCGGTGAGGTTGGAGGCCATGGAGTTGACGGAGTCGGTGAGGTCCTTCCACGTTCCGGCGACGCCCTTCACATCAGCCTGGCCGCCCAGCTTCCCCTCGGTACCGACCTCGCGCGCCACGCGCGTGACTTCCGACGCGAACGAGGCGAGCTGATCGACCATCGTGTTCACCGTTTTGGCCGTGCGGAGGAACTCGCCCTTCAGGGGCCGGCCGTCGAACTCGGTCGCCATCGTCCGCGACAGATCGCCGCGGGCAACCGCGCCGATGACGCGCGAGATCTCGTTCGTCGGCTGCACCAGATCGCCGATCAGCGAGTTGACCGACTCCGTGATGACGGCCCACTGCCCGCCGGCATTCGGAACCTGCGCGCGCTGATTGAGCTTTCCCTCTTTGCCGACGACGTTGGCGATCTTCTCCACCTCGTCCGCAGTGCGCTCATTCAGATCGAGGATGTCGTTCAGCGTGTCGGCGATCTTCCCGTGGCTGCCGGTGAACTCCACCGGCATGCGCACCTTGAAGTCGCCCTTCCTCATGGATGTGAGCGTCCGCAACAGCATTCGCTCGAAATCCTTCGGCGAAAGCTCGGTCGCTTTTTCGATACCGATTCCCGTGGTCATGACGCGCTGATCCTCCGAAGACAGGGAAGCAAGTTGTACGTGGTTGTGAGGCCGAATCAGCGCCCACTGGTCGGGCGCCGGTCTACGTCCCCGCCAAAATGCAGATTTCAGACCACCAACGGATGAGGTTGTTCGCGGTCGCGTGGTCGCGTCGCTGTGCGGTCTCGTGGTCTCGCCGTTTCGCGGCCGGGAGCAGCGTGAAGTCCTCTGTCATTCCGAGCGGGCGGGGGGGGGTGGCGGGCGAGGTATCCCCCGCCCACGCCCGCTCGGAATGACAGTCGTCGACTCCGAAACCGCGCTACCCCGCGACTCCGAAAACCGCGAGCTATTCCGATTCTCGCGGCGCAGCTCCCTCGCTCTTCATCGGCAACTTGAATCCGATGTACGTCCCCGAGCTGATCCCCATGACCGCCAGCATCGTCGCGCTGAACTCGGGCATGGTCAGGTCCCACAGGACTGACGTGAGAAAGACTCCGCCGAGGACGAGAGTCCAGACGACGACTTGAAAGCGGTCGAATGCGACGGTGCCACGGTCGTCGCTGACCAGGTCGTGCCAAAAGCCGGCGGTCGTTGCCGGCCGGCGGCCGGCGGGAGTCACAGCGACTGCGGCGAGCGCCGTCGCGGCGCTGATGCCGACGAGTCCGAGGAGAGACGGCGCGATCGAATCGCGCTCGCCGGTGACGAGCCAGATGAAGGTGTAGCCGACGACGAGTAGGAAGAACCACCACGCCATCTGCGCGCGCGCCAGGCTGTACGCCTGCCGCACCCCATCGATCGGCGGACCGTCGCGCAGCATGTCGCTGCGGCGGGCATAGACCACCAGCGCGATGGCGACCACGAGAAGGAGCGCCAGCCAGACCAGGACCCAGTTGTCGACGTACAGCTTCTTCAGCCGCAGCGACATGTTGGCGCCAGCCACGCGCCGCAACGGCTTGTCTCCGCGAATGCCAACGCTCACGCGCATCGTGGCGTACGGATCGAAGAGCGGGTCGTACAGGAACTCGCTCCAGATTTTCTTGTTCTTCTCGTTTCGATCGAGCACGAAGGTCACCGTCCCGGTCTCGAGGTCCATCCCTGACGGCTCGACACCGCTGTCGATACCTTCAATGAAAAGAGTGATCGGTTGCTGTTGCGCCTCGGCATCGCGCACGAGCGTATCGAGATTGCAAACGGATACGACGATCCAGTCGTAAAGGTATACCTGCCGCGGATCCTCATTCACGCCCGCCACTCCAGCCACCGCCGTCCACGACCCACACCCCGCCGGATGAATCCGCGCTCGCGCCTTCCCAAGGTGATCCGCTTCCTGGCGATCAGTGCAGGAGGCGAGGGCCAGGAGGACCAGAGTGAGTCCGAGAATCCGCAGCCGTATGTTCATGGAGGAGCACTATTGTAGGGCTCAGTGCCGGCCTCGGACACTCTTTCGATCAATCCTGCGGCATCGGATGGCTGGCCGATCAAACCATCGAGGCGAGACGCCTCGATGGCCGCGGGCGAGACGCCCGCACTCCTCAGTGCTGCGTAGTAGAGGAGTGCGGTCGTCTCGACCGCGGGCACTCGGGCGTCCCCGCCCGAGTGCTGTCAGGGCGGAGGTAGAACCCCTGCTTCGGCCGAGGTTAAGGTCTCGGTCGAAATAGAATTCATCGCCATGAGCCGCGTCCCAATCGATCAGATCCTCCAGCTTCCCGTAGCAGAGCGCGTCGCGATCATCCAGGAAATTTGGGAAAGCATGATCGAGCATCCAGAGGATATCGAGATCTCGGCAGCGCAACGCGAAGAGCTCGATCGACGTTGGGTCGACACTCGGGAGAATCCCGACGACGAAGAACCTTGGGATGATGTGATGGAGTCACTCCGGAACGAGTGATCGAGCGAGGCTACACCTCAATCCCCACCGCTCGCATCAACTCCAGCGCGTTGCTCTTCGTCACCACTCCGGGCCGCTTCTTGTAATCGAAGATCACGCGGCCTTCTTCGATCCGATCCTCGAAATGCACGTTCGCGGCGCGGGGTGCGAGCTCCTCGGCGATCTGGGCGAGGGCGAGGTCGTGCGTCGTGGCCAGGCCGATGGCGCCGCGGGCGACGAGGCTGCGGACGATGGCGGCGGCGCCGATGCGGCGGTCGTGGGAGTTCGTACCGCCGAGAACCTCGTCGAGGAGGAAGAGGAGCGGGGGCGTCATGCGGAGAATGTCGCGGATGCGCAGGATCTCGGCGTAAAAGCGCGACGCTCCTTCCTGCAGTGAGTCGTTCAGGCTGATCGACGCGCCGACGGCCATCGGGCTCACGCGCAGGCGCGTCGCGCAGACGGGGGCGCCCGCGAGCGCCAGGATCGTGTTGACGCCGATCGCGCGCATCAGCGTGCTTTTGCCCGACATGTTCGAGCCGCTGACGATGAGGAGGCGCAGCTCGCCGCCGATGCTCACGTCGTTGGCGACGCGGCGGTCGTCTGGGATGAGGGGATGTCCGACCGCATCGCCGTCGAAGAGCGCATCGCCTTCGATGATCTCCGGCATCACGAACGCCGGATGCTCGAATGCGAAGGACGCGAGCGACAGGAGCGCTTCGATCTCCGCAATCGTTGAGATCCATTGCACGATCTCCGATCCCGATTCCGCCCGCCACCGCTCGATGGCGAACGCGATGTGCGTTGACCAGAGGAGCAGCAGCGCGAACGGCGCGAAGAACTGATTGCGCCGGGCGTCGAGGAGCGCGACGAGCTTGCGCAGGCGTTCGATCTGGTGCGATGCGGTGACGCCATCGCGCTCGAGCCGCGCGCGCAACGTCAACAGGCGCGGCGAGGTGAACGATTGCCGTTCGAGGACGGCCAACAATCCTGCCAGCAACGCCAGCGCCGGCTCGCGCCGCTCGACGGCGCCGATGACTTGCGCCACACGCGACGACACTGAGCGCGCGAAGAAGGTCACGACGATGATCATCACCAGAAGCGGCAGCGACCAGAGCGGCGAGACTTCCGGCATCGTGCCCGGGTTCGTGGCGTTGACGAAGCGCGCGACGAGCGATGGGATGCCGAGGATGAGGGCGATCGCGGTGAGCGACGTGATGAGGATCGCGGCGATCCGTTCCCCTCTTCCTTGCAGCAGCGTTTCGGCGCGCGACCAATCGTCGAGTTTTGCCTCTTCCACGTCGTGCGCGACTTCGGCGCCAACGATGGAGATTTCTTCGCGCAGCTCGACTCGCCCACGCAGTTCATCGACAGCGACTTGCCTCTCGCGCACCTCGGCAGCACTCACCTCGCCGGGATGGAGCAGCCATTTCGCCAGCGTGGCCCTTCCCGCGCCCGTCGCTGCGATGCACAACCATTCGTAGAGCGAGCCTTTGCCGAAAAGATCGAGGTCGCCAGCGAAGGGATGGTGCTCGCCGGCATAACCGCTACCGGCAACTCCTTTCCCCTGCCACTCTCCACTCAGCCTCTCCATCCCTCGCTCGCAGAATCGCGCCGCCGCCTCGGCGCGACGGCGGGCCGTGATCGTGCGTTCATGCGCGACCATGAGCGCGATGAATCCGACGATCGGGATGGCGATCCATACGCTGAAATGGACGATGGCGATGATCGCGGCGGCGGCGAAGAGGACGATACGTGCGATCGAGATCGTGCGCTCGCGAGCGCGAAGCGACGCAGCCTCGGCGCGATGCGTGGCTAATCGTGATTCGTAGGTTGCACGGGGGTCGGGCACGGCCGGAAGTATATGCAGCGCGAATGGGGAGCACAGACAAGAGTGTCTGTGCCACACAAGCAATCGCATGTGGCAACCGTACGGACGCATGCCACGGAGCTGTGATCGATGTGGCACAGACACTCTTGTCTGTGCTCCTGTTCGAAATCAGTCGAACGTCGTTCGCAGCTTCTTCGTTTGCGCGCGGCGCTTCTTCTCTTCCAATCGCCGCGTTTTCTGCGCTCGTGAGATGCGCGTTGGTTTGCGCGTCTCCCGCTCAGTGATCGCATCGCTGAGCAGCTCTTCCATTCGAGCCAGCGCGCGGTCGCGGTTGGCGAGCTGGCTACGTTCGGCTTGCGACGTCACGCGCAAAACGCCCGCTTTGTTGATGCGGCCCGCCAGCCGTTCGCGGATGCGTTGCTTGCGATCGTCGGGAAGGGGCAGCGTGTCGACGTCGACTTCGATCGTGACGCGCGTCTCCACCTTATTGACATTCTGTCCGCCCGGGCCTCCCGCGCGCGACGTTGCGGCGCGTAGCAGGCTGCCGGGAATCACGATGCCGTCGCCGAGTTCCAAGTCGCGCATGGCTATTGACAGATGCCGAAGCGGATGCGGTGGATGGCTTCGTTGAGGGGGCGGTCGGCGAAGAGGGGGTCGACGAGCGCTCGGATGCGCAGATAGACGTCGGCGGTGCCGGTTCCGAGGAATCGCGCGATGTCGGCGGCGCGGCCGGAGACCGCTGCTTCGAACGCCGTCGCCTGCGATTCCGCCGCAGCCAGGTTGTGCGCCTCGGGGACGCCTTGCATCATCGCCACGCGCCAGTCGATCGCTTGTGCTGCGACGATCAGCTCGATCGCCAGGACGCTCTGCGCGTTGCCGAGAATCGTTCGCATCTTGCGCGCCGCGTGCGTCGACATCGACACATGATCCTCGGCGTTCGCGCCCGTTGGAATCGAATCGACCGACGCGGGATGGGCGAGCACTTTGTTCTCCGATACGAGCGATGCGGCGGTGTACTGCATGATCATCAGGCCTGAGTTCACGCCGGGGCGCGTGGTGAGGTTGGACGGCAGACCGCGATTGTGATCGCTGTCGAGCAGCATCTGCGTGCGGCGCTCGGAGATGTTGGCCAGCTCGGCGAGAGCGATGCTGAGGAAGTCCGCGGCGAGCGCGATCGGCTGGCCGTGGAAGTTGCCCGCGGAGTAGGCGAGGCGCTGATCGCCGTGATAATCCGCCGGCCAGTTGTCGCGGAACTGCACATCGAACGGCTCGGATTCGCCGGGGAAGAAGAGCGGATTGTCGGTGGCGGCGTTGATCTCGCGCTCGGCGACGTCGCGCGCGTAGCGGATGGCCGCGCGTGAGGCGCCGTGAACCTGCGGCGCGCAGCGCAAGGAGTACGGATCCTGCACTGCGCCAGCGCGCTCGACGAGCTTGCTGCCGGTGATCAGCTCGCGCATCCGCGCTGCGCTGGCGATCTGGCCGGCGTGCCCGCGAGCGGCGTGGACTTTGGAGTCGAGCGCGCGCGTGCAACCGCCGAGCGCTTCGAGAGTCAGGGAGGCCGAAGCATCGGCGAGATCGGCGAGGCGTTCGGCGTCCGCGACGCCAAAGGCCAGCATCGACGCGGAGAAGTTGACGCCGTTGACGAGGGCCAGGCCTTCTTTGAATGTCGGCTTCAACTCGTCGGCAGTGAACCCGAGAAGCTCGGGGAGCTCCGACGCATCGCGCAGATCCCTACTGCCGGCAACATAGAAGCGACCGGCGCCGAGGAGCGTGGCGAATGTGTGCGAGAGGGGGCAGAGATCGCCGGAGGCGCCGACTGAGCCGCGCAATGGAACGAGCGGAATGATGCCGCGGTGGAGCATGGCCTGGAGGATGCCGACGAGCTTGCGGCGCACGCCGGAGTGGCCTTGCAGGAACGAGTTGAGGCGTGTGGCCAGTACGGCGCGGACGACGTCGGCGGGGAAGTAGTTGGAGAGATCGTCGGGATCGCAGTTCTCGCCGACGCCGACGGAGTGCGAAAGGAGAAGGTTGCGCTGGAGCTGTTCGAGGTCGGCCGGGGCGATCGGCTTGTCTTTGAATTCGCCGAAGCCGGTGGTGACGCCGTATTCGGTTGCGGCCGGTGTGCCGGCTTCCCATGCGAGGCGATAGTTCTCGACGACTTGCGCGATGAGCTGCTCGCTGGTTTTGACGCGATCTTCGCAGGACGGATCGATCTCGACGCGAACGCTGGCGTCGCGCGCGATGCGCACGAGCTGCTCGATCGTGAGGGAGTGGCCGTCGAGGAGGATGGTGTCGGTCATATTTCTACTGTCATCCTGAGCCGCCGAAGGACACGAAGTGCCGAAGGACGGTCGAAGGACCCCCTGATTCTGTGCGAGGTCGGGTGGTGGAAAAACAAACCAGGCACGTAATCAGGGGGTCCTTCGACGTCCTTCGGCACTTCGTGTCCTTCGGCGGTCTCAGGATGACAGATCATGCGGCAAATCGATCTCCGCGAGTAGTTCGCGGATGCCTTCAACGAGCCGCTCCCGCGAGATCGTTGTCTGCCCGGGCCGCTCCGCCAGCCATGCGCTGCGGTCGTTCAACGCTCCAGCTTTGGCGCGGCCGGCGGCCATGTTTTTTACTGTGACTTCACCTTTTGCTTTTTCGTTCGAGCCGCAGAGGATGGCCAGGGGGATCTCGTACTGGTCGGCGTACTCGAGCTGTTTGCCGAGGCGTTTGGCGGTGCCGATGTAGAACTCGGTCGGGATGCCGGCGCGGCGCAGCTCCCAGGTCATCTGCAGGTAGTCGTCGGTGAGCGACTTATCCATGTTCGTGATGAGGACGCGCGCGGTTGCTTTGCGCGAATCGACGCGTCCCAGGTGGGCGAGAGCGGCCAGGAGGCGATCGACGCCGATCGACGCGCCGACGGCGGGAATCGCTTCGCCGAGGAAGCGCATGACGAGGTTGTCGTAACGACCGCCGCCGAAGATCGAGCCGAACTGCGGCGCGTCGAGGAGGATGGCCTCGAAGACCGGGCCGGTGTAGTAAGCGAGGCCGCGGGCGATGGAGAGATCGAGCGAGACGCGGTCGTCGTTGTAGCCGAGGGCGTAGAGGTGATTCGAGATGCGCTCGACGGTGTCGATCTGCGCGGCGGCCTGATCGAGATTGGAGAAAAGCTCGCGCAGTTGCGTTACGACATCGCGCCGGTTGTCGGATTTGATCGCCAGGAAACGCTTGATGCGATCGACCTGATCGGCGGCCAGGCCGACGCCGCGGATCGTGTCGCCTGAGTCGTCTTTGTAGCCGTTCATCAGCTCGCGCGAGACTTTGTCGAGACCGACCTTGTCGAGTTTATCGAGAACGCGGAAGACGTCGACGCCCTGCTCCGCGCTGATGCCGGAAAAGTCGAGGAGCAGGTTGAGCATGGCGCGGCTGGAGAAGCGGACGAGGTAGCGGCCGACTTCGAGCGCGGACAGCGTGTCGCACATCCCGGCCATGATCTCGGTGTCGGCGACCTCCGATTCGGTGCCGACGGAATCGAGATCGAACTGCGTGAACTCGCGGAAGCGCCCTTTGTCGGGCTTGTCCGCGCGCCAGACCGGCGCGACCTGGTAGCGGCGGAACGGGCGAGGGAGGTCGCGGTACTGCGCGATGACGCGCGCCAGCGGAACGGTGAGATCGAAGCGCAGCCCGAGCGCTTCCTCTTCGGGGTTCGAGACGCGGAAGATCGATTGCTGCGCTTCCTGCCCCGCGCTGCCAGAGAGGACGTCGAGGAATTCGATCGCTGGCGTGCTGAGAGGGACGAATCCGTAGAGCTCGTAGACGTGGCGGATCGTGTCGATCATCGACTGCCGGGCCAGCATCTGGTCGGGCAGGAGGTCACGCAGACCGCGGGAGATTCGTGGTTCGACGGTGTCGGGCATTCAGCGGGAGAGGGGGCCGAATGTTGAATTCAACATTCAGCGAAGCGGAGTTTGGTACCGGAGGCCGGGATCGAACCGGCGACCCCCAGATCCACAATCTGGTGCTCTAACCAACTGAGCTACCCCGGCACAGGAGTCGAATGATACTCAGAAACTTCGTGAAGCGCGAGTAAGAACAGCGGGGTCCGCGGTTGCATTCTCCGGGTTACGTAGGTCGGACTCTCTAGTCCGGCATCGCCTCCAGTCGGACTAAAGAGTCCGACCTACGTTGCCACCATCAACAGATCGGAAAAGTAGCCATTGCTGTCGGTCCAGCGGTGCTCGATCGAGAATCGGCCCGCAGTGGCGAGAGCGCGGAGGCTGGCGTCGTCGTACTTGTGGGAGTTCTCAGTGTGGATCGACTCGCCCTTCTCGAACGCGACTTCGTATTCATCGATCAGGACTCGCTGACTTGCGCGGCTGACCAAGTGCATTTCGATGCGTCCGGCGGCTTCGTTGTAGAAGGCGCGATGCTCGAACGACGCGAGGTCGAAGGTGCCGCCTAGCTCGCGGTTGATGCGGCCGAGCACGTTGAGGTTGAAGGCTGCGGTGACGCCGAGGGGATCGTCGTACGCTGCCTTGAGGATCGACGGGGACTTGCGAAGATCGGCGCCGAGGAAGAGGGCATCGCCGGGAGCGAGAGCGGTGCGCAGATTGGCCAGCATCGCGCCCGATTCGTCGGGATCGAGATTGCCGATGCTCGATCCAAGGAAGAGGACGATGGTCCGCTCGCCGGTGGGTGGAAGGTAGGGCTGGAGCAACGAGGCGGGCTCTCGAAAATCGCCGCAGATTGCGTTGATGGAGAGTTGCGGATAGTCGGCCAGGAGCTCGCGGGAGCTGGCGGTCAGGATGCTTTCGTCGACATCGACGGGGATGTATTCGAGCGTGTCTTGCCGTCCCAGAATTGCCTCGATGAGGTGACGCGTTTTTCTTGCGCTACCGCTGCCGAGCTCCACGAGGCGCACGGGCGATCCAAATGCCGCCGCGATCTCCCCGCTTCGCTCACGCAGAATCTCATCCTCGGCGCGCGTGACGTAGTACTCCGGCAGCTCACAGATCGCCGAGAAGAGCGCGGATCCGAGCGCGTCGTAAAAGTAGTGAGGAAGGAGAAACTTTGGCGTTGCCGTAAGGCCGCGCCGGACGTCATCTGCGAAGTTGGAGACCGGCGCAGCGGTGGCGTGATGGAGGACGAATCGCTCGTCTTTCGAAGGGCCTGTGACGACGACCGTGAGCTTCGGTTCCATCGGCGCGCGATTGTAGCGGATGCGGCTGACCGAGCCGGCTGCGGGCGTCGTCTCAGAAATGGTCACGCCGCCTGCTTTGCATCGCGCATTCCATTCGCTCGTCGGTGAGCGAGGCCGCTACCTGACGATGTAACCAGACGCACGCAAGGCCATCGATGCGTGTTCGAGAGCCGCATCACGAACGAGAACGTAGTCAGTGTCGTAGGTCGAGACGACGAAGAGCGCTATGCCGGCGTCGGCGAGCACGCGCGTGAAGGCGGCGGCGACTCCGGTCTGGTCGAGCGGAAATGGACCGGCCAGTTTCAGACAGCGCCAGCCGCGGTCGGCGATGACGTCAGGCACGTTCGCCGCGTCGCAGACGATGGACAGCTCATCGTGGGTACGGGTAATGGAGAGAAACGCGCCGTGCGCCCACTGCGGTATGGCGGCATCCGCGTGCAGGCGGACGATAGCGTAGTGGCCGGCGACGAGCGTGAACGTTGGACTCGATGTTGGTTTCATCGCGGCTCATGACAGGCTCATCTTGCGTACGACGTCGATGAGCTGTTGCGGTTCAAACGGCTTCTGTACCACGGTTGATACCTCGCCGGAAAGCGCGTCGATGAGGGAGTCGGGAGAGGCCGTGAAGAGGATGGACCGCTTGAGCATGGCCGGATCCTTCGTTCGGAAGTGGCGAATGACCGTCATCCCTCCTTCGTGCGGCATCATCAGATCGAGGAGGAGGACATCGTAAGCGTTGTTTTTCACGGCAGCGATGGCCTCGCGGCCAGTGAGGAAGACATCGACGCGGAAGCCTTCACGCCCGAGGATTTTTGCGACGAGGCGCTGCATGGAGGGATCGTCGTCGAGCAGGAGGACACGTTTTTTCTTGTTGAAGAACATGGCTGTTGGTGGCAGCTCGCGCAAGGACTGCGCCAAGGCCGTGACGTGGGTGATGGTGCGGGGTGCCGGGTTCGAACCAGCGACCCTCTGCGTGTAAAGCAGACGCTCTACCGCTGAGCTAACCCCGCAGGAGGGAGGCGAAGAATACCATGGGCATTTGGGTGTCGGCTGTCGGGTGTCGGCTCTCGGGAGTGCTCTGCTGGGCTGCGTTGGATTTCGGATGTCAGCGTCGGTGAATGGTTTGCTCCCGACACCCGACAGCCGACACCCGACACCCACTACCTCCGAAACCGCTCCGGCACATCCACCCGCCCGCTCACGCGCTGCCAGTTCACCGAGCCGCCGCCCTTGTTGAGGACGCGAAGGTTGCCGCCGACATCGGCAACGTCGACGCTGCCGGAGCCTTTGTTGCCGATCGTGACGTCGCCTTTGACGTTGACGATCTCGACCTCGCCGCTGCCGTCGTTGTGAATGTCGACGCTGCCGGCGCCGTGAACCTCGATACCGCCCGAGCCGTCGCTGATGCGGACGTTTCCGGAGACGTTTTCGATCGTGATATCGCCGGAGCCGTCGTTGACCTCGAGGGCGTCGCTGACGTTGCGGATGACCAGCTCGCCGCTGCCATCGGTGACATCGGCCGAAGCGACGTTCTGGATCGTCATCTCGCCCGAGCCGTCCTCAATCGTCAGCGGAACGTTGTCAGGAACGACGACTTCGAAATCGAGCGAGGCGCCGCCGAAGAATTCACTATCCGGCGTCGCCGCTTCGATGCGCAGCTCGGATCCGCTGCGGCTCATGACGATTTTGGTTTCGTCGAGGAGGCCGCGGCTCGACGCGCACGCCGTTCCCCGCGCGATCACCTCGGGGGCGCCGCGATGCCCGTCGACGCGCAGACTTCCGGCCCGTCCGACGATGGTGATCCGCGCGATTCCCGGCGATTGTGCCGCCACGCTGCGCGCCGCTTTGAACGAGCAGTCTCCGAAGAATCCAGCCGAGGCGGTGGTGGCGGTGAGGAGGATGGCGAGCGAGGTGAGTGTGCGCATGAGCGTTACCTACGATGTTCGTTGCGCGGGGTTTCTGGGCATGCTCTTTCTCACGCGAAGACGCGAACACGCGAAGGTTGATGTTTGCGTGCTTTCCTTCGCGATCTTCGCGGCTTCGCGTGAGAAATGGTTTGCGGGCTACCGGCCCCAGTACAGCGCGTTGAAAATCATCGGATACGTCGCGTGCGTCTGGCCGCGATGTTGCGGGCGGAAGCCGAAGAGGACGATGCGGCCTTTGCCGAACGTCATCGCAACCGCGGCGGCTTTGCGCGTGAGTTTCTCCTCGCCGTTGATCCAACCGGAGAGGAGAACGTCGCGCGAGTCTTCGGGATACGTCGCCAGTACCCAGCGCTGCATCTCATTCCCTGGCAGCGTGGTCTCGAACGCGATCGGGTGATCGATGAAAACGGCTGTTTCTTCCGGCATCCCTGCCGTGACGGGATGGTCCGTGCGGACGTGGACGCGGGCCAGCGAGCCGGGGACCGAGAAGTCGGCCGGCGTCGTTTTCGCCAGAACGTTGCGGACCGGGATGTTGAAGTTGTCGATGACGTAATCGCAACTGCTGCTGAAGGCGATGAGCGTGCCGCCGTTCTCGACGAAGGTTCGCAGCGCCTGCGCTCCTTCCTTTTCGAGCGAGCCGCGATTCTCGGGAGGGAGATCGTCGACGTACTTCATCGATCCCTCGCCACCGGCCCGGCGCCCGGTCGCGATCTCCTCTTTGTCGATGTCGGGAAGGATGAAGACGTCGAGGTTCTGCAGTCCCGCCTTCACCTCCTGCGGATGAAGCGACTTCGGCGCGAAGCCGTAGCTGTCGAGCAGCCAGCGCGTCCATCCTTCATCGAGCGCGCCGCCCCAGGGGTTGTAGATCGCGATGCGCGGCTTCGGCTGCGATGCGTGACGCAGGAGCACTTCCTTCGTCTCGGGTTTGATCTCAGTCACCGGTTTCGCCGCGAGCTTCGCCGGCATCACGGTTTTCTCGACGGTCACGCCCATCGCCAGCGGCAGCGTCCACGTGGCGACGTCGTACGGCCTCAGGATTTCCTTTCCCGGCTGCAGCCGCACCTCGGGATAGCTCTGCGGCTCGAGCATCTCGACAAGGAATTTCGAATACGGCTGCGCCATCGGAATCCAGTAATCGCCGTTGTCTGCCTGCAGGATCTCGACGCCGTGCTCGAGCAGCAGCGCCGCCAGAAACTGCGCGGTCGGCCAGTCGTGCTGGTCGTGCGGAATGCGATATGCCTTCGATGTTCCAAACGCCACCGCGGCGCGGGCCCGCACAGCAACGTCGCGCAGCAGATCCTCGCGGCGATCGGCTGCCGTCTCCAGAAGCGCGTCGGAGGCGATGCGCTCGTAGTCCATGATGTCGCGCATCCGCCACGTACCGCCGGCCCACGGATGGGGATGATTGACCGTCGCTTTGTAGTCAATCAGGCCCTTCGACCCGCCGTGCAGTTCGCTCGGATCAATCACGATCGGCGAGGCGATGCGCGCCGACGCGGTCTCGAGCAGCAGTCCGGTGATGTTCTTCCACCACCCGGTGTTGCGCGTGCCGCCGAGCCAATAGGCATCGAACGAGAAGCCGTAAATCAGCCCCGCTTTTTCCTTCTGCTCGAGGCGGAAGGCCATGTTGGTGCCGACCAGATTCGCCTCGCGCCAGATGAGCGGATGAACATCGGGATCGACCGGATCGGCAAATGGCGGGATGAACATCCGCGGTCCGTCGGTCCCCATCTGGTGCTCATCGACCCAGACCTGCGGATACCACTCGTGGTACACGGCGCGGCTCAGCGCTTTCGTCTCGAGCTGCGTGAGCATGAACCAGTCGCGGTTGTTGTCGTGGCCGACGTAGTGATGGTAGAGCCAGGGAAGCCGGCCGCCCTCGTAACGCGTGCCGAGGTATTTGCGGTAGTAGTCGGTGATCATGATCTCGCCGTCGGGATTGAGCGACGGCACGAGCAAGAGGACGACGTTGTCGAGGCGGCGCTTGGTCTCGGCGTCATTCGCCGTAGCCAGCGCGTGTGCCCATTCCATCGCCATCTGACTGGAGGCGATCTCCGACGAGTGGATGTTGCAGGTGACGAGGACGATGGCCCTGCCGTCGCGCGCGAGCTGCGCCACTTGCTCCTCGGACAGCCCACGCGGATCGGCCAGTTTCCGCGACGTCTCCCGGATCTTCTCCAGGTTCCGCATGTTCCCCTCGGAGCTGACGACGGCCATGATGAAGTCTTCTCCCAGCGTCGTCTTGCCGAGGGATTCGATCTTCACGCGCGGCGAGCCGGCGGCCAGAGCATGAAAGTACGAAACGATCTGGCGGTAGTCGGCAAGCTTGCGGTCCGCGCCGACTTCGAAGCCGAGAAACTGGGACGGCGTCTGGATCGGTGCGGCGAGGGTGGTGGTGGCGGAGACGAGGAGGGCGCAGACGAGGCGTTTCATGCGCGGCGGATTATGGCGCAGGCTCCGAAAGAATGGCTTCCAGAGCGTGAATGAGCGGCGGCAAGTCATTTGTGAGAGTGTCCCAAACGACGGCACGATTGATATCCGAGTTGTGAACGAGTCTGTGGCGCATGCCGATGATGCGAGGCCAGGCGATTTCCGGATGAAGTGCCTGCTTCTGCTTCGATATGTTCGAGGCCGCTTCTCCGATAACTGTCAACAGAAACACTGCGGACTCTGAGCGGAGATCGCTCTCTTCGAATTCTGTGGACGAGATTCCGCGAATCCGATCAAGCGCCCGCCGCGAGTAGGCAAGCATGTCCTGCAAATACGAGACTTCATCCTTCTTCGACATATTCGGGCACAGCCTCAGCCAGAACACTCGTGCGTATCGAAGGGCGTAGCGAGTCGAACGTCAGAAGATCGACCTTCCTCGCCCCCAGGATTTCAGCCAACTCGTTCGGTACGTCCCAGAAAAAACGCATACCCGGCGTGCGGTCACGGAACTCCACGAGCACGTCCACATCGCTCCTTGCTGGGTTGAAATCATCCCGAACGACCGACCCGAAGAAGGACAGACGGCGCACGCCCCACTTCCGGCAGAACGCGGCGATGGCCTCGTGAGGGATAGGGATGGCCAGCTCGCGCGTCGTTGTCATGGGCGCAATTCTACGGGAGACGGGATCACTTGTTCGGCGGCACTTCAAGCGTGGCGATCAGCAGGGGAATGTCCTCAGTGACCGTCTGCCATAAGGTCGCCTGCTCGGTCTCCGAGTATCCATGAACGATCTGATTTCGCATCCCTGTGATCTGGTTCCACGGAATGCCTGGATAGGTCGCTCGGGTCTGCTCGCTGACCTTCGAAGCCGCTTCTCCGACGATCATGAGGTTGTACGCGACCTTCTCCTGATGCTCGACCGTTGCCAGAAACTCTTGACGGGATAGGCCACGCACTCGGTCGGCTGCCCGCCGCGCATATCTCACCATGTCCTCGATGTACTGCGACTCAGATTTCTTCGACATATTCCACGACCAGATCGGGCTCGATCGAAGGGCGATATGCCTCGCGAACCCCAGTCATCATCTCGACTTTTCGCCCTCCGAAAATCTCCGACAGCTCGATCTCCGCGCCGAAAAACGCCAGTCCTCGCGCCTTCGTATCCGGACGCAACTCCACGAGCACATCGACATCGCTCCGTTCCGGATCGAAGTCGTCCCTCACCACCGACCCGAAGAACGACAGCCGCCGGACGCCCCACTTTCGGCAGAAGTCGGCGATCGCCTCGTGAGGGATCGGGATGGCCAGTTCGCGCGTCGTCGCCATGGGTGCAATTCTACGGGAGAAGCGCTGGTTCACGAGCGGACTGACGTAGCTCCAGGCGGCGCGGGATTGATTTTGTTCCGTGCCGCTGTTAAGGTGTCGCGTTTCAAAGCGGACGGTAGCATTTACAAAGGTTTAAGTCTTAAGGAGACATGGATTTGTCAACCACCAAAGAGCAGAAAACTGAGCTCATCACCTCGTATCGCGTCCATGACGTCGATACCGGTTCCCCAGAGGTGCAGATTGCGCTTCTATCGAACCGCATCACTTACCTGACGGAGCACTTCAAGACGCACGCGAAGGATCATCACAGCCGCCGCGGCCTCCTGAAGCTGGTCGGCCGCCGCCGCCGTCTTCTCGACTACCTGAAGAAGACGGATCAGGACCGCTACCGCACCGTCATCGACCGGTTGGGCATCCGCAAGTAACAAGTTCTGGGCGCGCAAGCGTCCGCAGCAAACGGGCGCACGCGAGTGCGCCCGAGGTTTTTCTGCGCGTGGCACGCCACGCGTACCCCTCCCGGCTGGATCCCATCGTCCGGCCACCAGCGGACAAATCAAACGCATCGAGGTGATGAGTGGCCTCGGGCACCAAAGGAATCGAATGTACAAGAAAGAGCTCCAGATCGGCGGGCGTACGCTTTCGCTCGAGACCGGTGCGGTTGCGCGTCAGGCAAATGGTGCCTGCGTCATCCGCTACGGCGACACGGTCGTCCTCGCCACGGCCTGCTACAAAGATGGCGCAGTCCTCGGCGATTTCATGCCCCTCACGGTCGACTACAAGGAATACACCTACGCCGGTGGCCGCATCCCGGGCGGCTTCTTCAAACGCGAAGGCCGTCCCACCGAAAAGGAAATTCTCACCTGCCGTCTCATCGACCGTCCCCTCCGCCCCTCGTTCGCGAAGGGCTACCGGCAGGAGACGCAGATCATCGCCCTGGTTCTCTCGGCCGATGGTGAAAACGATCCGGACATCCTCGCGATCAACGCCGCATCGACGGCGCTGGTGATCTCCGAGATCCCATTCCCGAATCCAATCTCCGCCGTTCGCATCGGCTACATCGACGGCAAGATCGTCGTCAATCCGACCAACGCGCAGCGCGATCTCTGTGACCTCGACCTCGTCGTGGCCGGCACGCCGGACGCGATCGTCATGGTCGAAGCTGGCGCCCGCGAAGTCGATGAGAGCGTCGTCCTCGATGCATTCGAAGCCGCGCACGCCGAGATCCGCCGCCTCTGCGCATTACAGCTTGAACTGCGCGCTGAGGCCGGAAAGCCGAAGCTCGATGTCACCTACACCGCGAAGTTCACCGACGAGTTGGTGACTGAGTTGATGTCAACCTACGGCTCGCGGCTCAAAGACGCGATGCTGACGACCGGCAAGTTCCCTCGCTACGCCGCGCTCAAAGCTCTCAAAGCGGAGATCGTCGCATCCGTTCCCCCGGAAGACACTGAGCGCCTGACTTCGGTCGGCGCTGCCTGGGGCGAGATGGAAGTGCAGATCTTCCGCAACCTCATGCTCAAAGAACAGCGCCGTGTAGACGGCCGCTCGTTCAACGAGATTCGCCCGATCACGATCGATACGAAGGTCCTGCCGCGTACGCACGGCTCGGCCATCTTCACCCGCGGCGAGACTCAAGCTCTCGTCACCGTCACCCTCGGCACGCCGCAGGAAGCGCAGAAGATCGAAGACTTCGAAGGCGAGACGCACCAGCGCTTCATGCTCCACTACAACTTCCCGCCGTTCTCAGTCGGCGAGGTGAAGTTCATGCGCGGCCCTGCCCGCCGCGAGATCGGTCACGGCAATCTGGCGCGCCGCGCGTTGGCTGCGCTGCTGCCGCCCGAGGATGAGTTCGCGTACACGATCCGAATCGTGAGCGACATCCTCGAGTCGAACGGCTCCTCGTCGATGGCCTCGGTGTGCGGCGGATCGCTCGCGCTGATGCAGGCCGGCGTTCCGATGCGCGCTTCGGTTGCAGGCGTGGCGATGGGACTCGTCACCGGCGAGCACGCGAATGAAGTGGCGATCCTCTCCGACATCGCCGGCATGGAAGACCACGAAGGCGACATGGACTTCAAAGTCGCCGGGACGCGCAAGGGCATCACCGCGCTGCAGATGGACATCAAGGTGGCCGGTCTGCCGCGCGAGATCATGGCGAAGGCGTTGGCACAGGCGAAAGAAGGCCGCCTGCACATCCTCGACAAGATGGATGCGGCAGTGACCGGTCCGAGCGCCGAGCTCTCCGAGTTCGCACCGCGCCTCTACACGATTCAGATTTCGAAGGACCGGATCCGCGACGTTATCGGTTCGGGTGGCAAGACCATCCGCTGGATCGTCGAAGAGACGGGAACGAAGATCGATGTTGCCGACGACGGCAAGGTCACGATCGCATCGAGCGACGTGGCGTCCGCCAATCGCGCCATCGACATCATCAAAGGCCTCACGGCATCCGCCGAGATCGGCACGAACTACAAAGGAACCGTCAAGCGCATCGAGCCGTACGGAGCCTTCGTCGAGATCCTGCCGGGTCAGGACGGACTGCTGCACATTTCCGAAATGGCGCATGGCCGCGTCGGTCAGGTGACCGATGTGATGCAGATCGGCGATGAGATCGAGGTGCAGGTCGTCGGCATCGAGCCGGACAGCGGCAAGATCCGCCTGTCGCGTAAACCGCTCCTGCCGCCTCCGACCGAGGAAGAAGCAGCTGCGGCAGCCCGCGCCCCGCGCCGTGACGGCCCGGGTGGCGGTGGCAGCGACCGCGGTGGACGCGGCGGCTTCGGCGGCGATCGCGATCGCGGTCCGCGCGGTGGCGGCGGCGACCGCGGACGTGGCGGCTCCGGAGACCGCGGCCCTCGCCGCGATCACGACCGCGGCCCGCGCCGTGACTCAGGCCCACGCCACGAAGGTGGACCGCGCTTCAACAGCGACAGTAGTTCGTCCGATGCGCCAAGGGGTGGAGGTAACGAGGGTGGGGGCGAGGGCGGGAACACCTAGCCGTTCAACATTAATAGATCGATGACTAAACGCCGCCTTCGGGCGGCGTTTCTTGTTTCTGCGCGGCCCACGAATTCCGAGCGTGGCGAGTCAAATACATGACCGGCGAAGTGCACTGCAAATCATCTCGATGGATGGATGGTGACGCCCGTTCCTGTGGATGTGTCCTAGTGGAATCTATAAGTTAAGATTGACTTATACGGTTCCATCTCATAATCTCGACCACTCCCAGATCGCAACGGACAAGCAGAGAGAGGTCAGATTCGTGAAAAACCAGCGTGGTACACGTCCACTACCGCCTCAAGTCTTATTTCTGGCTCTTTTGGCAATCGCCGCGCCTGCCGTCGCGTGGGACTTTACGGCGAGCGCGAACGGCAACACGATTGTCGTCACGTTTACTGGGTTATCTGGATCCCAGTGTTGCGCTGGAGCGAACCTTGATGATCCGGCCTTCGCAGGGGCCAGCTGTAGTGTTCCGTGTGGAGGACAGCAGTCTGTGTCATTCGCATGCAACTCGATCGGCTCGCACACCGTCTACGCATATGCTTCCGACCCGAGTACGTCCGGCTATGAATACAAACAGCAGGGGGTCTCGGTTACTGATCCGCCGCCGTCGACCTGCCCGCAGTTCGATCTGATCGCCGCCGGTACGCGAGTTCTCACGCACAAGTTCGGTGATTCTTTCGGAAGCACGTACACATATCCGACAGGCCAGAGCACCGACGGCGAGATCCCAATCTCTCTCCGAGTCCGCGCCGCTCCTGCGGGCACAGTCGTCTACCTCAAAGTGATCGATCCGGAAGACACGGCGGCATACGGAACGCCCCATCAGAAGGACGACAACATCGATACCGCAGGCGGGACGATTTCGGGCGGCAAGACGACGAGTGTGACGCTCCCCGCATCAGGCACGGTGAGCGTTGTTCTCAAAACGACCCTGCATGCGTCGGGCGACAACTATCAGGTCCAAGCCAGCTCCGATCCAGCGCTCACTACCGACTCGAACTTCGTGTGTAGCCCCAGCTCCGGCTGCCAGACGACGCCCGTCATCACTGCGTGGAAGCGAATGTACGTCGAAGAAGATGAGATGTACCGCGAGAGCCAGTTACTTGCCGAAAGGAGTCTGGTTGGCGCGTCCGTCGTGTACGTCGACGCCCGCGGGTTTCAGAAAGGGAACAGCGTTCGGCTCGTCCACGCACCGAGCTATCTGCGTATGGCCGACTACGACGTGGATGGATTCTACTCGGAGGATCGGACCATCGTAGGTGTGGCGCGCAACAGCGACCCGTCTCACGCGGGTGCCTACGCAATCACACTCGACGCGCCGTTGATGAAGGCCTACTACCGCGACATCAACGTTGGGAGCCTCCAACTCGGTGACGCGATCGCGGATCTGAGCGCGGGCGATCCGCTGTATCACTTCAGCGAGCAGTACCTCGCCGGCGCGTTCGCCGAGGCATTCGTGGACGTCGTGAAAACAAACACCAGCGGGGTCGGGGTGCCACTCTACAACTCGATGACGGATCTCGCGATGACCTATGTGGGCGGCAAATGGTTCGCAGCGCGGACTCAGGTCCAACCGCCGTCCAACTCTGGAATGGTGATCGCCGCGGCAACGAGCGCGCCTATTGCGCCGGACCCGGTTGCTGGCCAGCGGATTCCCATCGGAACGACGTCCGGGACAACGTATTCATACGTGTGGCGGCAGTCCATTGATGACGGCACGCGCCCAGGCTCAAAGTTGCTGATCAAACGACTCGACCCAAACGTGGTCAGTGGCGAGGTGCTCGTGCATGAGATCGCGCATCAGTGGAAAGTGAACCAAAACTACCCCGACAATGAGTGCACAAGGAACAGCTATGCCGATGGAACTAAGTTCTGCCAGGGGAACGGCCCCCAGAACAGCGGGCAATACGGCGACGGCATCGTGAAGTTTCACTATGTTGGGAACTCACCGACGACGGCCGATAGTGAATACATCGACATCCGCAAAACAGGAGAGCCGAAGCCATGAGGGGAAAATCGATGCACAGAACGCTCTCTGCCGCACTTTTCTGCGTCGCATTCGTTAGCTCGGCCGCTTTCGCCAGCACGGCCACATCCGTCCGGCTCATTCTCGACGAGCGTTCGCTGCTGCCGGGCACGCCGACAGGCTTGAGCGTCATAGTCTCCAATCCCGGCGAGGAGGAGTTGCAGCTACCTCCGGTGCTCTGGCTCGTGGCTATGAACGATGCCGGAAAGACATTCACCGTCCGCTCGTTCACCATGTCAACGGAGACGGCGGGAGGTCAACTTCTGCCGGAACATCTCCGCACTGTTGCGAGTCACGCCTCACGCGAGTTGCGTTTCGATCCCGCCATCGGGATCGTTGGATCGCCGTGGTTCATGGACCAGCGTCTATGGACGCCGGGGCGTTATCGCCTTCGGGCAGTTCTGGCGCCCGACGTGAAACCAAACGGTAGTTTTGACGGAACGAGCGCTCTGGTCTCCGATGAGAATATTCTCACGGTTGTGCTCTCATCTCCCGAAGATGCGGCAGTATGGGAATGGATGAGGGACCAGAAGTGGGACGAACAGTCATGGGTGAATCGGCCGTGGCAACTTGCGAAGTTCGTGAACCAAAGCCATCCGAAATCGCAGTACATGCTGTTTGCGGCGATTTTTCTCCCGAGAGATGGTGAGGGGCCATCGCCAGTCGTGATCGAGTTGGTGAAGCGCTTTCCGAACAAGTCATTTACAGAGCAGGTCAAGTTGCTGATCGTGCAGTACTACGAACAGGCGGAGAGTACCGCCCGGCAACAGTCAAATCTGTACGTGGCCGCCAATGCGTCGGATGAAGCGCGAACAATCGCTTCCGAGCTGGTACGCAACAGTCGGAGCTCGAATGTCCGGGCGTTCGCGAAAGAGCTGCTCGATCGCATTCCGACGCGGGAGCAGTTGCTGAAGAAGCCAGAAACCCGCTAACGAGCCTGTCGTCTTAGGGCCCAGGCAAACCACGGCAAGTAGCTCGCGTGTTTTCCGCGCGCTCCACCGGGCAATTCGCATCAGAAGTCCCAGCAACCTGCCTTGGCCATGTGGTAAACATGCGCGCTTCGGAGGAAGTGCGCATGAGTCGTCGTCTGCGAGTGTTCCTGGTCGTCCTCTGCTTTGCTGCCGTTGCCAACGCGGCGACGCCGCCCAAGTCAACTGCGCCGGCGTTGCCGGACGCTTCGGTTCTCAAGGCGATGCAGTGGCGCGAAGTGGGGCCGTATCGCGGTGGGCGTGCCGACGCGGTCGCCGGCATCGTCGATCAGCCGAACGTTTACTACTTCGGCTCGACGGGGGGCGGGGTCTGGAAGACGACGGACGGCGGGCAAAGCTGGAAGCCGGTCTCGGATGGATTCTTCGGCGGGACGATCGGGGCGGTGGCGGTGGCGCCGTCGGATCCGAGCGTCGTCTACGTCGGAACTGGTGAAGAGACCATTCGCGGCAACGTCTCGCCGGGCGCGGGGATGTGGAAATCGACCGATGCGGGGAAGAGCTGGACGCACATCGGGCTCGATGACTCGCAGCAGATCTCGCGCATCCGCGTCCATCCTTCGAATCCCGATCTGCTCTACGTCGCAGCGATGGGGCACGCGTTCGGGCCGAACGACATGCGCGGCGTGTATCGCTCGCGCGACGGCGGCAAGACGTGGGATCGCGTCCTCTTCGTCAATCGCGACTCCGGCGCTGTCGATCTGAACATGGACCCGTCCAACCCGCGCATCCTCTACGCATCGACCTGGCGCTTCCGGCGCGGCGCCTATTTCTTCGAGAGCGGCGGCGACGGATCGGCGCTCTGGAAATCGACCGACGGCGGCGATACCTGGAAGGAGCTGTCAAAGAACAAAGGGATGCCGAAGGGAACGCTTGGCATCATCGGCGTCAGCGTCTCCCCTTCGAATCCGCAGAACGTCTATGCCATCGTCGAAGCGAAAGAAGGCGGCGTTTTCCGCTCCCGCGATGGCGGCGATACATGGGCGAAGACGACCGACTCCGCCGACCTTCGTCAGCGCGCCTGGTACTACTCGCGGATCTACGCCGATCCGAAAGATGAAGACACGGCCTACGTCGTCAACGTCCGCTTCCACAAAACGAAAGACGGTGGCAGGACGTGGAGCGCGATCAACACGCCGCACGGCGACAACCATGACCTCTGGATCGCGCCGGACGATCCGAAGCGGATGATTGAGGCGAATGACGGCGGCGTGAACGTCACCACCGACGGCGGCTTGAACTGGACGAAGCAGGACAACCAGCCGACCGCGCAGTTCTACCGCGTTTCCGTCGACACCGATTTTCCCTATCGCATCCTCGGGCCGCAGCAGGACAACACGGCAGTGCGCATCCGGCATCGCAGCGGTGGCGGCGGCATCGGCCCGCGCGATTGGGAGGAGACGGCCGGCGGCGAGAGCGGCTACATCGTCGCCGATCCGAAGAACCCCGACATCGTCTACGGCGGCTCGTACGGCGGCCTGCTGACGATCGTGAACCACCGCACCGGCGAAACGCGCGACGTCAATCCGTGGCCCGACAATCCGATGGGCTGGGGCGCCGCGGACATCAAGCATCGCTTCCAGTGGAACTTCCCGATCTTCTTTTCGCCGAATGACCCGAACAAGGTCTACGCCGCATCGCAGTACCTGATGGAGTCGACGAACGCCGGCCAGAGCTGGAAGACGATCAGCCCCGACCTGACGCGCAACGACAAGGCCAAAGGCGCGCCGAGCGGCGGTCCGATTACGAAGGACAACACGAGCGTCGAGTACTACGGCACGATCTTCTACGGCGCCGAATCGCCGGTCGAAGCAGGTGTGCTCTGGGTCGGCTCGGACGACGGCCTCGTTCACGTTTCGCGCGACGGCGGCGGCCATTGGGACAACGTCACGCCTCCGAAGACGATCATGCCGGAATGGATCATGATCAACGAGATCGACGCCAGCCCGACCGATAAGGGCACGGCCTACCTCGCCGCGACGAACTTCAAGTGGGACGATTTCCATCCCTATCTTTACAAGACGAGCGACTACGGCAAGACGTGGACGAAGATCGTCGATGGGATTCCTGCGACGGAGTTCACCCGCGTCATCCGCGCCGATCCGAAGAAACGCGGCATGCTCTACGCCGGCACGGAGCGCGGCGTTTACGTTTCATACGACGACGGCGGACACTGGCAGCCGCTCCAGTACAAACTTCCCATCGTCCCGATCCACGATCTGCTGGTTCACGATGATGCGCTGATCGCGGCGACGCACGGCCGCGCATTCTGGATGCTCGACAATCTCGAGCCGCTCCGGCAGCTCACGCCGGATGTCGCATCGAAGCCGCTGCACGTCTTCACGCCTGCGCTGACCTGGCGGACGGGCGGCGGGGGAGGGCGCGGTGGTGGGGGAGGGCAGGGGAGCAATCCGCCGAACGGCGCGATCATCGACTACTACCTGCACGACCAGAAGGTGGGCACCAAGGTCACGCTGGCAATTCTGGGCAGCGATAACAAGGTCATTCGCGAGTTCACCGGAACCGTCCAAGCCGAGCCGTCGAAGCCGAGAGAGGCGTCGGGTACGGCCGCAGCGAGCAATGCAGCAGCGGCGTCTGCTTCTGTCTCACCGGCTGCTCCCGAGAAGAAGGAAGGCGTGCAATCGGAGGGAGCGGCGGCGGAGCAGAATCCTGCTGGTGATGCGGCTGACGACGAGGGTGGCGATGAAGGCGGACGGCGCGGGCGCGACTCCAACAAGCTCACCGAGGTCGTCAACGGCCACAATCGATTCACGTGGAATCTGCGTACGAACGAGGCGAAGCGTTTTCCGGGCCTCGTGATGTGGAGCGGCGGGACGACCGGACCGCGCGTCGTGCCGGGAACGTATCAGGCGAAGCTGACGGCCGGCGATCAGACCGCGACGGTTCCCTTCGAGGTGAAGCAGGACCCGCGCAGCACCGCCACCGCAGCCGATCTGAAAGCGCAGTTCGATTTCGTCACGAGCGTTCACGACAAACTCTCCGAGGTGAACGGGCAGATCACAAGGATCCGCGAGGTGCGTAAACAGCTCACGGATGTGAAGAAGCGCGTTGCTGACAACAAACCGATCGTGGCTGCAGCGACGGATCTCGACAAGAAGATGACCGCGGTCGAAGAGGCGCTGTACCAGACGAAGAACAAGAGCTCGCAGGACCCGCTGAACTATCCGATCCGGCTGAACGACAAGCTGGCCGGCGTCGGCGATTCCGCGGCGTCGGGTCCGTACGCGCCCACCGCGCAGCAGATTCAGGTTCGCGATGAGCTCGTGGCGAAGATCGACGTGGAGCTGGCGAAGTTGAAAGCGATCTGGGACACGGATTTGCCGGCGTTCAACAAGCTGGCGGCGGGAGTGCCGGTGGTGAAGTGAATCTGCGTGAATGGGCGCGCGTTCGCGCGCCCATTCACGCGTTGTCGGTTGTCGGTTGGATGCGCTTCGCGCGTTGTCGGCTACGCGCGATGACGTGCAGGCTGTCATTCCGAGCGGGCGGGGTGTGGTGGGCGAGGAATCCCCTGCCCACGGAGCGAGGCTCGTTCTACTGCACGGTTTTTCACAGCGCCGCGAAGCAACGGCGTCGCTCATCGGCAGGGGATTCCTCGCCCCCCGCCGCCCCGCCCGCTCGGAATGACAGCACGTTGATCGGTGACGACTAAATCGTTACCCAAGCACCGCCGTTCGCGCTGGACTCGCGCGCGGCGTCGAGCACGCGCTGTTGCACGAGGCCGTCGGCGAATGTGGCGGCGCCTTCCAGTGCCTCGCGATTGCCATCGTCGAGCGTGGCACGAAGCGCAAGGCCGAGGAGAAACGTTCCGCTGCCGAACGCGCCGCCGGCGGAGTTGCCGCGGCGCGGTGCGAGGTCGTCGCCCGCGGCGAGGGTGAAGGGCTCGCCGCGCATCGCGGTCAGCAGCTCTTCGCCGATCAGGCGCATTGCGCCATCTTCACCGTGGATGGTCAGCGTGGTCGGCTCGTCGGGACCGGAGGCAATTGCGCTGAACGTCATCGCAGCGATGGCGCCGCCCGCGAGGCGCAGATTCACGGCGGCGAAATCGTCGGATGTCACCTTGCGCTTGCCGTTCTCGAACGGGCGCTCGTCGATGATGGTCTGCAGCGTCGCTTGCACGGCTTCGATCTCCATGCCGAGGAATCGGAGTGCGTCGACAAAGTGGGAGCCGACGGCGCCCCAGATTCCGCCGCCTTGTTTCGCATCGCTCCACCAGTTCCAACCTCTGCTCCGATCTCCTCGCCCCGGACTTGCGTACCGAACTTCGGCGTAGCGAATCCCGCCAAGTTCGCCGATCCGTTCGCGAGCGCCGCGGAACGAGGGGAGGAAGCGCAGCTCGTGGTCGATGAGTGTCAGTTGATCGGGATGGTTTCGCGCGGCGGCGACGAGTTGCTCTGCCTCAGCGATATTCAGCGCTGTCGGCTTTTCGCACAACACATGCTTGCCGGCATCGAGCGCGGCGGTGGTCATGGTCAGATGCTGGGATGGCGGCGTAACGATCGTGACGAGATCGACGTTCGATGCGGCCAGCGCGCGCCAATCGTCGAACGCATCCAGATGAAGCTCGGCTGCGATGCGGCGCGTGCGGTCAGGATTCTGTCCGGCAATCGAGACGACTTCCAGTCCTGCTTCGCGGAATGCAGGAACCTGAACGCGCGCTCCCCAACCGGTGCCGATGATGCCGACGCGAGCCATGTGGGGGGCGAGTCTACGCTTCGCTGGCCATCGGCGTGCCGAGACCGCAGAAGAGGCCGACGAGGTCGAGGAGCTCGGCGACCTGGAACGGCTTCTCCAGAACCACGGCCGGTTTCAGATCCTCGTCGCGCGCGTCGAGATGGTAGGCGGAGATGATGATGACGGGTGATTCCTTGCGGCAGCCGCGGAACCAGCGCAGCCACTCGCGTCCGTCCATGCGCGGCATGGCCAGATCGAGGATGACGAGCAGGATGTCGGGATTCTGCTCGACGATCGGAATGGCGTCCTCTCCGTCCGCAGCGGTGAGAACCTGGAAGCCGTAGGGCAGAAGAAGATCGCGATACAGAGCGAGCAATTTCGTGTCGTCATCGATCACGAGCAGCTTGCGCAGTTTGAACGGCGTTCGCCGGGCTTGAATGCTCACCTGTGCTCCGTCGGTTTCGTTGAGGTTTGAGTGATCCGAGAACGGCAAAGGCGTCTGCAAGTGGCGTACCGTGCGCGACTGTTTGGGACAGAGATCAGAGATCAGAGACAAGGGGTAGCCTGATCTTTTGTTTCCGGTTGCCAATCTCCGGCCTGCGGGCGAATGAAACGAAGAGACAACAGATCAGAGACGAACGGCAAGGGGCTCACCTGATCTCTAGTCTCTGATCTCTTGTCTCTGTCTCCCCCTACAATCGTCGCAATGCTTGATGTTTCGGTTCACAACCTTTCGTTTGCTCGCGCTCACTTTGCGCTGCGCGATGTCTCGATCACGTTCCCGCGATCGACGCACACTGGGATCGTTGGCCCTGCCGGCTGCGGCGCGACGACGATCTTGCGAATCATCGCCGGAGCGATCCGGCCCGCCTCGGGCGAGGTGCGCATCGGCTCGCGCGTCGTCAACGATGTGAAGGCGGCGCGCAGGCCGTTGCTGCATGCGACGTCGTCGATCGACGCGCCGGGACGCTGGTCGGTGCGCCATCTGCTGATCGCTGCGGCGCGGCAGCGGACGATCGATCGCGAAGATCGTCAGCAGGAGGTCACGCTCGCGGCTGCAAAATGGGGGATCGACGCGATGCTCGATCGCCGCCTCGACACGCTTTCGTCATCCGAGGAGGTGTGGGCGCATCTCGCGCAAATCGAGATCCTGAAGCCGGCGATCCTCGTCGCCGACCGGATCCTCGAGAAGCTCAATCCGGCGGAGAGCGTGCGAGTCGTCGATGAGTGGTACCGCACGCTGCGCGTCCTCGGCACGACGGTCATCACCGCGCCATCGTCGTTGATCGAGATCGGCGCGACCGATCGTGTCGTGGTCCTCGACGGCGGCCGCGTCGTGCGACAGGGCGTGCCCGCCGAAATCTACGGCGATCCGCAGAGCGAAGCAGCAGCGATGGCGACGGGCGACGTGAACGTCCTTCCCATCACGATTCGCGGGAACGTCGTGGAGTCGGTGATCGGATCGTGGGAAGTGGAGATGCCGGCGTTTCAGGGAAGCGGCATCGCGCTCGTCCGGCCCGGCGATTTCACGCTTGCCGCCGCCGGCGAAGAATCAGACCTGATCTTCGGCGTCGAAGAGGCGTGCTTCTACGATGGCTTGTGGCATGCGCGAGGGTTGCTGAGCGACGCGTTCATGCTTCGCGTCACGCTTCCTGGCAGCGTCGACATCCACAAGGGGAAGCTGATGGGGTTGCGGTACGACGCGACGCGGTTTCGGTTGATGAGTGGTGGGATTTCGAAAACCATGCACCACAGAGGCGCAGAGATCACAGAGTTGCAGCGATGATCTCAGTGACCTCTGTGTCCCTGTGGTGATCGGTCCCTTCGCGCGAACTACGACCGCGACCAAGCAACTCAGCAACCAAAGAACCTTCCTACCTCTGTCTTCGCGGGTTCGGGCGGTCGTTTCTGTTCTGGCGCTGCGGGTTCGCGTTGCCGAGGCGCTCGAGGAGGCCGCTGCGCATGCGGTTCCACTGTGCGTCGTTCAGGACGGCGCGCATGTCGGTCAGCATGATCAGCTCGCGCTCGAACAGGCGGCCGCGCGCTTCGGACAGTTTCTGCGCGTCGCGGCGGATGGCCGCACGGTCGAGCTGCGCCTGATCGAGGTCGCCGCGCAGATTGATGTTCTGCTTCTCCACCTCGCCGCGAAGGTCGATCAGATCGCTCGACGCCGTGCGGAAGATCGTCTCGAGCTTGTCCTGCTGTTCCTCAGCGAGATTCAGCGTCTGCACGATTTCCGGGCGCCGCCACCACTTGCCGGGCGGGAGATTCTGGGCGAACGCCGAGGTGGCGAGACCGAGGACGAGCAGTGCAAAAAGGACGCGCTTCACAACGAGCTTCCTTGATTTGGCTTGGTCTTGCCCTCGGGAACCCACGCTTCCCACTCCACGACGTTGTGGAAGTCTTTCAGCTCGTCCGACTGCCAGGCGTCGTGGATGATGTCGCTCGCGGCGGGTGCGGGCGGGGCTGTCGTAACCGGCGCGGCTTTCGCGACGCTGACGACCGGCGCCGGCTGCTGCGCGGGCTGGATCGTCTCGTACACGACGGCGCCGCCGAGGAAGAAGGCGAGGATGGCGGCGGCAGCGACGCGCAGCGTGCGCGCGACTGAACTCGCATGCGCCTGCTGCGCATCGACGCGGCGCATGATCTGCAGGCGCTGGCGCGTCCAGAACGTCGCCGGCTTTTCGGTGTTGCATGAGGCGGCCTGGCGCAGCTTCTGTTCGAGGCGCTCGTAACGCGCCGCGCAATCGTGGCAGCTGGCCAGATGCATCATCACCGGCATCGATTCGCCGGGCTGTGTGTAGTACGTCTCCAGTAAATCTGCTTCGCTAAAGTGCTTCATCGCTGACCTCTCTCACTGTGACCCACTCGGCGAGCTCTTTGCGCACTTTGTGGATTGCACGGAACAAATGCGCGCGGACCGTTCCGGAGCGCAACCCGAGAAGCTCTGCAATCTCCTCGAGCGAATGGTTCTCATAATGCCTCAAACGGAAGATGATTTTCTGCTGCGATGACAACGACCGCTCGGCGCGGGTGATGGCCGCGCGAAGCTGGTGGGCCATCAACTGCCGTTCAGCGTCGGGCCGCTCATCGACCGGCTCGATGACGTACTGGCGCTCATCGCTCTCGTCATCGTGCGAGAAAAGGCTGACGAACTTTCTGCGGCGCAGCCAGTCGCGCGACCGGTTGATGGTGATCCTCGTCAGCCAGGTTTCCAACTCCGACCGCCCCTGGAACCGGGCCAGATGCGTGTAGGCCTGGACGAAGGTGTCCTGCGTGATCGTGTCGGCTTCCATGTCGTCGCGGACGATGGCGTAGGCGACGCGGTAGATCTTGCGCTGAAACCGGTCGACGAGGATGCCGAAGGCGTTGCCGTCGCCGCCGAGCGTTCTGGCGATGAGCTCGCTGTCGGTCGGGGCTGATTCGCTGATCGGGTTCACTGGAAATGCCGCTACGGTTCCCACGAGGCTTTGGACGGGCGTCCCGGCCCGACTGTTTACGCGATTATGATGCCCGCCCCTTGCGAAAGCATCCAGGCCCTTTTCTCCTCCACGGCGCCATGGCGGGCGTATCGGTACTCTTCTCGCTCAACTACATCATCTCGAAGGTCGGCCTTCACGCGTTTCACCCGCTGACGTTCGCCTGGCTCCGCGTGGCCGCTTCGGCCCTGATCATCAATGTCTTCTTCCGCGAGCGCGGCGCTGCGCCGCTCGCCCCGGGCGACGGTTGGCGCCTGGCAGGATTCGCAATCCTCGGCGTCGTCATCAACCAGTCGCTCTTCCTTGCCGGCCTCGCTTTCACCACCGCGCATGTCGCGTCGATTCTCATCACGACGATCCCGGTCTTTGCGCTCGGTGCGGCAATCGTGATCGGACGCGAGAGGCCCACAGCCGCGAAGATCGGTGGCATCGCGCTGGCCGCGGCGGGAGCGCTGGTGGTCGTTGGAGGAGAAGGATTTGCGGGGACCATGAAATCGCTCGTAGGCGACCTGCTCATCATCGGGAACTCGCTCGCCTATGCGCTCTATCTCGTGCTCTCGAAGCCAGCGATGTCGCGGCTATCGGCGAGGCGGGTGATCGCGCGGATGTTCGCCGTCGGCACCGTGGTCATGCTGCCGATCGCCGCCTGGCCGATGATGCACGAGCCATGGGCGGCGATCCCATCGAGAGCGTGGCTGGCGCTGGGTCTCGTCATCGTCGGGCCGACAGTCGCGGCGTACCTGATGAATGCCTGGGCGCTGAAGTACGCCGACAGCTCCGTCGTCGCCGCGTACACGTACTTGCAACCGGTCTTCACGATTTTCCTGGCGGCGATCTTTCTGCACGAGCAGATCCGTCCGATCGTGATTCTGGCTGCCGCGATGATTTTCGCGGGCGTGTACATCTCGGGGCGGCGAGATCAGATGTCAGAGATCGAGAGATCAGAGATCAGAGATTAGAGATTAGAGATCAGAGATTAGAGATCAGAGATTAGAGATTAGAGATTAGAGATTAGAGATTAGAGATTAGAGATTAGAGATTAGAGATTAGAGATTAGAGATTAGAGATTAGAGATTAGATAGATAGCCCCTGACCGCTGCCACTGATCTCTAACCACTGATCTCTGGCCTCTCCCTACTCTTCGATCCACGTCTCGTGATACCGCACGGGGGGCGGCACGAGCGACGTTCGCAGGCCGCGCACTTCCGGCTTTTGGAGCACGAAGAAGCGCTCGTGGAAGAGCGTCGCCAGCGGCGCTTCGCGGACGACCATCTGATTGAGCTCGCGGTAGATCTCCTCGCGGCGTTCGGGATCGTTCGTCCGGCGCGCTTCGATGATCTGCGCGTCGACGTCGTCCCTGTGGAAGTAGAAGCCGCGCACGGAATGCGCGCCGCTGTGGAAGAAGACGTAGAAAAAATTATCCGAGTCGGGGAAGTCGGCGTACCAGTTGCCGCAGAAGAACATGCCGTGGCCCGGACGCGCCAGCGGTTTGCGCGCCTCGACCGCGGAATGCATCGTTACGTTCACGTCGATGCCGATGGCCGCGAGGTCCTCGATGATCAGAGGCAACTGGCCGGAGTTGTTGAACTCGTCGGTGTCCCATGTCCGGTACTCGACACGCAGTCCGCCGGAATGGCCGGCCTGGCGCATCAGCGCGCGGGCTCGCTCCGGATCGTACTCGATGCCGCGGATATTCGGGTCGTAGCCGAGGAGGCCGGGAGGGAGGAGGGATTTGGCGACGACGCCGAGGCCGGCGAAGACGCGCTCGTTGATACGGTCGCGGTTGATGGCGTGATTGACTGCCTGCCGCACCTCGACGCGGTTGAACGGCGGCGCCGAGCAGTCGTAGCCGAAGTACGACGTGTGAAGCTGAATCGTCGTCAGCATGTACGGCGCGATGCTCGGATCGGCGCGCAGCTCGCTCACGATGTTGAGCGGCACGCCGTGCGCGACGTCGATCTCGCCGCGCAGGAAGGACTGGGCCACGTCGCGGAAGCTGCGCAGATCGAGGCGGAACTCGAGATCGTCGAGATGCGGGATACCCGGGATGAAGTAGTCGCGGTTGCGCTGCATCCGCACGCGTTCCCCTTCGACCGCCTCGGCCAGCCGGAACGGACCGGCGCCGACCGGATGCAGGCGAAAGCGTTCCGGATCGCGCGCTTCCTCGCTCGGGATGATGGCCGCCTCGTGCATCGTCAGCAGCGAGAGGAAAAACGCCAGCGGCTCGTCGAGGATGATGTCGACCGTGTATTGGTCGCGGACCTGAATCCCGCTGAGTGTGCGGGTGCGTCCTTCACTGACGTCCGCCGAGCCCCGCACTTCGCGCATGATCCAGCTCGACTGCGAGTTGAGGTCCGGCAGCAGCAACCGCACGAGCGAATCGTGAACGTCCTTCGCTTCGAGCGTCCGGCCGTTGTGAAAACGAACGCCGCGCCGCAGGTGGAAGCGATAGACGTGCCCCTGCTCCAGCACTTCCCATCGCTCCGCCAGACCCGGAATCAGCTCCGCCCCTTCGCCGTACATCACCAGATGCGCGTGAATCGCTTTCGACATGTAGCCCAGCGCGGCCGCGCCGATGTGGATCGGATCGAACGTCAGTTGCTGCCACAACACTGTCGACGTGATCAGCCGTCCGCCCTCGGCAGGCGTCGGCAGCGTGAAGCGGCCGAGCTCCGAATTGAGCAGCGTCGACTCGTGTGACAACGTGTTCGCCATCTGATTCAGATCGCCGATGGAAACGTTCGACTCGCGCGTGGCCTGCTGGATCACGCCCATCGCCTTGACGATGGCGGCGCTCTCCGTGGCCAGAACCGACGTCGACTCCAGCACCGTCTGCACCAGCCCCATGATGTTTTCCATGGCCCGGCTGATGGCGCGGCTGCCCGTTTCCTGCTCCGACATGGCACGCTTGAGGTGCTTCGTGTAATCGCGAACCATCGACGTCTGCTCGCCGACTTTGCGCGCCGTCTGCGACTGCTGCTGCGTCGCACTGGCGGTCTGCTGCACCATCTTCGTCACTTCTTCGATCGCCGCCGTTGCCGCGGCGCTGCCGCGCGATTGCTCCTCGGTGGCACGCGCGATCTCGGCAATCGAGCTAGTGGAGCGCGCCGTGATCTCGAGGATCTTGTCGAGCGTCTGCTCGGCGCGGGCAGTGAGGCCGACACCGTCCGAGACGCGGTCGCTGCTGATCGTCATCTGCTCCGCGGCCCGCTCCACGGCGCGTTGCACGTTCTGAATCAACGTGCGGATCTCGTCTGTCGACACCGAGGTACGCTCGGAAAGGTCGCGAATCTCGTCGGCCACGACCGCGAATCCCTTGCCGCGCTCACCCGCCTGCGCCGCGATGATCGCTGCGTTCAGCGCCAGCAGGTTCGTCTGGCCCGCGATCTCGTCGATGACGCGCACGATCTCGCCGATCTCCTGCGAGCGATTGCCAAGCTCGCCGAGGACGACCTTCGCTTCATCGACAGCAACCTGAATCTTGCGCATCCCCTCGACCGTGCCGCTGACCGCCACGCGCCCTTCGTTGGCCGCTTCCTTCACGTAGCGCGCAAGCTCCGCCGATTGCTTCGCCGATTTCCCAATCTCCTCGGTCGTCGCATTCATCTCCACCATCGAGCTGGCGGTCTGAATCGCGAACGATGAGAAGCTTTCCGTGTTCGTGGCCACCTCGTTGATCGATGCGCTCATCTCTTCGAACGCCGAGGAGGTCTGCTCGACGAACTCGGCCAGCGTGTCGGCGATGCGGCTCACTTCCTCGATCGACGCCGACATTTCCAGAATCGACGTCGACGTCTCCTCGGCGTTCGCAGAGAGATCCTCCATCGACGTCCGCACGTTGTTGATCGACTGATCGATCTGGCCGACCGAGGCGGAGGTCGATTCGGTGGAGAGGAGCTGCTCGCCTGCGCCGCGCGCGAGGACACGCGAACGTCCGCTGATCTGACCGCTGGCTGTAGCCACGTCGGTTGCCAACTGCGCGAAACGGCGGATCGTCCGCTCGAGATTTGAGACCAGCGCGCGCATCGCCGCCGACATCCGCGCCGACTGCGTGGCCAGTTGAATCTCGCGTGCAGCGAGGGAGAGGTCGCCGGCGGTGATGCGGTTGAGCAGCGCGATCGATGAGTCCTGGCGGCGGAAGACTTTGCCGAGCCACCATTGGAAACTGGCGATGGTCATCCCGGAGGCAAGGAACGCCGCGATGAGAGCGCGCCACCAGATCGCGAACGTCACACCCGGCACGAGCAGCAGAAAAATCGCGAACAGGACGAAACAGGCAACCACCAGAACCCACATCTGCTGGGCGCGCCCGAAGTGTCTTAGGTTCATAGGTTTCCTGAAGCCGGAGAGGCCGATGCTACCATGCGCTCCGAGTGAACGACTACTTCGCCGCGCGGCGCGCGCTCATCGATGAAGCGCTCCGAAACATCGCCCAACGCGCCGGCGCGCCCAAGGTTCTGGCCGAGCCGCTGAAGCGCGCACTCACCTCGCCCGGCAAGCGCGTGCGCGGCGTCCTCCTGATGGCGGTGGGCGAGTCGGCCGGCTGCAAGCCGGAGAAACTCGCCGACGCCGCCGCGGCCATGGAGATGATCCACGCCTCGTCGCTGATCCTCGACGACCTCCCGTCGATGGACGATGCGCTGCTGCGCCGCGGCCAACCGACGTTGCACCGCGAGTTCGGGGAGGATCTGGCGATTCTCTCCGCCGTCGCGCTTCTCAATCACTCCTACGGTCTCGTGGCGAAGAACTACGCGGCCCTGAATCCGCGCCAATGGACGATGCAGCAGGTGATCAAGCGCGTCGTCGATGCCGTCGGATGGGACGGCACGATCGCCGGCGAGGCCATCGATCTTCACAGCGAAGGCTCGAACCTCGATTTCGACACGCTGGAGATCATCCACTCGCGCAAGACCGGCGCGCTCTTCGTCGCTGCCGCCGCAGTCGGCGGCATGCTGGCCAACATCTCTCCCGCCGCCCTCGGCCGCATCGAAGTCTTCGCCAAGAACCTCGGCCTGGCCTTCCAGATCACCGACGACATCCTCGACGTCACCGGCAACCCCGAACACCTCGGCAAAGACGTCGGCAAGGACGCCGACCGCCTGACGTTCGTCAAACTCGCCGGCGTCGAAGGCGCAAAAAAGCTGAGCGACGAGCTGGCCGAGACGTCGCTGGCGTCAATCGCCAACCTCGGCCCCAACGCCGCCCCGCTCCGCGACCTGGCCATCCTGGTCCGCGACCGCACACGCTAACGTGGGGTTCGGTCCGCCCGCTCCCGCGAGGAATGAACGCCACGCCGCCAGCATTTACAGCCCTGCCTCGGCGTGGTACTTTCCGCGCTCTTCAGGCAGCCCACCCCTCGGGCCCAGGTAGCTCAGTTGGTAGAGCAGAGGACTGAAAATCCTCGTGTCGGCGGTTCAATTCCGTCCCTGGGCACCACCTCGTACCTCTTTAAAAATCAGGGACTTAGAATCTGGAGCATTGACCTTGTCGTCCCGCACAATTCCACTACCCGGCTCTAATTGCCACTCGAACGGGTATCCTTTGGCCCGCTCTCCAAGCTCGCGCCACTCTTGCCACCGAAAAAGACTCTCCTGCTTCACGCGCAGCTCCTTGAGCTTCTTTGCGAAGTCGAGGGAGCAGACCTGATCTTCTAATTTCATGAAAATCTGATGTGGTTAGTTGAGAAACACCGGGAAGAGACAGCGCGGGGGGAGCGAACCGCAGGCCCTGGGAACGCGCTGGGAGAGAGACCCTCCGGGCTGGGCAGCATGAGCTCACTGACCATTTCTATGAGCCCGGACTATCCCTCGTCACAGCGCACTCGCGGCAAGCTAGAGCATATCCCGCCCCGCGCTGTCTCTGGATAGCTTGCTGGGAGGGGACTAAGAGAACACGTCTATTCTCTCTGCGCGGGTCGTCTCTGTCCCCGAAAGACCACTCCGCGCCCCCTCGCAGCAAGCTATCCGTTTTTCAAATGTTCCCAGCGTGATGGTGGCAGGCTTGCCACTATGCGACGGGTGTTCTCCCGTACCTCTTTATCACTGCCGGCATGACCGGAGGCGCAACACCATCACCTCAAGGAACATCTTTAACAACTCCCGACGAACAGCTTGTCAATAGCGAGTAAAGGCGCTCATTTGGGGATAACTCACCTTCTTACTTTTTGCCAGGATTGGGCCGGAGAGGAGCAGGGATTGGGTCGCCCGGGTAGCCTCTATTGGGCGTATTTGTGCCGGTGTCAGGCGAGAATGGTCGAGGGGGAGCTGGGGGCGGGGGTGGTGGCGGCGGGGGTGGCGGTTTCGGATTGTCGTTTGGCATTGGTTCCTCACTTCTTTTTTGGCTTCGTCTTCAAGGGTGCTGCGATTGGGTCGCCTGGGTAGGCTGAGTCTGCGTGGCAGAAGTCGCCGGTTTTTGAGCTGCGGTCGCGGCGGGTGCCGCCGCTGAGGACACTGCCGGCGAGAGACTTTGTGTCGCTTGATTTACCGGAGCTGAACTGGCCGTCACGGGTGCGGACTTTGCCGCTGGTGCCTGATTTGCCGCTTTTTGCCATGTACTGCTCCCTTCAGCGAGATTCAATCTGGAAAAAACAATGATAAGTGCCACTCCGAGGATGCAGAAAAAGAGCGCGACGAAGTTCAGCCGAGCGGTAATCCAAGAAAGAACACGTGGCTCCTTGCAGTGGCCATTCGCCATGAGGCAGTCGAGCTCCTGCAACTGCTTTCGATGATATTCGCCGCTCGTGAGAAGGGAAATGAACGCGCAGAGACTGGCGAAAAGAAAGCATCCCCAGGAGCGAAAGAGCCACGGGAGCGACTCCGGTGTGTGGCCGATGTCCTTGAGGAAGGTGATGGAGAGAACGATAGAGCCGCCGGAGAGCGCCACGATGGTCTGGTCGAAACGCTGGTAGGCGTCGCGGGCTCCATCGGAGTAGTCTTTACGCTGCTGAAGATAGAGTTCGAATTTGCGTTCAGGCGTGAACTCAAGCACGGGAGTCGGCTCTTCGTCTGCCGTTGGAATCGCCGATTGCAGTTCGGGCAGTGGCTCGACTACCGGTCTATCCGTCATGATGGAACCATGAGGGTAGCACGGGCGTCCTGCTAGGTTGTCTTTCGGCGGGGTACGGCACGAATCTTCCTCATCTTGGCGCGGGCATTCTCCTTCCCTCCCGATTTTTTTTCACCCGCGCCGGCCAGCTCCGCTTTCCGCGAAGGCTCGCGGCGGCTTTCAGCAATTCGTGTTCAGTCATTGCCTTAAACAGTAGCAAGCATGTACCGTTCGTCAAGGGCACTTACTCTTCAAAAGCGGCTCGGATTCCGAGCCGCTATACGGCCTGCACGTCAGCTACAGTCTTGGCGCGAGCAGCCGTCACGCGCTGCATGGTTGCCCGCCAGAAGAAGCCATTCTGAAAGGCGAAGAGCACTGTCGCCCATCGCACGCTGCTCGTGATACCAGCTGAAACCAAAATGGAAAAGATAATTGGTGAGATGAGCATCCCCTGCCACGTGGAGGGCGTGAACCCATACCGTAGGATGGCGCGAAAAGACATCTGGGCGCCTTCATCGGCTTTGTCGAGCGCCGTGTAAACCGATCCCATCACGATACCAAGTAGCATGATCGCGTAGTATCCGGCGCCAAGGAGAAGCGGCTCCATTTGCTTTCCAGGCGACGGGGACGGCGGGCGCATTTCATACCCAATCGGCCCATTTCGGCGGGGAACACCGTCGAGGCGGAACGAATACGGCGTGATGAAGACGAAAGCCGCGGTGAGAAGCAAAATCCCGAGCACTGCTAGCAGAAGTCGTTTCACGGCGCCCCCCTTTCGTACAGATGCCGGAAGTATATACCCGCTCCAGGGAGCAAAGAAAAACCCCGCCCGGAGGCGGGGTTGAATCTCCGCGCAATCGGCACACGAACCTAGGTTCTTACGGTGTGTGACGGCTCTGGCCGATCTCGCTGTTTGCGGCGACACGAGGGATTTCAGGTTAACTCTGGACCCGTGGCCTCGCATCGCCGCGTTCAGTTAGGAGCGGGCGAAGTCAAGAAGGAACGTCAAATGCCGGGCATATCCGGCAACTCGAAACATGCGATTCGTAGCTTGCCGGATTGCCATAGCGTCGTAGTTTCTTGACCGCCCGCTACACTGAAACGCACGCGATGCTATTCGTGACCGGAGAGGGCTCCTCGTGACAGGGCCTGGGCTTTGTCCGCGAGCGGAGCCCTAAGAGAGAAGCGAGCAGGCAGGAATCGGGAAAGATAGTCAGGCTCCCGTCTATACGCCGTGGCGTATGGCAGCCTCCCGCGACCGATGCGATTACCTATGTCGGGGAATCGTTGTCGGCTTCGGGCATCGGTCGCGGGAGGCTGATCCAGTCAACCAGTCTTCCAGTCCGCAACCCGGTGCCTGAGCGGTGAGCGAAACCTGTTGCCTGTCAGGCTGCAGGCGACGGCGTCGGGTACCTCTCACCGTAGCGGTAGACGATAGTCGGTAGCGGAGCCGTGCCGGTAGGCGCGGTGGATGCAGGTTAGGCAGCCAGTGAAAGGTACCCGACGATAGACGGGCACCGCGTGGCGATTCAGTCAGGGCGGTAAGCCCTCTCTTTTCTTCACGTTGTCTCCCGCGCGAAAATTTTCGCTCCCTTCAGTCGTGTGGCGTCGGCGAAAGCACCGCGCAATACAAACTGGGGATAAGTGGGTGCAGGGGGGGCTAGTGAATTGTGCGCAACACGCCCCCTGTTAATTGCGTGAACAGCGGTTAACGTGAAGTCAGGCCACTGACAACCGAAAAGGAGGACTCTTATGAGCGATAGGCCTGATTTCCGCGCCATTAAGGCGCGAGTGTCGATGATGGATGTTCTGAGGAAGTACGAAGTCGAGATGCGCCAAGTCAACCAGCATGAGCTAAGGGAAAGGTGTCCCTTGCCGACGCATGCTGCCGAATCGAAGGAGGCGACATTTATCGTAAATCCCGCGAAGAATGTTTGGTCTTGCCACTCGTCTTCATGCGTGGCGGGACGCAACGTTGCAACGCGGGAAGTAAGCCCCAAGAAAGGGGGCGACCTGATCGAGTTCGTGAAATTCATGGAGAAACTCGCGGGATTGCGGGAAGCCGGGCAAAGGCTGGAGGAGTGGTTCGGCGAGGGGAGCGATTCGGTCGCGCCTTCAAGGCCTTCCGCGCCTGCTCCAGTCACCGAATCCGAGAGGAACGCCACTCGCTTTCAGCCTCAAGGATGTCGATTTCCGGCATCCGTATCTCACGTCTCGGGGCTTTGATGAGGAGGAATGTGAATACCGAGGCATGATCACTCCCGTATCGTTTTCCCGATTCATGACGAACTTGGACAGCTCATCGCCTACGCTGGAAGAGCAACCGAAGGCGAGCCGCACTGGCTTCTTCCGAACGGATTCAAGAAGTCTCTCGCGGTGTACAACCTGCACCGAGTCGAGGGCAGTCATGCCGTTCTCGTCGAGAGCTTTTGGGCTGTGCTCGCGGGCATCCGCGCCGGAATGTTCAACTTCGTCTGCGTCAGGGAACGTCGGTTTCCGATATGCAGGCGGGCTCCTCGAACGTTTTGACCGGGTGACGGTCATGCTCGGCGGCGATGACGCTGGACGGCAGGCTAGGAATGAAGCCGTCGGGAAGCTTACGAGAGTAGGTATTGAAAGGGTTGAAGCGGTAGACCTTCCCGCAAGCATGCGGCCTGACATGCTTTCGCCCGATGAACTGCGCTCCCTGCTCGGTGTGCTCCCGGAGTTCGAAGGATTGCTCGAAGTCATCGAACCGGGCCTCTCTGGTGAGGCTATGTCCGCGTGCGCGGCGAAAATTCAGCCCTCCTTTTTGGGTGGCTTTTACTTGGCCTATACTAGTCAGGTTAACGAAAGGAGTTCAAAGCGTGGAATACATTTCAGCCGTCAAAGTTGTAATCGACCTCGCTAGAGCCTTCCGGGATGAGTTAAAGAGTAGAAAGCAAGTCGGGCCAATAACTTTAGGCACGCTTTTGACGTTATATGGCGAACTGACGGCTTTTGCTGACGATCTTGCAAGGCTGCGCAAGCTGGTAGCGTCAGATATTGAGGCATTAGAAGATGAGGATCGCGACTTCGTTCACGTGGCGTTCGATCGAATGTACGCTATTGGTGAATTGCTTGGAAAGCTAAACATTGCCGTTCTTGACCTCTACTACCCAGGTTCAGCTCTGATGCTTCAGCAAATTAGGCGGAGCGACGCAAGCGTGCACGAAGCGTTTACTGATTATCTGGCGGATGCTTTCGGCGTGCGAATGGATGACCTGCCGGAATCATTCAAAATCTACAAGGAGTCGAGTGGTTTAGATTCATCCTTTTATTCTGCTAGATACTTCACGCGTATTGACACCGACGGGACAGTCGCGCAGAGGGTTGATGCTCTCGCGCCAACTGTCGCCGAGTTACAGAAAACAATCGGCGAAATCATTAAGACGCATTGGACAATTAAAGAGCTAGGAATCGTGGGGTAAGCTCGGACAATTGCTATGACTGCGATTAGTAGTGTCGTATAAGAGTTCTTTTGCGACAGGTAGACGGCTCCCCATCGGGTACCCAATCGGAACCACTTCTTCCTCTACTCCTCCCCACTCATGAGGTGTGCCCTTCCTGGAAAGGCAGGGTCTTGAGTACCTATAAGTCGGGTGATCGTCGAGTTTATTAAGGGCTAGCACGCCTTCCCGGAAAAATCCGGCGCCTCGGCGGAGCAGGCTCCCCAGCGATTCATTCGCTGAGCGCAGGCTCCTGCCGCCGGATGGTCATCGAACCTTACGGTTAGAATTTTCGGCACGAACCTACACTCAAGGAACGACTCAGAGCTTCTCCGGCTGACGGGCGGCGCGGCGAGGTGAGCGATCTCCGCTGTCGCTGGCGGCAGATCCTGGAAATTCCGCAGGCCGGAGTTGGTCTCGATGACCAGGTTTTGCCAGGAAGAGTGGCTGTCTTCGCCGGACGATCACGTTGAGGACCCAGGTGCTTGCCCTGTATCGGCGCCCTCCGCGCGGTGAAGGTCCGCACGGCGAGCCGCACGTCGCGATCTATCGCCACTGACGCTGGAACGCCGGCGTCTCGCCGGCTGATGCGCGGGCGTCCCGCGCCTGCGCCGTGGTGGCGGCGGACGCCGCCACCGCACCCGCCCGGACCGCACCGTTCTGCACGAACATCGAGTGCGCGATCGCTTCCGCGACGTCTTCCACCTGGTCACCCCCGTCGTTGAAGTTCATCAGTACCGCCACCGTCATCTTATCGTCGGGGAACCACATGAGACGGCTCGTGAAGCCGGGTTGGCCGCCGCTGTGGTACACGCGTGCGTGGCCTTCGAACTTGTCGATGATCAATCCGTATCCGTAGTCGGCCTCCCGATATGCCGCAAGAAAACGATCGCCGATCATCCGCGTGTACAGCGGCAAGGCGACGAGCGATGTGGTCCAGCGCACGAGATCCGAGGCCGTGGAGCAGATCCCGCCGGCGGCGTTGAGAAGCGACGGATCCGCAACGCTGTCGAGCGTGACCTGGCCTCCCGAGCTGACGGTGTATCCGCGCGGCGGGGGAGCCGTTACGCCGCTATAGTTCGTACTGCCGAGATTCATCGGCGTAAAGAACGTGTCGCGAGTAAATTGCTGGTACGTCTGCGCCGTCACGCGCTCGATGATCATGCCGAGCAGGACGTAGCCGGAGTTGCTGTATTCGAAGCGCGAGCCCGCCGGAAACAACGGCGCTCCTCCAGTGATCATCGCGAAGAGCTCCTGCTGCGTTTTGGGATCCGTTACGCTCGTCAGTTGCGTGACGTATTCGCGGACGCCGGACGTGTGTTGGAGCAGGTGGCGAATCGTGATCGCGTCGAAGCGCGCGTCGAGCTCCGGCAGAAACTTCCGCGCCTTGTCGGTGACCGAAAGCTTTCCCTGGTCTTCGAGCTTCAGGATAGCCGCGGCCGTGAACTGTTTCGTCAGCGACCCGGTCGAAAACACCGTATCGGGGCGCGCGGGAATGCCTGCCTCGCGGTCGGACACTCCGTACGCGCGCGAACGTGAGATCACCCTTGCGAACGGCGATCGAGAGTCCCGGAACTCCGTCCGCGATTTGCCGCGGCCGCGATCGAATCGGCGGCAGGCACGGCGATCTCCTGCGGCGGAACGACGGCGCGCCGTTTCGCGGCAAAGGCCACGGGAGCGGTCGCAAGGAGGAGAAGGGCGACGAGGCGGCGCATGGGGATGAGTGTAGAAGTGACTTCGCGTCACAGTGTGACGAACAAGTCCGCGATGACGACAACGCTCGTGCGCTGCCGTCATCGCATTGAAGACCGCTTAAGGCACTGTAAACACCTTCTCTGTATCCACGTCCGCTCCGGCCTGGCCGCCTAAGAGCACGAAGCTGAAGGAGAAGCCTTTGCTTTGGGCGACGCCGTGGCAGCCCATGCAGCCGCCCATGTTGTAGCCGGAGCCGTTGTAGGACATGTTGTTAGTGGTTCGATTGAAGCGAAGGGTTTTGTTGGGAGTGATCTGGCCGTGGCCGACGGGCGGCGCGGCGAAACGAGTGATCGCCGCGGTCGCAGGCGGAAGGCCCTGGAAATTCTGCAGGCCTACATTCGTCTCAATGACGAGGTTTGCCAGGAAGAGGGGCTGCCCGATTCCGGTCGGATCGTTTGGATTTCCCGGTTGCGGCATTGGTGGCGACGTGATCGCTTTGAACTGCGTCCCGACGAGTTGATAGTTGAGCCAGACCGAATTCGGGTTGGCGTTTCGGATCGCCGTGTGGACCGCGTTATTCACAGCTACCGTTCCGGGAAGGATCGGGAACTTCCGCGTGGCTGGCAGCGCTGAGGCCGGAGTTGGATAGAAGCCTCTCTTCGGTGGACCCGCAAAGGGTTGCCCTGAGAAAAAGTCCGAATAGGTAAAGCCGGCGGTGTCGTTGGTGATGTGTTCCCACGTCGCGAAAATGAACGTACCACCCGGCGGATTGGCGGTGGCCGCATTTCCCTGATGAACACGCTGGATGATGTGGAGGCCGACAAGACCGAATGTTCCATAGGCCATACAGCGCTTGTTGTTCTTATCGGTCTTGAAGTATGCAGCCTCCGCCGTGTGATATTTCGACGGATCCTCGTTCTGAAGAAGAATCCATGCGGCTTTCAGATGCACGGCGCCGATTGGCATTGGAAGAAGATTACTCGTGGGTGTAATGGTGCTGTCATAAAGAGCGACGTTCTGTGCGTTGTAGCCGGTCTTCCTGTTGGGATTCTTGCTGCCTGGACCGGCAGTAGCGTTGGTCCTGTATGGAAGGCGTATGTTGCCGTTGGCGGCCGCACCAGGCTGACCATTGACTCCTTTGGTTACGGCATCGAGGTAATACTTGTTCTGCATGACGTAATTGAAAAAGTCGTAATTGACTTTGACCTCATAGATCACCGGCTGCGGATTTGGTTTGGCTGGGCTGCCCTTCCATACCCGCGGGCCGACCGGCAGGTGGGGAACGCGGCAGCAATCCGCCTGTGAGGTGGGATTCCCACACATCGGATTAGGAACTCCGGAGCAGAGCTGGGCTTGTGACTCCAGCGCCTCCGAGGCAACTTCGACGGTCTCGTCGAGATTGTCAAAAACGATTTCGCCGGCCTGGCCAAAGAATCGTCGCGGAGCGGCGGAATTCGTGGCGACCATCGCAGTCGCGGAAGGGGTTGCGCTATCGGAGCACATAGGCACCGGAGTGCCGAGGGGACCATAGCTCGGCGCAGCGTTCCATGGTTTGGGAACGACTGGAGGATTTGGCGGAATCGCCGCGGGATAGAGGAAGACCTCACGCTTTTCTTTGAACGTCTCCCATGTGAGCAGCGAGTTTGGCTTTGCGTTGGCGAAGCTCTGGGTGGGGTCGGTGACGTTGGGAAAGCCGCGCTGCTCGTTGTTCTGCGCAGGGACGACCGCCGGCCAGTTCGCGGCGATGAAACTGTTCCAGGCGAAGTAGTCCCATTGCGGCTGTTTGGTGGGTGTGGTGTTCGGAAACGCCGGACAGTTGATGTTCAGCGCTCCGCCGTCGTTTCCGCACGAGGGCGGTGGAACGGCCTGCGGTCGAATAGGCGTGGCGGTGGTCTGGGGAGCAGCGCCCGGCGGTGTTTGCGCTTTCCCACTGAAGCTCCACATCATCAGAGCAGATCCGAGCAGGATCGAAGTTCCCAGGAACGCGACGAGACGGGTGAAACGGGTCATGGCGCTTCCTCCCTCATTTCACTATGGCACAATCACCCGGCGGTGATCAGGGAACTGCGTTTGATGTGAGGAGTCGGGTGTCGGGTGTCAGCCGTCGGATGCAACATAGGTAGCGTTCAGGCTCGACGAGGTGGATGCCGCCGCAGCGATGACGCATGCTCTTCCCGAGACCCGAGACCCGAGACCCGAGACCCGAGACCCGACACCCGACACCCGAGAGACCAACCTGACATTGACTTCCTGCCGCGAAGACATACACTTCGTCTGCCGCCTACGCGTGGCGGCTTGCCGGCCTAATCCTCGGCGCCGAGGAACGGGGGAACCAATTGAGCGATGGCTTGCCACCATCCGGGGTGAATCCAGCCAAAAGCTGGTAGGGCTTCCAGTCCGAATCCGACAGCTAACCTCGTAGGCAGCCGGAAGGCAGGCCTCAAACGCCGCGAAGAAATTCGCGGCGTTTGTCATTTCGGGCGTTCCTTGTTTCCGAAAAGTTTGCTAGAGTGCGGCCAACCAATCCCCTGGGAAAATTCGAAAAACAGACGGCAAACGACGGTGCTTTGAATTCGCCGCCTGTTTGAGGGCTCGGGGAAACTAAGTTAAGTCTTTGAAGGGTTTGGCTTTGTCAGATGGCAGCCGGTCGGCGGCGGATCTGCACAAGGTCGAAAGAACATCTAGGTCAGGAGTCAAGGTCAGTGACAGGTCAGAGAAAGGAGCTGCTATGAAACGTTACCCCATCCCGAGGTTACTAGCGTTAATCACCGTTGCACTGTGCATCTCGCTGCTTGCCATCAGCGCGTTCGCACAATCCCAGGCAGGCAACATCTATGGCAAGGTCCAGGGGAAGGACGGCAGTGTGCTGCCGGGCGTTACCGTCACGCTCACAGGTATGGGCGCGCCGGCGACGGCGATCACGGATGCCGGAGGAAACTTCCGTTTTCTCGGGCTCTCACCCGGCACCTACACCGTGAAGGCGGAGCTGGCCGGTCTCGGCACAGCGACGCGCAGTGGCATCAACGTCAACCTCGGCCGCAATTCAGACGTCACGATGACTCTGAATCCGACCGTGGCTGAGTCGATCACCGTCACCGCAGGCGCACCGCTTCTCGACGTCCGCAAGACGGGCGACGGCACGAACGTGTCGAAGCTCGAGCTCGCGAACGTCCCGACGGCACGCGACCCGTGGGTCATCCTGCAGCAGACTCCCGGCGTCGTCATGGACCGCAACAATGTCGGCGGCAACGAGTCGGGCCAGCAGTCGGTGTACATCTCGAAAGGCGCCGCGTCGGCGCAGAATACGTGGAACGTCGATGGTGTGAACATCACCGACTTCTCCGCCACCGGTTCGTCGCCGGCGTACTACGACTTCGACTCGTTCGAAGAAATGCAGATTGCGACGGGCGGTACCGATCCGCGCATCCAGACTCCTGGCGCGCAGATGAACATGGTCACCAAGCGCGGCACGAACGACTTCAAAGGGTCGGCGCGCGCCCTCCATACCAGCAGCAGCTATCAGTCGACGCCGAAGATTCCTACTGAGGCGAAGTCCTATCTCACGACCATCAATCAGATCAACAAGATCGATGATAACGGCGGAGAGATCGGCGGACCGATCGTTAAGGACAAGCTGTGGTTCTGGGGCGCCTACGGGAAGCAGGACATCAAGGTCCTGACCCCGACGATCATCTCCGGCGCACGGTTCCTGGACGCCACCACGTTGAAAAACGAGAATCTGAAAGTCAACGCGCAGCCGATCGCTTCGAACAGTCTGACCCTTGTCGATCAGTACGGCGCCAAGATCAAGACCGGCCGCAACGTTTCGCAGGTACGTCTTCCTGAGACTTCCTGGGATCAGGCTGACTTCTATGCGCACGGCGCGGGAAGTCTGAAGGACCCGACACTCTGGAAGATCGAAGACACGCAGCTCATCGGATCGAATCTCTACTTCACCGGCCTCTACTCAAAGGTGCAGGGCGGCTTCCAGCTCATCGCCAACAACGGCAAGGGTTGCACGACGCTCGCTTGCGCGCTGGATACGCTTCCGTACTATTACGACGAGAAGGCGGGCACCTATAACCGCAGCTTCTACAGCGAAGTGATCAGCCGTCCGCAGAAACAGTATCGTCTCGATGGTTCGGCCTTCGTCAACACCGGATCACTCAGCCATGAGCTGAAATTCGGATACGGTTATCGCGAGGCCACCTCTTCAACCAATATCGCCTGGCCGGGTAGCCAGTGGGTCGACAACTACACGGGTGTGCTCCCGCAGGGACCCGGTGGCCGCGACACTGGCCAGGTGTACTTCCCGCGTTGGCCGGTGGGTATCTATGGTGAGAAGGTGCGCGACCTCTACGTCGGCGACACCATGCTGTTCGGCAATCTGACCGTGAACGCCGCCCTTCGTCAAGACAGTCAGAAGGCGTTCGTAGGAGCCGGCGTTGCCGCTGCAAATCCGAACGTTCCGACTCAAATGCCGGAGATTGACTTCCCGGCCGTTGCGGGCGTGCATTGGAACAACATTTCTCCGCGACTCGGACTTACCTATGCGCTCGGAGCTGACCGGCGCACACTCTTGAGAGGTTCCTACAGCAGATACGTTAACCAGATCAACGCCGGCATCGTGACACCGCTGTCGCCTGGGGCGTATTCCGCTGCCCGTTATTACTTCAACGACCTCAACAAGAACAACGCCGCCGATCCCGGCGAGATCGACTTCGCAGCCGGCCCGGTCACTCCGCTCCCAACGGCCACTGCGGGCTCGTCCTCCACTCGTCTGGCCAGCGGTGTCAAGGCTCCCAAGACGGACGAGGTGATCCTCGGCGTCGACCGTGAGATGTTCAGCGATTTCAGCGTCGGTCTCAATGGTACCTATCGCAAGTTCACGGACTTCACGGGAACCGTGGGTGAGAAGACCAGGGGAGCGGGCGATATCTACTCGTCCGCCGACTATGTGCTGGCGCCGCTTCCGCTCGTCGGAAAACTGCCGAACGGAACGGCGTTCTCGGTGCCGTACTATGTTCTGAAAGCGGGAGTCAAACCGGCTACCAGCTTTGTGATCAGAAACACACCTGATTATTACCAGCAGTACAAAGGTCTGGAACTCACAGCAACGAAGAGGATGTCGAACCGCTGGATGCTCCGCGGCAACTTCACGTACCAGGACTGGACGCAGCATGTTGGTGCCGGGGCGATCGTCGATCCTACGCACTCGAAAGTCTGCGGTGTCTGCAACGGCGCCCAGGTACTCACCGCGAGCACGGGCAGCGGCTCCAAGGGCAATGTCTACCTCAACGCGAAGTGGGCGTCCAGCCTCACGGGTGCCTACCAGATCCCGGTGATCGAAACCTCGTTTGGTTTCAACCTGAACAGCCGCCAGGGCTATCCTGATCCGTATTCCGCAGGCGTGGCGACGAGCACGGGTGAGGGAACGAAGACGGTTCTCGTGTCGCAAGCGAACGACAGCTTCCGGAACTCCACGGTGACTGAGCTCGACCTGCGTCTGGCGAAGGATCTTCGCATTTCGCGCGTTGGCTTGACGCTGTCGGTCGACCTGTTCAACGCACTCAACTCCAACACGATCCTTCAGCGCAACCTTGCTAACCTCTGCAGCGCGAGGCAGGCCACTTCCTCGACGGTTTGCACAGTGAGCGCTACCAGCAATCGCGTATTTGAAGTGCTTTCTCCTCGTGTGTTCCGCCTCGGAGCACGCCTGGCCTTCTAGTCTCGTTCCACCGCAACAACCGAAAACCCGCTGGGGGCAACTCCAGCGGGTTTTTTTGCGCCGGTTGCAGGATTCCCTAAACCATCGCGCGCTGGCGAGGCTCTCTCGCCACGTCCTTGTTGCTAAGATTGGAACAGCTTCGCGACGGCGCGCGTTCTCTGCCAGCGCCAACGGGAACGATTCCCATCTGACGGAGGATTCATGCGCAGACTCAGTCTCTTCATTGCACTCATTCTGACGGTGACCATCACCGCGGCCGCCTCGGCGCAGGTGCGTGGGCACGCGCGGCTGCAGGGAATCGTGGTCGACAAGACCTCGGGCAAACCAATCGAGGGCGCCGTCGTCACGGTCGGGCTCCCGTCGGGAAATACGCCGCCGATCGTCACCAAGACTGATGCACATGGTCACTGGGGCGCACTGGGTCTGACGAGCGGCATGTGGAACATCGACATCGTCGCTCCCGGATACCAGACCACGCGCGGAACGGCCAACGTGAGCGAAAACCAGCAGTTGCCGATGATCAAGAGCGCGCTGGCGGCGGCGGTAGTCGAACAAGCCCAGCCCGACGCCGTTGCCCAAACTCCTTTGATTCCGAAAGAAGCTGCGGACGCGATCACCGAAGGGCAGGACCTGATGAAGCCGAAAGAGGGGGATCCCGCTCCGGCCACAGCGACTGCGGCATCAGCGGCCACGGTCACCGCGAATGACGTCCGCGAGAACGCGAAAAAGGCGGTTGCCGATTTTGAAAAGGCTCTTCCCCTCGTGCCGGTCGATAAGCCGGAAGGGAAGCACATTCACGATCAACTGTTGCAACTGATGGCACAGGCCTACTATCGCGCCGGTGATTTGCCGAAAGCGATCGCAACCCTCGAAGCCGTCACGGCGGCGGACCCGTCGAACATGCCCGAGGCCGTGCTGCTGGCCAATCTCTACCTGCAGAACGGCCAGCTCGACGCAGGCAAGGCGCTGCTCGAGAAACTTCCGGCATCGGCGATTACCGATCCCAACGCCTATATCAACGTCGGCATCCTCTTTCTGAACAAGAACAATCCGGCCGATGCGGTTACCTACTTCGCGAAAGCGATCGAGATGAATCCGAAGGGCGGAGATGGCTTTTACTACCGCGGCCTCGCGTACGCCCAACTGAAGAAGAATGCCGAAGCGAGAGCGGACTTCGAGCAGGTAGTTGCGCTCGCACCTGACTCGCCGGAAGCGAAGGACTCGAAGGCGATGCTCGCGGCGTTGCCGAAGAAATGACCAGGGCGGCCAACGATCAGAGCGCCGGCGAAGCCGCCGGCGCCCTGCTAAGACGGCTCTGTGTGGCGCTGGCGGCCTCGCCGGCACTGCGGTCATTACCCTTTCAATCTCTGATCGTTCTTCTGGCGCTGCCCTTCCTTGCGGCATGCGGCCGGCGCTCAATCGGCGCACCGTCGAAGACTACGCCGGTCATTCTGATTTCCATCGATACGCTCCGCTCGGATCATCTCCCTGCATATGGGTACAAGGGCGTGGCCACGCCAAACATCGACGCGCTGCGCTCCGACTCCATCCTGTACGAGCGGGCATACAGTCATGTTCCGCTGACTCTGCCGTCGCATATTTCGATCCTCACAGGGATGCTGCCGGCCGACAGCGGCATCCGCGACAACGTCGGCAACCGTCTTTCCGAGTCGATTCCGACGCTTTCTGAGTTGCTGAAGAAGAACGGTTACGCGACGGGCGCTGCCGTATCCGCGTTCGTCCTGCGTCGGGAAACCGGCGTCGCTCGGGGATTCGACTTCTTCGATGACTCCACCAAATCGGTCAATATGGGTCTCGCGCTCGGACGGATACAGAGAACGGGAGGGGATACGCTCAAGGCATTGCAGCCATGGCTTGATAAACAAGGCGGGCGCCCCTTCTTCCTTTTCCTGCACCTCTACGATCCGCATACTCCTTACGAGCCGCCGGAACCGTATTTCAGTAAATATCCTGAGCACTATGACGGCGAAATTGCCTACTCCGACTCGATCGTCGGCAAGCTCATCGACGATTTGAAGCGGAAAGACTTGTACGATGAGTCGCTAATCATCCTGCTGTCGGATCATGGAGAAGGGCTGAACGAGCACGGTGAGGAGGAGCACGGCATGTTCCTCTATCGAGAGGCTCTTCAGGTTCCTCTGATCGTAAAGCTTCCGAAATCGAGGCGGGCGGGGACGTCGGTGAAGGTACCCGTTCAGCTCGTCGACGTCTTTACAACGATCCTCGAACGGACAGCGACGCCGCCGCCGAAGTCGGGTCGCCGGACGGGCCAGTCGCTGCTCTCGTTCCTCGATGGCGGTCCCACACGGCCCGTGTATTCGGAGACGTACTATCCGCGGTTTCACTTCGGATGGAGTGACTCGCAGTCGCTGATCGAAGGCAACGATCACTACATACAGGCACCTATCCCGGAGCTGTTCGATCTGGCCGCCGATTCCGGCGAAAAGAAAAATCTCGTGCAAGAGAACCGCCGTGCGTACGCAAGGATGCGAGCCGGAATCGAGCCATTTATCAAAGATGCGGCGACGCCATCGAGCTTCGATCCCGAAGAGGCGGCGAAGCTCGCCGCACTCGGATACGTCGGCTCGACTGTGAAGACGGAGAGCGGGCAGAAGCTGCCCGACCCCAAGACGATGCTCGACGAGTATCACAGCATGCGCCTTGCCTACACCTATTACGAGGATCACAAACTGCCTGAAGCCCTTCAGATTACAAACAAGCTTCTGGCAAGCAATGGACAGATCGTTGACCTTTGGGACCTGAAATCGAAGATCCTGTACCAGATGGGGCAACACGTCGAAGCGCTCGCCGCGGCGAAAGAAGGGCTCCGGCAGAACGTGGGTGCCATTGCCCTCCTGTTCGACGTCGCCAATCTCTCACTTGCAAACGGGGACCTTGACGTCGCGCAGCAGCACGCCGAGCTCACTGTGAAGATCGAGCCTGGTCAGGGGCACGAGGTCCTTTCAAGGATCTGGATCGAGCGCCACAACTCCGACCGCGCGGAACAGGAAGCCAAGCTCGCGTTGCAGACCGTCACTGATCCGACTCCGGAGCTGATGATTCTCGCCGCGGTGGAGATGGACCGCGGGAACTATCAGAAAGCAATCGCGTACCTCGATCAGGCCGCGGTCCATGTGCAGCAAAAGTCGCCGCCAAAACTCGTGAACCTGCACCTCACCCGAGGGGATGCGCTGGCGCGGATCGGGAAGGGAGAGGAGGCGGAGCAGGAGTTTCGCGCAGAGATCCGCGACTTCCCCGCCGATCCGAAGGCCTACTCCTCACTCATTATGCTTCTCGCATCGGAGCGGCGGATCGAACAGGCCACACAGGTCGTCTTCGAGGCGATCAAAGCGTCGCCGGCGCCTCATTCCTACGCGGTCATCGCGGAGACGTTGAAAGCGATTGGCGACGACCGCGGCGCGCTTTTCTGGACGTATCAGGGGCTTCAGCGTTTCCCGCAGGACGCGGAGCTGAAAGCGCTGCCGAAGAAGCTCGCCGAAATGACGCCCACGCTTCACGCGAACCTCAAATGACGTTCGATGTTCACTGAATGAAAAAGAAATCGGGCGCAGGAAAAGGTGGAGCGCCGTCACGCGCGAAGGAGCCCGAGCCGCAGCGTGTCGCAGCGCCCGCGGAAGCGCCTGCCGGCGGTGCCGGGCGCCGCGTGCCAGTCGTTCTTCTCGTTGTCGCCGGCGCGATCGGAATCTCTTTCGCCTGCCTCATCCTCTGGCGGGTTCGTGATCGAATCCATCCCAGCCCGGCCCGCAACATCATCCTGATCACGATCGACACGACGCGTGCCGACGCCCTCGGATACGCAGGAAATCGAAACGTCAAAACACCTTTCATCGACGCACTCGCCGGCCGGGGAATCATCTTTACAAACGCCCATTCCCACAATGTCGTTACCTTTCCTTCTCACGTCAACATATTGACTGGTCTCTATGCCTATCAGCATGGGGTACACGACAACGCGGGGTTCGTGCTCGATCCGAAGTTCCTCACAGTTGCCACGAGACTTCGTCAGTCCGGTTATACGACCGGTGCGTTTGTTGGAGCCTTTCCGCTCGACGCCCGTTTCGGTTTGAATCAGGGATTCGACACGTACGATGACAATTACGGGAAGGGAACGGCCTCGGTCGATTTCGTCGAGCAGGAGCGCCGCGCGGCCGCGGTGCTCGATTCCGCCGTTCAGTGGTGGAAGGCGAAGGAGGGGCAGAAGCGCTTCATGTGGGTCCATTTGTACGATCCTCACGCTCCGTACCACCCGCCGGAGCCTTTTCTCTCCGAATACCGTTTCAGCGAATACCTCGGGGAGATTGCGTATGTGGACGACACTCTCTCGAAACTGATGGCGCCGATCCTGGCCGCCGATCCCGACGCGCTGGTCGTTCTTACGTCTGACCATGGCGAGTCGCTCGGCGAGCACGGTGAGCAGACGCACGGTCTCTTCGCCTACGAATCAACCCTGAAAATCCCTCTGATCGTGGCCCGGAGCGGAATCGCGCATCGCGTCGAGCCGGCGTACGCGCGGCACGTCGACATCGTTCCGACGATTCTCGACGCCGCTGCTGTGGAGATCCCCAAAGAACTTCCCGGACAGTCTCTCCTGCATCCGCTGGAGGCCCGCGACAGCTATTTCGAATCGCTCTCTACGTCGCTGAACCGCGGCTGGGCTCCGCTAACGGGGATCATTCACGGCGGGATGAAGTACATCGATCTTCCTCTCGCGGAGCTGTACGACCTCCCGCGTGACCAGCACGAAGCGACGAACCTCATCGATGACTGGAGGCGCGACGCCGGAGAAGCAAAGAAACTTCTGGAGCGAATTCAGGCGGACCAATCGGTTTCGCAGCGCTCCATCTCTCCCGAGGAAGTAGCTCGTTTTCGCAGTCTGGGCTATGTGGCCGGCTCAGCTCCCTCGCGGGCTCACTACACAGCCGCCGACGATCCGAAGAACCTCATCGGGATCGACACGAAGATGCACGAAGCGATTGATGCTTTCGAACGGCACAATCCGCTGAAAGGCCTTCAGTTAGCGCGTGAGATTGTGGCGGAGCGGCCCACGATGGTGGCAGGGCGCGAGATTCTGGCCTTCATGCTTCGGCAGAACGACTTCGTGCCTGAGGCGATCGAGGAATTGAAAACGATCATCCGCGATCCCGCAGCGTCGGTTGATGATCGCGTCCAGCTCGCCCTTCTTTATTGCGAGACCAAACAGCCCGACGCGGCGGTCGCGCTTCTCGCGCCGCTGGCGACGACGAAGAATCCCGATGTGCTCAACGCGCTCGGCGTGGCGTACTCGGATCAGGGGAAAGCGCAGCAGGCTCGGGAGCAGTTCGAGCGCGTACTCTCGTTCGATCCCAACAACGCCCCCGCCTTGCAGAACCTCGGCATTCAGGCTCTGCACATGAGCGACGTGAGCGCGGCATCGTCGTATCTCAGCCGCGCGCTTGCGATGAATCCGAACCTGCCGCTGGCGCTGAACACACTCGGCGTCGTCTACGCGCGGTCGAACGATTTCAGCCGCGCTGTCGATTCGTGGAATCGCGCGGTGCAGGTGGATCCTCGTCAATACGACGCTCTCTACAACATCGCGATGGTTGAGTCTCGCGTCGGACATCGCGAAGAAGCCCGCCGGGCATTTACGCAATTCATCGAGACTGCACCGAAGTCGAGTTACGGCGCCGACATCGCTGCCGCGCGGCAGGCGCTGGCGCAGATGGGCCCGCCGTAGAGTCGCGTTGCTCTTCCGCAATGGCTCGTTCACGGGCTCGTCACACCGCCGCGCGAATTGATCCAACGAAAAGTGCGTGACGCAACGGCGTCTTGAATTTGGGGATGTTCATGGATTCCCATCTGTCGCTGTAACGTCAGCTTTCGCAGTGCGTTGCACCATGGTTGGTACTCGGCCAACGGTGTGCAGCAGGAGCGCACGGCAACATCTCCCAACGCAACATCGCCACAAAAGGAAAAGGAGCCAAAATGAGACCAATCAATCCCAGGGTCCTCGCGGTCATAACCGCCGCGCTGTGCATTTCGCTGATTGCCGTCAGTGGATTCACGCAGGTTCAGTCAGGCAACATCTACGGCAAAGTCCAAGGCAAGGATGGAAGTCCCCTCCCCGGCGTTACGGTCACTCTCACGGGTGTCGGCGCGCCGCAGGTGACGACCACCGACGCTCAGGGCAACTATCGGTTCATCAATCTCTCTCCTGGCACGTACGACGTCAAAGCGGAGCTTGCCGGACTCGGAGTGGCCTCGCGAACCGGTATCAGCGTCAACCTCGGCCGCAACGCCGACGTGACGATGACGCTCAATCCGACGGTCGCCGAGTCGATCACGGTCACTGCCGGCACGCCTCTGCTCGACGTGCGCAAGACGGGCACCGGCGCCAACGTATCGAAGGTCGAGCTCGAAAGCGTTCCGACCGCGCGCGATCCGTGGGTCATCCTGCAGCAGACCCCCGGCGTCACGATGGACCGCAACAACGTCGGCGGCAACGAGTCGGGCCAGCAGTCGGTCTACGTCTCGAAAGGGACGACCGGTACGCAGTCGACATGGAACGTCGACGGCGTGAACATCACCGACTTCGCCGCGACTGGATCGTCACCGGCCTACTACGACTTCGATTCCTTCGAAGAAATGCAGATCACCACGGGCGGCACCGACCCGCGCATCCAGACAGCGGGCGTGCAACTCAACATGGTTACCAAGCGCGGCACGAACGACTTCAAGGGATCGGGGCGCTTTTTCCACACCAGCAGCTCGTATCAGGCGGATCCGAAGATTCCCTCGGAGGCCACCGCCTACCTGAAGCGCATCAACCAGATCAACAAGATTGACGACGACGGCGGCGAGATCGGCGGCCCGATCCTCAAGGACCGCCTGTGGTTCTGGGGTGCTTATGGCAAACAGGACATCGACATTCTCAGTGCGTCGCTGCTCACCTCCGGAGCCCGGTTCCAGGACAAGACGCAGCTCAAGAACGAGAACCTCAAGCTCAATGCACAGCCAATTGCTTCGAACAGCCTGACGCTTGTCGATCAATACGGCGCGAAGATCAAGCTCGGGCGCAACGTCAGCACCTCCCGTTTTCCTGAGACCGGATGGAATCAGGACAATACCTACGCCCATGGCACCGGTAGCCTTAAAGACCCGACGCTCTGGAAGATCGAAGATACGCAGCTGATTGGCCAGAACCTCTACCTTACCGGCCTCTACTCGAAGGTGCAGGGTGGGTTCCGCCTGATTGCCGACAACGGTAAGGGTTGCAAGGACTTTGCGTGCGGCGTCGACTCGCTTCCGTCCTACATCGAAGGCGGCGCGTTTCACCGTTCGTACCTTTCGGTCGACAGCCTTCGCCCGCAGAAACAGACCCGGCTCGACGGCTCCGCGTTCCTCAACACCGGCTCGATCAGCCACGAGCTGAAGTTCGGCTTCGGCTACCGCGACGCGACGGTTACATCCCGCACGGCATGGCCGGGTGACGAGTTGGTCATCGGCGGGACGGTCGAAGTCTTCCGCTTCCCCGACCCGACGTTCTCGTCGAAGTCGCAGGATGCCTATGTGGGCGATACGATGCTTCTCGGCAACCTCACCGTGCAGGCCGGTCTCCGTTACGACCAACAGAAGGGCGCCAACGCCGCCGGCGTCGCACGGGCAAACTCCGTAGTTCCCGAGCTTCTGCCCGCTGAGAATTACGCCGCTACGACGGGCCTCAAGTGGAACAACCTCTCGCCCCGCCTTGGGTTGACGTATGCACTTGGCGCAGACCGGCGCACGCTATTGAGGGCTCAATACAGCAGGTACGTTGATCAGCTCACGAGCGGTTCCGTGGCACCGACGTCACCTGGGGCCTATTCGTACGCCTACTTCTACTTCACCGATCTCAATCACGATAACGTTGCTCAGAGGAGTGAGATCGACCTCTCTTCTGCCTATGGCTTCGTCGGATTTGATCCGGCACATCCGTCGACAGCAACGCAGTTTACGCGCTGGGCGAACAAGCTCTCGGCGCCGCATACCGACGAGATCATCCTCGGAGGCGAGCGCGAGCTGACGACCGATTTCAGCGTCGGTATCAACGGGACGTATCGCAAGCTTTCGAACTTCGTGGGCACGGTGGCCGAGCACACTCAGGGCAAGGGCGACTACTACAGCGCGGCCGACTATGTGCTGCAACCTGCAGTAACCGCACAGCTGCCGAATGGACAGAAAGTGTCGCTGCCGTACTACACACTGAAGCCAGGCGTTGCCGTCCCGCTCTTCAGAGTCATCCGCAATACGCCCGATTACTATCAATCGTATAAGGGGCTGGAATTGACGGCCACGAAGCGTATGTCCAACCGGTGGATGTTGCGCGGCAATCTCACATTGCAGGATTGGACACAGCATGTCGGCTCAGGGTCGATCGTCGATCCTACGCGCGACAAACTTTGCAGCGTCTGCAACGGTTCTGAGGTCATCTTCCAGAGCACAGGCAGCGGTTCCAAAGGAAACGTTTTCATCAACTCGAAGTGGTCCGGCAGCCTCACCGGCGCCTATCAGATTCCTGTAATCGAGTCTTCGTTCGGGTTCAACATCAATTCCCGCCAGGGTTACGCTCTGCCGTATTCGTGGGCCGTCAATGCGCCCAACGGTGAAGGGCTCAAGCACTTGTTGGTTCCGTCGGACGTCGACACGTTCCGCAACCAGACCGTTACGGAGCTCGATGTGCGGCTGGCGAAGGAGCTCAGGTTCTCGCGCGTCGGCGTGACTCTCTCCATCGACGGATTCAACATGCTGAATTCGAACACGATCCTGCAGCGCGTCGTCTCCGGACGGAACACCGCCCAGGATTTGAACAATGGTAAGCAGTGCGACGCGACGGGTGACTGCTCGAAGGCGCTCAACGCGAGCGCGAACCGCGTCGCCGAAGTTCTCTCGCCGCGGGTTTTCCGTCTCGGAGCGCGTCTCAGCTTCTAATTCGCTCTCAAAGCTGTTTTCGTCAAAACCCGCTGGAGGAAACTCCAGCGGGTTTTTGTCGAGAAAATCTCACTAGAAAAACCGGCGTGAATGGCTACGCACGGCGCGAAGTCCAGGACTGTTCCATCGAGCGACTCACCATTGACGGAGGCCTTATTCTTTGGCACATATGACCTGGTCCCGCACCGTCACGCGTCTTCTGGCGGTCCTGCTGCTGCTCGCAATGATTCTCACCGCCTGCGGGCGCTTCTCGATCGGAAAGCCGTCAAAGTCAACTCCGGTTATCTTGATCTCGATCGACACGCTGCGGTCGGATCACCTTCCCGCGTACGGCTACACCGGTGTTCAGACTCCTAACATCGACGCGCTGCGCGCAGACTCCATCCTTTACTCGAGGGCGTACAGTCACGTCCCTCTGACGCTCCCTTCGCACGCGTCGATCCTCACCGGGATGCTTCCTGCGGATCACGGAGTCCGCGACAACGTTGGCTACCGTCTCTCCGATGCAGTGCCCACCCTTCAGGAACTTCTGGCGAAGAATGGATATGCGACAGGCGCCGCCGTCTCCGCGTTCGTGCTCCGGCGCGAGACCGGAATTGCCCGGGGATTCGATTTCTTCGACGACGACGTCAAGCCGTTGAACGGAGAGAATCTCATCGGACGCGTGCAACGCGATGGCGGCAACACCTTGAAGGCCGCGGAGAAGTGGCTCGGCACACAAGGAAAAGCACCGTTCTTCTTTTTCCTTCATCTTTACGACCCGCACACTCCCTACACTCCGCCAGAGCCGTACTTCAGCCGCTACGAAAATCACTACGACGGTGAGATCGCCTATGCCGATTCCGTGGTAGGAGATCTCATCGCCGATCTCAAACGAAGCGGCGTGTATGACGACGCGATGATCATCCTGCTCTCCGACCACGGCGAGGGGCTCAGCGAGCATGGAGAAGAGGAGCACGGTATTTTCCTTTATCGCGAGGCGCTCCAGGTCCCGCTGATGGTGAAGCTTCCCCAGCAGCGCAAGAAGGGCGCAACGGTGGACAGTCCGGTGCAGCTCGTCGATGTTTTTCCTACGATCCTCGAGCGCACCGCCACGCCGTTGCCTGGCAAAGCGCATCGCATCGGGCAGTCGCTGCTCACCTTCCTGGATCACCCGGCAACACGCCCGGTCTACAGCGAGACCTACTATCCCCGTTTTCATTTCGGATGGAGTGACCTGCATTCGCTCATCGACGGCAACGATCACTACATCCGTTCAGTCCGCCCCGAGTTGTACGACCTCGCGTCGGATCCGAGCGAGAAAAAAAATCAGCTCGACGCGAACCGGCGCTCCACAGTGCGGTTGCGTACGGCGATCGAGCCATTCGTAAAAGAGGCGGAGGCGCCTGCCAACATTGACCCCGAGGACGCAGCGAAACTTGCCGCCCTCGGCTACGTCGGCTCCACCGTCGCGACGAAGAGCGGCGAGACGCTGCCTGACCCTAAAGATATGGTCGGCGTTTTTCATGACATCCGGCTCGCATACACGTACTTTCGCAATAACAACGAGCCGGAGGCCCTCAAACTCACAGAGCAACTTCTCGCCTCCAACGGGCGGATCACAGACCTGTGGGACCTGAAGACGAAGATCCTCACCAAAATGGGAGACAAGAAGGGAGCGGTCGAGGCCGCGAAAGATGGACTGCGTCATGTCCCCGGAGCGATCGCGCTTCTTTTCGACGTGGCCAGCCTTTCTTTGGACATCGGGGATCTCGATGCGGCGCAGCAACACGCCGAGATTGCCGTGAAGATCGAGCCGGGACAGGCACACGACATCCTCGCGCAGGTCTGGAAGCGACGCGGCAACATGGAGAAAGCAGAGGCCGAGGCAAAGCTCGCGGCCCAGACAACGCACGATCCCACCGACGCGCTCATCATGCTCAGCGGCATTGAGAACAAACGTGGAGACCTTCAGAAGGCTCTGAGCTATCTCGACCGGGCCGTTGAATCAAACGGCAGGTCGACCACAAAGCACCCCGGCCTGCACTCCGCGCGCGGCGATCTTCTGGCGCGTCTCAACCGCAATGACGAGGCGGAAAAAGAGTTCCGTGCCGAGATCCAGCTGAATCCAGGTGTGCCCGACCCCTACGCATCGCTTGTCATGCTTCTCGCCGTTGAACATCGCCTCGACGAAGGCACGAAGCTGATTTTCGAGGTAGTGAAGAACGCCCCCCAGCCGCACACGTACACCGTCGTCGCGGAGACGCTCACCGCGATCGGCGATGACGGCGGAGCTCTTTTCTGGGCCGACCAGGGGCAGAAGCTGTATCCACAAGACGCCGAGCTCAAGGAACTGCCGCAACACATTCGGAAGGCCGCGCCAATCCTCCGCCAGCGCCTGACGCGCTGACGCCGCCCATTCGGATCGCGATCCCGGCACTCCCGTATACTTCTCTCCGATTGCAAGCCGATCTCTCAGAGTTTGAATCCCGTATTGGATACACCTTCCAGCAGCGGGAGCTCCTCATTCGCGCGCTCACTCATAAGTCGTATTCGCACGAAGCGAAGAACGATGCGATGCGCGACAACGAGACCTTCGAGTTCCTCGGCGATTCGGTTCTCGGCTTCGTCATCGGCGATCTTCTTTTCCGCCGGTTTCCCGAGCTCGATGAAGGGGCCATGTCGAAGATGAAGGCGTATCTGGTCAGCTCGACGAGTCTGGCCCGGAAGGCGCGCGATTTCGGCATGGGCGACGTCCTTTTCCTCGGCGTCGGCGAAGAGAAATCGGGCGGGCGGAAGAAGGATTCGCTGCTCGCGAATCTCTTCGAAGCGATGCTGGCCGCGGTTTACCTCGACGGCGGCATCGACCCGGTGCGCAATCTCATCCAGCAATCGTTCACGGGCGACCTCGAAGCGATCGATTCGGAGGATCTCCTTTTTCAGGATTACAAAACGGCTCTGCAGGAGCTGGCGCAGGGGAACGGGTTGCCGCTGCCGGAGTACAACGTCATCGATGAAGTCGGCCCCGATCACGACAAGCGTTTCATCGTCGAAGTGAAAGCCGGCAGCCACGTGACGCGCGGCGAGGGCTCGTCGAAAAAGGAAGCGCAGCAGCAGGCGGCCAAGCATGCCTTGCGCGAATTCGTACCGCGTGCATAAAGCGCTCGCTCTGGCGGTGATCATCGCGATCACCTTGCCGGCCGCGCATTCGCAGACTGCACGCGACGCCGACCTGACGCGCATCCGGGTCGAGATCGCGAATCTCCGCAAACGGCTCGACGACGTTCGCACGCAGACGCGCAGCGCCGAGCATGATCTGGAAGAAGCCGATCTCGAGCTCAGCATCCGCACCGGCGAGCTGCAGCTCGCGGTCGACATGCAGTCGCAACTGGAGCAGCAGCAGCGCGAGATCGGCGGCGAGGTTGCGACGCTCGCGCCGCGCATCGCGCAGCACAAGCAGTTTCTCCGCAAGCGACTCGCGGCGCTCTATCGTCTCGGCGGCCTCAGCTATCTGCGCCTGCTGCTGTCGATTGACGAGCGCCGCGATCCGGTCAAAGCGGTGTCGATGCTCAGCTTTCTCGTGTCGCACGATGCGCGCGCCGTGACCCGCTTCCAGGGAGAGCGCGAGCAGCTTCAATCGCGTTACACCGAGCTTGCGGCGCGGCAGCAACAGCTTGCCGGCGTGCGCCGCATGGTCGAGGAGCGGCAGCGGGCGATGGCGTCGGCGCGCAACGCGAAGGAGAAGGCGCTGCGATCGCTGCAGACCGAGGGGAGTCACGAAGAGGAGAAGCTTGCCGGACTCGAGGAGAAAGCGCGGCGGCTGGAGCATCTTCTGGATGTGTTGTCGCGTCAGAATGGAGCGGCGACGGCAGCGGCAATCGACATCCGCACCTTCGCGGGAGCGCTCGCCTGGCCGGTGCAGGGGAAGATCGTCGAGCAGTTTGGAAAGCAACGGAACGCAAAATTCTCGACCGTGACCTTCAATAATGGCCTCAAGATCGCCGCGGCGGCGGGCACCGAGGTGCATGCTGTGTGCGCGGGAACAGTTCTATTTTCGCAGTGGTTCAAGGGATACGGCAATCTGGTGATACTCGATCACGGCAACCGCGTTTTTTCCCTTTACGGCAATCTGAAATCGCCGTCGGTCATGGTTGGCGGGCGCGTCAACGCTGGACAGACGATTGCAGGGGTCGGCGAGGCGGAAGAGGCGCAGTCCGGTTTCCTCTACTTCGAGATCCGCCAGGACAACAAGCCCGAAGATCCGCAGAAATGGCTGCGGTAGTGAGTTCGACGACATGAGCAAAAAGAAAATCGCATTCCTCTCCGTTTCCGTAGCTCTGCTTCTCTCGCTTCTTGGCGGCGCACTCTTCGGTCAGGCCACGCAGAAGAGCAACGTCTTCCGCTACCTGAGTATCTTCACCGAGGTGTTCGAGCTCGTGCAGCACAACTACGTGGAGCAGGTGCCGGCCGATCAGCTGATGGACGGGGCGTTCTCCGGCGTGACCGACGCCATCGACGAGTTCAGCTACTACGTGCCGCCCGCGCAGATGGCGGCGTACAAGAACTTCAGCGAGGTCGAAGACAACGGCGTCGGGCTCATCGTCACGAAGCGCTTCGGCTATGCGTTCGTCATCGCGCCGGTCGACGGCTCACCGGCGGCGAAAGCAGGGATCGAGCGCGGCGACTTCATCGAGAAAATCGACGGCCAGCCGACGCAGAAGATGGCTGTGTGGCAGGTTCGCAATCTTCTTCGTTCCACAAAACCGATCCACCTGCAGGTTCTTCGCGGCGGTCAGACGAAGCGCGACGAGTTCACGCTCCAGCAGACGACGTTCCATCCTCTCGCGATCACGTCGCAGGCTTTCGGCGGCGTGGCGTACGTGAAGGTTCCGTACTTTGAGAAAGGGACGGCTGCGCAATTGGCAACAGCGCTGGAGAATGTGCGCAAGACCGGAGCGCGCAAGCTGATCATCGACGTTCGCGGAAACGCGGGAGGCGATGTCGATGAGGCGATCAACGCGGCCGACGAGCTTCTGACGAGCGGCATGATCACCTCGCTGGCGGGCAAGGTCGACGCGAAGAAGTGGCAGGCTGACCGGAACACCGCGTACGACGGCGACGTGGAAGTTCTCACCGACGCCTCGACCGCGTCGGGCGCCGAGATTTTCGCCGCCGCCATTCACGGCAACCAGCGCGGCAAGGTCGTCGGCGTGACGACGTACGGAAAATCGATCGTGCAGAAGTTCATCACGCTGCCGAGCGGCGGCGGCGTCTACATGACCGTGGCCCACTACACGACGCCGGATTTGAAGCCGATCAAAGCGGGCGGCGTCCGTCCCGACGTGATCGTCGACCTGACCGCCCTGGTGCTTCGCGATCCCGAGTCGCCAGGCACGCCAAAGGCTGCGAAAAAGGCCGCAGACGATCTGATCCTTCAGAAGGCGCTGCAGCTCTTCAACGAGCCGGCCGTGAAGAAAGCGGCGTAAGAAAAACCAACCAACCACCGAGGCACAGAGAGCACAGAGCGAATCTCTGTGACCTCAGTGTCTCTGTGGTGCACGGTTTTTTCTTCGCAAGACCCCGTGCGATACGATGCGCAGCCCGATGTACAACCTCGCTCGATTCAGTTTCAACGACATGATGGATTGCCGCACGCGGCTTCGGACGATGTTCGATGCCGAGCCATCCACCCTCGGCGAAGGAGCGCAGCGCATCGTCGAGTTTTTCTATCGCGATTTTACCGACGACGACGGCCAGCCGGCGTGCGCGCTCGTCCGTCTCTTCAAAACGCATCCCTACGCCGGCCTCGATGACGAACTGAAAGAGTTCGCGATGAGCGTCGATCCATCCGTCAGCACCACTCCCGGCGCACGCTGCCTCGTGCTGCTCGCGACCGAAGGGCAATTGCCCGCCTGGCGCTCCCGCCGCTTGTCCCGCGGCCACCAGGCCATTCCTCTGACGAGCGAACAGATGATCGAACAGGCACCGATGATCGCGCAGCTTCTGAAGCAATTCGGAGTGGCCACGTCGTCGGTCGTCCGCCCCACTCCGTCGCTCCTTCTCGACGCCAACGATATGGTCACGAACGTTTTTCATGTTCCGGCGGCGCTGGGCAGTCCGTTCATCGTGGCGCAGAAGGAGTTCGTCGAACCGTTCGGAATCGCATCCGTGCTCGGCTTCGGAGGCATGCTCGCATCCGGCGATCTCTTCGCGGCGATCATGTTCTCGAAGGTGCCGATCTCGGTTGCGGTCGCCGATCACTTCAAAGTTGTGGGGTTGAACCTGAAGCTGGCCATGCTGCCGATCGTGCGCAAACCTCTCTTCAGTCCGATGGAAACATTGAAGAGCGCGTGAGCAGGACGTCGAGCGCGTCCGCGAGTTTCGCGTAGTCATCGATCGAGTTGTAGAGCTGCGCGGAGACTCGCAGCACGCGGTTCCTCGCATGGGGCCACGGTACGATCGGGACTTCGATGCCGTGCTCGAAGAGCAGTGCATCCTGCAGCGGATCGCCGTAGAGCGATGTCGTGACGTTGCCAGTGCCATCGGGCAGCGGCATCGCCGCCATCGAGCCGAGCATCTCGTCCGGGGCAGGTTTTTCGATGCGCATGCGATCGCAAAGCAGGTCGCGCGCGCGCAACGCCAATTCGTGATTGCGCCGCATTACCTCGGGCCATCCGCCGTCCACGAGCGAAGGGATGAATCGCAGCGCCTCGGGGACGGACAGCAAGGCGGTCGGGTCGAACGTGCCGGGCCAGTCGAACTCGAGGTGGTAGCGGCTGCGGTCGGTGCGCGTGGAGTTGTATCCGTGGCTGATCACGACCGGATGGATTCCGAGCCGGCGGTTCGGCGCGATATACAGAAATGCCGCTCCCTTCGGCGCGCAAACCCACTTGTGCAGGTTGGCCGTGTAATACGCGGCACCGAGGGCGTCGAGGTCGAGCGGGAACATGCCGGGCGCGTGCGCTCCGTCGATGAGCGTGTCGATGCCGCGCTGCTTGAGCTCCGCGACGATCCGCTCGACCGGAAAAATGAGTCCGGTCTGGCTCGTGACGTGATCGATGAGCAGAAGCCGCGTGCGGTCGGTGACGCCGGCCAATACGCGCTCGACGACGACGTCCGGCGACGCGATCGGGAACGGGATTTCGATCGGAACGACCTTCGCGCCCGCGAGGCCTGCGACGTACTCGAGCGCGTTGCGCGAGGCGTTGTATTCGTGCGACGTGACGAGCAGTTCATCGTGCTTGTCGAGATCGAGCGAGCGAAGAACGGCATTCACGCCGGCCGTGGCGTTGGGTACGAACGCGATGCCCGCCGGATCGGCACCGACGAAGGCCCCGATCTCGCCGCGGACTTCATCGAGCAGTGGCTCCAGCTCCCGCACCATGAACCGCACCGGCTCGCGCTCCAGTTGCGTTCGAAGCTCGTTCTGCTCCGCCAGAACGACCTTCGGCGTGGCGCCAAAAGAGCCGTGATTGAGATAGGTGATGGCGGGATCGAGAAGCCAGTGCTCGCGCATAAGGAAGAACGATGAAGGATGAACGATGCAGAAGCAAACGTAGGTCGGACTCTCCAGTCCGACTTTCGAACGCCACGCTGTCGGACTGGAGAGTCCGACCTACGTTCGATCACGTGGTTGCGAGCGTTTCAATCAGGGCGTAAGGAATTTCTCTCAACCACATCAAGAAGATGGGCGACGCCTTTTTCGAAAATATCTGGCTGCGTGAGCAGCGATACCACCACATGCCCCTCGCTCTCGAAATCAAAGAAGTAGCCTGGGTGAACGACGACGCCATGCCGCTCGATCATGCGAAGAGCCAGCGCTTCGTCGGAATCGAATCGCGGGACGCGAACGACGGCGGACCAGCCGCCTTCGACGGGAAGCAGCCGCACCGCGGGTGACGACTCGATCAGCGTGCGTAGCGCGTCCAGATTGGCCGACGTTCGCTCGCGGATGGCCCCGCGAATCTTCGGAGCGATCGAAAGGATCTCCGGCAGCGCTACCTGCACCGGCGTGGCGACGGAGAGGAAGTTGTCAGCGATCCACTCGAGCGCGTTGATGGCCCCGCGTTTCCCCGGTCCGCTGACGCGAATCCATCCGAGTTTGTAGTGAGGCAGCCCCGCGGACTTGGAGAGCCCGCCCAGCGTGAAGGTGAGCACATCCTCGCGAACGAACGATGGGCTACTCGCGGCGAACGCGAAGGGATGAAAGACCTCGTCGGCGATTACCGTCTTGCCGATGCTCGCGATCTGATCCTGCTCCTCCGCTGAGACGTAGGAGCCAGTCGGATTGTTTGGATTGACGACGAGGATCGCCCGCGTGCGGTCGGTCAGCGCGCCGCGCAACCGGTCCGCATCGATCTCCCAGCGCCGATGGAGATCGAGCGCAAACGAATGCAACTCGATCAACTCCAGTGCCGCGAGATGTTCGAGCAGCGGATACGACGGAGTCGCCGTCAGCACCGCATCGCCGGGATCGCAAAGGAGTTTGAAGAGGTACGAATACGCCTCGCTGGTCGACGCCGTGATCACGATGTCGTCCGCCTCGCACGCCAGCTCGCGCGCCACCGCCTCACGCGCGCACGCGAGGCCCAGCGGCTGCGGCTCGTACGCCGCCCGCGCCGCCCGCCCCATCACCGCGGCCAGCTCATCGAGCGGATACGCGATTCCGGCCTTCGAAGGATTCGCAATCGTCAGATCGAGCAGCGCGCCCCGATATGCCTCTCGCGCGAGCGTGAGCCGGTTCGTGGCGGCATTCCACTGGGCACGTTTGGAGAACATGGTCGCGTCGCGGTCCAAGCGATGCGGAGATTACCAAGTATGAACGTGCTCACAGCATTTGCGTCGCAAGGCATTCATCACGGATAGCGCGAATCCGAACAGGACGGAGTGACTTCGTCCGCGTCACGGCCGGCAATTGCTTTGAGCAGGGCAGTCCGAGTATCAACAGAGCTCGCCGGCGCGGAGCCGGGCAACGAGCCTGCGCCGGGCTGAGGGTCGATGATCTCTGCGAAGCTTCTCAGGCCGCTTGCGATGTCGGCAGGAGTTTGCACGGTCGGCACCCCGTTCATTCCGGGAGTGGCCTTAAACAGCACTCGCGGGATCCCAGTTCGTGCCGTCAGGTAGTGCAATAGAAAATCAAATTGCCTGTCATCGGTCTCCCCATTGCTGAGCTCGAGATTCGCAACCGTGAGCGTCACCACACGCCCCTCCGTTGTATCCGGCGCAAGAGTCAGTGACGTCGGTGTCGCGCCGGTCGCCGGTTCGAGGGGCACCACCATCAGCCTTGGCGGTCCATCCGTTTCCATCTCGATTACGACGCTGTTGGCGCCACCCTTCGTTAGCTCCATTCCGATCCTGCCGTCGAAAACATCGAAGTAGCATGCAGCCCGGCCTCCGGTGACCACGTCCGGAGAGTATTCGTAGTTGGGTACGTACTCTCGCAGCGAGGGCGTATTCGAGTACTGCGGGAGATACTCGATGCCCGGTCCGAGGGCATTCATTACCTGTAGGCGCGCCGTTGTATAGATGTAGCCCTTGTCAGCGATGTTGTCGATGATCCCGTTTACGTACAGGCTGCCGGTGCCGCCGGATTGAAGGAAGGGAAAGTGCGGCGGAAGGTAATAGGTGGCCGCCGGCGCGTTGTCAGAAAACGCGAAATCGGCCAGGCCGAATAGCATCGCGCCCGCGTCCGGCAGGACTACCCGGTGGGGAATGCCTGGCACGACATTCCTGAAATGCGTGCAGATGCCGCGAAATCTAATCCTGAGCGTGTACAGGTCGGGATTCATAGTTTTCCTTTCCGCCATTCGGCGCGGGGATGGTTCTAGTCAACAAAGCGACGGCCCGCCAGGGGCGGCGTCCACTGCGTTCGGGGTTGTCTGCAATGGCTTCCTGTTGCGCGGAGCGGAGCGCATCGGCGATCTGGACGCCGTTCGCAATCTGCCGATGGAAAGCACGAAACAACAGGCGCGCGTCACGATCGGCGATCGGCGCCAGCGTGCCGATGACGTTGGCGGCGCCGGCAGCCACGAATGCTTCGCCGAGGCTCAGAGCGTGCGTGGCTGCCGACGCGGCCGGTTGAAGTGTGTTGCATGCAGCCAGCACCACGACGCTCGCGTGGGTCGCCGGCTGCGCAAGAATTGCCCTTCCCGTAACGCGCTCCACGCCGGTGCCCGAGCTGTTGGCGAACAAGAGCGCCTGTTCGCCGCCGCCCGGCTGTGATTCTGTGTGGCCAGCGATGTGGAGAACGTCGGAACTTGCCACCGCCCGCCTCAGTTCCGCGAGCGTTGCCTGCGCCTGCGTGACCACCCTGGCGTGGCGATAGAGGGTTGTGATGTCGCCGATCTCACGCGCCGCGTCGGGAAGACCCGTTGACTCGCTCGCTCCGGCGGAGGGAAGAGCGAATGCTGCGAGCATCGGCGCAGCGGTGCTCACACCTTCGCGCCTGAGTGAACTGGAGGCCGTGGCGATTGCAACGGCGAACCGCTCGACCAGATAGCGGCGCGTACCCGTGTCATACAAAGCGGCGAACGCCACGGTTCGGAGCTTTGCGTCCGGTACTACGATGATCTCTCGGACGCCTTCGAGAACGGGATCGACGGGTCTGATCAGATCGTCGTACAGCGCAGAGGCAGCGGCCGTTCCGTCCTCGGAGATGCTCTGGCCGGCCAGGGCGGGCAGCGTCTCAATCGGTCGTGTGCGGTGCCCGACGCGCGAGTCCCTTTCGGTCACAGCAAACGTAACCACCTCGTCGGGAAGGACGACAATCTCCAGGACCGCAACGCCGCTCCCGGCGAGGCGCCGCTGCAGATCCAGAATCGTGTCCGAACCGCCGTGAGACCTCTCACCAAAGGCGAATGCCCCGACGGTGTCGCCTCGATCGAGGCTGATTCGAATGGCATCCGTGAAGAGTGCATGCTCGGCGTCGAGCATGCCGCCCTGCGGGCCTATCGTGCGGTTACGCTCGATGATCGCTATGCCTTGCTCGAGGTCGCGCATAGCCCCGGCTGTGTCCCCCATTCGCGCCGCGCAGCGCGATCGAAGTAGCAGCGGCTCCGGCAAGGCGAATGGGAGATCGTGTTGCGAGTAAAAGGCAATCGCCCGTGTGAGATGACCGGCGGCTACTCGGGGCTGATCCGCCATCAGTGCCGCGCCGGTGGCTGTGGCAACGTTTGCAAGGTACCAGTCACGCTGTGCTTGATCATCGCCGGCTGCCTGCGCTGTCTCTTCAGCTTGCCGTGCTGCATGCCGTGCTTCGTCCAGGTTCCCGGTCGCCGAAAGTAGCATGGCCTGATTGACCAGGGCGTCCAGCACCAGATGCGGCTTGCCACAGGCACGGGCGACAGAGAGCTCGACGCTGGAAAGTGCAAGCGCCGCCTTGTTCCGGCCAGCATGCAACTCCGCGCGCATCGCGGCATCGACGCTTGTCGACAGCAGTTCGTTCTCCCCTTCGGCGCTCAGCGCCGTGAAGGCGCGCATCCGTGTGAGCCATTCCTCGTCCACCCGTCCCGTGAAAGCCAGCGCGCGTGCGAGCAAAACCTCGATGAATGCTTCATCGGCACCGTCACCGGAGCGGCGGAACATCGTCGCGCCTTCGGCAAGCACGGGCACAGCGGCCGAAAGGTCGTCATTGAGAATGTGAATCCGGCCGAGCTCCCACCGCACGTGCGCACCAAGGTTGATGAACGTGGGGTTAGCGTCAGCGCCGGCGCGAATGCGCTCGAGATCGGCGCGTGCAGCGGTAGTCTCGCCCTGCGCCAGCCGGACGCTGGCGGCGTAGTAGCGAGCAGTCAGGGCCACCGGATCGTGCGCCGCTTCGAACATCCCTGCCGCGCGGAGAAGATCACGTTGCGCCGATGCGAGGTCGTGCCGGCTGTACGCAACGCGGCCGCTGCGATAAAGGACGTGGGCCGCCGCGATCGACTCGCGGCCAGACGCCGATGCGTTGTCAATCGACTGCACCGCTTCGCTCGTCAGTGAATCGCCGGAGAGTTCAGTCAATGCAGTGGCGATGTTTCTGGCGATAGTGAGCCAGCGTGCGGCGCTCGCTACGTCTTTTTTCTGCACCGCCTCGCCCCAGTGGCCGAGGTATTCGCCCTCGGTGTAGGCGCGGGCGCGGTCGCGGTGGGCATTCACGAATCTTCGCACTGTGCTTGCGTCGCCGCGTGCAGCGGCTTCTTCGAGTAGCGGCCGATCGCGATCGAATTGCGATGATCGCGTCGTCACAGGAATGGCGGCCAGTCGCTCCCGCGCCTCGACTGCCCACTGCGATGATGGATCGACCTCCAGATACCGCTCCCACGCGTGCCTCGCTTCGTTCGACAGTCCGAGCCGATCGAGGATGAGAGCGCGATTGAAGAGCGCCTCGGGCAGGTTCGGATCGATGCGCAGCGCGGCATCGGCGGCAGCGAGGGCCTCGGGATAGAGCGAGGCGCGTCCAAGCTTCGAGGCCGCGGCGTAGCGCGCCGCGGCGAGATCGCTCCACGGCTTCGCATCGTGCGAAGCGCGGGCGGCGGATTCAAGCTTGACGATCGCTTCGTCCGGCTTTTCGACCATCACCATGGCCACGCCGGCGGCGTGCAGTGCGTCGGAGCTCGCGTCGTGTTCGGCTCGCTCGATCAGCTCTCCGGCCGCGCCGCCGAGTTTCAGCTGCTGCGCGTTTGTTGCGCTGTCTGCCGCGCGATTGGGTCCGTGATAGCCGGCCCACGGGAAGCCGCCGGTCAGTCGGGGCTCGACGAGGCGCGCCGATCGTGGAGCGAGTGCAACGAGCGCATCCGTCGGGGAGTTTGGGTGCATGGCGTGCTGCAAGAGTGGCAGTGCGATCGCCAAGACAATCGCGGCAGCCAGCGCAACGATCCAGGAGGGCCGCAGGAAGCGGCGCTTCTCTGACTCTGCGCGTGCCGAGGGCATCACCAGCGCGACGTCGTTCAAGCACTCTTCGCACTGATCGAGATGGGCGATCACGTCGCCGCGCTTTGCCGCGTCGAGCCTCCCTTCCGCAAACGCGGCGAGAGTCTCAGGGTCGAGGTGCTGCGACTGGCTGCTCATCGCTTCTGCGTTTGTTCGGACGGCTGATCCGGGTCCGTTTTCCCCGATTGCAGGCCGAAGTCGAGCCGGTCGCCGGCGGCGGCGACGAGATCGGCGGCTTCCGCGGCGTCGATTCCGGCGCGCTCCAGTGACGCGCGGAGATCCTTGAGTAACGATTGGATGTGGCGATAAAGGGGACGTTGCGCGACTCCGAGAGCGCGGGCGATGTCGGAGACGGCCATGCCCCTCGCGAATCGCAGACGAAGCGTGACGCGGTCCTGCGGCGTCATCGCCGCGAGGGCCTGTCGCATCGCGCCGGAAGCCCGGTCCGAGAGCCGGCCGAGATCGGCGGCTCGAGCGCGATCATCGGCCGAGGACGAGCTGGCAAATCGATCCTCGTCACCCTCGATGACCGGTACGAGCCGGGGACGCGGCGCGCGCTCGGGGAGCGCCGCCGCGGCGGCTTCGAGCTGCCGGATGTCGGCCTCCGGATGTTGCTCCTTCGCGATGCTCAGCGCTTCGCTCAGCGGCCGCCGCTCGTGGTGAAGCAATCGCTCCAGCGCGATGCCCGCGTCTCCGTGGCGGACCGCTTCCGCCGAGGGATGCCAACGGCCTTCGGACCGTTTCTGATCGAGGAAGAGCCGGCGTACGACGATTGCCACGTAGCTGGAGAGGGATGATCGTCCTTCGAACTTTCGAAGAATCGCGCAGTCGTCGGCGAGCAGTGCGATCCGCGCGGTCGATGCGAAGTCCTCGGCGTCGGCGCCGTGGAGGCGAACCTGGCGAGCAACCTGCGCGATGGCACGCTCGATCACTTCGAGTTTCGCCTCGAACAAATGCGTCGAATGCATGGGTGGGGTCCCAGCATCATAATGCCAGAATTGCTGAAGACTTGCGCTCATGGCATTCCATCAAGTTGGCGAATTCGCGGTCGGTGCTGTCGATATCAATGTGAGCGTGACATCAAGCCGGAGGCGGGACTTTGGTAGCGACAGGCATCCCGGTTCGTTCCGCGTACGCAGAGCAGACCGGCAGCGATCAGTCGCGCCGCGCGGCGTCTTCCGGCAGGCGACGAGCGGGAGTGATGGTGCGCGCGTCGGGAGACGTGCAGTCCGATTCGAGCGGCGGCGTTGGTGAAGAGCGAGTAGACGAGGGATAGGACGATATGGATCGCCACGGCATCCTCCTGTATGAACGAGAGAGTTAGATCGGGCATTTGCTGGATGTTTGGCCCCTCGGGATCCCGTCCGGAGACGTTCCGGATTCCAGTCGACTATGTCCCGTCAGGACGGCGATGCCGCTGCGGTTTTCCAGCGAGGTTGAAACAAATTCATGGGTTGCTCTCGCTGATCGCAAAGTCGGCGTTCTCGAAGGTGTGATCGGCCGCGATCGTCACTGTGCGCGCGATGGCGGTTTCGGATGCGACGCGGAAGCAACCGAGTAGCCGAGCAACAAAGCCCATCAACTCAGTAACCAGCAACTGAGCAACCTAGCACCCAGCAACCTAAGCAACCCAGCAACTGAGTAATCAGGCGCCCTGGCAGCCGACAACCGACGCGAATAGACGCCGGCCCCAGGACCGGCGCTGCCGCGCAATTTCGCGACCGCGAGACCTCGCTACAGCCTACGACTTACAGCTCGCCTGCGCTTCGGCCATCGCTTTTTCGAGATCGTTGCGGGCGGGCGTGCGCGATTGCGGGACGGCGTCGATGGCGGCTCGGAAGGTCGTCATCGCTTCGTTGCATGATCCCTTCGCGGCCAGGACGCGGGCTAGCGTGTCGAGCATCAGGTAGGAGTCGGGGCCGTGTTGGGCGACGGCTTTTCTGGCCAGCGACTCCGCTTCGTCGTAGCGCTTCGATTCGTAGAGGAGCCAGGCCAGATTGTTGAGAGCGTCGCGCGATGTGGGATCGATCCCCAGTGCCTTGCGGAACGCGTTCTCCGCCTCGGCGCGATTGCCGAGCTGCAGCTCCGCGTTGCCGAGGTTCGTCCAGGCGAGCAGCGAGTCTGGCTGCTTTTCGAGGATGGTCTGGTAGGCGCGGGCGGCGTCTGCGTACTTGCCCGCATCCTCCAGCGCAACGGCGGCTCGGAGCGCGTCCGCGGCCCCACGGGGATGAATGAGGATGGCGGCATGGCCGCCGCCCGACCACGCTTTTTCGAGGCGGTCGAATGTCGTCCAGCGTCCATGACCGTCGCCGAACTGCGTGCGCACCAGACCGCGATCGGCGTCGATTCCGTCGGCCACGATGTAGTGAAAGAAATCGTAGTGCTTACCGGGAGAGTCGACCACCTGCAGCATCAGAATCACCGGGCGTCCTTGGCGGAGCTCCTCGCTGATGACCGACGGCGTTCCGGTGATGAGCTGCGCATCGAAGCCTGCTTTCCGCGCGGCGATGAGCATGTCGATCGTCAGAACGCCGCCGCGCGTTTTCGGCAGCGTGTCGTCCCATGTGCGCATCGTTGTGGCGTCGCCGTAGTGTTGGAGCACCGTCGACAACGATCCGGCGCCGCACGACTCGATGCCCCAGTGCTGCTCTGGAACGTTGGGGATGACGGTTGCGGACGCCGAGGCGTGTTGGGTTTTGGGGGTGATGGTGATGCAGGAGGTGAGGAGGATCGTGAAGAGGAATGTTAAATGTTGAATGTTGAATGTTGAATGTTGAATGGGGCTCCGAGTTAGCGAGCGATTGCGATTCCTTGGATCGGAACCACATTCAACATTCAACACTGAACATTCAACATTCAACATTTCGCTTCTCCTCTTTCTCGACAAGTCCCTCAAAAACACGGGGCGAGCGGCCCAACCGGACCGCTCGCCCTGAGGTTACAGCGGAACAACGACATCAGCCGACGGCGACGACGAGAATCAACGCGGCCAGCGCGCCGATGCCGATCCAGATCCATTCCTGACGGGTCAGGCCGGCAGCCTGCATCTGGTCCATGTTCTGCGCCAGCTGATGCAGATCCTGCGGCGAGAGCTGGGCCAGGCGCTGATCGACCTGATCCTTCGTGAAGCCGCGGTCTGCGAGAACCTTGGCGACCTGCTCGTTCGCCGCGACATCACGGACGAGAGCCAGGTCGGCAGCGCGCTGGTCGATGCTCTGATCCGCGGCGGTCTTCGACGGAACGGGGGCGGCGAATACCGGGAGCGCTGCAAAGGCGACGACGAGGAAGAAGGCTACGAGTTGAGACGAACGCTTGGACACGACACTACCTCCATGTTGTGTGAGGCCGGCTTCACCGTCCCTCACTGTTTCAGTAATCCCGGCGTCCAGGGCCCACGACCATGGCGACGGCATCCAGGTAGCGAACGGGAGCAATAAGAATGCCCGGATCGGTTCGCGGCGCCGCTGCGCAGAATCAGCTACGATTCCCAACCTGTTACCAAACGCCATGATCCGCTTCGAAGACATCCTCGACAAGGTCGAGAGTTACAAGCCCGACTTCGATGAGGAGCTTCTCGACAAGGCCTTCGTCTTCTCGGCGCGCGAGCATCGCGGCCAGGTTCGCAGCTCCGGCGAGCCGTATCTGGTCCACCCCCTCAACGTCGCCTACATCCTCGCCGAGATGCGCCTCGACGAGACGTCGATCGCCGTCGGTTTGCTGCACGACGTTCTCGAAGACACGCTGACGACGAAGGAAACGTTGCAGGAGCTCTTCGGCGACGACGTAGCCGACCTGGTCGATGGCGTCACGAAGATCTCCCGTTACGCGTACGTCTCGAAGGAAGAGCAGCAGGCCGAGACGTTCCGCAAAATGCTGCTGGCCATGGTGAGCGACCTGCGCGTCGTCCTGGTCAAGCTCGCCGACCGGCTCCACAACATGCGCACGCTCGAGTTTCTCCCCGAGGAGCGGAGGCTGGCCATCGCAACGGAGACGATGGAGATCTACGCGCCGATCGCGAACCGCCTCGGCATGGGCCGCATCAAGAGCGAGCTCGAAGATCTCGCCTTCCGCCACATGCATCCGCGCGAGTCCGAGGAGTTGCAGCGCGCAGTCAACGAAAAGCTGGCCATATCCGGAGATATCGTCGCCCGCATCAAGACCACGCTCACGAGCAAGCTTGCAGAGAATGACATCAACGGCGATGTCTTCGGCCGCGTCAAGTCGATGTACTCGATCTGGACGAAACTCCGCCGGCAGGAGATCGACGTCGGACAGGTCTACGACTACCTGGCGTTCCGCATCGTCACCGCCAACGTCAAAGACACCTACGCCTGCCTCGGCATCATCCATCAGATGTGGCGTCCGGTCCCAGGGCGGATCAAGGACTACATCGCCATGCCGAAGCCTAATTTCTACCAGTCCCTCCACACGACGGTGGTTGCGGAGAAAGGGCAGCCGTTCGAGGTGCAGATCCGGACGCGGGAGATGGATCTCATCGCCGAGCAAGGCATCGCCGCGCATTGGAAATACAAGGAAGGCCGCATCGGAGCGCAGGCAGACGATTCGAATTTCCTCTGGCTGCGGCAGCTCGTCGAGTGGCAGCACGAGATCACCGATCCGCGCGTTTTCATGCAGTCGCTGAAAATCGATCTCTATCCCGACGAGGTCTACACGTTCACGCCGCGGGGAGATGTTTACGCGTTTCCTCGCGGCGCGACGCCGCTCGATTTCGCGTATCGCATCCACACCGACGTCGGCCATCACTGCGTCGGCGCTCGGATCAACGGCAAGCTCGTGCCGCTGCGGACGACCATCAAGAACGGCGACATCATCGAGGTCCTCACGGCGCCGACGCAGTCGCCATCGCGCGAGTGGATCAACATGGTGGTCACCTCGCGGGCCCGTCACAAAATCCGGCACTGGCTCAACACCGAGCAGAAGCACCGCTCGATCGAGCTGGGGCGGAAGCTGATCGAGAAAGAGGCCAAGCGCTATCGCGTGCAGTGGCGGAAGCTCGTCGCAGAAAACGCGCTCGACGCCGTGCTCGCCGAATACAGCCTGCCGCGGCTGGACGATCTTTATGCGGATGTCGGCTACGGGAAGGTCTCGCCGCGCGCCGTCGTCGAGCGTTTCGTCAAGGACGAACAGCCGCCTGTCGATGAGGGCGTGCTGCAGCGCGCGGTCAGGAAAATTTTCCCCTTCACCGGCACCTCGCCCGCCATCAAAGTCAAAGGCTACGACGACCTGATGACGTATCTCGCCAAATGCTGCAATCCGCTACCCGGCGAGCGGATCATCGGCTACATCTCACGCGGCAAAGGCGTTGGCGTGCACAGCGCGAACTGCCCGAACGTCCGAAACCTGATGTTCAACGCCGACCGTCAGATCGCAGCCGAATGGGCCGATCAACGGGCCGCACAGTTCCAGATCGAGTTGGAGATCGCGATGGAGGACCGGCAGGGCATCCTGGCTCGCGTCGTTTCCACGGTCTCCAACATGAAGACCAACATCCGCCAGATGGACAGCCGCAGCACGGATGGCAAGGCCACCGCCGAACTGACGCTGGAGATTGCCGACCTCAAGCACCTCGAGCGCGTCACCCGCGCCATCGCCGACATCGAAGGCGTCGTTGCCGTCGAACGAAAGTTCAACGTGCGTCACGCGACGGCATGACGGCGTAGCCACGCATGCCCCGATTCGAACGCTACGTTGCCATCGGAGACAGCACGGTCGAAGGGCTCGATGATCCTGATGAGCGGGGCGGCTACCGCGGCTGGGCAGACCGGCTTGCGGCGACACTAGCAGCGGAGCAGGGGAGCGTGCTGTACGCCAATCTGGCCATTCGCGGACGGACGACGCGGCAGATCCGACGCGAGCAGCTCGACGCGGCGGTGGCGATGCGGCCGGACCTGGTGGCAGTCGTCTCCGGAACGAACGACCTGCTGCGGCGCCGGTTCGACGCCGTCGCGCTTCGCGATGATGTCGAAGCGATGCAAGGGACGCTAACAGGCATCGGCGCCACCGTCATCACCTTCACGCTTCCCGATCTCGGCGACATCATGCCGCTCGCGCGCATCGTTCGCGGGAGGCTGGTGCAGATGAATCAGATCATCCGCGAGACCGGCGCGAAGACGGGCGCGATCGTCTGCGACTTCGCGGCGTATCCCGTGGCGTCCGATCCGCGGCTCTGGTCGGACGACAGGCTGCATGCGAATACTGCCGGTCACGCCCGCATCGCCGACGCCCTCGCCGATCACCTCGCTCTGGCCGGAGCGAATGACTCGTGGTCCGAGCCGCTGCCGGACGCGCCGCCGCCACGGTTCGGCGAACGTCTTCGCGCCGAGGCGGCCTGGACACGCCGGCACCTCCTGCCGTGGTTTTGGCGGCATGCGCAGGGGCGCTCGTCGGGCGACGGCATCACTGCAAAGCATCCTCGCTTCACGTTGATCGAAGGGTCTAGATCGCAACGTCCGAACGAAATGAACCACAGAGACACCGAGGGCACAGAGTGCGATCCGCACTCGGCGATCTCTGGGTCTCCGTGGTGATGAGGGTGGTTTTGGAGGAAGGGAAGGTACCGCGCGTTTTACCGCGCGGCTTTGGCGATCTTGCCCGTACGGATGCAGCGGGTGCAGACGTTCATCCGTTTGACTGCGGCGCCGACCATCACCCGAACACGCTGCAGATTTGGCAGCCACCGGCGGCTGGAAACATTGTGAGCATGGCTGACCCGGTTACCGAACACGGGGGCCTTGCCGCAGACTTCGCACATCTTTGCCATCTTGACTCCTCAAATAACGTGAAAGGGGTGGGATTGTAACGGCGGAGCTGTTTTGACGCAACCTCGGCGCCCAAAACGGGCTCGACTTCGCGTAATCATCTGAAAAATCTAAAGCCTGTAGAGTTGACACTCACCTTTAAACGTTGTAATTTCGATTCACTTTACACATCTGGAGCCGCGAGAAGTGAGTGTGTGAGATGGACGGGGTGAGCGGTGTTCTTCTCAAAGAGCAAAAATGTCGTAGGTCTCGATATCGGCTCCTCAGCCGTAAAACTGATTGAGCTGAAGGAGAAGAAGGGCGGGACGTTCCAGCTGATGAAGCTCGGAATCGAACACCTTTCTCCGGAGGCGATCGTCGACGGATCGATCATGGATTCGTCGCTGGTTGTCGAGACGATCGCGCGCCTAAACACGGGCAAAAACATCAAGAATTCCAACTACGCGACCTCTCTGTCCGGGCACTCCGTGATCATCAAGAAGATCACGCTCCCGGCCATGTCTCCCGAGGAGCTCGCCGAGTCGATTCAGTGGGAAGCCGAGCAGTACATCCCCTTCGACATCAACGACGTAAACCTCGACTATGTCCCGCTCACGGCGCCTGGATCGGGTGACAACATCGACGTCATCCTCGTCGCCGTGAAGAAGGAAAAGATCAACGACTACACGTCGGTGATCAGCCAGACCGGGAAGGTGCCGGTTCTCGTCGACGTGGATGCGTTCGCGCTCCAGAACGCGTACGAGATGAACTATTCGATCGACGAGGGGAAGGTTCTGGCCCTGGTGAACGTCGGCGCCTCGGTGACCAACGTCAACGTCCTCTCCGGTTCCACATCGCTCTTCTGGCGCGACATTACTTTTGGCGGCAATCAGTACACGGACGCCATTCAACGCGAGCTCAGCCTCTCCTTCGAGCAGGCCGAGGAGCTGAAGAAGGGCCATCAGACAGGCGACTACAGCATCCAGCAGGTCATCCCCATCCTCAATTCGGTTAGCGAAGATTTCGCCGGCGAGTTGCGGAAAACGCTCGACTTTTTCACCGCCACCTCGGGGGCCGATCGCGTTGACGAGATCGTTCTCGCCGGCGGCGGATCAGGTGTTTTGAACCTCGACGCCATCCTGCGCGACAAGTTCGGCATCCCCGTCGGCATCATGGACCCGTTCCAGAAGGTCTCGGTCGACGAGAAGTTGTTCAACCCCGAAGAGTTGGCCGAGCTGGGGCCGAGCATGGCCATCGCGGTCGGCCTGGCTATCCGAAAGCTGGGGGATGCTTGATCAAAATTAACTTAGTGCGGGAAGGGCGGGCGGTCCGGGGTGCCGGAGCGGCGACCAGCGCGGCTGCCGCTTCGTCGGGACCGACCAACCTCAACAACGTCTTCCTGATCGGCGCGATCATCGCCGGGCTCTTGTTCGCCGGCGGATGGTGGTTCCTGGAGAATCGGAAACTCTCCGAGCGCAAAGAGCTGCTTTCCCAGAAGCAGGAAGAAGCCAGACGGCTCGAGAAGATCATCAAGGAAGTCGAGAACTACAAGAAGCAGAAAGAAAACCTCAAAACCCGGATCGATCTGATCAACCAGCTCAAGCAGAATCAGAAAGGGCCGGCACGGCTGATGGACCGCATCAGCCAGGATCTGCCGGACCTCGTGTGGCTCGACAAGATGTCGGTAGCCGGCGGAGTGGTGACGATCGACGGCCGCGGGTTGAATCCAAACGCGATCGCGAACTTTGTCGAGAGCATCAAGAACGATCCGATGTTCGAAGAGCCGGATCTGGGCAGCGTGACCCAGGTCTCGGCGGCACCGCTCGTTTACTCGTACACGATGAACTTTCATTTCAGTTATGCGCCGAAGGGTGCGGCCGGAACGGCCGGAGCGGCGGGAACCGACACAAGCGGCACGGCGGCAACTTCAGGAACAGCCGCGCCGCCGGCGTCAACTGCGGCGAAGCGGTAGGAGGGTAGATGGCGGGGCTTTCGCTCGAAGGGAAACCTTGGTACTTCGGCCTGGCAATCGGGCTGGTGCTGGCGGGTGCCATCATCTACGCCGCGAGCTCGCTGTGGATCAGCGACATCGACAAAGACATCGAGTCTGCCGACGGCCAGCTGAAAGACCTGGACGCCAAAATCGAACAGGGACGATCGGCGCAACAGAAGCTCCCGCAGTTTCGCGAAGAGGTCAACCGCCTCACCGTCGAATTGAAGAAACTCAAGGACATCCTGCCGTCCACGCGTAACACGGAAATGATCATCAAGAAGATCAAGCAGCTTGTCGACGCCGGGAACTTCGTTCTCCGGAAGCTGACGTTTCCGAAACTTGCCGCGGTGCAGGGGAGCGACCCGTACGCGGAGTGGCCGATCTCGGTCTCCGTCGACGGCCGCTATCACAACCTCGCGATCCTCTTCAATTCACTCGGCAACTTCCCGCGCGTGATCAACGTCGAGCAGATCGCGATCGGAGCGCTGCCGACGCAGACCGAGCAGACGATCACGGCGGACTTCGTCGCCAAGACCTTCGTCTATGTTGAGCCGAAGGAAGCGGAGCCGGAGCCGGCCAAGGGCGTGAAGAAATGAGAACGAGCCGCCTCGCGCTTTCGCTCATCGTCGTCCTTGCCGCGATTGCAACGGTGTTCGCGCAAGCTCCTGCGAAAAAGGGTGCGCCTCCGGCTACGACTTCTTCGACTTCGACAAGTGCGACATCGACCGCGGCTTCGAGCCCCGATCAGACGATGCAGCAGAGTCTGCAGGAGATCGTCGAAGAGCCGAATGCTCCCGACTCCTATCACTACGACGCGCAAGGACGCCGCGATCCATTCCAGTCGCTGATCGGACCTGCGCCGAAGTTGCAGACCGGCGCGCGTCCCCAGGGCCCGCCGGGATTCCTGATCGACGAGGTCAAAATCCAGGGCGTCGTGAAGACGAGGACTCAGGGTCTCGTGGCGATGATCAACGGTCCCGACAACAAGAGTTATCTCGTGAAGATCGGGGACAAAGTCCTCGATGGCGAAATCATTCGCATCACGCCGAATTCGATCGTGTTCCGGCAGGAGGTCAACGACCCCACCCGGATCGAACGGTTCCGTGAAGTTGTGAAGGAGATCGTCTCCTCGGAAGTTCAGAAGAAATAGGTTGTGTGTGCTGGGTTGTCCAGGCCATGTGTGTGGAGGGCTGTGAGATGGTGAAGGTGAGACGTATGACAAGAGCCAAGCTGATCCTGCTGATCACAGGGATGCTGGTGGCGAACGTTACCGGCGCGAACGCATCGTTCTGGAAACGCTCCGCGGCCGCAAAGGCTCCCTCGCAGGCCGCCACCGCCGCACCCACCGGGATGTTGCTCACCGCGATCGACGTCGAGATGACGCCGTCGCCGCGTCTGGTCCTCCGTACGACGGCCAGCCCGGTCTATACCTCCTACAGCCCGATGCCGGACGTTTTTGTGATCGATCTGACCGGCGCATCCAAAGCGTCGTCGCTCGTGATTCCATCGATGGTGCCCTCGTCCCTGGGATCGGTCTCCGTCGATGAAGTTACCGAGATGGGATCGCGCCTTACGCGCGTGACGTTGCATCTTTCACAGCCTGCGACCATCGAAGCGGCGGCCGAGGAAAACAGCATCGCGATCAAGCTGCCGGCCGGCAACGGAACCGCGGTCGCCGAGGCGGCGCCCGCGGCGAAGATCGACGACGCTCCTTCGGCCGTGAAGCCGGTTCCCGACACGGCAAACGCCGGAACCGCGTCCGCGGTGAAGACGGAAGACCTGACGGCAGCGGTCATCAGCGAGCCTGTCGCCGACGTTGCCAGGCCGGCCCTGGAGCCGGCTGTTGTGGCCGAGGCGCTGCCTCCGTCCGTCAAGGCAAAAGCGCTCCGGAAGATCGAGACCAAAGGAACCGGCGCCGGCATGGACGTCAGCATCGCCACGGACGGCGACGTCACCTACAACACGTTCAAACTTCAGAAGCCTGCTCGTGCCGTCATCGATCTCGACGGCGTGAACGACAAGCTGCTCAAGAACATCATCAACGTCTCCGATCCGGTCGTGAAGCGGATTCGCGTCTCCCAGTTCAAGGGCGCTCCCCAGCCGGTGACGCGTGTCGTTCTCGACCTCGACGAGAACGCTACGTATCAGGTCACCAAGGTCGGCGATGCTCTCCATGTGACATTCGGCCGCGCGCCGGTTCTGACGGCGGCGCCGGTGCCAGTGCCGAAACCGGAGCAGCCGCTCGTCGCCGCGACGCCAGGACCGCCGCCGCCTGCGATCACCGTGACCGCCGCAGCGGCCAGTTCCGCCGGCGTTCCGGCGAAAGCCGACACTCGGGCGAAGGCGGACATTCCGGCGCAAGTTCCAACCATCGCGGAGAACGCCGCGTGGAAGATGCCCGAGCCTTCGAAGCACGAACCTTCGAAACGGGCTACCTCGGTCATCAATGCGCCGCAAGACCAGACGCCGCCGGCAGCAGCGAAACGCCGGAGCACGACGTCTCCGATGACGACTCCGGTAATCGATCCGACCCCTCCGGGCGAGAACGTATTCACCGATCCGCAGGCCGCAGCGCCGCAGAGCGGGACGCTGCTGTCCACCGGCGGATCGGGTGGGCGGACGCTCAGCGGAAGCGACAAGCCGTACACCGGCGAGCCTCTGTCGCTGAACCTCAAGGACGCGGACATCAAGGACGTGCTCCACACGTTCCAGCAGCTCACCGGGCTCAATATCGCCGTCGACCCTCAGGTCAACGGGCAGGTCACGGTCGATTTCGTCGAAATCCCGTGGGATCAGGCTCTGGAGATCATCCTGCGCCAGAACGGTCTTGCCTACGTGCTCGAAGGCAACGTCATGCGTGTCGGCACGGCAGCGCGTCTGGCCGATGAAGCAGAAGCGAACCGCCGCCTCGCCGATCAACAGCGGCTGAATGTGCCGCTGGAGACAGTTGGGTTCAAGCTCTCGTACGCCCGCGCGACCGACGTCTCCACGCTCCTTCGCGAGATGGCGTCGCCGCGAGCGAGGATCATCGTCGATCAGCGGACCAACCAGCTGATCATCAGCGAAATCCCTCTCTATCTGCAGACGATGAGGAACCTGATCCAGTCGGTCGACGTGCCGACACGTCAGGTCGTGATCGAAGCGCGAATCGTCGAAACGACGAAAACGTTCGCGCAGCTGTTCGGCTTCAACTGGGGCTTCCACGGCACGATGGATCCGTCGCTCGGAACGGGCACGGGATTGGTCTTCCCGAACCGTGTCGATACCGTGGGCGGCCCTTTCAACTTCGGGGTGGGCAATCCTGCTCTCTCGTTCACGCTGCAGAACGTTCTGGGCACGTTCAACCTCGATCTCGCGCTGCTGGCTGCGGAGAACGAGGGTCTCGTGCGCGTCATCTCCGCGCCCCGCATCATGACCCAGGACAACACCTCGGCTGAGATCCAGAGCGGGTTCCAGATCCCGTACCAGACGCGCGTCAACTTCACGACGACCGTGTCGTACGTCGATGCAACGCTCCGCCTTACCGTCACGCCCCAGATCACGGAGGCCGGCACGGTGATCATGGAAATTCAGGTGCAGAAGAACGAGCCGGACACCGGTCTCAATATCGTGGGAGGCGCCGGTACGCCGTTGTCGACGCGCCGCGCACAAACAAAGCTCATGGTTCGCGACGGCGGCACGACCGTCATCGCGGGTATCTATCAGGTTAAGGAAAACAACGGCCAGACGCGACTTCCGTTCCTTCATCAGATTCCGGTCCTTGGAGCCCTGTTCCGCACGCATGACGTCAGCTCGACACACGACGAACTGCTGATCTTCATCACGCCGCGGATCGTGAGGGCATCGTAGGAAGCTCGTAATAAAATAGAGACCGGTCGATGCAAGGGGTTGAAATGTGGTTTTGGAGGGTGGGCATCATGAGGATGAAGAAAATCGCATTGATCGCAATGGTGGCGCTCCTGAGCGTGGCGATCCTGTCGTGTAACCCGATTGCACGTGAGAGCAGCCCGGTAATACTGGTCGTATCGGGAACGCAAAGTCTGAATCAGATCGACCTTCAGGCCGGCGCTCTGGGCTGTGCGACCTCCATTGGCACGGTTGAAATCGGTGTTCGCCTCCTTCAGCCTCAGAATGACCCGAACATTCGTAACGACTTCAACGACGTCAAACTCGATCGCTACCAGATCACGTACCTGCGCACGGATGGAGGCAAGCTCGTGCCGCCTTCCTTCGTGCGATCGACTGCTCAGGTGGTGGTGGCGGGCGGTCCCTCCCAGAGCTTGAGCGACTTCATCGCGTTCGAGACGAACGCGTTCAACCTGGCGCCGTTCGCAGCGCTTCTTCCGCAGAACGGCGGCAAGGATCCGGATACGGGGCTCGGATTCGTGAAGATGGACATCATTCTCACCGTCTACGGTTCGACCCTGGCTGGTGAGCGCGTGAGTGGTACGGCCAGATTTCCAGTGAACTTCTGTTTCAACTGCGGCGGCTGTTTCTAAGCCTTCCGCGCCGGCCTTTGCAGCGCCGGAGTGCGTGCGGGTGTGATGAGGAGTTGACGGGGGTAGACAATGAAGCAGACAAAAACACGATGCAGCATCCTGGCGGTTACAGCGCTGCTGGCGCTCTTCGCCGGATGCAAAGGCGAGTCGCCTACCGCGCCGCCGCCGATCACCGGCACAACCGGAACAGGTGGCACTACTGGCGGAACGCAGCCTCCGGTGGGCGCCAATATCGCTCTGACGGTTACTTCGGCGTCGCCCTTCACCGGCTCGACCTCGACGATCACCGCCACGGTTACGCTGAACAACGCGCCGGTGCCGAACGGCACGGCGGTCGAATTCTCGACGACCAGCGTGAATGCCAACTTCACCGATACGAGCGACAATCCGACGACGCTGATCAGAACCACGACGGCGGGCGTTGCCAAAGCCACCGTCACGTCGAGTGTCGCCGGTCCGGTCGTCGTAAGCGTCACCGTCAACAACGTCACGAAGAGCGTCACGCTCAATTTCCAGGATCCTGTCGTCCCGGTTACGCCCCCTTCGAACGCGCCGACGATCGGCAGCATCAGCCCGGCCTCCGGTCTACCCACGGGGAACCAGACGATCGTCATCACCGGGACGAACTTCCGTGTTCCGGTTCGGGTGCTGATCGATCCGGGCAGCGCCAGCGGTCTGGCGCCGAAAGAAGCATTCGTTACGAATGTCACCCCGACTCAGATCACGGCGACGACGCCGGCCTTCGACCTGGGCGTGAGTCAGCAGCTCGTCGCCTCAGTGACGGTCATCGTCGAAGCTGGAACGCCAACCGAGCAGCGCGTCACTAAGGCGGCAGCGTTTACCTACACCGCTCCTGTATTGACGCCGGTCTTCCGTGCGCTCGCACCGACCTCGGGTCCGATCGACGGCGGCACGCGTGTCTCGATCACCGGTGACGCCTTCGAAGCTCCAGTCCAGGTTTTCTTCGGATCGGCGCAGGCGCAGGTTCTCGGGGTCACCTTCCACCAGATCGATGTTCTCTCGCCGACAGCGCGAGAAACGAATGCCAACGGCTCCGGAGCCGTCACCGGTCCGGTGGACATCCGCATTCTCAACGTCAACTCGGGCAAGTCGGTCTCGGCACCCGCGGCCTTCCGCTACGTGAACAAGATGCAGATCACCGCAATCACCCCCAATCAGGGACCGTTCACGGGCGGAACGAAGTTCACGATCGACGGCATCGGCTTCAATGATCCGGTCACGGTCTTCCTTGACGGGGTCGCCGCTTCGGTAACCAAAGTCTCGTCGACGGAGATCATCGGATTCTCCAGCGGAATCGCTCTCAGCAGCTGCGCTGATTCCACGGGAGCAGTCATCGTTACCAACGTCGACAATGGCGACACTGCCACTGCCCCCACGGCGTGGATTTATCGTGTTCTCAAGCCGGTCATCGTGGGCGTGAGCTCGAGCGGACCGATTCAGCCAGGTGCGAGCATCGCGATCTCTGTTCTGAACGTGGGTCAATTCCCGTCGCTCACATTCGGAACGACTACCATTCCGATCAACAGTTCAACGGCGAATTCGAACGGCACAACCACGTTGACGGCGGTCGTACCTTTGAATATTCAGTTCACGACGCAGGCCTGTAGTGGTGGGGCGACGGCGCCAATAGCTACGGCATTTCCTATCGTCGTTACGAATCTCGAGACGGGCTGCGCGTCACCTGCTCTCTCGGTGACGGTAAACCCAATCCCGATCGGGAAGTTGTTGCTCACTCCCAATCCTCTCGTCCTAACCGCGAAAGCGGCCACGCCCGGCGATGCGACGGCTACTCCGCCCGTACCGCCCACGCCCCCGCAGCCCGGCAACGGCGCGTTCACGATCACAAACAACGGCGCCGCGCCGCTAACCATCACCAGCGTAGTCTCCAGCAATCCAGCTGTTTATACGGTCACCTCTGATCCCTCCGGTACTACTCTCGCCGTGTGTGAGACTGCCATCGTGGGGGTCAGGTATGGTCCGGAAGCGGCGGGTAGCTCCAGTGGAGCTCAGATTACCGTAAGCGCAAGTAGCGGTAACCCGACGCAGACGATCACTGCTCGGGAGACGGTCACGGGTACGACTCAGTAAGAGAATCAACAGCCAAACAACCGAACCGCCCCGACACCGGGGCGGTTCGTTTCTGCGGCAGAGGTTGCGCCGCCACCTATTGTTGAGCAGAATTCGGACTTCCAGCACATGGCTCAACCCGGCATCAACGCCAAACTCGAAGAGCTGCAATTCCGGCTCAAGACTGATCCGAAGAGCAGGTTGTTTTTCCCGCTCGCGGAAGAGTTGCGGAAATTCGGCAAGCTCGCGGAAGCGGAGCATGTGCTTCGTACCGGTCTGCACACACACTCCACCTACCTCTCCGCCTGGGTAAGCCTCGGGCGCGTGCTGCGCGAGCAGGGCAAGAACGCCGATGCGGTCGAAGCGTTGACGACGGCAATGCAGGTCGATCCGGGAAACGTCGTCGCAGCGCGATTGCTCGCCGATGCCTATCTCGACCTCGGCGAGAAAGTCGAAGCGATCAAGAAGTACAAGCTGGTCTACGCCCTGATGCCCTCGGACGAGGAGCTCCAATCGAAGATCGAGAATCTCGACCGTGAGATTCAGGGAACGCCGGCAACGCCCGTTGCTGCCGCGCCCCAGCAGGAGCAGCCACACACGGCGCCGGAGCCATACGCCGAGCCGGAGCAGGTCTCGCCGTTCGCCGCGGAATCGTCATCGCCCTTTGCTGAGACCGAGCCTGAGCCCGAACCTCAGCATCAGCCGGTGGAGGCTGCCGCGGTGAGCGAAGAGTGGGGCGTGGAGACGGCGTCTGACGTCGTCGATCAAAGTGGCGAGACCGGCACGCCGGTACCGCCTGCAGCAGAGGCGTATCAGCACACGGTCGAAACACCGTTCGACACCGGCGACTCCGAGCCGATGGCCGCCCACCACGCGGTCAGCCCTTTCGAAGATTCCTCCGGCTATACATCGGCCGCGCTCCAAGTGGAGCATCTCGAGGGAATGCACATCGAAGAGACGCCGGTGGAAGCGTTGGAGGATCCCTGGTCCGAAGAACGGTCCGACGCATTCGCCGAGAGTGAGCCGGCTGCCGAAGTCTTCGCCCCCTCGGAGCCTGAAAGCGCGCCGCAGACGGAACCTGACGATGACATCGCCGCCACGACGACCATGGCGGACCTCTACGTGCGGCAGGGTCTGATCGACGAGGCGCGCAAGATCTATGAGCATGTCCTGCAGCGCCATCCGTCCGATGACGACGTGCGCGCGAAGCTGGAAGCGCTCAGCGATGCGCCAGCGGTCGTATACCCCGATCACGAAGAGCAGCCTGCTGAGGATGCGCCCGAGCCGGTAGCAGGTCCGCCGAAAGTCCGGGCACTACAGCAATGGCTGGCGAAAGTCGGGCGGCGGGAGGAAGGGCGTGCATAGCGGGGTTTTTCGTGACGTGCTCGAATCGATTCGCGATCACGTCGAGGGAACGCTCGCGGTGAGTCTCATCTCGCTGGACGGCATCGCCATCGAGTCGATCAAGTCTAACTCTGTTGCTCTCGACGTCATGGGAGCCGAGTTCGGCGGCTTCATCAAATCGGTCCGCTTGTCGAACACCGACCTGCATACCGGCGACGTTCTGCAGTTCTCGCTCTTCACCGAGAAGTACATTACCTTGCTCTCCGCGGTCACCCCGGAGTACTTTCTGCTGCTCGTAATGTCGCCGGACGGCAACTATGGCCGTGCCCGGCACGAGTTGATGAAAGCGAAATTCGCTCTTCGCGATGAGCTGGTCTGAGGATGCTAATTTGAATTTCAAAGAGATTCTCGAACTGATCGACAAAGTTGCAGACCGCGGAATCGGCGGCGTTGAGATCGAGCAGTCCGGTCTGAAAGTCCGGGTCGATGGCAAAGCCGCGGTACAACCGCAGGTCATCCATTCGTACGGAGACCGGAACCTTGCGCCGTCCGCTCCCGCCGCCGCGCCGCCTCCGCCCCCCGTCGTGCCGCCCACCGCGGCCGAGAAGGCTGCCACGGCAAAAGCGGAAGAAGACGCCGCCGAGGCTGGGCTGCACATCGTCACGTCTCCGATCGTCGGCACGTTCTACCGGTCCGCCAATCCGGAATCCGAGCCGTTCGTAAACGTCGGCGACCGGATCTCGAAGGGCCAGGTGCTCTGCATCATCGAAGCGATGAAGCTGATGAACGAGATCGAATCCGATGTCGATGGCGTCATCGCTACGATCTATCCGCAGAACGGGCAGCCCATCGAATACGGCGAGAAGCTTTTTGCGGTGAAGCTCTCCTCCTAGCGCCATGCCGACAATCTCGAAAGTCCTGATCGCCAACCGCGGCGAGATCGCGCTACGCGTTATCCTGGCGTGCAAGGAGCTCGGCCTCAAGACGGTAGCCGTGCATTCGGAGGCCGATCGGGACGCGCTCCACGTCCGCTACGCTGATGACGACGTCTGCATCGGACCGGCGGCGTCGCGGCAGAGCTACCTCAACATCTCCTCGATCATCGCCGCCGCCGAGATCACCGGTGCCGACGCCATCCATCCCGGATACGGCTTCCTCGCGGAGAACGCGCATTTCGCTGAGATCGCAGGCGAGTGCGGCCTCACCTTCATCGGTCCGACGCCGGATTCGATTCGGCGGATGGGGAACAAAGCCATGGCCCGCGAGACCGCAAAGAACGCCGGCGTTCCGATCCTTCCCGGCAGCGACGGCCCGGTTCGCACGTTCGAAGAGGCTCGCGACGTCGCGCAGACGATCGGCTTTCCCGTCATCCTCAAGGCCTCGGCGGGCGGAGGCGGCCGTGGCATGCGCATCTGCGGCGACGAGGCCGGGCTGCAAAGCGCATTCGACACCGCACGCAACGAGGCCGAGCGCGCCTTCGGTTCCGCCGACGTCTACATCGAGAAGTACCTCGAGCATCCGCGTCACATCGAGATCCAGGTTTTCGGCGACACCCAGGGCCGCGTCGTTCACCTCGGCGAGCGCGAATGCTCGATCCAGCGCCGGCATCAGAAGTTGATCGAGGAGTCGCCATCGCCGGTCCTCACCGATGAGTTGCGGCGGGCCATGGGCGAGGCGGCGATCAAGTTGTGCAAAGCGGTCGACTACGTGAACGCCGGCACGATCGAGTTCCTCTTTCAGGATGGCCAGTTCTATTTCATGGAGATGAACACGCGCATCCAGGTCGAGCATGCGGTGACTGAAGAAGTCACCGGTATGGACCTGGTGAAGGAGCAGATCCGCGTTGCATCGGGACAGCCGCTGTCTGTGCCGAACCACGAGTTCCGGCTGCGCGGCCACGCCATCGAGTTCCGGATCAACGCCGAAGACCCGGTAACGTTCGCGCCGAACCCGGGGAAGATCCGCGAGTTTCACATACCGGGCGGTCCGGGCGTGCGCGTCGACACGGCTGCCTACCGCGACTACGTCATCCCTCCGCACTACGACTCGCTGATCGCCAAACTGATCGTGAGAGGGAAGGACCGCACCGAGGCGCTGGCCCGCGGGCGGCGCGCGCTGGAGCAATTCATCATCGAAGGCGTGAAGACCTCGATCCCTCTCGACCGCGCCATCGTCAACAATGAGCGATTCATCCGCGGCGATTTCTCCACGAGGTTCATGGAGGAGTTCGAGTGGGGAAGCGAGAGATGAGATCAGAGACAAGAGATCAGAGATCAGGCCGGCTTTCCTGATCTCCGATCTCTTGTCTCCTATCTCTGCTTTCTCATGAAAATCTTCGTCGTCGGCTTCATGGGTGCCGGTAAGACAACCGTTGGCCGGGAGCTCGCGGCGCGGCTCACCGCACCCTTCTTCGACCTCGATGAGCTCATCGAATCGGGCGAGAAAACGTCGATCAAGGAGCTCTTCGCGCAGCAGGGCGAAGGGTATTTCCGGCAGCGGGAGCGCGAGGTTCTTCGCTCCACGCGCCACCTCGAACGAGCCGTCATCGCCACCGGAGGCGGGACCTTCACGTTCGATGAAAATATTCAGTTCATCCAGTCCGAGGGGCTTTCGGTGTACCTTTCGGCATCGTATTCACTGCTGCGCGCCCGGATCGGTGACAAAGCTGCCGAGCGGCCGCTCTTTCGCGACGACGTTGCTGCACACGAGCTGTACAACAGCCGCATCCGCTACTACCGAATGTCCGACATCACGATCGAAATCCGCGAAGAGGAAACGACGAACGAGATCGTCGAGCGCCTCCTGCTCGAGTTGCCGAAAGGCTTCCTCGATCCGGCGCGCCGCCCGTCGCGCGGGGGCGCGTCCGCATGAGAGCGCTGGTCGTCAGCGATCTGCATTCAAACGCCGAGGCGTTGCGGGTGGTGATGAACCGCGTGCGTCGCAAGAAGTTCGATCGCGTGATCTGCCTCGGCGATTTCGTCGGCTACGGCGCGCAGCCCAACCAGGTGCTCGACACGATGCGGACGATGAAAGCGTCGAAGCTCTACATCCGCGGCAACCATGACCGCGTCGCTGCCGGGCTCGATGATGCCGAGGGCTTCAACGCCGTCGCCAAGACCGCCGCGTTCTGGACGCGCGATCATCTCTCGGCACGGAATCGCCATTTCCTCGTGAAGCTCCCCCTCGGTCCTGTCGAGCGGGATGGAGTGATGATCTGCCATGGCGCTCCTCACAATGAAGACGAATACGTGTTTCATGAGGGTCACGCCCGCGACGTCTTCAACGAGAGCACCGCCCCGTTCATCCTCTACGGACACACGCATCTGCCGGTAGTCTTCTCGATCGACCGTGCGCATCGCGTGCAGGGCGTGGCCATTCGCGGCGATGTCGTCGTACGCCTCGACCGAGATCATCGCTACCTGATCAACCCAGGCTCCGTCGGCCAGCCGCGCGATCGCAATCCCGAATCGTCGTTCGTCATCTTCGATTCGAAGCGCCTCACCGTGCAGTTCTTCCGCGTCCCCTACGACGTTGCCAAGACGCAGGCGTCGATCCTCAGGGCGGGTCTGCCGGAGATCCTCGCGCAACGGCTTCAGTACGGAACGTAATCGTTCGGTGACGGCGCTGTCCTCGATCGGGGAAACGAACGCCGCACGCGGATGTCCGAGCTTCTGTAAGTCGCTGAGAATAGAAGCGGAATCGTCATTCGTTGCGTGGCATGCCGACCGCAGCGGAAGTGCTCGTCACGACGAGGAAAATCATGCGCAAATCCACACTCTTTCTTCTGCTTTTGACAGCCGCAACCGCCCTCCCGTCATTTGCGCGGGACCGCAGCCATTCGTACGTCACCTACGACGATGGCGGAACCATCATCCGGCAGGCCGAGGATGGAAAGGAAGTCGAGGCGCGGATCAACATGCCGGTTTTTCCCGGCGATGAAGTGACGACGGGCCGCCGTGGCCGCATCGAGATCCGCATGGCCGACGGCAACATCATCGCCCTCGACCGCTCAACCGCTGTCCTCTTCAAATCGATCCTCGATTCCTACGACGGCGACTCGGAACAGACGGTCGTCGAGCTTCGCTCCGGGCATGTCGCCATCCAGCGCGATGACGACACGCGCGCGCTCCTCCGTCTCGACACCGTGAACGCCAGCTATGCCGCGAGCGATGCAGCGATCTACGCCGTCGAAGCGGACGCAAAGAGCCGCGACCGCGTAACGGTGTTCGACGGTTCGATGGAAGTGCGCACTCCGTCGCGCACCACGCGCGTCCGTAAAGACGAGGAAGCACATGTAGACGACCAAGGGATGTACGACCTCGCCGGCTCGCACAATGAGGCCGACGATTTCGAGCGCTGGTTCCTGCAGCGCGCAGCCCGCTACAACACGGCCAGCGGCCGTTATCTCGACCGTTCCCTCGCATACTCAGAAGCCGACCTCGGGACGAGTGGTTCCTGGTACTTCGCGGCCAACTACGGCGGCTGGGCCTGGCGCCCGCACGTGTCGGTTGGCTGGCGTCCCTACAACAACGGTTACTGGCGGCACAGCCCGGGCGGCGTGCTCGTGTGGGTCTCGTACGATCCGTGGGGATGGGTTCCTTACCACTACGGCCGCTGGACCTATGAGCCAACGTACGGGTGGGTATGGCTGCCTGGCGCCGCGTACGCTCCTGCCTGGGTTTATTGGATGTACAGCCCGACCGTCATCGGCTGGGCGCCGATGGGTTGGTATGACTGCTATCGCCCGTACTACGACTGGGCGTATCGCCCGTACTCACGTGCCGGCTTCGAGATCGGCGGTGGTTTTCATGGACGTGTCCGTCCCGGCGAAGTTGACCTGCGTCCCTGGACGTTCGTGACGCCCGATGCGCTCATGCACCGTCACATCGATCAGGCCTCGCTGGCGCTGGACATCGCCCGCGAGCGCTTGCGCCATGACGGGAACTCCGGTCTCGTCACGAACTCGCCGGCGCGGTTTACGAGAAATGAGATTCGCGATCCGAACACCGCGGTCGGAAATGTCTTCAAGCACGGTATTCACGGTGGCTCGGGCAAAGATGGCGCCGGCACTGCTGCGGACATGACGCCGTTCTTCCGTCGCGACCCCAACCTTCCCAACACGATCCGCGAGCGTGTCGTCCGCGCGCATCCGGTCGATGGTGTTGCCGGCTCCGGCTTGACCGGTGGCCGCACCGGCGCGCCCTCGGGCGTCCCGACGCCGGGAACTGGTGGAACGCTGGAAGGCCGCGTCAACCGCGGTGCTGACGGCAACGTGCCGCGCTCCGAAAACCCTGTTGGAATCAATCGGAATGGGATCGGGGGACGCGATGAGTCACCCACCGGCGGATTGCGCCGCGGCGACGCTCCTAGCGGAGCGGTGACGGCGCCCGCTCCCAGCGGCGGAAGCACCAGCGGCACTGGCAGCACCGACTGGCGCCGCGGCCGTGCCGTCGATGGCGGACTTCGCGGCAACACGCCGCAGACACCTTCGCCGGATGCGACTCCGAGAGACGCAAAGCCAGCGGATCGTGGTCCGATCGACAGAGGCCGCCCCAGCGGCAACGACAGCGGTCTGCGCCATGGCGATGCACCGGCGACGGAAGTGACGCCGAGCGCGCCGCCGCGCACCGACAGCTGGCGCGGTCGTTCCGTGGGGCGCAATCAGGACGCCAGCGGTCCCTCGTCGCCGCCTCCGGCAACCGACTCGAAGCGCGACGTTCCCCGCCGCATCATCGACGGCATTGGCGGCGCTCGCATTTCCCCGTCAAATGACGCCCCTAAGCGCGACACGTCAACCCGATCGTCTGAGCCCCGCTCGTCCGAACCGCGCTCGCACGGCGACTCGGGACGGGACTCCGGACGCAGCACGGAACGCTCGTCGCCACCACCGACGCACACGGAGCATTCTTCACCTCCGCCGTCGCACGACAGCGGATCGCACGAGTCGTCAAAGAACAACGATAGCGGACGCGCGAAACGCGACCACTGATGATTCGGGAGAGCGGTGGCCACGCCGCCGCTCTCCGCTCCTTTGACACGCCGTTTGTCGCGAACCTCGGCCATCGCGAACCTTCCGCTACAATCCCCGCGATGTCCGTTCCTCTCTTCTTCGCTCTCTACTGCCTCGAGGCAGGACTCTTTTTCATCATCGTGCCGTGGACGCGCGTCTGGAGCATGAACTCGATTCTGCACGCCACGCCCGCGCTGATCCTCTTATCCAACAATCCCTTCGTGCGCGGATTCGTGTCCGGTTTCGGCGTGGCCCACCTTCTTGTCGGCGTCAAAGACATCCTGCGCATCGCCGCCGGTCGTAAGGACGGGCAGGCCGGGTGAGCATCAAGGCGATCCGGCGGGCGGATCTCTCGCGTTTCTTCATCCCGCTGATCCTGAGCGTGGCTTTTTTCGCCGTGCTCGAGGCGCTGGTTCACCTGCACAAGAAGCCGGTCGTCCTCGGCGACTTCGGCGACATCCGGCCACTCCTCATCGACGGCTTGCACTTTCTGGCGTTGGCCGCGTTGATCATCTTCGTGGCCCGCGTCGTCGATGCGCTGGTCTTCGACGTTCTCATGTCGCGGCGCCGCAACGTGGTGGCGCCGCAAATGCTCCGGCAGATCGTCTCCATCGTCGTCTACCTGCTGCTTTTTGCCAGCGCGCTGAAGATCTTTTTCGACTACGACATCAAGACAGCCCTCACCACCGGAGCCGTGCTTGCCGCCGTCATCGGTCTCGCCCTTCAAGACACCCTCGGCAATCTTTTTGGCGGCATCGCGCTGCACATGGAAGGCGCCTTCGATGTCGGCGACGTGCTTCATTCGGGCGATTACATCGGCGTCGTGGAGAGCGTGAGCTGGCGCGCCACGCGGATGCGCGGCTTTAACAACCAGTTGGTCATCCTTCCGAACTCGGTCATCGCCCGCGAGCGGCTGGAGGTGTTTCAGCGCAGCCGTCTCAGTGCCCGCGTGTTGCCGGTCAGCGTCGACTACAACATCCCGCCGGCGACCGTGATCGGGATTCTCGGCCAGGCCGCGGCGCACGTCGACGGCGTCGCACGCGACCTGCCCTGCTACGCGCGCGTTGCCTCGTTCGCCGACTCCGCGGTCATCTACGAGATCAAGTACCACACGCGCGATTACGCCAGCCGCGATCGGATCGATGCGGATATTCGCAAGGCGGTCTGGTACGCGCTGCATCGCAACAAGATCGCCTTCGCCACGCCGATCCGCGCCTATCAGCAGTACACGCCACCCGAGGTGCAGCACGCCATCTCAGCGGCGGACGTGCTTTCCCGGCTGGGCGAAACGGACGTGCTCTCGCCGCTCTCCGAGGAAGCGCGCGCGTCGATCGCTGCAGCGACGCGCATCCATTTCTACTCGAAGGGCGAAACGATTCTCCGCCACGGCGATGCCGGAGACTCGATGTTCGCCGTCCACTCCGGCACCGCCAGCGTGCGCCTGGCCGACGACTCAGCCCAGGGCTGGCACGAGGTAGCCCAACTCAGCCCCGGGATGGTCTTCGGCGAGATGGCCCTCCTCACCGGCGAGACCCGCACCGCCGACGTCATCGCCCTCACCGACGTGACGGCCCTGGAGATCGGCAAGGACTCACTCCAGCCAATCCTCCACGATCACCCCGAACTGGCCAATCTCATGACCGCGAAAGTCCTGCGCCGCCGCGGCCGCCTCGACGCCATCCGCAACAGCGCATCCGAGGAAGAAGAGACGACGATCGTGTCGCGAGTTAAGGCGTGGTTCGGACTCTAAGGCGGGCCTCCTGAAGACCGACGTACTCAGCACACTGCCGATCTTCAACTTGCCGCGCGTCGTCCATCAAGTTCTGCGACGTAGTCGCGAACTACCGCGGCTGAAGGCGGCTCAGTGAAGTAGAACTGCCAGTCACCATTGCTTCGCTCGGCCATCTGGGCGTTGAGCCATTCGACTGGATGCTCCTCGATGGCCTCGATGCTGAAGACCTTCTTGGTGGTCCGATTGATGTAGGCCATCCGGTAAATGTTGTAGCGATAGCCGTTCTCATTCAGAAGTACGCCCTTTGGATTCATAGCCAGAACATTCTACGCGCGGGTGGGAGTGATCACTTCGGTTCGACGGAATCGGCAATTGCCGATAAGGTAGCGATCAACTCATGGAACTAGTTGATCTGGTGCGCGCCATTCTGTCGGGAGACTTGCTCACAGCCCGCCAATGGGTTGCTGACTCGCAGCGCGCGCGAGTCCAGTGGGAACAGTTCGCCCAGCCCGCAGGACTGGACGAGCGCGAGATGACGGTCGCCGCGGGTCTGGCAGAGCTTCTTGCCGAAAGAGCAGGGACACCACCTCCACCGTGGACCACTTCGGTCGGATCGCAAAAGGAGCCTCTCGTCCTTGATCCGGGTCTTGAACGAATGCCGCGAACCTTCGAACAGGCGAAGCGAAACGGCCCGGAACCTCTTCGGAAGCGAAACCTGATCGCATCACCCGATTTCCTGGAGATCAGGTAGAGAAGCCAGCAATGAAGCGCCTTCTCATCGTCGAAGACAAGGAATCGCTCGCGCTGATGCTGCGCGAGACGGTGGAGGCCGAGGGGCTCGAAGCCGATCTGGCGAGCGACGGGAAGGATGCGATTCGGAAGCTTGCGGCGGGACAGCGCTACTTTGCCGTCCTCACCGATCTGCGCATGCCGGGGGCGGACGGGATCGCGGTGCTGCGTCAGGTCAAGGAGAGCGATCCAGACTGTCCGGTGATCGTGATGACGGGGTTTGCCACGATCGAGAACGCGGTCGAGGCGATGAAGCTCGGCGCGTACGACTTCGTGCAGAAACCCGTCGACGTCGACCATCTCCTGCTTCTGCTGCGCCGCTGCCGTGAGAATCGCGAGCTGCGATACGAGAACATTCTGCTGAAGGACGAGTTCCGGCAGCGCTATCGTCTGCCGGCGATCGTCGGTGAGTCGGCGCGCATCGTCGAGGTTTCGAACGCCATCCAGCGCGTTGCTCCGACCGATTCGACCGTGTTGCTCCAGGGCGAGTCGGGTACGGGCAAGGAGCTTTTTGCGCGCGCCATCCATCAGCTCTCGCCGCGCCGCGACCGGCCGTTTGTGGCCATCAATTGCGCGGCCATTCCGGAGACACTCATCGAGAACGAGCTTTTCGGACACGAGAAGGGGTCCTTCACCGGCGCCACCGGCCGGCAGCTCGGGAAGTTCGAGCTGGCGGACAGCGGAACGATTTTCCTCGACGAGATCGGCGAGCTCGGCCTCGGCGTGCAGTCGAAAATCCTGCGCGTGATCCAGGAGCGCCGCTTCGACCGCATCGGCGGAACCTCGACGATCGAGGTGGACGTGCGCATCATCTGTGCAACGAACCGCGGCCTCGCCGGCGAAGTGAAAGAAGGCCGCTTTCGCGAAGATCTCTTCTTCCGCATCAACGTGTTCCCGGTGACCGTGCCGCCCTTGCGCGCGCGGCGTGAGGACATCAGTGCGCTCGCCGAGTTCTTTCTGCAGAAGTTCGCACGCGAGCTGAAAAAGCCCTCGCTGCGGATTTCGCCCGGCGCGCGCGAGGCGTTGCGTTCGTACGACTGGCCGGGCAACATCCGCGAGCTGGAGAATTGCATCGAGCGCGCCGCCATCCTCTGCGACGCAAGCGTGATCGAGCGCCGCGACCTTCACATCGGCGACGCCTCGACCGACGCGCTCCGCGACGCGCTCGATCTTTCCGGCACGCTGGAGGAGGCGTCCGGGCGGACGACGGCCGTCGTGGAAAAGCTGAAGATCGCCGATGCGCTCAAGCAAACGGATTCCCGCGTTGATGCCGCAGAGATGCTGGGTATTTCGGTTCGGACACTAGCAGCCAAGATGAAGGAGCACGGTATCGGGGAGTGACGCGGCGCCGCGAGAGTCGAAAGGAGTGCGGTCGTCTCGACCGCGGGCACGCGGGCGTCCTCGCCCGAGTGCTGTCAGGGCGGAGGTCGAAGTTCGTCGGCGTTCTTGCTTGCGTGAAGTACCGCTCGCAGTGTCTGCCGTGCGCTCCTGGAGCAAGAGTAAGATCTTGTCCATGCGCACCGTCGGCGAAATTGAAGCCGCGATTGAGAATCTGCCAATGCCGGAAGTTGAAGTGCTCGCCCTTTGGCTGGAAGCGTATCGCGCGCGAGGAGCGGCTGCCGAGACCTGGCTGAAGAAGGCGCGGGGAGCTGCGCGTCCCGGCGTGATGAACACCTCGGACGTAATGGCCCTCACGCGTGGTGACGAGTGATCATGGACCCCATCCCCACTGCGCGCGATGTCATCGACCACCTCAACGAGCGCTTCGCCGCGCGCGGCCTGCCCTACCATCTCGACCAGATCGCCGTGCTTCCCTATGTGTCGCCGATGTGGCTCGCCAACTGGTCCGTGCCACAGCTCGACGACGCGCCCGAGCGGGAGATCATCGATCAGGAGATCGCTGACGCACGATGGAAATGGCCGCAGATCCGCGACGAGGAATGGGAATTCAATCCTCCAGTGGCTACGTGAATGGTCTCGCGGCCTACGCGAATAGAGTCATGAATTACAGAGACGCGGAGAGCACGCGCGGTCCGTGCCCGCACCCCAACCGCTGTCATCCTGAGACTGCCGCAGGACACGAAGTGCGGGAGGACGTCGAAGGACCCCCTGTTTGTTTGCGACGCTTCAAAAGCCCGCCGCCCTTCCCTGAAAAAAATCTGGGGGTCCTTCGACCGTCCTCC
>JAXDGW010000140.1:0-27399 GCA_034664845.1 Thermoanaerobaculia bacterium | reverse complement strand
GCCGCCCGACCCTGCACATGCGCTGGGGGTCCTTCGACCGTCCTCCGGCACTTCGTGTCCTTCGGCGGCTCAGGATGACAGTGCACCGTAAACTGTCGGCTTCTATGCGCCTGCGGCTCGTGTTTACGGTCATCCTCTTCCTCGCCGCCACCGCCCACGCGTCCATCGTCGATGACCTCGACGACATATCGAAATGGACTGCCGCCCCCTCGGACGGAGTGTCGCTGAACCTCGCCGAAGATCACGGCGCGATGCGGATGGATTTCGATTTCCGCGGCCATGGCGGATGGGCGGCGGCGCGGCGAGCAGCGAACATCGACCTGCCCGCGAACTATCGTTTCGCGTTCCGTCTGCGCGGGGAAACGCCGCCGAACACGCTCGAGATCAAGTTCATCGATCCCTCGGGCGAGAACGTCTGGTGGGTGCGGCGCGTGGCGTGGGAGTTTCCGCGCGACTGGACCGAGGTCATCGCCGACAAGCGCAACATCGAGTTCGCGTGGGGGCCGTCGTCGAATCATGTGCTGACGAAGATCGGTGCGATCGAGGTGACCGTCACCGCGGCGACCGGAGGCAAAGGGAGCGTCTGGCTTGAGCGGATCACGTTCGACGAGCTGCCGCTGGACTCCTCGACGCCGCTCGTCACGGCAACGACTTCGCTGCCCGGCCAGACTCCCGACCGCGCCATGGACGGTCGCGCCGACACCGCGTGGCGCTCCGCCTCGGGCGGCGCGCAATCGTTGACGATCGACTTTCGAACCGTGCGCGAATTTGGCGGCCTGACCGTTCAATGGGGCACTGGTTTCGCTGCCGACTACGAAGTCTCTACATCGACCGACGGCGCGGAATGGACGACCATTCGCAAAGTAAACGATAGCAACGGCGGACGCGACTATCTTCAAACCCCCAACGCCGCCGCGCGATTCGTCCGATTCGATCTCAAACGCGGCGCAGACGACTACACCATCCGCGAGATCACCATCGAGCCTCCATCCTTCGGCGACAAGACCATCGCGGTCTATCAGCGAATGGCCCACGACGCCCTTCGTGGCCGCTACCCGCGCGGCCTCATCGGCGAGCTCGCCTACTGGACGATCTTCGGCGTCGATCGCGATGAGGGCGCCAAGCCGCTGCTGTCGGAGGACGGCGCCATCGAGACGCCGGCCGGCTTCTCGCTCGAACCGTTCGTGCGGATCGACGGACGTCTGATGACGTGGGCGGACGTGACGACGTCGCAATCGCTCGAACAGAATTCGCTCCCACTGCCCTCGACGACGTGGCGGCATCCGAAGTTCACGCTGGAGATCGCACCGTTCGGCGCAGGGACAGCCGCCGCGCCGATCGGCTACGCCCGCTACCGCCTCCGCAACAGCAGCACGCACACCGAGCACACGCAGTTCTTCGTCGCCATCCGCCCGCTTCGCGTCACGCCGCCATGGCACGAGCTGAACATCGCCGAACTGACGGCGCCGATTCGCTCGATCCGGTGGAACGGGACGGAGCTCGCCGTCGACGACACGCGCGTCGTTCCGCTGACGAAACCAACAGCCGTCACCGCATCAACGTTCGACGGCGGCGACGCCAGCGAGACGTTCGATTCGTTACCGGCGACGCACTCCGTCACCGACCCCCAACTCCACGCCTCGGCGCTGATGATGTGGGATGTGACTCTCGCTCCCGGCGAGGAACGCATCATCGATCTCGCTACGCCGCTGCACGCACACGACGCGCAGCCGATTCCACGTGATGTCGCGCAGCAGCGCGCGAAGGCCATCGCGTACTGGCGCAAGATCGTCGATCACGTTCAGATCGACATCCCCGCTGCCCGCGATCTCGTCGACACCGCACGCGCCAACATCGCCTACAACCTCCTCGGGCGCGACGGTCCGGCCATCCGCGGCGGCGCGCGCAACTACCGCCGCAGTTGGATTCGCGACGGCTCGCTCGCCTCGACGATGCTGCTGCGTTTCGGCCTCGATGACGACGTACGCGATTACATCCGCTGGTTCGCGCCCTACCAGTTCGCGGACGGCAAGATCCCCTGCTGCGTCGATTCTCGCGGCGCCGATCCGGTGGCCGAACACGACAGCCACGGCGAATTCATCTACCTCGTCGCCGAGCACGCCCGGCTCACCGGCGACCTCTCGCTCGCGCGCGAGCTCTGGCCGCATGTGGAGAAGGCGGCCAATTACATCGATCTGCTGCGTCATCAAACGGCCGGCGAGTTCCGCGGCCTTCTTCCGCCATCGATCAGCCACGAAGGCTACTCCGCGAAACCGATGCATTCGTATTGGGACGATTTCTTCGCGCTGCGCGGCCTCAAGGACGCGACGTGGCTCGCGGGCCAACTCGGCAACCAGGAAGCCACGACACGCTTCGCGACGAGCCGCGACGAATTCGGGCGCGACTTTCACGCCTCGATCCGCCGCGCCATTGAAACCCATCACATCGACTACATCCCCGGCTGCGCCGACCTCGGCGATTTCGATCCAACCTCGACCACGATCGGCATCGAGCCCGGCGGCGACCTCGCCAACCTCCCGCACGACGCCGTCATCCACGAGTTCGAACGCGCCTGGAGCGAAGCGCTGGCGCGGATGGAAGGACGTCGGGCGTGGAAGGACTACACGCCGTACGAGCTCCGCCAGGCCGGCACCTTCGTCCACCTCGGATGGCGCGACCGCGCCCAGCAACTCCTCGCCTTCTTCCTCGACGACCGCCGCCCACGCGGATGGAATCAGTGGGCCGAGGTCGTCGCGCAGGATTACCGGTCCTCAACGTACCTCGGCGACATCCCCCACCTCTGGGTCGGCTCCGACTTCGTCCGCTCCTTCATCGACATGCTCGCCTACGAACGTGAATCCGACGACGCGCTAGTCCTCGGCGCCGGTATCCCCGACTCATGGCTGGATCGCGGCGTTCGTGTCCGCAACCTGCGCACGATCTACGGTCCGCTCGATTTCTGGGCGCGACGCGACGGTGGGCGGGTCATCGTGACGATCAGCGGCGTGCGCGTGCCGAAGGGAGGGATTGTATTGAGGCTGCCGGGAGCGAGTGAGAGGGTCATCAGACAACTGCCGGCAAAGATCGAGTTGCTACCGTAAACCGTCACGGGAGTTCAGATCGCTTTCGTTTCCTGATCAGTCCATTCATAATGAGTGCTCTACCTAATGAATTGGTCTCGGCGCCTGCGATGTGACAGAGCTACGGTAATAACTGAGAAGGGAAGGGACAACACATGACTGCTCCGCTATTCGCCGTCGTCGGCGACGCCAACCCAACGCGCCCCTTCAATCCGGCAATGAAGGACCCGGCGAAGGCGAGAAAAGCGGCTGAAGAAATTGGGACCGAACTCGCGAAGCGGGGCGTACGGCTGCTCGTCTACGGCGGCCCGTTCATCGAGAGCGATGTCGTTCGCGGGTACGTCGCCGGTGCACCGAAGGAAGATCAGAGCATCCTCATGTGGTACACCAAAGACAAAGAGCCGCCCGCTTTTCCTGAAGAGCAGAGCCATCCGAAACTGTTTGACCGACGCGCTCAGAGTGGATCGGACTGGGAAATCGCGTTCTATCGTTCGATCGCTCAGGCCGATGGCCTGATCCTGATTGGCGGCGGCAACGCGACCAACATCACGGGACAAGTGGCGATCGGAGCGCACATGCCCATCCTCGCTCTTTCGGAGTTCGGCGGCGCAGCCGCCACCGTGTGGTCCACTCTTTCGGCCGGAGAGGACCTGCCAACTCGACATGACATCAATCTCATGGCGCGGCCATGGTCACAGCAATCGCCAGCGGATCTGGTCGACTCTTTGCTTTCGCAGTTGGTCCGGAGGCGCGATGTGCAGGGAATACCATCGCCGGCGCTCTCGATCCTCGCAGGGATTCTGTTCATCGCAGCAGTGGCGATCGTTCCTCTAATCTGGGGACGCAATTCCGCCGCGGCATGGATGCTTTTCCTCGCACCGCTACTCGCCGGAGGCGCAGGTTCGGCGATTCGGCCGATTGTCGATCGGGTGCGCGGAACGCAGGGAGCGTCGCCGGCAGTGCTTGGGACCGTTGTCCTTGGCGTCATCGCAGGTGGCATCTCTTGTGTACTCTTCGTCACTGCCCAATTGAGCGGGAATCCAAACGCAGCAAACGAGCTGCTGCTGTACGCTCAGCGGTCCGTCCCATTCGCCGTAGCGGTCGGCTTCGTCGCGGGGTTAACGTCCGACGCCGTGTTCGGCAAACTACTGGGACTCGACATCGTTCGCCCCACAGGAGTAGACGCCAAGAATCCGGCGCGGTGATTCGCCCGACCGTTGGGCCGTCGTCAGTTCGCTAAGTTCGTTGGGTACGCGCGAGAAATGCGATGTCCGACGCCCGCCTAGCTATTAGCTAGAACATCCCGGCAAACAAGATACAGCGCCGCCCCCCTGCTACTCTGCGAAGGATTTCTCCACCCTCCCCCCTCTAACGCGGTGAATGGCTGATCTCATGGCGGAACATCCCGATCGCTTTTTGGCGGCGCGCATGGTGCGCGGGGACGAGGCGGCGTTCGGGGAATTCTTCGAAACGCACTTTGCGCCGCTGTTTCGGTTCGCCATGCCGCGGGTTGGGAATGACGCGACGGTGGCCGAAGAGGTCGTGCAGGCGGCGCTTTGCCGGGCGGTGCGAAAGCTCGGCAGCTATCGCGGGGAGGCGGCGCTGCTGACTTGGTTGTGCACGTTCTGCCGGCACGAGATCAGCGCGCATTTCGAGAAAGAGCAGCGGGTGCCGCCGATGGTCGAGTTGATTGATGACATCCCCGAGGTTCGCGCGGCGCTCGAATCGCTCGGCGCGGCGGATCGTCCCGAAGCGGCGCTGCGGCGTCATGAGACGAGCCAGCTCGTGCAGCTCGTGCTCGATCGGTTGCCGGGACGCTACGGCGATGCGCTGGAGTGGAAATACATCGACGGGCTGTCGGTCGCGGAGATCGCCGACCGGCTCGGCGTCGGGATCAAGGCGGCGGAGTCGACGCTGACGCGGGCCCGCGGTGCGTTTCGCGATGCGTTTACCGCGGCGTACGGCGGGCGGTGGAGTGAGGCGGAGGTTTGATGATGGACGAAACTCGAAACACGAATTCTAACGATGCGATCGCCGCACTCGTCCGCCTCGCTGGACGGCGCCCGCACGTTCCTGATGACGCCGCGGCCCGCGTTCGCGCTGCGGTTCACGAGGAATGGATGCAGACGATGGGGCGCCGCAAACGGACGCGCTGGATCGGCTCCGTCGCTGCTGTCGCTGCGATCGGCATCACCGCGGCGGTCATGCAGCGAGCGACATCGAAGCCGGTGGGTTTCGCGCCAGCGGCTCGCGCGACGGTCGCGGCAGTGCAGACGATCACCGGTGGTGCCATCGGCGGCGACGGCGCATCGCGGCATCTCCTCGATTCGGGCTCGCCGATTCTCGCTGGCGATTCGATCGAGACCGCCGGGAGCGCTGCGGCGTCGCTGCAATGGGGCGGCGCGACGTTGCGCCTCGATGCCGGAACGCGCATCCGCATCGCCTCGGCGTTCGAGCTCGATCTTCAGCGCGGTGCGGTATATGTCGCATCGGATCGTCCATCTGCGAATGGAGTGACGATCAAGACGCCGCTCGGCGCCGTGCATGACATCGGGACGCAGTTCGAAGTGCGTCTGACCGGCGATCAGGTTCGCATCCGCGTTCGCGAAGGGCGCATCGATCTGCGGCAGGGTGCGGCTTCTCATTCCGCGCAGGCGGGCACCGAGCTCGACGCCGACGCTCATGGCGCTGTCACGCAGCACGCCATTCCTCGCAACGGCGCGGAGTGGGATTGGGTCGTCCGCGCCGCGCCGCCGATTCGTCTCGATGGGCGCACGCTCGCCGAGGTGGTCAGCAGCGTGACGCGCGAAGAGGGAGTGACGCCGGTGTGGTCCGACGCTGCGTCTCGCGCCGCCGCATCGAAGCGTCTGCACGGAGCGGTGCCGCTGACGCCTGATGAAGCGCTCGACAGCGCGCTCGTCGCGTCGGGGCTGACCGCGAGCACCGACGGCGACCGTCTCATCATCCAGAGGAAACGGTGATGCGCAGCATCCACCTTCTCGCCGCGGCGTGCCTGCTTGCGTCCACAGTCGCAGATGCTGGCTGGCGCAACCACGTAGAAACGCAGGCGGGGACGCCTGCGGGCCAGCCGGCGTGGACGCCAGCGTTCCGCGGTCTGTCACCGCTTGCATCGACGGCCGCGGACGCCGCCGGGCGGAACGCTGGCGTCCCGCCGGCTGGCTCGGTTGCGTCCCGTAACCGCGCAGAAACGCCAGCGCTCCGGAGTCATTACGCAGGCCGGCCCCTCGCCGAGGCGCTGCACGATCTTGAAAGCAAAGGGCTGCGGCTCATTTACAGCAACGATGTCGTCCGGCCCGAGATGATCGTCGGCAGCGATCCGCAATCGAGCGAGCCGCGGCGCGCGCTCGATGAGCTGCTGTACGAGCATCATCTCCGCGCGACGAAGGGGCCGCGCGGCAGCATCGTCATCGTCCGCGACGACGAAAAAGCGCGGACGCAGAACGCTTCGAAGACAGCGACGGGCGCGACGGCTCCGAAGATACCCGTAGCGCTCGAATCGATCGTCGTCACGCCGAGCCACTTCACGATCTTCACTTCGGAGACCGAGGGGCACCAGTTCCTCTCCCGCGAAGAAGTACGCAAAGTGCCGCACCTCGGCGATGACGTTTATCGCGCCTTCGATCGGCTTCCCGGCATCACCGGCCTCGATGTCAGCGCGCGCTTCAACATTCGTGGCGGCCAGGAAGATGAAACGCAGGTGCTGATGGACGGCGCCGAGATTTACGACCCGTTTCACGTGCGCGATCTCTACCGCGCCTTCAGCACCATCGACGCCGAGGCCATCGGCGCGGTGGATGTGCTCACGGGCGGGTTTCCGCTGCAATACGGCGGGCGGATGAGCGGCGTCATCGACATCTCGTCGCTCAAACCGGAGGCGCGGCGTCACACCGAGATCGGCATCGGCATTCTCAACCAACGCATCCTCACAAGCGGGACCTTTCACAACGGCAACTCCGAGTATCTGCTGTCATTTCGACGCGGCTATTTACACGAGCTTCTGAAGCTGATCGACAAGAACAACGACGGGATCAATCCCAGCTACTACGACCTCCTCGGCAAGATGGAGACGACGCTGAACGACCGCACGGTCGTCTCCGCCGACGTTTTCGTCTCCGGCGACGCGCTGAAAATCCGACAGGACGGCGGCCAGGCGCATGGAAGCTACAGCGACCGCTACGCGTGGGTGAACCTGCGCAACGCGCTCTCGCCGAGGCTTTTCGCGCAGACGGTTGGCTCAGTTGGCCGCATCGCCACGCATCGCGCCGGCAACTACGGCTCGTTCGACTCGGAAGACGAAGGCGTGATCAACGATGACCATGCATTCGATTTCATCGCGCTGCGGAACGATTCGTCGTGGGATGTCTCGGACAGGAACGTAATCAAGGCCGGCCTGTCGGTGAAGAGACTGCGCGCCCGTTACGACTACGACGGCCATTCGATCATTCGCGTGTCGCTCCTTCATGTGAACGACGGGATCCAGACGATCGATCGCAGCGCAAGCGTGCGCGCGAATGGGAATGACGTCGCTGCCTACGTCTCCGACCGCATCGCGGTTACGCCGCACCTGGTGGTCGAAGCGGGAGCACGCGTCGATGCGCAGAGCTACGCGCCGGACGGGACGCACGTGGCTCCGCGGATCAACGCTGCCTACTCGCTCGGCGCGCACGCCACACTGCGCGCGTCGTGGGGCTGTTTCTATCAGGCGCAGGGGATCAACGAGCTGCAGGTGGAAGACGGCGTCACGACGTTTCTGAAGGCGGAACGCGCGGATCACCGCGTACTGGGAGCGGAGTACGACTTCGGGCGCGGCTACAGCGCGCGCGCCGAGGTGTACGACAAGCGCTTCACGCAACTCCGGCCGAGGTTCGAGAACATCTTCGACAGGGTGGTGATCTTCCCGGAGTTGCACGGCGATCGGTTGCGCATCGATGCAATCAGCGGAGAGGCGCGCGGCGGCGAGCTGTTGTTTCGAAAAACGGGCACATCGGTCAGCGGCTGGATCAGCTACGCACGTGCCTCCGCTCACGATGTTCTCGAAGGAGCACCTGGGAGCGCCGGCGGCTCGCGCGTCGTCGTGCCTCGCAGCTGGGATCAGCGCCATACCGCGACGTTCAATCTCGACTATCGCCTCGGCGCTCATTGGAACTTCGACATGGCCGGCGTCTATCACAGCGGCTGGCCGGCGACGCCAGTGAATGGCGTCGTGGTCAACAACGAATTTCACACGGTGCTGGGCGCGTACAACAGCGATCGTTTGCCGGCGTACCGGCGCGTCGATCTGCGCGCCAGCCACAATATCGACACGTCGCCAGGCGGTCTGACTTTTTTCGTCGAGCTGTTCAACGTCTTCGGTATCCGGAACGTGTCCGGTGTCGATGGCTACTCATTCAATTTCGACTCACACGGCGTCCTCGTAGGACACCGGCACTACGAGGTCATCCTCGGCGTGGTGCCGTCGTTCGGGATTACGTATTCGTTTTGAGGGCAGAGATCAGAGACAAGAAATCAGAGATCAGAGATCAGTGGCTACATTACGTAATCGTTTTGAAATCCGTATTCAGAGAGGCAGAGATCAGAGACTAGAGATCAGAGATTAGGAAGCGATTCCGCGGCAGTCGCAATCTGATCTCTAATCACTGATCTCGTTCGGCATCACACATTCGTTTTGAAATCCGTATTCATTGAGATGCAGAGACAAGAGATCAGAGGTCCGGAACGAGTCCGCACCGTCGCCACCTGATCTCTGATTTCTAGTCCCTGATCTCTGCTTCACAGGAGCCACACATGCGCAAGCACTACATCCTGCTACTTCCCCTGCTCGTCATTCCGCTCCTCGGCGCGCGCCATCGCGCGGCGGCGCCGCCGGACGGGCCAACCTTCAATCGCGAGGTCGTGCGCATCCTCCAGCAGAATTGTCAGTCGTGTCATCACCCGGACGACATCGCGCCGTTTTCGCTGATGACGTATCAGGACGCGGTGCTGCACGCGGACGCCATCAAGTACATGACGCAGACGCGGCAGATGCCGCCGTGGAAAGCGGCCGAGGGCTGCGGCGATTTCGTCGGGACTCGGGCGATGGCGCAGAACGATATCGACACGATTGCGCATTGGGTCGATGGTGGCGTTTTGGAAGGGAAAGCCTCCGACCTGCCGGCGATGCTTGCCTTCGACGGCGGCTGGCCGGGCGGGAAACCGGACCTCGTCCTGTCGATGCCGAAAGCGTTCACGCCGCCGGCCGACGTTGACGAGTACCGCTGTTTCTCCATCACCGGCGACGCGACGAAAGACCTGCAGGTCGGGATGATCGACTTCCGGCCTGGCGATCGCGGCACCGTGCATCACATCGTTCCCTTTCTGGATCCGTCAGGTGCAAGCGCGAAGCTCGACAAGAACGGCGACGGCTACCGCTGCTTTGGCGGTCCCGGACTCACAGCGTTCACTCCGCTCGGCGGATGGTCGCCAGGCGCGCGGCCCGTGCCGCTGCCCGAGGGGACGGCGATCCGCATTCCCAAAGGGTCACGCGTCGTGATGCAGGTTCACTATCACCCGCACTTTGGCCGCGTCGCTCCCGATCAGACGCAGATCGGGCTCTATCTCGCCGCCGGGACAGTGCGCAAACAGATGCATTACGACTTCCTCGTCAACGATGAGTTTCTGATCAAAGCCGGTGACCCCGATGCAAAGGTGGAAGCGTTCGGCGGCGCGGACGACGATCTCGACATCGTCTCGGTTTACCCGCACATGCATCTCCTCGGCACAAGAATGAAAGTCGAGGCGAAGCTCGCCAATGGCACGACTGCGTGCATGATCGACGTGCCTCAATACGACTTCAATTGGCAGGGACAATACGTCTACAAGACGCCGCTGCACCTGGCCCGCGGAGGTGTGATCCACATCGAGTCGCATTTCGATAACTCGACCGCCAACTGGCACAACCCGAGCTCGCCGCCAAAGGATGTGCGCTGGGGCGAAGCGACGACGGACGAAATGTGCCTGGCGATGATTGGGTACACGACATCGAGCGGGAACTGAGCGGGCGCGTAAGGGAACTACGCGACGCCGCCCTTGCAGCGGCGTCGCGTAATCAAGTGCTCTTAGTGGTGTGAATACGGCGAGGACAGCGGAACTACATCAACGACCGTCATCATGCCGCGGTCTTCGTGCGACAGGATGTGGCAGTGGATGACGAAGAAGCCGGGGTAGTCGACGAAACGGCTGCGCATCTTGAAATAGCCGGGGAGGATGATCGGCTGGATCGGTGCCTCCTTGGTCATGTACGCGACGCCGTCGACTGTGGTGGCGGCAACGCCGAGGGGCATCGGGAAAACATCCCACCAGATTCGCGGCGGCGGAACCCTGGTCTCGCCTCCGCACAGCTTCGGATCGTTCGGATGACTCGGGTCCGGGAAATTGACTGCTGGCTCGAGCGGCTGGTAGGGATCGATGTAACACTGGCCGGGCACGTTCAATGAGGCCCTGTCACCAACGTACTTAGGCACCACGAACGTAAAGGCTCCGCTTGCACTTGCCGCAGCGTTTGCGGACAGCGTCAACGACGTTTCACTTTCGATGGACTTCACCGTGCCGGTCGTTCCACCCGCAGTGATCGTGTACCCGACGCGGATCTGTTTGTCCCTGCCGAACGAAGTATCGGTACCTTTGACGGTTGGTGAGCCCGCTGTCATGACAATCGTGCCGGTGCCGTCAAGCTTGGGCAGCTTCACGCTCACATCCAATACTTCGGTCACCTGGAACGGGTTGATGTGAATGTGGAATGGGTGCTCGATGTTGGTCGTGGCGTTGAACACCTGCCACTCCTCAACCCTGTTCAGCAGCACGACTTCGCCCACTTCACCGTTGAACTGCTTGCCGTCGATCGTATGGATTGTGGGCGCATTGGGCGGAGCATTCGTTCCCCATGTGGCGAATGTAATCTTCCTGGTGCCGCTCACTTCCTTCGCCGTGATGTCCTGGAGGAATGGCGGGAATTTCAGCGGGAACGTGGAATCGGTGGGAAGGAGATTCGAAAGCGGCGGGGTAGCCGGCGGATCGTCGGTGACTTCCACGGTAAAAAGCGTGATCTGGTTGCCGGTGTTTTGCCCGGGATTGACGACGTTTCTCACAATGATCTTGTATTGGCCCTTTTGCGTGGGAGCCTTCATCAGCAGATCTGCGCGGTTGCCCGAGGCCAGAGTCAACGCTTTGTTTTTGCTGGCGGCGTAATTCGCCGCGTTGAACTGCACACCGTCCTGCGCCAGCTGCATCCGGACAAACTCGGTTGGTCCGGGCGGATCGGAGGACGTGTTGGCGGCAAAATAGACGCCGGCGCGGTACGTGGTGTTGAGAATGCGCCACAATTGAACTTCGCCGGGCTTCATCCTGACGATGGGATTGAGCCGGCCGTTCACGGAAAGGTCGGGACCACGGGCCTGCCTTCCCCCAGGTCCGCGCTCGAGGTTTGGTGAGACACCGATCTGGTTGATCACCATCACCGGCTGCTTCCGCGCCCATCCGGCACCGTAATAGCCATCCAGCTGTTTGTCGTAGTCGCCTTCGATAATGAAGGCTCCGGTCATGCCGTTGGAAATATCGATCGCTGTCGATCCATGTTTGTGCGCGTGATACCAATGCGTACCAGGAGCCTGGCCCATCATTACAGGACGATCGGGACCGGCTTCGGTTTCCTCACCACTATGCGTGGCCTGCTGCTCCGCGCTTCCCGCTCCGTGCGATTGAGGCGTGTGGGCGACAGTGGCGGAGACCTTCGGCGGGAAGGTGTCTCCGGTGTACGCGGGCAACCGGAAACAATACGGAAACGCGCCGACGTAGTACTGCGGCCAGGCGCCTGTTTTGATTTGACGCTCGTTTACCGGCCACAGGGGCTTGATATTCGGCGTCAGATCGTACGCTTGGAGCAAGCTCCTTTGTGTCATCGGAGCGGCCGGCTTGTCGAGTGGAAGGCCGGTGTATTCGACCGGCAGGTCGCCCCAGATCCTCGGCCACTGGGTCAAAGGGTTCGCTCCCAGAATCCTCTCGCAATTCCCATAGAACGTGTTGAAGGCGCTCTTGTATGTATCCTCGGTCACTACCGGCTTCCCGTCTTTACGCGGCGAAGGACGGATCTCGATGAACACGTTGTCGGCCGTAGAGCTCGGGCTGGTGTGCGTTCCGTGGAAGTGAAGGTTTGCCGTGCTCGAGCCATGAAAACAATTCGGATAGGTGTCGCCGCCCGGGGGAGCCCCCGGGTAGCCGAAGCTCGTTTCATCGCAGCCGGTACCGGTCTTGTAATCGCCGCGATCGATCGAGTCGCTGAAATTGTTGGGATCGACCTGATTGAGAAACGTGATCTCGGCGATCTTGCCCACTTCGGCGCGAAGGGTCGGACCCGGCATCGGATCGGGATACGGTGTGCCGTTGTTCGGCGGCGTTGGAACCGCACCAACGCCCTTGAAGACGCGGACCCATTGATTCGCACATCGCGAAGTTGTATTGGCGGCGCCCTGTTGATTGCCACTCGGATTGCGGAACGAGATCCGCTCTTGTTCGCTGACCAGAACGACTGTGGCGCGCAGGTTTCCGTCAGGCCCATAAACGATCTCGGGAACGGTGGGAAGGTAGATCGGCGGTTTCGTCGTATCGCCCCCGTCACCCAGGCACGTAATCCATTGTGCTGTTGCCGGCGCGGCTGGAAAAACGACGGCCGCCGCAAGGAACATTGCGGTCAGCCAGAAAGACCCTGTCGAAACGTACTTGCGGTCCAGTTCTTTGTCTCGCATCACTTGTTTTCCTTTCGAGCTCTTGCCATTGCGGCGGACGTACGCGATCGTTCCGGCTAGGTCACCTCGATCTTGCCACGCTCGTAGTCGCGCTCCGGATGCGCCCTGCAGTAGTAGTAGATTTCTGTCTGACCAGCGAGCGGCGTGACGTTGAACGCAGGACGTGACGATGCGTCGGGCGCGATACAGTCGGACATGTAGGTCGCGACACCAAGCCGCGACTGCCGGTCGAAATTGGGAGGATCATTGGGGTCGCCCCCGTCGCACGGATCAAGAGGCTTACTGGGATCGAGCGGGGTTCTGGGATCTTTGACCGGCTTGTTGTTTGCGTCCAGCATCCACGGCTGGTGGCACTCCTCGGTCGTGTTGTTCCAGGAAACGAGGTCATCCCGCGACGCTTCCAGAACCTGGGGGACGAACGGCGTTGCAGTACCATTATCAACAATCCTGATAGACCAGTCGGGCATGACGATCCTCCTATCGCTTCGTTTGGTTTTGCGGCATTCCGGGACGAATTGGACGGGGCGTGCGCATCAGTTATTTGCTGGTTACTGCGGCACTTCCATCTTGCTGGGCGTGGAGCAAACCTATGCTTCCGTTTCCGCGATGTCAAGAAATACGCATCGCAGAGTCCCGATGCGCAATATGTTGCCTCCCCCAGCAACGCGCGGGAAGCGCAACCCGCGAATTCTGCGCGCCAGCCATGAGTTACGATTGGCCGTGGCCATTCCTCCTGACGTCCGTGCCGATGCCGAAACCGCCCTCGCTGCCTTCTGCAGCCAGAACTCGAGCGAGGCCGTTGCCGACCAGTCGCGCTATGAATTCGAGATCCTCGAAAACCATGCGCTGTTGGTCGAGCGCCGCGCCGGCTTTCTCAGCCATCTCGAGTGGACCACCGTCCCCGTGGCGAAGTTCCGCTACTCCCCCGCCAAGCTGGTCTGGTCGCTCTACTGGCCCGACACGAACGAGCGCTGGCACCGGCTGTCAAGCGCGAAAGCGGCGAAGGACATCCGCACTCTGCTCGACGCCGTGAAGTCGGATACGTCCGGCGTTTTCTGGGAGTAGGCGCGCCTACTTCGGCGCGTGCAGAAACGAGCACGCATCGATCGACTGAAGCTCGAGCTGCAGCGAGGCCATGCTCTGGATGATCTCGATGCGGAACGGGATGCGGCGCGCGTCATCCGAAAGCCAGATCTTGATTCCGCCGGGCCACTTCTTCCCTCCCGGCGCATCGACGATCTCGAACCCGACGGCGGGCACCTGCTGCGCCCCGACCGGAAACATGCGCCGCTCCGCGGGGCGCACGATCACCGGATAGGACTTGCCGTCCGAGTAAAGCGTCGTCGCCAGCGGACCGTGAATCGAAGACGCTGTCAGGCGCAGGTAGTGGATGACGCTGACGACGTCGTGAAAGGCGCCACTCGGCATGGGATCAGTCCGGTCCCATCCCTTCTCCGGCGTTTCTTTGTGCCGGTGGGTGATCCCCGCCGGGTAGTCGAAGAGCGACCGGTCTTTGCGCGATTTGTCCTTCCACGAATACGCGTGATACGTCATCAGCGTGCGCAGCCCGGCCGCGTCCATCTGTGTTTCGTAGGCGTAGAAGCCGCCTCCTTGCGATGCCGTGATGAGGAGGGAGCTGTCGATCGTCTTCGGTCCCGTCGCCTGGTAGGTCGTCTTCAGCTCGCCCACACCCGTGGTCGGAAACATGATTCCGGCGACCCAGGAGAGACCGCCGCGGAGGCGCCAGGCGTAGCGATACGACTCGACGTTGGCCGGTCCGCGGCAATTCAGTTCCGCCGCCGCCACCGGAGGAATCGAGCAAGCAAGCGCGAGTACAACCGCCCCGAGGCGAATGGCCGTCATGAACGGAAACGGAAACGCGTCCTGGATGAGTGATATTGCTGGGTTTCGCCGCCGTAGAGCCTGCACGCGCCGATGATCGGGCGAAGATCGTGCCGAGCACTCTCGATCAAGCGGACGCGGCGGCTGGCGCTACATCGCGCTCAGGCGTTCTTCGACTTCCACGATCACATAGTCGGGCGTCGACGAGCCGGCAGTCACACCGACCGTCTGCACGTTCACGAACCAGGAAGGATCGAGATCGCTCGCCCCCTGCACGAGGTAGGAAGGCTTCGACTCGCGGCAAATGTCCCAGAGATGTTTCGTGTTCGCGCTCATCTTTCCGCCGATGACGACGATGGCATCGACCGCGGGGTCGAGCGCGAGCACGCGTGCGGCGTCCTGATTCTCTTTGGTGGCGTAGCAGATGGTGTCGCCACGCTGCACCATCGCCGCACGCCGCTCGATGGCCTGCACGACATCCTCGAACTCCTCAGCATTCAGTGTGGTCTGGTAGAACACTTTCAGCTTCGGATACTGCGACCAGTCGATGGCGTCCGCCTGATCGACCTTCGTCACGATGTGATACGAGGCGGGATCGAGGTCATGGGTGTAGCCGATCACCTCGCGATGCTTCGGATCGCCGATGAAGATGAGGTGATAGCCGTTCGCGAGTGCCTGCTTCGACTCGCGATGGATGTCATAAACGAACTTGCAGGTGGTGTCGAGAACCTGGAGGCCAGCCGACGTGGCGCGTTCGTGAAACGAGGGGGGCACGCCATGCGCCGAGAAGACAATCGTCGGCTCCGCAACCTCTTCGATCTCGTCGATGGTCCGCACACCGAGCTGCTCCATCTCCTCGACGACGCGCTCGTTGTGAACGACCTGCCCGAGGATGGCGCCGCGTCCGCCGCCGGCGGCAAAGCGTTTCACCTTCAGATCGGCGATCCGTACACCGGAGCAGAAGCCGTATTTGGCCGCGCGTTTGACATTCATCGGAGGACGGAACGCAGCGAAACGGCGGGACATTCTGGCCTTGAACGCCTCGATCTCTTACGCCGCCATCGGATCGAATCCAGGAACGCCGGCATAGGCCAGGACCGATTTGTCGCGCGTGACGAGCCTATGGCCCTCGGCGATCGATTGGGCGATGAGAAGCCGGTCAAACGGATCGCGGTGATGATCCGGGAGTGCCTTGAGCCGCAACGTATGGGTAATCTGCACCGCTATTTCTGTGAAGCCATCCGCGAGCGTGGCACTCCGCAAGTCGTCGAGATCGACATCGATGCGGCCGAGGTTCGCTTTGATGGCAATCTCCCAGAACGTCGCCGCACTCACGGAAACATCATTCTCATCGTCGAGGATGCGGCCCCGAATGGCCTTCGAGAGCCTGCGGTCTCCGGTCATCCACCAGATGAGGATGTGTGTATCGAGAAGTAGTTTCACTTGTCGAGATCATCGAAGAGATCGTCAGGCAGTGGGACATCAAAATCACGGCCTACGCGGATCGCGCCGCGCATGCGGCCCGGCTTGCGGACCGCTTGTTTTGGACGAAATGCGACGAGGCGCGCCAAGGGACGTCCGGCGCGCGCGATGATCACATCCTCGCCTCGCGACGCCCGGTCGACAAGCTGCGACAGGCGCGTCTTTGCGTCGTAGATATTGACGGTCTCGCTCATCGTTGATTACCTAGTCTGATCTGACTAACAGCAACATGTCAACCGCCATTTCGAGCGATCCAATTTCAAAGCAATCGCTGCGCGCCGAATACAATCGCACCCTCATGCCGTCCCCACCACCCGCTCCGCTGTTCACTCCACGATTCCTGATGCTGTGGGTGTACGCGTTCGTCACGTTCTTCTCGGCCTTCCAGCTCCTTCCGGCGATTCCGTTTCGGATTCTGGAGCTGGGCGGGTCGAAGGCGGAGGCGGGGTGGTTCCTCTCGGTCTACACGTTCTCCAGCGCCTTCGCAGCGCCGGTGATGGGAAGCATCGCCGACCACCTCGGGCGGCGGCGGCTCCTCATCACGGCGTCGATTCTCTTCATCGGTTTCTCCCTGGCGTATGGCCTGGTGCGCAATCTGCCGCTGCTGTTTCTCATCGCCGCGATCCACGGCGCGATCTGGTCGGGCATCCTTTCCTCTGCCTCGGCGCTGATGAGCGAGTACATCCCGGAGTCGCGGCGCACGCAGGGGATGGCGTACTGGGGTCTGGCCAGCACCGGCGCCATCGCAATCGCACCTGCAGTCGGGCTCTGGATCTATCACTTCGGCTGGTTGACGCTCTGCATCGAGCTGGCGTCGATCTCCGTGATGATGGTCTTTGGCGCGCTGCTGCTGCGCGCCGACAACAAACCGGATCCGACGCATCGGCTCGCCGTCTCCGATGCCTGGGACTGGCCCGTCATCGCAACGGCACTCTCGCTGACGGTGGCGTCGTTCGGCTACGGTGGAGTAACGAGTTACGCCGCGATCATTGCCGTCGAGCGCCACATCACACCGCCAGCGATCTATCTGACGACGTACGCGATCTCGATCGTCCTCTTTCGCATCTGCTTCTCGCACCTCGGCGACCGCATGGGCCCCAAGCGCATGCTCTATCCGGGATTGGTGCTCGTCCCTCTCGCCTTCGCCTGGCTCGGAATCGCCCACACGCGCTGGGAGATGATCGCCTCGGCCACGCTCTTCGGCATCGGTTTCGGTGCCGCCTATCCCGCATTCGTCACGGTGATTCTCGGCAGCACCGATCCTGCGCGAAGGGCGCGGACGTTCGGATCGATCGTCTGGGCATTCGATACCGGCATCGGCCTCGGATCGTTCGGCATCGGCGCGATCGGTCAGCACTACGGACTGACGAACGCGTTCCTGGTTGCCGCCGCGCTGAGTTGCTTCTCGATTCCGATCTTCGCGTGGGCCTCAGCGCGCCTCACTGGCACTTCACTTGCTGCCGAACCGGGGCATGTCAACACTACCTCCTGAGGACGACGAACGCGTCTCCCGCAAAGTCGTCTACGAGCACAGCGCCACGAGCGGCTCATCGCACTCGGCCGCGATCACGATCGTCGTCATCGTCGTTCTGGCGGTGATCCTGGTCGGGTACATCTTCATGCACATGCATCGGTAGGTGCCTCGACAGTCACCGGCGGGCCGGCGCTACGAATACAACGACGTACTACCATTCGCGCATGATTCGTCTTGCGATCGCTGCGCTCCTTCTCGCTGCCACCTCACTTCACGCCGCGGAGTTCGATGCGAAGGCTGCGGAGCGCTTCGCGAATCTTGCGCTGGCGTGTGTGCACAAGGAGTATCCGAACAAGATCGGGCACAACCTGAACAGCGATAAGGATGTCGCGCCGCCGCGGGTGCTGACGCCGGCGTTCTACGGCTGCTACGACTGGCATTCGTCGGTGCATGGACATTGGCTGCTGGCGCGGCTGGCTCGGACGTTTCCTGATGCGCCGTTCGCGGCGAACGCGCGCGCGGCGTTGAAGCAGAGCCTGACGCCGGAGAACATCGCGCAGGAAGCGGCGTACCTGCGCGGCGAGGGGCGGGCGAGTTTCGAGCGGCCGTACGGACTGGCGTGGCTCCTTCAACTGGCCGCGGAGTTGCGTGAATGGGACGATCCGCTCGGCCGTGAGTTGTCGTCCAACCTGCGGCCGCTCGAACAGGCGGCGAATGAGCGGCTGGCGGCGTGGTTGCCGAAGCTATCGCATCCGGTGCGTTCCGGCGAGCACAGTCAGTCGGCATTCGCGCTGGGGTTGATCATCGATTCGACGAGCGATTCCGCGTTGAAGGAACTCGCACGCGAAGCGGCACGACGCTTCTTCGCGAATGACAAGGCGTGTCCGCTCACGTATGAGCCATCGGGCGAAGACTTCCTCTCGCCTTGTGTGGCCGAGGCCGATGTGATGCGGAGGGTGATGGCGCCGAAGGAGTATGCGGCGTGGTTGCGCGCGTTCTTGCCGCACTTCTCCTCGCTGCATCCCGAGGTCGTTACCGATCCCAGCGATCCTAAGCTTGCGCATCTCGACGGACTGAATTTGAGCCGCGCCTGGATGCTGGAAGGGATCGCGTCAGGGTTACCGAAGTCGGATACGCGAGTTGGTCTGATTCGGAAGATCGCCGCGGCACATTGCGATGCGGGGCTGGCCTCCGTGACGGGCGCGCACTACGAAGGCGGACACTGGCTTGGCTCGTTTGCGGTGTATCTGACGACCGGGCGAGGGCTGACGAAGTGACCAGAGACAAGAGACAAAGAGATCTGGCGCAGCACCGAGCCCTTCCTGATCTCTGATCTCTGGTTCACTTGTCTCTGAATCACTTCCCCTTCCTCAACGAGGCCGCGCTCACATCCAGCTCGTCGATCGGGATCACCTCGACGTTCTTGAAGCGCTGCTGGAGCACTGGCAGGAACTTCTTTGCGTCGCCGACTATGACGATGCTGGCATCGTTGCCGGCAACGTGCGAGGAGGCGAACTTCTGCACATCATCCGCGGTGATCTTCTGCACGCCGCTGATGTAGCGATTGATCTCGTCGAGACTGAGGCCGTACAGCGCCAGAGTGCTGATGCGACCGACCAGACCTGCGTTTGTCTCCAACTGGCGGCCGAAGCCTCCGATCAGGACGGCTTTGCGCGGGCCGAGCTCTGCGTCGGTCACGGCGGCCGCTCCGAGCTTGTTCATCTCGTCGACGATCAGCCCTGCCACTTCACCCGCGGATTCGTTCTTGGTCTGGGCGGACGCAATGAAAGGCCCGGCATTGCTTCGCAAGTCGAATGAGCTGTTGGCGCCGTAGCTGAGGCCGCGCTTGATGCGGATTTCCTGGTTGAGGCGCGACGAAAAACCGCCGCCGAGAATCGAGTTCGTGACGAGTGAAAGGTAGTACGCCGGATCGTTGCGCGGAAGTCCGACGCGCACCGCGAGCACCGCGGCCTGACCCGCCGCCGGCATGTCGATAACGACCACGCGAGGCACCGGTCGTCCTTTGATCCATGCCGGTGGCACTGATTGCGAACCGGCTGCCGGCTTCCAACTTCCGAACAGTTCCTGGGCGGCCGCAAACGCTTTCGCAGGCGTCACGTCACCGACGAGCACGAGAATCGCCGCGTCGGGACGGTAATGGTCGCGATGAAACGCGACGATGTCCTCGCGCTTGATCCGGGCCAGCGATTCGGGCGTGCCACCGAGGTTGTGGCCGTAGGGATCCTGACCGAAGATCACCTGCGTGGCGACGAAGTTCGCCAGCCGGCCCGGCTGCTTCATCGCCACCGCCAGTCCGTCGATGTTCTGTTGGCGCAGCCGGTCGATCTCCTCCTGTTTGAACGTCGGATGGATCATCACATCGGCCATGAACGCCATCGCCTGCGACAGCTTCGACGACATGACGCTGATGTTTGCCGACGATTGATCCCAGCCGGCGCCGGTGTCGAGCGTGGCGCCGAGCGCTTCCACGCCCCGCGCGATCTGTTCGGCGCTGCGCGTGGCCGTTCCCTTCGTCAGCAGCGAGGCGGTCGTATCGGCGAGTCCCGGGAGTGTTGCCGGATCAGCTTCACCGCCGCTCTTGATGAGCATGCGGGCAGCGACGAGCGGTACTCCTTTTTTCTCGATCACGATGATGCGCAGTCCGTTCGCCAGCGTCTTCTCGACCGGCTTGGGGATCTGCACTTCGCGCGGGGCGGCGGGCGGCGGAGGTGTCGTCTCGACCTGCGCGAACGCGCCGGTCTGAATCAGAAACAGCGTTGAGGCGATGGCAAGAGCGCTCTTCATTTCGCCTCCGAGGTGTATGTGATTACGACCGCTTTCGCATCGACGAGGTACTTCTTCACGACGCGCTGCACGTCGGCGGCACTCACTGCCTGCAACCTTCCAAGACCGCGATTCACATACGTCGCATCGTGATACTGCGTGATCGCTTCACCGAGCGCGCCGGCCATGCCGTCATTCGTCTCGCGCTCGCGCAGGGCCGAGGTGATGATCAGATTCTTCGCCTTCTCCAGCTCCGCGGCGGTCACCGGTTTCGCGGCCAGCGCCGCAATCTCTTCGCGCAATGCGGCGATGCCGTCCTCCGGTTTCTTGCCGCTGGCCATGAACGCTCTGGCAGTAAAGAGGCCGACATCCTCCTGCAGGTTCGCTGACGCGCCCGCGCTCTGCGCCAGTTGCTTGCGATAGACAAGCGATTGATACAGCCGCGACGAATCCCCCTCGGACAGAATCGTTTCGGCGATCTGCAACGGCTCGGCGTCGTCGCTCCTCGCGGTTGGAATCAACCAGGTCAGCGCCACCGCCGGGAGCGGCACGCTCGCGCCGTGCTCGGTGAAGTGCTTCTCTTCGGTCCGCGCGGGCTCCTGAACCGTGATGCGAGGAATGGCCGTCGTTGGCTTCGGAATCGAGCCGAGGTAGCGATCGATCCACATGTCGAACTGCTTCGGATCGAGATCGCCCGCGACGATGACGACGGCGTTGTCGGGACGATAGAACGTTGAATGGAACGCCTGAACGTCGGGGACGGTGGCGGCGTCGAGCTCTTCGATCGAGCCGATTCCCGGTCGCCGGTACGGATGCGCGGCGAACGAGTCTTTCGTGATGGCGTAGTTGAAACGGCCGTACGACGGAGCGAGAACGCGGAAGCGGAACTCTTCTTTGACGACGTCGCGCTCCGACTTGAACGTGGCCTCATCGACGTTGAGCGATCCGAGCCGCTCCCCCTCGGCCCAGAGGAGCGTCTGGAGGTAGTTCGACGGAACGATCTCGTAATAAACCGTTCGATCGGGATGCGTGTACGCGTTGTTCATCCCGCCGACATCCTCGGTGAGCCGGTCGAGCATCTCCGCCTTCATGTGCGCGGTCGACTTGAACATGATGTGCTCGAAGAGATGCGCGAAGCCGCTCCGCCCCTCGGGGTCGTTCTTCGATCCGACGCGATACCAGACCTGAATCGACACGGTCGGCGTGGCGTGATTCTCGATCGAGTAGACCTCGATCCCGTTCGCGAGCGTGCGATGCCGGTAGTTGATCGGCGCGAACGCCGGCTTCTTTGCGGGAGCCGCCGCGAATGCGAGCGGCGCGATGGCGAGAGCGAGGAGCAACAGGCTGAAACGGCGCGGCATGCTCATATCCGCAGGACTATATCAACGCTGATCGAGTGCCGCGCCGCTGCGGATGGCGTCGTCCACAAGCTGCCACAACTTCCGTTCCGCCTCGCGCTCGAGCGCTTCCTCGCGCTGGTCGATCTCGCGCTCGCGCTGGCCGACGTCACGCTGCTTTGCGCGGACCTCCACGAGCTTCGCCTCGGCGTCGCGCAAGGCGGACTCCCGGCTCCGATCGTCTTTCGCGGACCTGGTTCGGCCTTCAGAATCCGAGGCCCAATCGGCGATGGCCTCGAGGCGCTCTTCTTCGTGATCGAGCTTCGCCTCCTCGCGCCCAACCGCCTCCTGCGCGGGAGCGAGCGCGGAGACGGACACGAAGAACGAACGAGCGCGCTGCACCAGTGCCGCATCGCGGATGACGTACGCATTGCCGTGGCGGCGAACCCAGAGGAAGTCGCCGCCGAACCGTGCCTGCATCGCGCGAATCTGCGGGATCTCGGCGCCCGTGCTGAACGAGATGCGCGACTCGGGTCCGGAGAGGATGTATGCATCGCGCGAAGCGGAGGCCAGCAATGCGACCGCGCCCGCGGCGAGAAGGAGCGCTCTCATTGTCGCTTTCATCGGTGCACCTTCTCGGCGACTCCTTTGCGGATCATCTCTTTGATCATCGGCCGCAGCTTGTGCTCGAGCTCGCGGCTCAGCTCCGACTGGCGCTCGCCGAGGCGGGATTGCTGCTCGCCGAGCTTCGACTGCTCCTCGCCGAGGAGTGACTGCTCTCGTCCAAGCTCGTCCTGCCGGCGGGATAGTTCGCGCTCCTTCCGTTCCATCTCGTGGCGTCGGGCCACGACGGACGGATCATCATCATTGGATCGATACGACAAGCGCGCCTGCTCGCGGCCCAGCTCACCCTGACGGCGGCCGAGCTCTCCCTGTTTGCGCCCAAGCGCGCCTTGCTTGCGTCCGAGTGCGCCCTGCGGCCGGTAAAAGTCGGCGAGCTCGCGCACGGTCGCGGCCTCGCGGACGACGTAGGCCTGACCGTCGTGGCGGAACCAGAAGAAGTTTGGACCATACGTGCGGCGGAGACGATCGAAGTTCGTGTAGCCATCACCGTTGACGACGTTTATGTCGTCGGCGGAGAAGACGTATTTGTCGCCGTTGTCGTCGTCGCGGTCATCCCACGCCGAGGGAGGAACGGGAGGCTCGGGCGGCTCGGGAGCCTCGGGCGGTTCGATGACGTCCGGAGCATCGAGAGCATCCGGAGCATCAGGCGGTTCCGGAGCATCGGGCGGTTCGGGAGCGTCCGGCGGCTCGGGTAGGACGTCGATCGAAGTGACAGCCGGAGTCGCTGGCGGCGCCGGAGGAGCAGGAGGCGCAGGAGGCGCAGGCGGGGCCGGAGGAAGGTCGAGCCCAAAGTACGGCAGGGCCTGCAGGTGAGGGATGAAAGCGAGGGACAAGGCAAGTGCCCCGAGGACGGCCAATACGCGCAGCAGCTTCATAACTCCTCCTCGGCAACTTTGACGCTGCCGGTAATGGGAAGTTAGTTATGGGTGCAGGACGTGCGCGTTTTCGCTCGCATCGCAGGGCGCCGAAAAGACATCACCACTGAGGCACAAAGGACACAGAGAGCTCTCCGTGTCCTCTGCGTCTCTGTGGTTAATCTGGTTCTACAGTAGCTCTGAATCGAGCGGTGACGCCGCCTATTTCTTCCAATCGTCGATCGACTTCTGAATCTCGCCGACGAGCTCTTTGTCCTTTGCCGGGTCCGCGGCCTTGATCGCGGCCTCAGCGTCGGCGATCGCGGCGGCTTTGTTGCCATTCTTCGCTTCGATGCGCGCCTTGAGGTAGAGATTCGAAACCGTCTCCTTCACCCTGAGCGACTGTCCGAGCCACTTGTTGGCGAGGTCGTTGTTGCCGGCATCGAAGGCATACGACGCGGCACGCAGCGGCGTCTGGGAATCGGTGGCCGAGGCGGCGGCGACGGCGGCAGTTGCCGAGTAGATGACCTGGGTGGTCGTGTTGGTGCCGACCGTGAAGAGCACCATCACGTCAGCCCAGCGCAGCGCGACGACGGCGGAGTCGCTCGTCACGTCGGGAAAGGTGATCGTGAACAACTCGGCGAACGGTCCCTTTTGAGGCTTGGCCGTGATGCGCAGCGCGTCCTGCTTTGCGTCGTAGCTGAACGAGCCCCACTGCTTGGCGGTCTTGTTGAACGCCAGCGTCCATGAGTCCTTCCCCGGAATCGTGTGCAGCGAATACGCACCTTTCGGGAGAGGCTGTCCGTTGATGGTCACGTCTTCGCTGAACGTAATCTGCGTCGCTTCGTTGGCTCCGGTACGCCAAACCTGGTCGTACGGAACCAAGCCGCCGAAGATGGCGCGGCCCTTGGCAACGGGACGGCTGTAGTCGACGGTGACGTCGGTGAGGCCGACGGTCTGCGTGATGACCTGATGTTGCGAGAGGCGCGGCAGTTTGAGTGCCGGCGCCGTTTGCTGCGCCACCAGCGGCAGCGCGGCGGTGGTGAGGAAAAGACAAATCGCAAGGTACTTGCGCATTAAGAAAGCTCCTTTCGGTTTGGTAACCGGGGCGAGATCGTAGCAAATGGCGGATGAGGCTCGCGATAAACTGACGAAAACACTCGCATTCCAAGGAGACTCGGAAACATGGTCGCCATCCGCTTCACCGGAAACTACGAAGACCTCTCAACCGACCGCGGTTATCAGTTCAAGTTCTACTGCGAGAAGTGCAACAACGGCTACATGTCGACTTTCAAGACGTCGACGATGGGGACGCTCAGCTCGGCCGCGCGCGTGGCCGGGAATCTTTTCGGCGGCATCTTCGGCAGCGTGGCGGACAGCTCGTACGAGGTGCAGCGCGCCATCGGCGGGCCGGCGCATGACAGCGCGCTGAAAGAGGCGGTGGACGAGATCTCGCCGATCTTCAAACAGTGCACGCGATGCGGCAACTGGGTCTGCGAGCCGATCTGCTGGAACAAGAAGGCCGGCCTCTGCGAGAGCTGCGCGCCGGACATGGATGAGGAGCTGGCGGCGGCGCAGGCGGAGGCGGCGCGCGAACAGGTGCAGACGAAAGCGCGCGAAGTCGACTGGACGAAGTCGCGCAAGGTCGATCAAGTCTCCGGCGCCGTCTGCGGTTCGTGCGGCACGAAGTCGCAGGGCGGAAAGTTCTGCCCGGAGTGCGGCGCGGCCTACTCGGCGAAGAAGACGTGCACCGGATGTGGGCACGAGGCGGAGGGTTCGCCGAAGTTCTGTCCGGAGTGTGGAGGGAAGTACTGACTTGAAAACCGTTTCACGCGGAGACGCGGATGGTTTTCTCCGCGACTCCGCGGCTCCGCGTGAGACGTCTCTATCGTTTTCGAGCGATCGCGACCTGATCCTCGAGGAACGAACGAAACTCGATTCCCGACTCTCGCAACTGCTGCGGCACGAGCGAACTTGTCGTGAGGCCGGGTAGCGTGTTCAGTTCCAGGAAGTAGACGCCATCGTCTCCGGCGATCAGATCGCTTCGCGAATAGCCCTGGCATCCGAGAACCGTGTGAGCGGTGAGCGCCATCTGTTGTGCCTCGTCGCGGATCGCGTCGGGGATCTTCGCCGGACAGATCTCGCGCGTTCCCTTGCCGAGGTATTTGCCTTCGTAGTCGAAGGAGAAACCGGGATCGGTTTCGATCTCGATGACCGGTAGCGCTCGCGGTCCGTTCTCCCCGTCGATAACGCCGACGGTCAGCTCGCGGCCGGAGATGAATTGCTCGAGGATGTAGGGAACCTTGAGGGCGTGGATCGCCTCGAGGACCGGCCCAAGATTGGTGGTGCGATCGACAAAAAACAGTCCGCGCGACGATCCGCCAGCCACCGGCTTGAGAACGATCTTCTCGTAGCGTTTCAGCATCGCGTCGATGCTGCCGTCGATGGCGCGGACGTCGTTGACGACGCGCGATTCGGCGACGCGCACGCGCTCCTCCACGATCTCCTTGGCCCGTCCTTTGTCGAACGCGACGGCGCTCGCGCCCGAGCCGGAGCCGGTGAACGGGATGCCGCGCGCCTCCAGCATGCGCTGCACGCTGCCGTCTTCTCCCTCGCCGCCGTGAAGCGCCAGGAGAAACACGGGATCATCGACAGGAAGCGTGTCGAGCGCCATTTCGAGATCGGGCCAGATGGCAGGACGCGACGGCTCGAAGTCGTTTATGAACGGTTTTTCGTGGGCGAGCAGCTCGTCGCGATGGACGTCGTAGACCGCGCCGCCGGGCGACCAGAACCACGCCAGTGGCGCGCCGAGGGTGCGAACGACATTCTGAGCAGATGCAACGGAGACGTGCCGCTCATCGCTGCGGCCGCCGAAGAGAACGATGACTGTCATTGCTCCGCCCTTGTGCAAACGGCGTGCGTATCTCGAATAACACCAACGGGGAAGCCGTTGCGCCGTCGCATGCCGCTGCGCACCACTGCTTCGACACTCCTCTCCCTCCTCCTCGCCCTCCCCGCCTCGGCAGCCGATCTCCGCGACGTCAACGATCCCGCGAAGATCAGGACACTCTTCGCTCGCTCCGCGAAAATCCGCGTCGTGAACATCTGGGCCACGTGGTGCGTCCCGTGCGTCGCCGAGATGCCGGAGCTGCGCGCGATCGATGCGGCATTCGGCCCGGAGGTGGCGATCGCGGGCGTGTCGATGGACGACATGATCCCGGGCGCCAAACGCGCCAGCGTGGCGACGTTCCTCGACCGGCAACGGATCGGGTACCTCAATGTTTACTACAAAGGCAACGCCGATGACCTCTCCAGCTACTACCATTTCGAAGGGGAAATCCCCGTGACGATCGCCTTCGATGCGTCGGGCCGCGAGCTCTGGCGGCATCAAGGCCCAATCAAGAGTGCGAGCACGATTTCAGAGCTGCGCAAGCTGCTCAGGAGGATGCAATGAAAATCACGATGCGGTCTCTTCTTTCCCTTCTGCTTCTCACTTCCGCCGTTGCGTGCGCCAACGCCGACGAGCTGTCGATCGGTGCGACGGCGCCGAAGTTCTCGCTCGTGAATGCTATCGACGGCAAGACGATCGCCTTCCAACCGGGCGACGGCAAGGTCTCCGTCGTCGTCTTCACCTGCAACCAGTGCCCGTATGCGAAGGCGTTCGAGCCGCGCATCATCGAGCTGGCCAAGCAGTACCAGGCGAAAGGCATCGCCTTCTACGCCGTCGATTCGAACGACGAGAACCAGTACTCCGAAGAGTCGCTCGCCGAGATGAAGTCGCGCGCGGCGCAGAAAGGCTATCCGTACCCGTACCTCAAGGACGCCGACAGCTCGATCGCGCATGCGTACGGCGCCCGCGTCACACCGCACGTCTACGTGATCGACGGCAGCGGCAAACTCCGCTACCGCGGCTACGTCGACGACAGCGCGAAACCGGAAGAGCGCAAAACGACGGGGCTGGCGAATGCGCTCGACGAGTTGATCGCGGGCAAGGCGGTGTCGAATCAGGCGACGCGCGCGTTTGGCTGCACGATCAAGTTCAAGGGGTGACGGGGCTGGGCGCCCGTGCGACTGTCATTTCGAATCGGCAAAACCGCGGGCGCGGGGGGGGGGGGGGGGGGGGGG
>JAXDGW010000139.1:0-21762 GCA_034664845.1 Thermoanaerobaculia bacterium | reverse complement strand
TGATAGAGAAACCGGCAGAAAATCCGGGGGGTCCTTCGACGTCCTCCGGCACTTCGTGTCCTTCGGCAGTCTCAGGATGACGGCGCTGGCCAACGCGTCTTATACCCTTGCACTTTGTAGTGAGGAGAGTTACTTCGCCGCCGCGACGAAATCCGACGCGTGAAAATGCCGGATGAGCCATCGGTCGCCGCTGCGTTGGAAGACAAACGTCCGTCGTCGCGTCACATTGGGTGATTTCTCGCGGATGTTGAACGTGGCCACGCCGAGGTCGCCGGAGACGGCAATCTCCAGGTCTTCGGGCACCAGGTTGAGGCGCGATGTCACAGGCTTAGTCCGCGCCACGAAGTTGCGAAAGATTCGCGTGACGGCATCGCGGCCTTGAACACGATCGGCCTGCGCCAGCGGGACAAACGCCGTGATGTCTTCCGCGAAGAATGCCGACATTGCGTCTGCGTCAAGAGCGTTCAGTGCATCCATGAAGCCGGTCATGGTGCGCCGGACCGCCGTTTCATCGGTTGACTTGGAGACGGGCGCGCTCGTCGTACAGGCAACAGTGAGACAAGAGATGAATAGCAGAGCGAATCGAATGCGTGTCATTTGCGAAGAGTAGAGGAACTTCGAGTGGCCCTGTGCAAATGAATGGTGAAGTCCGCTTTACGTAGTCGCCTGCCGCCAGAAAGGGGAGGCTAGAGCTCTGGCATCGCGGCGGCAAACGTCGCCCCTCGTGCCGCGGGCTCGAAAAAGGCGGTATGGCCGCGTCGCGCAACAAATGCGAACACGCGATCGCCGTTATGCAACATCTCGATTGATCGCGGCCCGCTCCAGCTGGAGCACCGGCTTACGGATGAGTAGTCGATGTCGATGGCATCGCCCGCGTGCACGCCGGTTTCTGAACGGACTACACGAAGAACGCGCGCTTCAACGTTGACCGCGCGGATGACTTCGAAATCAAAGAATGGGCAGCCTGAGGGTTTGGCGAATCGCCGGTGCACGTCGATGGATGAAATCTGAATCTGGAGAACTTCGGGCGCCTTAAGCTGCATGTCCTTGTAGACATCAGGAGAAAGCTCCGCCAGCACAGCAGTTGCAATCATTAGCGACACCGCAATTACGATGCTGCGCTTGTGCATGTTAGTTTTCACGATAAAGGCATTCACCACAGAGACTCAGAGAGCACAGAGTTGGAGTCGTAACTCTGTTCCTCTGCGTCTCTGTGGTGACATGGTTTTTTCTCAGGCCTGCTTGCGCAGAACCACATGCGCGGCGGCGCGTCCTCCTGCAACGTGCTTCACGCATTCGTAGCCGAGGGCGCGCAGGTCGAGACCGTGAAAGAGATTTTCGCCCTTACCGAGCAGCACGGGAGAAATGGCCAGATGCAGATCGTCGATCAGTCCGGCCTGCAGGTATTGACGGATCGTCGAGACGCCGCCGCCCACCCGCACGTCTTTTCCCTCTGCCGCGGCCTTTGCTTGTTGCAGCGCCGATTGAATGCCGTCGGTGACGAAACGAAATTCGGTACCGCCCTTCATTGTGAGCGGTGGCCGCGCGTGATGCGTCAGAACGAAGACCGGCACGTGATAGGGCGGCTCCTCGCCCCACCATCCTCGCCACTCTTCATCCGGCCAGGGACCGCGAACGGGTCCGAACATGTTGCGGCCCATGATCCAGGCGCCGATGCCGTCGAAACCCTTCGCGGCAAAATCGTCGTCGACGCCCGTCTCGCCACCTTCGCCGCCCTGCATGTTCTGCCAGGTGCGGGTATGCATGAACCACTTGAACAACTCAGGCCCCGCAATGCCGAGGGGGTTCTGAAGATCCTGATCAGATCCGGCTCCATAGCCGTCGAGGGAAATGGCGAAGCCGTGGACGCGTAGTCGTGACATGGCGCGAATCGTAGCGCAGTGAAGGATCGCCGCCAAGGCTGTGACCGCTGGATGTGCAGGTGTTTTTGAATCCCAGGGGCCAATGCGAGAATTGCCGCATGCTCACGAACCTCAGGTCGACCGTCACTCTCATTTTTCTGACGACTGTCTGCGCCTCGCTGCCGATATCCGCGCAGCAGACCTACCAGCATCCGCCGCAAGAGATGGTCGAGATCCTCGATGCTCCGCCGCCGCCGGAACCCTTCGTCAGTCCGGCGGGGAACGCGTTGATCCTTGCCACGCCGGTGCGCTACCGGCCGATCTCCGATCTCGCCGAGCCGATGTTGAAAGGCGCCGGAACGCGCATCAACCCGCGCAACAACGGCCCGCACCTCTTCGTCTATTACGTCGCTCTCACGCTCCGGCGGATTCCTGACGGCCGCGAAGTCGCACTCGGGCTCCCTGCCGGTGCGCGCGTGACGGAGCCGCGCTGGAACGCGTCCGGGTCGATGTTCGCGTTCAGCAACGTGACCGCCACCTCGGTCGATTTGTGGGTGGGCGATGCTGCGACCGGGAGCGTTCACCGCGTCGAGGGCGTCCGATTGAATCCCGTGCTCGGCTACACGATCACCTGGATGCCGGACCAGAAGACGCTGCTCGTCAAGACCGTGCCCGCTCAGCGGGGCGCGCCGCCGGCCGAAGCGAGTGTGCCGCTTGGACCCAATGTGCAGGACACCAGCGGCGTGAAATCCGCGAGCAGTACGTACGAAGGCGTGGAACTGTTGAAGACGCCGTACGACAAGGATGCTTTCGAGTATTACGCCGCTGCGCAGGTGGCCATCGTCGATCCCCTCTCCGGCAAGGTCACGACGATCGGCAGGTCGGCAGTGATGTGGAGGTTGCTCGCGTCTCCGAACAGTCAGTATTTGCTCGTCGAGCGGTTCGAGCGCCCCTACTCCTCGATCCGCATGTTCAACCGATTCCCATCTCAGGTCGAGATTTGGGACATGAGCGGAAAGAAGCTGGAGACGCTCGCTAATCTGCCGATGGCCGAGCAGGTGCCGATCGGCGGCGTGCGTGTCGGGCCGCGCGGACATCAATGGCGTCCGGCCGCGCCGGCGACTGTCGTTTGGGTAGAAGCGCTCGACGATGGCGATACCTACAAGAAGGTGCCGCATCACGATCGCGTGATGATCAAGCCGGTCGGCGGCACGGCCTCTGAGCTCACGCGAACCGAGCAGCGGTTCGACAGTCTTCGATGGATCGATCACGGCAGTCTGGCGCTTCTTACCGAGAGCGACGACGACAAGCATTGGACGAAGACGTACCTGCTGAATGTTGACGATCGCACGAACGATCCCAGACTGGTTTGGAGCCGGAGCGCGGACGACGGCTATCACAACCCGGGCGAGCCTGTGTTCCATCTGCTACCGAACGGCGCCAACGTCATCCGCGAATTCAAGGGCTCCATCTTCATCTCAGGCGACGGCGCATCACCCGCCGGCAACCGGCCGTTTCTCGATCGACTCGATCTCCGCACGCTCAAGACGGAGCGCCTGTTCCGCTCGTCGCCCGAGAACCTGGAGTCGTTCCTCGACTGGGTCGATCCCGCCGCGATGACGTTTCTGACCCGGCGCGAGTCGCCCGTCGATCCGCCCAACATTTTCCTTCGCGCCCTCGGCTCCGCGCTTCCTGCGAATCCGCCAGAAGGGGAGGCTCGCTTCCGCTCCACGTCGCGCCAGCTCACACATTTCGTCGATGCGGCAGCGCAGGTTCGCCAGATCCCGAAGCGCCTGGTGACGTATCAGCGGCCCGACGGCGTGAAGCTCTCGTTCACGTTGTATCTGCCGCCGGGATATCAGGCCGGCACGCGCTTGCCGACGATCCTCTGGGCGTACCCGCTCGACTACACCGATCCGAATGCCGCGGGACAGGTCACCACCGCACCGCAGACGTACACGACGATCTGGGGTCCGTCGCCGATCCTGCTCGCGCTGGAAGGCTACGCGGTGCTCGACGAGACAGCCATGCCGGTCGTCGGTCCGGCGGAAACGGTCTACGACACGTTCATCGAACAGATTGTCGCCAACGCCAAAGCAGCGATCGATAAGGCGGTGGAACTCGGCGTGACCGATCGCGACCGCGTCGGCGTGATCGGTCATAGCCACGGCGCCTTGATGACCGCGAATCTGCTGGCATGGTCGGATCTCTTTCGCGCCGGCGTTGCCCGTAGCGGCGCGTACAACCACACGCTGCGCCCGTTCGGTTTCCAGTACGAGCGAAGGACGTTGTACCAGGCCCCGGATACCTATATGAAACTCTCTCCGCTGATCCACGCCGACAAGATCAAGACCCCGCTCCTCCTCATCCACGGCGAGCGCGATAACAATCCCGGCACTGTGCCTCTTCAATCCGAAAAACTGTTCGAAGCGATTCGCGGCGTCGGTGGCACCGCGCGGCTGGTGATGTTGCCCCTGGAGCCACACGGCTATTTAACGCGCGAGTCGGTCGAGCACACGCTGTACGAAACGCTGACGTGGTTCGACAAGTACGTGAAGAACGCGAAGAAGACAGAGACAGGAGCGACAAGAGATCAGAGATAAGGAAGACTACTTAGCCTGAAGAAGACAGAGACAGGCGAGACCAGATTAGAGACAAGGAGGAACGACTTCACCTGATCTCTGATCTCTTGTCTCTGTCTTCCGGGGTTTAACCCTCACAAACCCGGAACCGTGCGCGCCGATCCGGCGTATCGTCCGCATATGGTCTTGTTCGACTCCCTTCTTGCCTGGCTCGTCTCCGTCGTCGGTGTCGCTACCGGTGCCGCGTACATTCCGCAGGCGCTGCGGATCTGGAAGCGCAAGAGCTCCGACGACGTCTCCATCCTGACCTACCTTCTCTTCCTCGGCGGACAGATCGTCTACCTCGTCTACGGGATCCGCATCGGCCAGTGGCCGCTGATCATCGGCATGGCCGCGAATATCGTGGGGAGTCTGGCCGTGATTCTGAGCGCACTTCGATTCCGTGCGGGGAACGACGGACCGCCGAAGTGAGGCGTTGGGATGCGGGACGCACGGAGCCGGCGTCAACTGCCGCAACGCTTCCTGTTGCACGCGCTGCTTTGGAAGGAGACATCTCGTGAGCTCGCCCCTGGAGTCTTCCCCCGCGCTCTGGAACCGCGCCTATCTCGATCTTCGAAGCGAGGAGACCATCGCGCAGATCCTGGATCGAGGGACGCTCGAGGATTGGCGCGAACTGGTTCGTCTTGCCCGTAACGACCAGATGCTGCGCGAACGAATCCATCGCGTGGTCCTGCGAGTCCCGTAGCATGGGGTCACTTCTGGCTGGCAGCGCTCACGAATCTGGGCGAGCCGGTCGACTGGTCGGTGACGCTACCGCCTGATGAAGCCGGCGTCTGATGAGGTCATCGTCTACTTGGAGTGTTGCTCACCAGCTCTGCGCTGGTGCCCGAAATCTGTCACAAAAATCTCGTCTACACTTCGCCACGTCGTTCGTTCGGAGGTAGGACATGAGAAACGTCTGGATCGCGATTGCGCTCCTCGTAATTTCCCCTGCGGTGTTTGCGCAACCTTCCGGACAGTTCCTCCGGTTGCAGGGATATCCGCAGCACGGCTACATCGAAGTCCCGCACGACGTCCTGCTCGACACGCCGGCGATGACGGTGGAGGCCTGGGTCTCGGTGCGTGACGCGCACTCGGGGGCCTGTTCCTCGATCGCTGGAAAGGGATGGCAAAGCGCCTGGTGGCTCGGCGTCTGCGGCACGACGATGCGCAGTTATTTCAATGGCTCCTCAAGTATCAAGGATGGCGGTGTCATCCCGGACGCGCCCAACGGCTGGGTCCACATCGCGGCCGTGACGGATGGGACGACGCGCAGACACTACATCAACGGAAATCTCGTGCTTGAAGGGGCAGAGACCGCGCGAACGACGTCCACTCTCCCGTTCCGCATCGGTAGCGACCCGAACTATGACTTCATGCCGGCAGGAGGCATCGACGACCTGCGCATCTGGAGGGTGGCGCGGACCGCGGCACAGATTCGCCAGACGATGTTCGCGCCCTACATCCTGGAGGCGAACGACGTCACCGGCCAGTTTCAAGGGCTCGAGGCCTGGTACCGGTTCGAAGGCAACGCGTTCGATTCGTGGCGCACGCACCACGGAACGATTGTCGGAACCGGAATTGGCTTCGATGCCGCGCCAGCCTACAGGCGACACGCAGCCGGACGTTGAGGTCAGCGACTGAAGCGACGCTGCTGGTTCACTACAAAAGGCAGCGAACCACAGAGGCACAAAGGACACAGAGCCGGCTCGGCCGCAACCCCTTGCTCACGCGAAGACGCGAAGCGAGCATACCAACCTTATAAACGCTTCGCTTCTTAGCGTCTTCGCGCGTTCGCGTGAGCAATCTTTTGCGTCGCACGCAGAACGCATGGTTGGTAGTACAGAGCCAGCGATCACCAACTCTGTGATCTCGGTGCCTCTGTGGTGATCGGTTTGGATTTGCGAGCGAGAAACTCAGCCCTTCCGAATCTTGTACCCCAGGCGCTCGAGCTCCGAGGAGACGCGCGCGGCATGGTCACCCTGAATCTCGATCTCGCCATCTCCCGCCGTACCGCCGGCACCGCATCGTTTTTTCAACGCCGCCGCCAGCTCCGACAGCGACTCAGCCTTCAACTGGAATCCGCTTGCGATCGTCACGCTCTTTCCCGCGCGCCGCTTGCGGTCGATGACCACGCGGATGGTTTGTTTCGAAGGCTCGTGATCAGCCTGCGGAGCGATCACGTTCTCATCGCGCAATCGCTTCGCGGCTTCAGGATCACTGGTCCAGACGAGGCGGGATTTCATCGGCGTCAGAGTCTCCCATGAACATCGCCGCCCGGCGAACGCTTGTCCCACTGAAGGAGCCGCTTTCCCAATGCCTTCAGCCACGAGCGGCCGAACGGGAGCCGGAGGGAAAGCGCGTACAGCCGCCAGAACAGTTCGAGATTCCGGGCGGAGTCTCGCGCCAGCGCGGCGATCACCTCGGTGGAGAATCGCCGCTGCCATTCGACGTCCTGCAAGCTGGCGGACCAATCCGAAAGCTCAGCGAGGCGCCGCTCCAGCGGCCAATTCTTTCGCGGCGGATCGGGGAAAATGATCGACGTTGGCCGCGGTGTACTGACAGCGACGCAGCCAGGGGTCGAGAGCATTTGCGCCCACATGGATTTGTCGGGAGCATGCCCGCGCGGCGCCGGGCGCCACCCGAACGGCAATCGTTTGTAGAGAGCTATCGTGTGCGCTGCCGATGTCTGCACCGACGGCGTGTCGCTTCGCGTATCGGTAAACAGGCGCCTCTGGGTTGGGCGCGAGAGATCGACGAACCAGGCGCTCAACTCGCCGTCGGGCTTGACGACGACGGGCATCGTAAATGCGAAATCGGCAGCGCGAAGCAGCTCCTGCATGACGGCGATGTGATCGGGAAGCCAGAGATCATCGTCGAACAGGTAGCAGACGATCTCGCCTCTCGCTTCCTGCAGCACCCGGTGCCGGTGCAATTCCCCTCGTCCCGGACCCTTGGGGAAATCGAAGAAGCGGATTCGCGAATCGACCGCCGCGAGCTCGCTGGCGATCTCGCGCGTGACGTCCGGAACACCATCGCCGACGATGAAGACTTCGATGTTGCCGACGCTTTGGCGCAGCGCCGTCGGAACGGAGTAGCGCAACGTCTCCCCATGATTGTGCGTGGGGATGAGGACGGTGGCGGCTGGAGCGGCAGGGGACATGTTCGTCTCTACAACCACGGCAGCAGCAAGGACAAAACGCTGCGCGCTTCATTGGTCAGCCATCCCGGCTCATCGAGCAGTTGCCGGATGTCGTGGAGCGTGAGCCAGCAGCAGTCAGGCTCGGTTTCGCCAGCCGCACCGATATCGACGATCCGGTACGTGTTCGTGTCGCGATAAAACCGCCCGCCTTCTTCGGACTGACGGCATTGCGCCACGACCGTTCCAGACCAGCGCATGCGGACGTCATCGTACGGATCGCCCGGCTCGACCACCTCCGTCGCGGTGAGCTCGACCCTGCTGTAGAGCCCTGCCTCCGTCCCCAGGCGAAAGAGAAAGTGAAGAACGCCATCGATTCGAGCGCAGACCAGCAACACCATCCCGTCGGAAACGGAGTCGATGATCGGTTGATCCCAGGCCGGCACCTCGCGGCCTGTCACCGCAACGCGGATGTGGCGTACGCGCAAAAATCCATCCTCGGCGGACAGTCCCTCCGGAGTCCACTCCCATCCTGAAAGCTCATCGAGTCCGATGATCTCAGGCGGCTCCGTGATGCTTCGCAGCCGCTGCACCTGCTCCCTCACCTCGGCAAGAGAACGATGCACCGAGGGGCTGCGCATGGAGAGGAGGAGCTCGGAACTGAAGCCATCGGAGTAGCGCGAAAACGGGGCGCGGCTCACTAACTGCTGCCAGGGAGAACAGACCAGGACAGAACGGGCGTCCGTATTGACGAGGAAGTCGCGGGCCATCAGATCGAGAACGAAGTCCACCTCCATCCAGCGGTGCGTGACCGGAATCGATGACTCGACGGATGCCGCCACCAGAACATTGCGATTCCGCTTTCGCAGAAAACGTGTGCCCTGCTCACTCTGTTGGATGTCGTACAACGCGTTCGACTCCTCGGGGAAGTACTCGACGAACGGCGGTGAATTGCCGCCATGCAGCCGCTGAATATTGCTTCGGGTGGCCTGACACGTCGGCGCGAGTTGAATGAGACCGACGTTGCCCGGCTCGAACTTCGCCTGCACGAGAAGCTGCCGGCGCCCCTCCTCGATTCGCATCACGAAGCCGAGGGTGCCGATTTCCTGCTGATCGAGAAACGGCTGTTCGACCTGCCGTCCAGCCGGCGACGTCCACCGCAATCCGACGACCGTGAAGAACCCCTTCGACCGATGGGCAATGACGCCGTCCTGAACGCTCCACTCGGCCGATTGCCCGACGGGCATCCATTCCAATTGGCAGCCCGCATCCGCGAGGAGCAAGGAAAACCACTGCCCGATATCGTCGTCCCCGACACCCCGCGTCACGGACGGGATTATAGGCACGAGTCTGCGTGCGGTAGCGGTGTCATTTGAAAGGAAGATGTGGCCGGCGAAGAACTCCGATGAAGGTTACTAAGTCCTTCCGCCTCAAAGCCGGAATCGATCAATTGGGAGGCGGAAGTTGCTAACATCCGATACTCAATGACGGTACGTGACGTTCCGAGTGTGCGATGAAACGAGTGGCGCGTCATGGCCGATTGGCGCTGATGCTGATCGTCGTGCTCTTGGCGTGCAGGGCCGATCATCATTTGGCGTCGAAACGACCCGTCATCGTGCTCGTTCCGATTGGTTCGGTTCCAATGGAAGTCCTCGTTCATTTGCAACGAGAACTGTCGCCGATCTTGAAGCGTGACGTCGTCATTGGCGCGGCGATCCCCCTGCCAGAAACAGCACTCGTCGCGTCACGCAACCAATACCTTGGCAGTGCCTTGCTCGAAGATCTCGAGCGGCACGATGTTCCTCAAGCTGAGAGAGTCGTGGGAGTGATCGACGCGGATGCATTTGCACCAGGTCTGAATTTCATTTTCGGACAGGCAAAGCTTCCGGGCCGGTACGCGGTCGTCGCGCTATCCCGCTTCCGTGATTCGTTTCGAGGCCGTCCCGAGAATGTTGCGAAATTTCACGATCGAGCGCTCAAAGAAACAGTCCACGAGCTGGGACATACCTTTGGGTTCGAACATTGTCCGAACCGAAAGTGCGTAATGCACTTCTCGAACTCGTTTGGCGACACGGATTACAAGCAAGCCCAGTTCTGCGAGCGCGAACACGTACCTGATTGATGCGGGGCGTCCTTGTGTGTGGGGCCAGGCCTTCGATTTCCGATCCGTCAGGCGGACTGCCCGGCCGAGTTACAGATGCGAAATGCAATCCGGCTATGGTGCGGCGAGCCTTTTCGTAGCCAAGGGGCGCGCGAATGTGGCAGGCGGGTTGTGCGCCGTGGTGGCCGCGGCCTTGCGATAGAGCGCCATGGCCTCGTCCTTCTGCCCCAGCTTCTCGTGCGCCTGAGCCATCAGCACCTGGTTGAACGGGTCGTTCTGATTGGCCTTTCATCGGGCGACGCCTTCAGTTCCTTCTGAACGCTTAGAACGACAGGCCGCTCCGTGTCAGGTAAGCTGCGACCACGTTGCATCACGACGTCACGAAGTGATCGGAAGGCCCGATGGACAAGCTACGCATCTTTCTGGGTTCGTCACGAGAGCACGAGAAGGTGCTCGAAGCACTGACACGAGGTCTCGAAGACGTCGTGCAGGTCGAACCATGGATGACCTCCTTCAATCCCGGCACCACGACACTGGAGCGTCTCCTCGAGCTCACACACGAAGTCGATTTCGCCGCCTTCGTCTTCGCTCCGGACGATTGGACGACGAGCCCGCCGTCGCCCGTCCTTACAGACTCCGGCCAGGCCTCACCGCGCGACAACGTCGTCTTCGAGGCCGGCCTTTTCGGCGGAGTCCTGGGCATGCGCCGGACCTTCATCCTCCACGCAAACGGCACCAAACTTCCCACCGATCTCCTCGGCCTTACCTGCGTGCGCTACGGCGACCTGTCGAGCGACAACGAGGTGAGCGTCGTCAACCAGAAGCTGCGAAAAGCGATCGAGAGCGAAGGCCGCCTCGCCCGCATCGAAGGCGATTGGTGGCAGTTCTCTCTTACCGAACGGAGCTTGAAGGAACCATCCGCCGTGAGCCTCCTTCGCATCTCGCGCGAGCGCGACGGCACGCTCGCAGTGAACGGCCGCTCATGGCAGGAGGACGGCACCCTCTCCGCAAGATACTGGAGTGAAGCATCGAAGGAGAAGAAAGACCCGCCGGGCATCTTCTACTACTGGAACGGAGAGCGCCCGCGCCACCCGAACGCTCCAAAGCTCGATGGAACCGGCGAGATCCGCATCGAGACCCCCGACCGCGCCGCCGGCTACTTCACCACCCATTCCGACGCTCCGCCGAAGTTCAGTACCCGAACCTCCGGCGTCTACCTCCGCGCCGACCCAGAGGACATGCATTGCCTGGAAGGACGCGACGATGAGCAGCGCGCCGCGCTGATCGCGGAGCGGTTGCAGCACTGGAAGTCGATTACGAATATTTGAAGATACAGCGTTGCGCGTCCCCTCGGCGTACGAGTGATTCTACGACTTGCCCGCAAATACACGAACGTGTAGCTCGAGTGGGGCCATGCCTTCGTTCTTTGCCCGGCCAGGACCAGCGACGGACCCTCGCAGGTCAGCGAAGCAGCGTCTGACTTCAGGAGGTTGCGATGGCGGAACACGAAAAAGGACAAAGCAGGCTTTCGTTTTGCGCGGGCTGGAAGCCACCCGGATCGAATCCTTAACGGATGCAGCATTTGCCTTTTCCCTGATTCTTCTCATCATCACCTTTACGCCAACGTCACTCATCAGCTCAACACAGCTCTCCGCGGGTGCTTCATTCCTGGCCAGCGTGACGGTGCTGATGATGTTCTGGTGGGGGGCATCACGAATGGAGCCGGCGCTATGGGCTGGACGATTCCCGTACGTTGATTCTCAGCTGCTTACTGATTTTTACCCTTCTCGTGTACGTGTACCCGCTTCGGTGCATGTTCGGCATCATGTTCAAATGGATCGGACACCTCTCAGGCATACTGAGTCAGTGCCGCGATCAGGAGCGTGCGCGACGTGAACCGGCTGCTTGCCATCTCTGGCGTAGGGTTCTCGGCCATGTCCGGAACACTTCTCCTGCTCATGGTCGCAGCGCAAGGTCCTCTCCCTCGACGCGCGCGAACGTCATGAAACACGCGCGAGCATCGGCGCCTGGTTGATCCTGACTGTGACGGGCCTGCTGTCGATGGCGATCGCCATGATCGTTCCCCCGGCCTGGGTCGGTGCACCGGGCTGGCTCATGCGTGCCTCGGAATCGTGTGCCGATCTATGGAAACGCAACGGACAGGCAGAGACCGGACGAGCGCTGATCGCGACTGTGGGAACCGGAATCAGCCTCGGCGCCCCAACCTAAAGGCGTTACGCCGCGTGGGGCATTGGCGTATTCGAGCTTTCAAAATGCGTATCAGGTGCGGATTTTGAGTGACTGAATCGTCATGTTCAGGCCGAGAGTTCGGTCTCACGTTCAAATTTGGACCTGCCCCATTTTGAAAAGCCAGAGTGGTGTTCGAAGGCATGGCACCGTTGCGTGGGCGAACCCAATTCAGCCTCACTGATCTTCTGCGGATCTCGCCTTTCCTTTATTGGCTCGCTATCAGACAATGTCATGCGCGTCAGCCGTAGCGAGCAAGTCGCGAGGGACGCCAGAATCGCAATGCGCCTCACATCGCTCAAGATCGAGAACTTCCGTTCAATAAAGTCGGTGGAGGTTCCGCTAGGGGAGACGACCGTCTTCATTGGACCAAATAATTCCGGCAAAACCTCGCTTCTCGACGCGGTTCGAATTGCACTCACACGAAAATGGGGACAGCGCGGGACGGGCTTCACGGAATACGACGTTCGTCTCGCTCACGAGAATGATGATCCCAAGACTTCCCCGGCAGTTGCGATCGAGATACGCGCGGAGGAGTCGGCGGCGAACGAGTGGCCCGACGAACTACATCAGGCCCTGGCCGATATCCTTCAGGACGATCCGGTCACCGGAAGAAGTTCAGTAACCTTACGAGTAAGCTGCGGTTGGAGTGCAGCGCAGGGTTCTTACGAGCCTACCTGGACCTTCCTCAATGCCGCGCGGTTGCCGCTGGTTGGGGGCTCGGCCCGTCGTGTGAACCTCGAAAGGTTCTGGCAGTACCTGCCTGTATTTTACCTAGGCGCCCTGCGAGATGCTCAGGACGAGTTCTCTACACGCTCGCAGTTCTGGGGACGACTGCTTAAAGCGATGGAGATCCCAGCGGCTCTGGAGGGTCGGGTCCAGCGAGTACTCGACCTCTTGAACAAGAAGCTCTTGCGCGCGGACGCGCGCCTCACAAAGATCGCTGACGTGCTCGCCGGCGCCACACAGATAGCCGCCCGTGATCGCGATGGAGGTGTCAATCTTCGACTCGTTCCGCTGAAGTCTTGGGATCTTCTGTCGAAAGCAGAGATCATCTTACGTAACGAGCCGGACTGGCCGTGGTTACCACTGAACAAACATGGGCAGGGTGTCCAAAGTCTTACTGTGATCTTCCTGTTTCAGGCATTTGTAGAGCATCTGCTTACGGAGCTTTATGAGCCGGACAGTACGCCGATCCTCGCCCTCGAGGAGCCGGAAACGCATCTACATCCGCAGGCAGCACGAACGCTCTGGAGTCACGTCACGAAACTTAGTGGTCAAAAGCTCATCACTACTCATTCGCCCTATTTCGTGCAACATGTGCCCTTCCGCGACATCCGTCTCGTGAGGCTGGGCGAGCGTGGGACAGAAATACACTGGCTTCCCTCTACTTTTTCAACGTACGCTCCGGAGCTAACGGAGCTACTTGACGTCGTTCAGAAGTCACCCGACGTTCTCCGTTTCGACAGCCCAACTCAGACCTTGACGGTCGCTGGATGTTTGGAGGAGCCGCTGTATCGCGAGCTATTGACAGTGTATGGCGCGCACCCTGAGCGCGCGCATATTCACCGTGATTTGCGCGATCTGCGTGATAGGTCCCGGCTCTTCATGACGGACCATGATTTGCGTGCGCTCGAAACCTACGCTCGCCGGATTCGTGGCGAAATCCTCTTCGCTCAGCGCTGGCTTATCGTCGAAGGCCAAGCCGAGTACTTGCTCATTCACTCAATGGCGCGGGCTCTCAGCTACGATCTCGATGCGCACGGCGTATCGGTCATCGACGCCGCCAACAACGGCAATCCGGCGATCTTCGCGGCGCTGGCACGAGCCCTCGGAATACCTTGGATTGCGGTTTTCGATGGCGACTCGGCCGGCCACGGTTTTGTAGCCAGCATCAGTGCGCGACACTTCGACACGAAAGAAGTCTCGGAGCGCTGCGCAACGCTCCCGGATGGTAATTTGGAAGAACAGCTCCTGGCAGATGGGTTGGAGTACGAGTTGCGCAGTTCTCTTCAGGCATGCGGATTCCCGGATGCGCTCACAATCCCGCAAGGGGAAATCAAAGGTGCTCTTGATGAGAACAAGACTCGGTATTCAGCGGCGCTCGCGGCGCAGATCGACTTAGATCCCGCCCTTGGGCAGCGAATGCCCGAGGCCTTTAGGAATGCGCTCAATGCGCTTAGGGGGCTAACGTGACAATGACGGCGCTGCGCATGGCTCTCGACGATTTGACTGCGATCCAGCGTCAGTCCGCTGATTGGAGCGACGGACCTTTGCTCGTGCTGGCAGGGCCCGGCTCAGGTAAGACCCAGGTTCTGACTTGCCGCATCGCTGGTCTGCTCGATGCGTCCAGAGGGCGACACTTTCGGGTGCTGGCGCTAACCTTTACGAACAAGGCAGCAGACGAAATGAAGGCCCGAGTTGCGCGATTCGTACCCGGACTGGAGGAGCGCGCAAACATCGGAACCTTTCATGGTTTCTGCGGCCAGATGCTGCGCCAGCATGGAGTACATATCGGAGTCAAGCCCGACTTCGCCATCTACTCGGCCGATGCGGATCGCCGAGCGATATTGGAGGATGCACTACTACGGGCTCAGGAATGCGGGGAGAGCGTAAGCCCCGAGGACGTTAAGTATCTTAAGGTTGTCGATCGCCTTAAGGAGCGATTGGTTGCCCCCGCTGACGCGCCGAAGGTGCTCGCCGAGTTGGAAGAGTCGGATGTTGCATCCGTAGTGTACCGATTGTATGAGGCGGAACTCTCCCGGCTTAACGCCCTCGACTTCAATTCTCTGATCTCTGCGGCGTTCCAGCTTTTGGCAAAGTATCCGTCAATCGCGGTGAGTTATCGGCGTGCATATCCATTCTGGCTGATCGACGAGTTTCAGGACACGAACTCGGCGCAGTATAAACTGATCCGCTTGCTCGCTGGAAGCGACTTCAAGAATGTCTTTGTGGTAGCTGACGATGACCAGATTATTTACGAGTGGAACGGGGCAAGTTATCGGCAAATTCAGTCCTTCCTAACCGACTTCAAGGCGCAAGTCATTCAGCTCCCGACAAATTATCGGTGTCCAGTGGCAATAGTCGCCGCCGCGAACCGGCTGGTTGCCTACAATGCCCAGCGAACTGCTGCTAAAGCGCCGCTAATCGCAGGCAAGTCGGCATTTGTATTTCCGGCCGACGAACAGGTTCAGCTTCGAGTGTTCGAAAATGAAAGTGCCGAGGCAGTGGGTATTGCCCGCGAAATCGCCCAGGAGGGTCGCACACTGTGGGGCCGCACCACCGTGCTGGCACGGACGAGGTCGCTTTTGGAGCAAATCAATTCTGCTCTGCGAGAGGAGAGAGTGCCTTCGGTTATCGCCCAGCGCCGAGATGACTTTCTGTCGCCAGAGTTTCGTTGGCTTTTTGCGTCTTTACGCCAGCTCGTCAGGCCCTTGGATCGTAGGAATGCGACGATTCTAATCGAAGCATTCAATCGTTTCTCTAAAGCAACAACGCTCGCAGCGCAGGTGCTAGCTGATGCTGAGGCAACTGGGCGTGGGTACTTGGCAACATGGCTCCAGGCAGCACGATCGCAGGCGTACCTTGATGCGGCTGACGCCGGTCTTCTAAAGTTACTGTCCGCGTGTGCGGACAACCCGATTACCCTCAAAGCGTCACTTGAAGGCATCGTAGATGAATTCCGGAGCCGACTCCCGGCAGATCGTGTTCATTCTGATCTTGAGGAGGACTTGGCGGCGTGGAAAGAGTTGTGCCATGGCATCGCTGCCCACGTAGGACGGGATGCCCCTCTCGATCAGTTTCTGCAAGAGCTTCAGCTTCGTTCCAAGGATCCCACTCCAAGTGGAGACACAGTGACGCTGATGACAATTCACGGCGCCAAAGGACGAGAGTTCGACTGCGTGTACGTCATTGGTCTGGCAGAGGACGTAATGCCGTCATATCAGAGCCGTATGAAGGGCGACCTGAGTGCGGAAATGGAGGAGGAACGCCGGAGTTGCTTCGTAGCGATCACGAGAACGAAGGAACGCTTGGTCCTAAGCCGCGCTGAGACCTATCGCGGTTGGCGAAAGGCGCCTTCGCGCTTCTTGGTCCAGATGGGTTTTACTCCCCTAGCCGCGGACTCAGGAGGTTTGAGTTTAACGGCGTCGCAGTGAAAAAGGTTCGGATTCCGGAAGTTAAGTTAACAGCACCAAGTAGTGGGTGAGTTCAAAGTGACCCGCTACCGAGCACCGCAAAGATTAGTTCGAGCTTCACCGAATAACCTGAGGCCTGACGGCCCGCAATCGGTGATCCCGATCACCCCCCTCCGCCCTCTCCATCACCTCGGGATGTTCGTCATCCGCGACAGCATGGCGAGCCATGAAAACCATCATTGAGCCATTTCGCATCGAGGCGGTTGAGCCGATCAAGTTCACGACTCCGGACGAGAGGCGAGGGGCGCTCGACGTCGCCGGGAACAATGTCTTTCGGTTGCGGGCGGAGGATGTGCTCATTGATCTTCTGACCGATTCCGGGACGGGGGCGATGTCTTCGGATCAGTGGAGTGCGTTGATGCGGGGGGATGAGTCGTATGCGGGGAGCCGGTCGTTTGAGCGGTTTCATGCGGTGGTCTCCGAGCTCACGGGGTTCCGGCACATCATTCCGACGCATCAGGGGCGGGCGGCGGAGAGGATTCTGTTTCATACGATTCTGAAGCCGGGGCAGATCGTCCTCAACAACACGCATTTCGACACCACGCGCGCGAATATCGAGGTCGAGGATGCCGAGGCGCGCGATCTGGTCATTGCGGAGGGGCGGATTCCGTCGGTGCTGCATCCATTCAAGGGGAACATGGATCTCGATCTCCTCGAGCGGACGCTGGTGCTCGATGGCGATCGCGTCGTGCTGGTCATGGTCACGATCACGAACAACTCCGGCGGCGGGCAGCCGGTGTCGCTCGAGAACCTTCGCGGCGTACGCGCGCTTTGCACGCGCTTTGGAAAGCCATTCTTCCTCGATGCCTGCCGGTTTGCTGAGAACGCCTGGTTCATCAAACAGCGCGAGCCGGGACAGCAGGAGCGGACGCCGCGCGAGATCGCGCGCGAGATGTTCTCGCTCGCCGACGGCTGCACGATGTCGGCGAAGAAGGATGGGCTGGCGAACATCGGCGGCTTCCTGGCGATGAACGACGACCGCTGGGCCGAGGAGTGCCGCAATCTGCTGATCCTGACGGAAGGCTTTCCGACGTACGGAGGAATGGCGGGCTACGACCTGGAGGCGGTGGCGCGTGGTCTGGAAGAGGTGACCGAGGAGGCGTACCTCCGCTATCGCATCCGCTCGATCGAGTATCTGGCGGAGCGGCTCACAGCCAACCGTGTCCCGATTGTCCAGCCGCCGGGAGGTCACGCCGTCTACATCGACGCGCGAGCCATGCTGCCGCACATCGCGCCGCTCCAGTATCCGGGCATCGCGCTGGTGAACGCGCTCTATGTCGATGGCGGCATTCGCTCATGCGAGATCGGCACTGTCATGTTCGGATTGCAGCCGGACGGACGCGAGATTCCGGCGGCGATGGACCTCGTGCGGCTGGCCATTCCGCGGCGGCTCTACACACAATCGCACATCGACTATGTGGCCGAGGCGATTCTGGAAGTGGCGGCGAAGAAGGATGAACTGCGCGGGTATCGAATCACGTCCTCGGCAAGGCGTCTTCGGCACTTCACGGCCGAGTTTGCGCTTGCTTCCGCAGGCCGGCTCGTCGAAGAACTTGCAGCCGTCGGATAGCCAGTCACGACTGGGGATCGTCCTGCTTGACGACGTACTCGACCTTCGTTCGATGCATCACGTTCATCAGCTCTTCGATCTGCTCCGGAGTCATCGGAACTCCGGCGAGGACGCTGAACTGAAGGAACGCGAAAAGAAATATCTTGCCCACGGTCTTTCTGGAAAACATGACTCCTCCTTTTGCTACAGGTGAGGGGAGGACTCACCGCGAAGGAGGGCCGCGAAACAGCGGGAGCGCTGCGAGCGCGACCGGCTGCGCGTCCGCGCTGGCAAACAGCGTAACAGCGGCGACAAAGACGATCGCGAAAACGAAGACGACAGCGGGAGGGAGTGCAGCCAGCGGCAGGATTGCCGCCAGAAGGATCAGGCTGACGATCAGGACCGTCCGTGTCATGCAGTCATTCTAGTGCGACGCAAAGACTTTCTACACGCGAAGACGCGAAGATCTTTGTAATGAACTTCGCGGCTTCGCGTGAGAGTCGCTCTCTGTGCTCTCTGCGTCTCTGTGGTTCATGGTTTCAAGAACCCGCGCGCGACGCATTCAGCTTCACGGCAGCGCGGATCAGAGCCTTCAATGCCGTCGTCTTAATCTTCTCTCCCTCGTGGAAGTCGATGGCACGCCGGGTGTTGCCCTCGAGGCTGGAGTTGAAGAGGCCTGATGGATCCTCGAGGGCGGCTCCCTTGGCGAAGGTCATCTTCACGACCTTCTTGTAGGACTCGCCGGTGCAGAGCAATCCGTCGTGCGACCACACCGGGATCCCCCATTTCCACTCCTCGACCACCTTGGGATCGGCCTGCTTGATCACTGTACGGAGCTGGGAGAGCATCTTGCCTCGCCAGTCGCCCAGCTCTTCGATCCTTTCCTCGATCATCTGTGATGCCGACTTTCCTTCCGGTAAACCGCTCTTCTTCATGGTGTGCCCTCTTTCTGCTCGTGTTTTCTTTGCGGCTCACCGGCGATTCTAGCTGCATCCACAGAGGGCGTGACGGGCGGCTTACGACTTTCCCCAGCCTGGCAGTGCTGCCGCTTGCCGGATCCACTTCGCCATCTGCGTCTCGTCGAGATCGTCCTCGTGGATGTCGATCCAGCGCGCGTCCTTAGCCTTGCCGCCGGCCGGAGGCGGTCGCAGCGACGTGCCTTGAAAGAAAGTCACCTTGACGTAGTTCGTAAAGGTATGGAAGCTGACGAACCAGCCCTTGCCCTCGATGCCATAGAAGGGCGAGTTCCATTTGACCGCCTTGCGTACGCCGGGGACTGTCCGCACGATGAGCGCGTCGAGGCGCCGCCCGACATCGCGTTTCCAGTCCGGCATGGCCGCGATGTAAGCCTGCACAGGATCGTCGCCGTCCGCCATTGCAATTTGTGGGTTGCCACCTGAGAGGAGGAGCGCCTTCTTCGCCGTTGATCGTGTGTCTTTGCTGGCCGTCCGCTTGGTTGCACGCATTTCGCCCATCGTTCTCAATTCCTAATTCTCAAAACCATCAACCACAGAGACGCAGAGGACACAGAGGTTTTCTCTGTGCTCTCTGCGTCTCTGTGGTGATCAGGTTTCTTTGGTTCCTTTTCGGAAACAATTCATTGTGTGATCGTTCACCATTCCCACTGCCTGCATGAAGGCGTAGCAGATCGTCGATCCCACAAACTTGAAGCCGCGGCCCAACAGGTCCCGGCTCAGGGCGTCGGACTGCGGTGTTCGTGCCGGGACTTGCCCGGGCGTTCGCCGGCGGTTCATGCGAGGCGTCCCGCCAACGAAACTCCAGACATAAGAATCGAAACTCCCAAACTCGCGCTGGATTGCAAGAAAGGCCCTGGCGTTGCTCACTGTGCTGGCGACCTTGAGACGGTTGCGGACAATGCCGGGATTTCCGAGCAGACGCGCTACTTGCGCGGGTCGGAACCTGGCCACCTGCTCTGGATCGAAGCCAGCGAATGCCTGGCGATAGGCCTCCCGTTTCTTGAGAATCGTCTCCCAGCTCAGCCCGGCCTGTGCTCCTTCGAGCGTAAGAAACTCGAAGAGGATGTTGTCGTCGTGAACAGGCACGCCCCACTCGAGATCGTGATACGCAATGCCGAGCGGAGTGCGAGCCCAGGAGCATCGCACGGGCTGGGCCACGGTCTTATCGCTTGTTTGGATGGCGATCACCTACTTTGTGCCTTGCAGCAGGTCCAACAGGATCGCTGTCTCCGCGCGGATCGCTGCTTTGATCGTCGGCTCGCGCTCCGGCGCCCATAACGGTGAGTGCACGCCCGGGACCGGAACCCCGGATTTGTGCGAGGCTTCCAGCTTCGCAGCATCGACCGCGCCGACGTGCAGCAGTACGGCGCGTACTCCGGCCAGTCCGAATTGCGAGAAGTCTTCGCCGCCCATCTGTGCAGGCATCTCGACCACCTGTCCTGCGCCCATCGCGGCGCGCGCGGCGGCGACCATCCGCTGGGTCAGCTCTGGGTCGTTGTAGACGGCGTCGGTGTTGGACTTGGTTTCGATCAGCGGTTCCTTCGGCGCGTTCGCGGCGAGCGCTTCGAATTTCGCCTGGCGCTCGATCGCGGCGAGCAGGCGCTTGTGGACCGCGGGATCGAGCGAGCGGACGGTGATCTGGAGCTTCACCTGGTCGGGGATGATGTTGGAGGCGCTGCCGCCGTGGATGCTGCCAACCGTGATGACGGCGGGATCCATCGGATTGGTTTCGCGCGAGACGATGGTCTGCAGGCCGAGGATGATGCGCGCGGCGATGACGACGGGATCGATCGCGCTCTGCGGAAACGCGCCGTGGCCGCCCTTGCCGTACACCGTCATGTCGAGACCGGTCGAGTTGGCGCGGAAATAACCACTATGGAACCCGATCACGCCGGCCGGCATGGAGTGCTCGTCATGAATGCCGAGCGCGTAATCGGGTTTCGGGAAACGCGTAAACAGCCCATCGCGCAACATCGCATTCGCACCCGCCACGATCTCCTCGGCTGGCTGCCCGACCAGCATCAGCGTGCCATGCCAGTGCGCGCGGTTCTTCGCCATGAGCTCCGCCGTGCCCGCCCACGCCGCCATGTGCAGATCGTGTCCGCACATGTGCGCCACCGGCACGATGTCGCCGGCATCGTTCCTGGTCTTCACCGTGCTCGCGAACGGCAACCCCGTCTTCTCCTCGATCGGCAACGCATCGAGCTCGGTGCGCAACATCACGACGGGACCAGGTCCGTTCTTGAGGATCGCGACGACACCGGTACCGCCGACGCCGGTCGTGACCTCATACCCCAACGCCTTGACGCGCGCCGCCAGCGTCGCCGCCGTCCGCTGCTCGTGAAAGGGCAGCTCCGGATTGCGGTGCAGATCGATGTAGAGCGTTTCGATGTCGGGATAGATCGCCTCGACTTGCGCCGCGGCGGGGCTGTTGCTCGTGCGAGGCGTTTGCGCTGATCCTACGGAGGCAAACAATAGCGTCGCGAACAAGAGTGTCGCGATCAGTAAGCTCGGTTTCTTGACGTGGTCCATGATTTCCTTGATGTGAGTGAATTGTCGAGTTCCCCCGCCGGAACCCACGCGCGATCCGATGACAACCGCGCCGGGTTATACACCACGATGGAGAAAATGTCGGGTCCATGCCGTCACTTCCAACTTCGGACCTGACCGCATCGACGACCCACGCCCAGATTGCGACTATCGCGTGCACTCCAGAGGCAACTGGCGTGTTTAAGCGAGACACGACTAGGAGTCCGCCGCGTCAGCGGCGACTAGAGGATAGCCAGGCGTGCGAGCGCTTTTGCGAGCACGCCTGGAAGTGATGTCGCAATTTTTTGTGCCGCGTCAGCGGCTCTGGAGTGGCGCTCGTTCCAGTGCCGCTGACGCGGCACAATTCCAATCGACATCGTTCCAGGGGTTGCTCGCTAAAAGCGCTCGCAACCCCTGGCTATCTTCACATGCCGCTGACGCGGCCCATCATTTCAAATCGCTCTCATGCCGCAGAACGTTAACGCCTCGATCGATGGATACCGATTCCGCCGCGTCAGCGGCGAGGAGAGGATAGCCAGGC
>JAXDGW010000138.1:0-25568 GCA_034664845.1 Thermoanaerobaculia bacterium | reverse complement strand
TGGGACGTTCTCTTCCTGAGCAAAGGTCCGAAGCTCTGGACCCCGTATCCCAGCGATGGCGACATCGTTCCATCACGGTCCTACTACGTCGCCAGTGCGGCAGGGAAGTTCTCATCGAAGACACGGGACGACGCAATCTTCTCGTTCTACCGCGACTGGCCGATCGACCTCGAATCGCGAATCGTTCCAAGGCCTCCGATCCTCCAGCTCATCGAGATCGATCGGATGACGTTCGGCAAGGACGGACCGCGGCGAATTCCGATTGCACGTTGGGACGGCAACCGGGTCGTGACTGGCCTCGCAGCAGCAGACTTCAACGGAGATGGAAATCTCGACGTTATCTACACGCACGTCAAACCTACCGGCGGTTCCGAGGCGGTAATTCTTCTCGGGGATGGGAAGGGGGGCTTTACGCAGTCAAAGGTCGAAGGACTGCCGATCCTCGATCTGACGAGCTACGACATCAAGGTCGCGGACGTGAATACCGACGGGAAGCCGGACGTCATCATGATGTACGAATCAGGGACGAAGACATCGTTCGCCTCGCAGGATGGAACGATTCGTGTTTACCTCAACGCCGGAGCCTCGAAAGTGCCGGTTCCCGCGAAGAGCGCCGCAAAGAAGTAAGTCTCTCCTTGTCCGGGCGGAGCAGTCCGCCCGGACGTCTTCCACCGTCTTCCGGGGAAGGGGAACGAAGCCACGATTGGTGCTTGTACCTTCGTGGTGTTTCGGTATAATCCGCCGTACTTTCTTCGTACGCCCTATGTCGTAATCCCATAAAATTTGCGTTCGAGGGTTGACTTCTAAGATCAATGGCCATACTGTTACTCAAAACTGGAATAGGAAAACAAGTTTTCAAATTCGGCGCGGGAGGTGATCGTATCGTCGAGAGAGGGTGACCGCAGCTCGATAAACCAGCTTCAAACAATCATCTCGGATTCAAACAATCATCGATGTGTAGGAGAACAGCATGAAAAAACTTTTGGTTCTGGCCATGATGGCCACCCTCCTGATGGCGGGTTCCGCGTTCGCGGTTAACCGGACAGGTCTGTCGAACAACCTGACTCCGGTTCCGAACGCCACCTTCCAGTTCGGAGCGCCGGGCATCGCGTCCGGTCCGACCACCACGAACAACGACGACTCGTGCGACATTGGTGTCGCTCCGGCCGCAACGTTGCTCCTTCCGTATTTCGAAGTCGATCTCGTGAACCGCACGACGAACACGCTGTTCACGATCACGAACGTGAGCCGCCTGCCGCAGATCGCGCACGTTACGCTTTGGACGGATCAGTCCTTCGCGATCCTCGACTTCAACATCTACCTGACCGGCTACGACGTTCAGGCGATCAGCATGGCTGACGTCCTGATCAGCGGTCTGGTTGCGCAGCCCCAGGGCACCGGCCCGACCGGCGCGCAGTCGCCAATCGGCGCGCTGTCCGCTGGAGCCGGTACCACCCCGACGAACGGTTCGTATTCCGTCGCTCTGAACCCGAACTTCCTTCAGAGCGGAATCGGTTGCGGCACCCTCCCGGGTCTCATCCCGCAGAGCCTGATGGCTCTGGTTCGTTCGGCTCTGACCACGGGCGTTTATGGCTCGTGCGCCACGGCCGGCCGTGTTCACACGAATGCGATCGGTTACGCCACGATCGACGTTGCGGCCAGCTGCACGACCGCACTGCCGAGCGATGGATCGGGCACCTACTTCGGTGTCGCCGGCGGCATTCTGTATGACAACGTTCTCATCGGCGACTACCAGCAGCTTGGTCCGGCCGCGGCCGGCACCGTTGCCAGCTCGTTTGACGGCGCTGGTAACGCAATGGTTCACATCCGCGCGGTACCTGAGGGCGGTCCTGCCCAGTCAGCGAATGCGCCGGCTGCGACCAACCTCCCGTACACCTTCTATGATCGTTACACTGTGAACACTCTCGGTTTCCCGCGTACAGTTGACCGTCGCCAGCCACTGCCGGCGACCTGGGCTGCTCGCTGGATTCAGGGTGGCACGGGTGCTTTCGCCACGAACTTCAAGATCTGGCGCGAAGGCGTGACCATCACGGGATGCTCCGCGTTCACCGCTAACGGCGCTCTGCCAGTCGCAGAAGTCGTCCGTTTCGATGAGCACGAGAACCCGTACGTTGGTGCGACGAACGTCAACTGTTCGCCGAACTGCGGACCGGGAACGATCACCCTTCCCGAGACGTCAGCCACCAACACCGCGGATACCACGATCTACCCGCCAATGACGGGTGCTGATGTCGGCGGTTGGATGTACCTCAACCTCAACAACGGCGGAAGCGCGAACTACTCGGTTACTCGCGCGAACGTTTCCCAGGCTGGCGGTGCGAGCAACCTCGGTGCGCCTCGTCCGAGCCAGAACTGGACAATCGTCGAGATGTTCGGCAACGTCGGATCCAGCCGCCTGTCGGTTGACTTCGACGCAGCGTGGCTCGGCAACGGTTGCTCGGCTGCTACGGGTACCTCCACTGCCAACGGCGGCGTCGCGATCATCGGACCGGCCGGTGGCGTTCTGGTTTGCCCCGCTGGCAACACGGTCTGCACCCCGGGTGCGGCCGGCTACACGGGCACGAACACGACCCCGCTTCCGTAGTACGAACTCAATTGCAGTTGCCGTTCAGGCGGGCCGGATCTCCGGCCCGCCTTTTTTTTTACAGATTTCTCGTGACAAAGGCAGTCCTCCTTCAGTACAATAACAATTGTTGCCACGCACGGGATACTTGTCGATGAGCGGTACTCGCGATCGCTCCGCGTTCCAATTTCCGATGGGAGAAAACAAAGTGAACTGGTTTCGCTCGAAGTTGTTTTTAGGCTCGTTGCTGGTCATCGTCGCCGCTGCAACCGCATCTGCGCAAAACTACCCGCTCCCGAGCTCCGCTCCGAATACGAACGTTCCATGCACGGGGTGTGATGAAAGAGAAGGGATGCTCACGCCGGGCTACCCGCCGGTGCTCAGTTTCCTTGGACGGTTTGCCGACTCGGAGAAGACGACTGACTACCAGAACAACTTTCGCACCGCCCGGGCAAAAGGGGCGTACTTCGCCCCGGAGAAAAACCGCGTATACCTGTTGCTCGGCAGCGCCCTCGCCGCGTACAACACGGATAACTTCTTTAGCAAGCTCGCCGCGCACACGTCACTGACCCCGGCAACCGTTGTTCCGACGAATCCCTCCAATTCCAACCGGCGGGACCATGGGTCGGAAACGTTCCTCTACTGGGATCGCTTCTTCTATGCAGAGAACGGCGGCGGCTGGGCCACCGGTCTCGCCGATGGTCAGGACCGTATGCACAACGCAGGGGTCGACTGGGACGATCGAAAGATCTGCTACCTGGCCTACACCATCTTCGGTTGGGGCATGGTCATCGACGACCCTGCGATCACCGACGGCGGCTTGATGGCGAACATCGTGATGCCTGGTGGCGGGCCGGCCCAGTTTCTGCCCGGCTCGGGCGAGCCAAATCCGATTTCGCTGATCAGCATCAAGACGACGGACGGCTCCTACTACGTCGCCGTATCGGATACCAACAGCGCCCCGACGACGATCTGGAACGTCACGGATTATCTCCATCCCGTAAGGATGCCCAATCAAGCCGACCTGGCGATCACGAACTGGACGAAGAACACTGGCGGCTCCCGGATCGGAATCATAATGTCCGACCTTACGGGCAGAATCTACAGCGCGGATGGATTAGCCAGAGCGCAGGGTCCAATTCAGAAAATTACGCTTGCGGCCGGCGGACTCTACTCGATTGCTTCCGACGGCACGAACTTCTACGGCTTCGGTATGTCGAATGGGTCCGGCGTCATCGTTGCGCTGAAGGCCAATGGCACCGGCGGTTTCGACCGGACCGATTATCCAGTCCTGGACGATGCTGGCCATCCGGTGTCGTATTTGGCGCCTCACGGCATTGGAGCCACGCAGGGTCTCATCAGTATCTTCGGTAGCGAAGGCCTTCCGCTCCTCTCCGAGAACATACGCCTCTACAAGCTCGCAAATGGAGTTCCGACGCAGATCTCGCTCGACAACACCGTTGGGGCAACGCACGCACCGTTTTTCGCCCAATATTACGGAAACGTTTACCCCGGCACGAACTTCACACATCCCTCCAGAAACACGTTCTATAGCGTGAGGCCTTATAAATACAACGGCAAAATGTATATCGCCGTCTCCGGTTACGGTCTCGGCGACGTCTGGGAAGTAAAGAGTGGCGACAATCTCAACGCCAGCATCAAGAAGACTGCTGACACGCCAAATCCGAATACAAGAGGGACTGGCGCAGGCCCGTTCTATGGCGACCGCCAGACCTTTACGAGCGCGCTGACGTCCGCAACTCCAGCCACGATCGCCTGGACGTTCGACGACCAGACCAGCGGGACAACGCTTCCCGGGACGACCGACATCCAGCATCAGTTCGGAGGCATTACAAGCACCGCCAGTCTTCCTATCACCCGTCACGCTACGGCAACCAATACCGCCGATACCTCGATGTCGGCGACGCTCACGGTGAACCTGGCTAAGCCCGATGTGCGATTCGCGGTAGCGGGTAATCCCTACCTCTTCGTGCAGCCTGATGCCAGTTCGACTGCTCCGATCGTTACGAGCGATACATTCATCGATGGCTCCGATGGCGCTGTCGAAGGTCATTTTGCAGAATGGGTACTCGATGGCGCTTCGACCAAACTGCTCCCGTCAGAAAGCTTCCCGGTAGGAACTTGCGGCGTGCACACGCTCAGTTTCCTCGGTCACTATGGTGCGTATACAGGCACTGGATCGTCCCGGGCTTCGGTAGGAGCCGATTTCCCAATCAAGATTCTTGACTCGAACGGCCAACCCGGTCCTGTGGTCTATACGTCGCGGCCTTTCGCCGTGACTGTGCAGCCACCACCTCCGATCGTTCCGGGCGCAGCTGCGGGCAACGCGGTCTTTACGGCCAGTGTTCGCCCGACCTCGACCGCTGCCGATCTTCCTTCCGGTCTATCCACTCCTGTGACGTATCTTTGGGAACTTGTCAGCGCCTCTGGAACGGTTCTCCAAAGCTCTGGAGCCGCCGATAAGACGCTCGGCAGCATTCCTCAATACCCGCTCGACCGCAGCGTGTTCAATACACTTGGTTCCAAAGTACGGCTCACGGTTTCGGTCGCCGCCTCAGCGATCAGCGGGGCATGCTCCGCGTTCAGGACCAGCGCATCATCGACCGAGGCTCTCAATGCCCCCGATCCGACGATCGCAAAAACCGGCTGTGACGCGGCCCGGTCGCCATGCTCCTTCAGCGTTACGTCGAGCGGATCGCAGACCGGCTGGGTGTATGCGTGGTCGATGAGCAACAGCAGCGCGACGTCCAGCGGGCCGACGTTCGCACCGACGATCACTCAGGGCGGTGCCTATACGGTTACGCTGATCGTCACAAACTCGATCGGGTCGGTGACGAGGACACTCATCATCAATCCTACGCAGCCACTCTGCTCAAGCTCACCCAGCATTGATAACACCACCGTCTCCTATTATGGTTGCGCGATAACCTCCCAGTGCACGGCGGGGGAGACGGTCACCTTCAGGTTGAACGGGTATAACTGGACGCCCGACCCGGTTTGCGACATCGCGTCGTGGAACTTCGGCGATGGCTCTGCGCCCGGAACCGGCTACCTGCCGACGCATGCGTATGCCAGCAACGGCACGTACACGGTTACCCTTACCCTGACGGGCGGATTGAGCACTGCGACGATTACGACTCCCATTACGATTGGGTCGGTTTTCGTACAGCCACCAAACCCAACACCAAACCCGATTCCGACTCCCACTCCGACGCCGACGCCAACTCCTCAACCCGGAGTCTGCGCCGCCCAGACCGCGACTTCCGCATATATCGGCTTCTTTGGCTCGCAGTCGTCCTGTGGCGCCGGCGCAAGTGCCTGTAACACCGGAGAGGCCATCTCATTCGTGGGATACGGACAGAGCTACAACTTCGAATGCGGCGCGGCAACGTATTTCTGGAACTTTGGTGATAACGCCACATCATCCGACCGTTTCGCACAACACACCTACGCAACGCCGGGCACGTATCACGCGACGCTGGCCATCACGAATAGTGGCGGCACCGGCTCCTACGCAGTGAACGTACAGGTCGGTACGACGCCGACACCTAACCCGACACCGACGCCGACGCCGACACCGACCCCCAATCCTCAGCCGTGCGGGAATCTGTCCACGCAGACGATCAAGCTGACGTGGCAAGGCTCTGGTTGCACGGAGCAGGGCGGCGATTGCGCATCCACGAGCGCGGTTTCCTTCACCGCCCTCGGTAACGGTTACAGTTTCACTTGCGGCAATCACCAGTTCGATTGGGACTACGGCGACGGCAGCCAGCACGGTACGACGGCGACCGCATCGCACACCTATGGCAACGCAGGCACGTACACCGCGAAACTGACGGTTACGTACGGGGAAGCCAGCATCACGCTGTCGAAGTCGCTGAAGGTCACGACGCCAACAGGCGGCCTGCCGGGTTCGTGCCCCCTGATGATCCCGGACGAGAACATCCTCATCGTCTTCTACGACGGCAGCGCGTGCTCGAACGTCGGCGGCAACTGCCCCGTCGGCGATGCCGTTCAGTTCAACGCTTACGCATACAACTACACGTTTGATTGCTCCACCTCACACGCCTTCAAGTGGGACTTCGGTGACGGCGGCACCTCGACGGAAAAGAGCCCGATGCATGCCTTCGCGCAGAACGGAACGTATCGCGTCAAGCTGAACGTCTCGAACTCGCAGCAGCCCGGCGGGATCGACCTCATCAAAACCGTCGTTGTCGGTACGGGCGTCTCGGTTCCGTCGCGGCGCCGGGCGAGCGGTCACTAACGAACCGATCAACGGAATCTACGAAACGTGGCGGGCTTCGGCCCGCCACTTTTTTTGTGGCGATGATTTCGCGCCGCCGTCCGTACAATGTCCACGATGACCACTGCAGTTCGCGCCGTCGAACTGACGAAGCAATACGACATCTACCGGCGTCCCGCTGACCGGCTGGTGGAGTTCGTGACGCGCCGCGCCAGACACACCATCTTTCCGGCGCTGCAGGACGTCACTTTCGAAGTCGAGCGCGGCGAGACCATCGGCATCATCGGACAGAACGGCGCCGGGAAGAGCACGCTGCTCAAACTGCTCTGCAGCGTGACGAGACCAACAAGCGGCATTCTGGAGACGAAGGGGAGCATCGCTTCGATCCTGGAGCTCGGCACCGGTTTTCATCCTGAGTTCAGCGGACGCGAAAACGCTTCACTGAATGCCGCAATCCTCGGCCTTGGACCGGCTGAGGTGAAGCAGCGGCTTCCTGCGATTCTCGAGTTTTCGGAGCTGGGGTCCTTTCTCGACCGCCCCGTGAAAACATACTCCTCGGGCATGTACATGCGGCTGGCGTTCTCGGTCGCGGTCAACGTCGCGCCGGACATCCTGGTCATCGATGAAGCGCTCGCCGTCGGCGACGGCCATTTTCAGAAAAAGTGCGTCGATAAAATCCGGGAGTTTCAGGAAGAGGGAAAGACCATCCTCTTTTGCTCTCACGGGCTCTATCACGTCAGCACGATCTGCCGCCGCACGCTCTGGCTCGACCATGGCCGCGTCATGCGCTACGGTCCGTCGCTCGACGTCGTTCACGAGTACGAGACGTTCCTCTTGCAGCGCGATCGCGAGCGCCCGGCGAGCGAAGGCGAGCCTGAGCACGAGCGGCCGCTGTCGCCAGTGCGCATCCGCGAGGTGATTCTTTGCGATCGAAGCGGACGTCCCCGCGATGTCTTCGACCGCGGCGAGGACATCCATGTGAAGTTGCGCATCGAGTCTGAGGTGGCTGAGCAACCGGTTCATGTGATCGTCGGCGTGCATCGTTCCGCGGACGATCTGCAATGCTTCGCGGTGGGAACCCATGCTGATGGAATCGAGCCGCCGTCGGGCCGCAACGAATACGAGCTCGTCGTGCAGCTCCACAACGTTCCGTTGAATCGAGGCGAGTACTCGATCATCGCATTCGCCGGCGACGAAAATGCCATCACCGTCTTCGACCGCCGCGACGTCCGGCCGGCGTTCTCGATCACCGGGGAGCGCTTCGAGGTTGGGCTGATCTCGCTCGACCACCACTGGTCGCTGGCGCCCGCGGAATCGGACGCCGTGCAGCCGGCCGGCAGCCGATGACCACCCGTTCGCTTCTGGTCATCAACTATCGATCGGCGCCGCTGGCCATCGAGGCGATCCGAACCGCGCGGGCCTCTTCATCGCAGCCGTTGCAGGTTGTCGTCGTCGACAACAGCGTCGACGCAGCCGAAGCCGAGGCGCTCCGTTCTGCCGCCGACGTCCTCATCGCCGCCCCTCGCAACCTCGGCTACGCCGGCGGGATCAACACTGGCCGGCGCGCTTGTGATAGTGACGTCATCATCGTCTCCAATCCTGACGTTCGATTTGGAGCGGGCGCAATCGACAGGCTCGTCGACATTGATGCCACGGTCGCCGGCCCTGCGCTCTTCTGGGATGACGGACACGCCTGGATGCTGCCGCCGGCTGAGTTGCACACAGCGGGCGAAGTCGCGAGCCGCGCGGTGGCCAGCCGCTCGCGTGCGTGGGCGCGTACGCGCGACCGCCGGCGCTTCCTGGCGCGCGTCGCCTTCTGGTCGCTCGAACGGCCCACGCGCGTGCGAGCTCTCTCCGGAGCGGTGATGGCGATTCGGGCGGAGTCGTTCGATCGCGCCGGCGGCTTCGATGAGCGGTTCACGCTTTACTTCGAGGAGAACGACTTTCTCCGCCGCGTTCGCGGGGACATCGTTCACGTTCCCGCGGCGCGCTGCCGTCATTTGTACAATCAGAGTGCGGGCGGTTCACCCGAAGCAGCGGCCCTTTACGCGCAGTCGGAGCTGAAGTATCTGCAGAAGTGGGGCGGCGCGTTGGCCAAGCGATTGGAGCGACACAGTGCAGACGTGAGTCCGAGGCACGTGGAGAACGCCAGAGCACAGTCTGAGCGCACAGGCGACATCGTCATCGAAGCCTCGCCGCTCGCGGACTTCGAGACTGCGGCCGGTCACTTCGCGGCTGGCGCCAGCGCTGAGTTCCCGGACGACGTCTGGCGTGCCTATCGCGGCGACGTGCTCTACTTCCGTGCCGTCGAACGGGATACCGGCCGGATACTCGATTCGTGGGCAAAAGCTAGAATAGCGTTATGAGCGCGACCAGGGTGTCGGTCCTCGTCCCGCTGCCTGGACAGTCCGCCGAGCTGCCGTCAACGCTCGAAGCGGTCGAACGTTACCTGCAAGCGACCGGCTTCGAATTCGACATCCGCGTCCTCGACCGCCGCGATGGCGCTGGATACGGCGCGATGCTCCGGCGCGGCGCCGCGGACGCCGGCGGCAGCATCATCGTCATCATCGATCACGACTTGCCGTATCCGGTCAGTGCCATCGGCGATGCGATCGCGTTGATTCAGTCGGGGACCGCGGAAGTGGTCTTTGGCAGGCGGGAAAAACAGGCGGGCGATTTTGTGCTGCGATCGCTGCTCGTTCCGATTCTTCCCGATCGATCGCTGAACCTGAAAGCGTTTTCCGCTGACGCAGCGCGACTGGCGATCCATGAGACAAAACTGCGCGGCGGTGGATTCGATCTCGAGACTGCGCATCTCGCCAACAAGTACGGGTTTCGTATCGAGTGCCTGAGTGTGCACGGAGAGAAGGCATCGTCGAGCGCAACGCTCGGGTTCTGGGCTGGTCTCGCCGCGGCCATCACCATCCGGATGACCGATCGCCGCAACGGATATCGGGCGCCGCGCCGGTGCCTGGTCTGTTTTTCCACCGAGGTGTGGAACTTCGATCAGATCCCCGGCAACGTCGTGAGAGCGTGCAGCCGCTGCAAGTGCCGGTTTCTCGGCCGGTTCGACGTTGAGGAAGAAGCAAGACCGGTGCGCCGGGTGTTGCAACCGAATAGGCAGCCAGCGGACGGCGGCGAAGAAACCCTGCACCACGGTCTGGCTCGCGAAAAAACCAGCCAGCGGCGCCTGGCAGCGCTGCGGCGGCATATCAGCTCGCGGGCTCGCATCCTCGAAGTCGGTGTGCGCGACGGCAGCTTTGGCGCCGCGGCGGCGCGCGAGCTCGAGTACGTCGGAATCGACCGCGCCGCGGCGGCGGCGCGTGCTGCGCGATCGCGAGGTCTCGATGTCTACTGTTCGACGATCCCCAACTTTGTCAACACCGGCCCCGCTTTCGATGCCATCGCTCTCTTTCACGTGTTCGAGAACATGGCCGATCCGCACGACGCGCTGGCCAGGATGAAGGACCTGCTCAAGCCGGGCGGCGTGTTGCTGCTCTCGACGTTCGACACCGAGGGGTTGCTGTACCTCATCACCGAGCGGAGATGGATGACGCAGAACTTCCGGACGCATCTGATTCTCTACTCGCGCTCCGCGCTCATCGAGTTGCTGGAGCATTCCGGCTTCGAGATCGTCAGCATTGGCGCGGAGCTCGAGTATCGCGAGCATCGTTTTCTGCGGCACTCGGTGTCCTCGCGCTGGCCGGCGCTCGCGCCGCTGATCCGCCCGCTGCTCCAAATCCTTCCCGACCCGCTGCTGTTGCCTTCGGGATCGATCCGCATCGTGGCCAAGCGGCGTTCCGGATCGCCCGTCAACTTCCGGGCCATTCCTTCGGTCGAGCCGACGCATGCCCGTTGACGCGCGCTTCACCATCCGCGCGTTTCGCGATGGCGATGAAGAGCAGATTCTCGCGCTCTTCGCTCGCGCCTTTCCGCACGCTGCCCGCGGACGGGAGCACTTCCGGTGGCAGTACCAGCGCAGCCCGTTCGGCAATGAACGGATCTCGCTGACGTTCGATGACGCGCATCGACTGGTCGCGCAGTATGCCGGCTATCCCGTGCCGCTTGTCGATGATGGGCGTGATCTCGTCGCGCACCAGATCGGCGACATCATGACCGACCCCTCCGTTCGTCAAATCGGCCGCGGTCCGACGAGCATCCTCGCTCGGACTGCGAACCATTTCTACGATTCGTTCTGCCGCGGCAAGGTCGCCTTCAACTACGGATTCACGACCGCGGCGCACCGGGAGCTTTCCGTCCGCTTTCTCGGGAGTGATGCCGTCGAGCCGGCGCCGTACCGCGTTCGCGATCTGACCGCGAATCCCTTTCCGCGCATCGGCCGCCTCGGGCGTTGGCCTCGGGGATGGCAGCTGGAGCTGGTTCGCGATGCCGGTTCGGAATTCGATGCGTTTTTCGAGCGCGTCGCTCCTGCCTATCGTTTTCTCATTCGCCGCGATGCGCGTTACCTCCGCTGGCGCTATCTCGAGTGTCCGGACGTTCCCTACTTCGTCGTAGCGATCCGCAAGTGGCGCCGGCTCGTCGGCTGGAGTGTTTTCGGCGTGCGAGGCTCGCGGCTGGCCTGGGGCGACGCGCTCTTCGACCCTCAACATGGTGATGCGGTCGAAGTGCTGCTGCGCCATGTCGTCCCGAGTTATCCGGTCGATCGCATCGACGGCTGGTTTCCCGCGCGGCCGGCGTGGTTCGACGACGTGTTGCGGGGTCAGGGCTTTGAATCGAGGCCCGATCCGCAGGATCTTTCGTTGATGTGCGTGCCGTTCACGGAGTCCGCCGCCAGCGCCCGCATCAGGGAGCAGCTTTACTACACCTACGGCGACAGCGACCTTTTCTAGCACTGGCCAGTGTTCTGCATGGCGGAGTGAGCAGTCGTTAGAATGGCAATCGCAGACGGAAGACCGAAATGAGTCACGTGCAGCCGCAGGAACCCGAGGGCGAAAAGCGCGTCGCAGACGTTGACCGGAAACGCGTCCTCGTCATCGACGACGATCTGCCGCTGCGGGGCATGCTCGCCGCGGCCTTGCGGCAGGCAGGTTTTCAGGTGCTGCTTGCCGGCGACGGAGACGAAGGGCATCGCGCGCTGACGCTTCACCGCCCCGCCGTCATCCTTCTCGATCTGGCCATGCCTGGCGCCAATGGCTGGGATTTTCTGCAGCGCTTGAAAGAGACCGGCTACCTCGGTACCGTTCCCATCATCGTGATGTCGGCGCACTTGCACGTGGAGCCAAAAGCAATCCTTCAGCTTGGGGCGACGGCAATTCTGCCGAAGCCATTCAACCTCCCTGAGTTGATCGACCTGATCGAGCATCTTTCACCTTGACGGTATCGACGTCGAAGCAGCGAAGCCGCGGCGCACTGGCTGACGACGTCGGCGTCCGATATCCGACGCGCTTTCTTCGCATCTACGTCCGCGCCAAGATTCGGATGGATCCGGTCTATGACGCGGTCTTCGAACGGCTGCGCGGCAGCGGCGAGCCGCTGCTCGATGTGGGCTGCGGCATCGGCGTTCTTCCGCTCTATCTTCGCGAGCGTGGTTTTGCGGCTCCGATCCGCGGTCTCGATCATGACGAGAGAAAGATCGCCATCGCCAGAAGTGTGGTGCCCGACGCGCAGTTCGACACCGGCGATGCACGCGCGGCGATGGATCGCGGCGGCACGGTTGTGCTGCTCGATCTGCTGCACTACTTCACGTCCGAGGAGCAGAGGGAGATCCTCGGAGCGGCGGCTGCGCATGCGACGACGGTCATCATCCGCGACGCCATCCGCGACGGGAGCTGGCGCTACCGGCTCACGTACGCCCAGGAGATGTTTTCGCGATCGGTCCGCTGGCTTCGCGCGGAGCGCCTCCACTTCGCGACGCGCGACGAGGTCATCAAGCCGTTCGCAGGCTTCAACGTCGAGGTCGTTCCGCTGTATGGCCGCACGCCGTTCAACAACTACCTCTTCGTCTTCAGGCGCTCCGCGGCTGGAACGACGAACGCATAGCCCTTCACTTGCAGTTCATCGACGACGCTGCTGACGCAGTCGACGGAAAACCCGCGCCCCTGGTGCATGACCACAATCGACCCAGCACCAACCCGCGGCACGATGCGACGGACGACGCGCTGCACATCGTCGCCAAACGAGTCGAATCCGCGAATGCTCCAGCCGACGAGCGTCATGCTGCGGCGCGCCAGAATCGGGTGCACGAAGGGATTCTTCATCCCGACCGGCGCGCGGAACAGCCGCGACTGCACGCCGGCCGCCGCTTTCAGTGCCGCGCTGCACGCATCGATCTCGCGCTCCAGCGACTTCGGCGGAAGGCACCAGAACGCGGCGGCGGGGTGCGTGTGCGAGTGGTTCTCGACGTGGTGCCCGCGCTTCAGCATCATCGTCACGAGATCGGGTCGCCGCGCGACGAGGGTGCCTTTGACGAAGAAGGTCGCCTTCACGTCCCGCGCGTCGAGCGCATCGAGCATGGCCGGCGTGTCGTCGGAAGGCCCGTCGTCGATTGTCAGCCAGACTTCGTTGGAGGTGGTCTCGAAGCACGTCATCACCGGCCCGAGCCACTGCGAATTCGCACGCAGCGTCGGCCAGAGCACGAGCGCATGCGCGACAGCCATGATCAGAATGCCGAAGGTGACAATCGGCCAGTTAGGCCGCGTCAGCAGCAGCGCGGCAGGCACGGCGAGCGTCGCGAGCAGTGCGAATCCAAAGATCACTCTGCGCATCGTTTCTCCGCTGCCTGTACGCGGCCGCGCAACATCCACAGAATGACGGCGGCAATCGCGTTGCCGGCCACCACCGTAAGAAAGAGCCAGGCTACGACGCGAGCCCACGTCGCCGTCCTGGCGATGTAGAGCGACGAAATGAGCAGCGCCCCCATGGTGATCGCGGAGATCGTCCTGACGTGGTTCTTTTCGCCGGCGAGCAATCGAACGAGCGGCCCGCCGACGACGATGGGGATGTGAATGGCGATGAATGCCAGTGGAATCGCTGCCAGCAGCGCCAACGGCAACGGCAGGGGCAGAAGACACGCGAAATAGGATGCCGTCGTCAGGAACACCCACGTGGCAATCGCGTAGATTTCGGCGGAGCTTTGATCGCGATCAATCGGCAGGATGAGGTGTTCCGGCGTCTCCACGGACCGCCCGTCGGCACGAAGCTGCAGACGTAGGAACGCGACGAGCCGTGCGATCGCAAAGTGATGCCTTGACGGCAACAGCCGCGCCTCGGGGCGGTCAGCGATGACGTTCATCGTCACGCTGCGATCTCCGGCCAGTACGGATCGAACGTGAACCACTGAAACCAGCCCTCCGCGATGGCGCGCTCGAGCTCTTCGACCCACTGCTCGACGGCGCGCGCAAAATCCGCGTCGCGATTCCGGCTGCGAACCAGCTCGATCGGACGCGAGGTCATGAGGCGATAGCGGCGTCTTCCGAGTCGCACGACAAAGACGGGATAGATGGGGACGCGTGCCGCGAGGGCAAGGGCGAATGGTCCGGCAGGAACGCGGGTCGGCTGTCCGAAGACGGTCGCAGGGAGGAAGGCGATATCGCCGGTGACGCGATCGCCCTGAATCGCCACGATGCTCCCGTCGCGGATGACGCTGAGCAGGTCGATCGCCAGATCGGAGGCGCGGGTGTTGAACTCGATGCGCAGGCCGCCGGCCGCGTGGCCCTCCTCGAACTCCTGGGTTTCCGAATCGCCTTCCGGAGCGCGCACCATGACGATCCGCCGCGTCGAGGTCTCGGAGAAAAGCTGAGCGCCGAGGTCGTAGCTACCCATGTGAGCGGTGAGAAGAATCGCTCCTTCGCGCGACTGCATCTCCTGAAAATACTTCCAGCCGGTGAACTCCCAGTCAGGGATCGACCGCGATTCTTTGAAGCGGATGTTGTCGGCGATCGTCCACGCGAAGTTCCAGAAGACGCGATAGCAGCGGAAGAAATTGACGATCGCGAGTGAGCGCGGCTTGATGACGACAAGGTTGCGCATGAGGCCGCGGCGCGCCGGACCCCAGAATAGAAAGAATGCAGACCAGAACGCGATGATGACCGGCTCGGTCCACGGAGGTACATTCAGGGTGGCAAAGCGGAGCAACTGCCGCCAGAACACACCCCGCGCGCGGAAACGTTGCCACCATGCCGGCCGCGTCACGATCGCATGATATCGGACAGCGTCCGCTCGACGGCTGGCAAAGAGGGACGCAGCATTCGAAAGAGCGCGCTGCTCATCAGGCTCTCGTCGCCCGGATACGTGGGAACGATCTGCAGCGGGAAACGCTCGAAGATTTCGCGGTCGCTCCGTTTGCGCATGCGTTGAACGGCGGTGCGTTTTTCTGCGATGCGGTCGACGTGAGCCATCGTCCAGGCAAAGGCGCGGAACTGCATGGAGGTGAGGGGATCATCGATCGTCGCCAGCGGTTTCGCGCCGAACAGTCTCCGGCGCACGCGAGCGAGGAGGCCGCGCGATGTCGTCGCCGTCTTCGAGAATGGCTCGCGGAGCAACTCGGCTGCGCCCTCATTGCGCGTCGTCGCGTAATGGTGGAGCCGCGAGAGGAAGGTGAAAAAGAGTGAGCCAGCGGCGTCCTGTAGAGACTCGTAGTTCTTCAGCGCGGTCTGGAGAGCATTGCGCTCGAAGAGAACGCCGCGCTCGAAATCACCGAGGCGCTGACTGGTCGCACTCGATTTGTGCCGCACCACGGCGCCCGGCTCGAACAGCACGCGGAAGCCCGCCAGCCAGGAGCGCCAGCCGAAATCGACGTCTTCGAGATAGGCGAAGTAATCGTCGTCAAAACCGCCCAGCGCTACGAGCGGCTCGCGGCGCGAGATCATGTTGCCGCCGCATGCGAAGAGGATTTCCGCGCCGGCTGACGGCTCGTCGTGAGACGCGAGCGGGTAGCGGAATCCGTTCTGGAACGCGTGGCCATCGAACGTCAGGGCACCGCCGATGAAGTCGATGAATTGCCCTGTCGGATCGACGATCTTGCCGCCGATCGACATCACATCGTCCGGCGCTGCTTCGATGGCGTCGACGAGCGCCTTCAGCCATCCCGGTTCCGGAACCGCATCGTTGTTGAGAAACACGACGTAGCGCGCTTCCGACCGGGCCAGTGCCGCCGCGATGCCGCCCGTGAATCCGTGGTTTGCGCCGAGCGGGAGCAGACGCACCGCCGGACGGCGCCCGGCGATGGCTCCAATGCTGCCGTCGGTGGAGCCATTGTCGACGACGGTGACGACGGCGCTCTCCGGACCGATGTCGCCGAGCTGCGCGGCGACGGCGTCGAGGCAGGCCATCGTGTCGGCCCGGCTGTTCCAGTTGATGACGATGATGTCGGCGAACGGAGCGGTCAGAACGAGCCTCCCATCCGCCGTTTGATGCGATCGAGAAACGAGGGCGATCGCTCAGGCAGATGCAGAGTCGCCGCGAATGCCTCTTTCGTGGGGTCGATGCGCGGCGCGCGGACAAACTCGACTAGCGGCTGCAACGCGCGAGGCCATTGATGATCGTCGGCGAAGCGCTTCGCGCCTTCGCGCATGCTCGCGTGCTCGCCGCGCAGCACGCGCACGAGCGCAGCCGCGAAGGCGTCCGGAGAATCGGAATCGATGACGATCCCGGTACCATATCGTGTCAGCAACTCGTCCGTGCCGGGCGCGGAGCTCGTGACGATCGGAAGACCGCCCCAAATGTAGTCGTACACGCGCGTCCGCATCGACAGGTCAGTCTCGATCGATCGCGGAAACGTCATCAGGGCCGCGCCGAAACGGGCGAAGAATTCGCCGCGCTCTTCATACGGCACCCATGGCTCGAAGCGAACAAAGTCATACCCCTTTTGTTTCGCGAGCTTCATCGCCTCGGCCAGTTTCCCCTGTGGTGTCAGCGACGGATTGGGATGCGTGGTAAAGGTCAGCGTCACGCCGGGGAGTGAGGCGCGTGCAATCGCAATCGCTTCGATGGCGAGAATCGGATCGTACCAATCGTAGATCCCCCCAAAGAGAACGTCGTGTGAGGATTCGATCGTCGATCCGTTGGCCGGCGCTTGCGCAACGCCGAATGGCGCGATGCGAAGGAGGGCGGAGAGATTCGGATCGTTCTCGAATGCGATCGGATTGACGCGGCCACACGCGAGCAGTGCGCCGAGGTAGAAGAGGCGTTGCGCTTCGGAGGCGCAGAGAAAGAGATCGCCGCGCAGCAGCGACTGGATCAGCGTGGCGTGATCGTGGTTGAAAACCTCGGCGCCGCGCGACGGGTAGTAGTGCAGGTTCTCGACGATGAACGGGTCGTAGAGGTCGACGACCGTCGGGATCACGGCGCCGTGCGCAAACAGCTCATTTGCGACGTGCCCCTGCACGATGGCTACTCCAGCCTCGACCGAGTAGCGCTGCAGGTTTTCGGGCGTGATCGCATCGACGCGGCAGCCGGAGACGCTGCCGGCGTCGCGCGAGAGCAGCGTCACGTCATGTCCGTCGGCGAGAAGCACCTTCGCCATCTCGAGAAAGCGGATGCCGATGCCGGCCGGTTGGCGATGGCCGAGGGGCTCGGGGCAGACGAGGAGAGCGCGAGTCATCGTCCTTTGACTCGCTCGACGATCGAATGCAGCTTCCATGTGCGCGATCGGAAGATCGTGTCGAGAAGATTCTGCAGCCGCGCTACCTCGGCATACAACGCGACGTTCGTACGCTCCGTCTCGCCAAGTGCGATTTGATTTCCGGCGAATGCCGATTCGATCTCGGCATTGCGTGTGACCGCGGCGTAGCGCTCGCGATTCGCACCATCGAGCGCGCCGCGGATCTCGGCGTTCGCACCCTCGAGGTGACTGATGCGCATCATCGTCTCGTTGATCCGTTCGCTGAGCGCGCCGATCTGCGCGATGAGCGATTGCTTGTCGCGCTCGAGCCGGGCAACCTCGAGGTCAGTGCGGCCGTGTGAACCGCGTACTTCGACCAATTCTCCTTCGATCGCAACCGTCCGCCGTTTCTCGCGCTCGAAAACGTTTGCGAAGACACTCTCGCTCATGAGCGCGGCGTGCTTACGCCAGACCTGCAGCTTCGCCTCGCGGAACACGGATGATCCCTCCGGATTCGCAGAGACGATCGAGCCAGCCCCTTGGATGTGGCGGATCTCGCAGGTGATACGAGGGACGCGAACGAAGTCGCCGCGTTGGGAAAGGCGAATCAGAAAGTCCCAATCTTCGAAGAGATCGAAGGCCGGATCGAAGCCGCCCACGTCGAGGAAATCAGCGCGGCGAAAAAGAAGCGAAGGGAGCGGGATGTAGTTGTCGACCAGGAGCAGCTCTCGATCGAAGTCCCGGCCGTAGATGCGCAACGCCTCGCGGCGGTCACCGTCGATAAACGCGGAGACGGCGTCGCTGTACCACGCTGCGGCGTTCGATCCGCGTGCCGCCTTCGACAGCGTCGCCAGATGCTCGGGGTAGTAGAGATCGTCGTCGTCAAGGAACGCGACGAATTCGCTCTTCGCCACGCGCACTCCCGCGTTGGCGGCCTCGGAACGTCCGAGCGACGTGTCGTGCTGCACGAGCGCCACGTTTTCGATCGCCGGCCGCGCGCCGCCGTCGTTCACGACGACGATCTCCGCCGGATAGCCGGTAGCGCGGATCGATGTGATCGCTTCCTCCAGCAGGGCAGGGCGATCCTTCGTCCGCACAACGACGCTGACTGGCAGCGGCTCGCGAATGACGTCGATGCGCTGCGGTCCCATCGCTTCGCGCAGTGCGCTGAAGGGCGTCGTGCGCAGCGATGGCAGTGCCGTCGTCCAATACCCCTCGGCGAACTTGACGTGCGTCGGAAGGGTCATGGCCCGCCACGAGTTGAGCCCTCGTGCGTACGACGTGTAGTCGCGGATCGCGGCCTGCGACGCGTGCGCCGCGATCGCCGCGTACTTGGCGTCGGCGGCGGAGGTGATGTCGACGAGCGCGTTCGGACGGATCGGTGCGCTGACCTCGTAGAACGCCACGCGGGCGACGGCGAGGTCGGCGAAGAGCGACGAATCGCGCGCGATGAGATCGCAGAACGCGCGGGAAAGAGCGATGTGATCGGGATGAATTTCGAGCGGGCTGGGAACGGCGATGAGATCCGGTTTCCACTCGCGAAGGATCGCCGCAAGGCGCGCATCGAGTTCGCCGGCGTTTTCGAGATTGCGGTCGGGAAAACCGAGAAACTCGATCGTGGCGTCGCCGAGGAGCGCGAGTGCGGCGCGCGATTCCGCTTCGCGCTGGGCGCCGTCGCCGGCCTGCGCGCCGTCGGTGGCCACGACGACATGGACCGGGCGTTTTTCGCGAAGATGCAGGGCCACCAGACCGCCGCAGCCGATCACCTCATCGTCCGGATGGGGTGCCAGCACGAGGAGGCGCTCGCCGCGTAAGTCCTGCGGCGCGAATGGAATCGCCTCTGCTTCCCGAATCGTCATGGCGTCGAATTATAGGTGGTCCGTATAATTGCGGTTCCAGCTCTTAGCTCTTAGCTCTTAGCTCGTAGCTCTTAGGAAGCGCCGGCCTGGCTTCCCAGCTCCATGAGGTTTTGCTCGCCGCCAGCGGCGTCGATTCGATCAGCAACAGGTAAGCTAACAACCAACCGCTAAGAGCTAAGAGCTAAGAGCTAAGAGCTAAGAGCTACCAGCCAAGAGCTAAATGAGACGTAACGAACAGCAGCCGGTTGCCGGAGTTTTGTCGCTGATCCGCGAGCTCACCGGATCGGCCACCCGTGCAGACAACATTACGGATCTCTTCGTCTCTTCGTTTCGTGCGCTCGATCACGCCATCGATTTCGATCTTGCCGCGGCGGTGATGCTGGAGCAGAACCTCGACCTCTACGTCGTCACCCGCGAAGGAGCAGGGTCGCTGGTCGGTCCGCAGCTCATCGACAGCATCCGCCGCACACTGGAGACGATGATCCCGGTCTCCTTCGCTGCGTCGGACGTCATCGTGAAAGCCGAGCGTAGCGACCTCCCCGCGCTCGCCGGCAACAACAGCCTGGACCACTCCACGTACTCGGTCATCAAGGTCGACAACCACAGCAGCGGCGTTCTGCTGGTCTATCGCGGCCAGCCGTTCGACGAGCAGGAGCAACAGATCGTCGAGATCTTCGCCGCGCAGGTCTCGCTGCTCATCGGCCAGCTCAGCGCGCGCGAACAGATTCAGGGACTGGCCGATACCGACGACCTCACCGGCATCGCCAACAAACGCTACTTCCGCCGGCAACTGCCGCAGGAGATCGAGCGGGCCCGCGTCTACTCGCTGCCGCTCGCGCTGCTGATGTTCGACGTGGACGATTTCAAAGAGATCAATGACGGATTCGGCCACACGATCGGCGACGTCGTCCTCTCGGAGCTCTGCGGCGCGGTGCGCGAGATGCTGCGTCCTCCCGATCTCTTCGCGCGTTTTGGCGGCGACGAGTTTGCCATCATCCTCCCGCACACCGACCTCGCCGGCGCGTGCGCGGTCGCCAACCGCATCCTCAACCGCGTGCGCGAGCTGACCATCCAGACGGACGAGGAGAGCATGATCCAGTGCTCGATCTCGATCGGAATCGCCAGCTATTCATCCGCCGACAAAGCCGCCGGCGACGTGATTCGCCGCGCCGACGAGCAACTGTACGAAGCGAAGCGGGAAGGGAAGAACCGGTACGCGGCCGCGCCCTCACTGTCATCCTGAGCCGCCGAAGGACACGAAGTGCCAGAGGACGGTCGAAGGACCCCCCGCGCTTGTGACAGGAAGGGCGGAGGCTTTCGAAAAACATCGCCAGCAATCAGGGGGTCCTTCGACGTCCTCCGGCACTTCGTGTCCTCCGGCAGTCTCAGGATGGCAGTTAGGTCGCGTAGACTTCACCCATGCCAAACCGCTATCTCATCGCCAACTGGAAAATGAACCTTCCGCCCGAGGGTGTCGGCGCGTTTCTTGGCGCGATGCGAGGCGATGGTCTCGTCATCGCGCCGCCGTTTCCGTTTCTCAAAGACGTAGCGGCGAGCGTGCCGGCCGGCGTCGCCGTGGCTGGGCAGAATTGCGCCGATCAAAAATCAGGCGCGTTCACTGGCGAGGTTTCGGCGTCGATGGTCCGCGATTGCGGCGCGCGATTCGTGATCATCGGTCATTCCGAGCGGCGCAACGTTTACGGCGAGAGCGATGTGATCACCTCGAAGAAACTCGCACTGGCGATTGAGAACGGACTGACGCCGATTCTCTGCATTGGCGAGAATCTCGATGAGCGTGAGCGTGGCGGCGCGATGTCGTTCTGCTCCCGGCAGATCCAGGCGGCCGCGGTGCAGCAGCTTCAGAATGCAGCGGAGGTAGTCGTCGCCTACGAGCCGGTCTGGGCGATCGGCACCGGACGCAACGCCACGAGCGCGATGGTGGCGCTGATGTCCAACAGCATCCGCGATGCGCTGAGCCGCTTCTGGCCTGCGGATCTGGCGCGGCGCATCCCGCTGCTCTACGGCGGCAGCGTGACTCCGGAGAACGTCACGGACCTCGTCACGTACGGCCGCGTCGATGGCTTCCTCGTCGGCGGCGCCAGCCTCGATTCGAAGAAATTCATGACGCTTGCCGAGGCAATGCGGCGATAAATGAACGTCGCATTTCCCGCGCGTCCACGTGACCCGCGCCGCCCCGAAACGGCACCTTGACACCCGATCTCATTCCGGGAAGAATTCGCCCCCTTGCGCCGTTAGCAGCATCGCTTCGGAGAATCCATGACCGTACTTCTTGTCGTTCTACATGTCCTCATCAGCCTCTTCCTGATCCTCGTCGTCCTTCTGCAGCAGGGGAAGGGAGCGGATCTCGCGGGCGCATTCGGTGGCGGCGGCTCACAGACCGCATTCGGCGCGCGCGGCGCGACGACACTTCTGCACAAGCTGACCACCGGGTTCTTTGTACTCTTCGTCCTCACATCGTTGTCGCTGGCGATCCTTCAGGCCCGCCCGCGTGCTTCAGTCATGAATGGCGGCGCAACCTCGGCGCCGGCAGCTCCAGCAAAGAAGTAGTCTCTTTGAAAGCCCAAGTGGCGGAATTGGTAGACGCGCACGTTTGAGGGGCGTGTGGAGAAATCCGTGCCGGTTCGAGTCCGGCCTTGGGCACCAAAAGAAAGAGACTGCGACTGGGCATGTTCAGCGGAGTCCCGCCCGTTCTAACCCCACACCAACCTCACGGCGAATGCTGCGCTTGCAGTCCGGCGATGTAGGCCCGTCCGTCGAACTGTCCTCCCGTGGCCTGCAACACCTGAGCGTTTGCGTGGACGGGGTCGATTGCCAGAGCCTTCTGCATCTCCGCGATGGCTTCGGCTTGACGGCCGATCTGGCCGGCGACCAGGGCAAGGTAGATGTGAGGCTCAAACGAGCGGGGCCGCGCGAGCCCTGCAAGGCGGAAGTGATCGATTGCCGCGGCGTTCTGGCCCATGCGGCTGAGAAGCGCGCCGACGTTCATCTCGGCGTCGTAATGACCGGGCGCCAGACGAAGGGCAGCCTGGTATTGCTCGAGCGCTTGCTGATCGCGTCCGGCCAGAGCTAACGTGGCAGCAAAATCATTGTGGACATCGGCGGACTCAGGGTTAGCCGCGACCGCTTCCTGATATCGGCGAATCGCTTCATTGAGATTGCCATTTGCCGATGCAAGTTCGGCGTACGTGCGTGCCTCAGGCTTGAGGCGGATCGATTTCTCGAATAGTTCCGCCGCTTCCTTTTTTCTGCCGGCAGTCATTTCGAACCAACCGAGGTTACGGTAGGGCTCCGCCAGTGTGGGATCGGTGGCCAGTGCAGCGCGCCATTCCTTCGCTGCACCATCGGAATCGCCGAGGGCAATGAGCGCGAGACCGAGTCCATTGTGTGCAGGCCCGTTGCCGGCATCCGCTGCCAATGCGGCGCGATAATGCTGCGCCGCGGCTTCGTAATTCTGTTTGCCGATCAATGCTTCGCCGAGGTTTCCTTCGGCGGTGGCGTTGGTCGTGGTTACTTCAACGGCGTGGGAAAAAAGGCTGAGACTGTCCTGCCAGTATCCGGCCTGCTGATGCGCTGCAATGGCCAGGACGATGATTACGATTGACGCCACCGAGGTTAGCACGGCTCTGGAATGAATCATCTCTGCCGCCAGCCACGTAATCGCCGCGAAGATACCGATGAGCGGCAGATACGTATATCGATCGGCCATCGACTGGATGCCGATCTGTACAAGGCCAATGACCGGAACGAGGACGCCGAGGTACCAGAACCAGCCCGCTGCGAGGTATGGCCTGACAGCCGCTTGACGCAGCACCAGCACGGTCACGCCGATAAGAAACAGTGTCGCCATGATTGCCAGCGATGGCGCGATCACGGTGCGATACGGATAAAAAACCGCCAGTCCGCTTGGCCAGACCGTCTTGACCAGATAGAAGACATACGCAATCGCGGCATTGGCGAGGCGAGGAATGAGTCCGATATTCGCGACGACCGCCTTGACGTGCTCCTGAGCTTTGAGAGTCACGAGGGCTGCCGGAATGACGAGCAGAAAGAGTGGGATCTTCTCGATAATGAGTGGCTTCAGTTTGCCCAAGTCTCTATACGACCATCGCTGTAGCGGCCAATAATCAACCACCAGCAATACGAAGGGGAGCGTGATGATCATCCCCTTCGACATAAGCCCTAAAACAAACGCGGCGATGACTCCTGCATAAAGGGCCTTCGAGCGGGTTTGCACGAACCTGCAATGGAGAAGAATTCCGAGGAGAAAGAAAAAGGCACAAAGGACGTCTTTTCGCTCGGAAATCCAGGCCACGGATTCGACGTGCAGAGGATGAACGGCAAAGAGTCCTGCCACAATGCCGCTGCGCCAGACCCGGCCGGTTGCAATGAGTAGAAACGCGAACACCAGCAGCGAATTGGCCAGATGCAACGCGCCATTGACAAGAAGGTGCGCTCCGGGATTCACGCCAAAGAGCTGGACATCGAGCATGTGCGTAAACCAGGTGAGCGGATGCCAGTTGAAATCGAGCGATGTCATCGCCCAGCGCAGGCCATCGGCTGTCAGGCCAGCCCTTACATGAGCGTTTTCCGTGACGTAGATCGGATCGTCGAAGTTGATGAACTGATGCGATCGAAGCTGAAAGAAGATCGAGAAGACCGCGAGCGTGATACCGGCGACGATTCCGAGAATCACCCGGCGGTTCGCACTTTCGATTCCGATGCTCTGCCGGGTGGCCTCGGCCTGCATTTCCCCAGGCACGACCTCTCGTTTTTTGCGTGCTTTCTTGCCCATGCGGTGCGTAGTCTAGCCGAGGAGGAGCAGGACGACGCGGCAGAACCGGCGGCAAGGAACCTCACTGCAATTGGCAGTGTTAACTCGAGTGCATCACGAGCTTCCGGACATCGTCCCCGCGCCGCCCATTCGGGTACGCCGCAATCCAGCGTGCACCTAACAACCGCATTACGTCTGACCGCTCGCCACCCTCCCAGAGGCGGATGAACACTGACGCCCACAGCGGATGCGTGATCGACTCCTGAACCCACTTCAGACCAGTCGAAAGCAATCTAGCGCGATTTCCTCCGTTCTCCCAGTCTTCGATCCATGGTATTGGCCAGTTCGAGGCGTTACTGTCCAACGCAGCTTGCGGGGTGTGCTCTCGACTATGGCGAAACCTAAGAGCTGATTTGACGTTCGATCGGCGGAAGTATCCTTCGGGCGTTTCCTGAAGAAAGCGGTTGCCCAATTCGGCAAGCTCTTCGTCGAAAGGGGTCCGATTCCAGAGGGGAATCCAAACGAATGACCATGATCTATGTTGAATCGCAACGTGAAGCCAGCGGAGGCCAACTTCTCGCAGTTGAGGGTCCTCGGGTGTCGCCTTGTCAAGAGTTGTCCACACGTACTGCCACGAGCCATGGTCGGGCGGCGCGGATGCGAGCCAGCGAAGTGCGAGATCTCGGAGTTGCGCATCACCTGGTGTCTCGTTGCTCAGTGCCTCCCAGATATACTTCCACGAGCCATGGTCGGGCGGTGCGGATCTGAGCCAGGCAAATGCGAGTTCTCGGAGTTGTGCATCCCGAGGTGTCTGTATGTCGAGTGCTAGCCAGATAAACGCCCATGAGCCATGGTCGGGCGGTGCGGATTTGAGCCAAGCAAGTGCGAGATCTCGGAGTTGCGCGTCCCCAGGTTCCCCTTCGTGAAGCGCTGTCCACACATACTTCCACGAGCCATGGTCGGGTGGTGCAGATCTGAGCCAGTCAAGTGCGAGTTCTCGTAGTCGTGGATCCCGAGGTGTCTCTTTGTCGAGTGCTAGCCAGATAAACGCCCAGGAGCCATGGTCGGGCGGTGCGGATGCGAGCCAGGCAAGTGCGAGTTCTCGGAGTTTCGCGTGCCCAGGTGTCGCTTTGTCAAGCGCAGTCCAGATAAACGCCCAGGAGCCATGGTCGGGCGGTGCGGATCCGAGCCAAGCAAGTGCCAGATCCCGGAGTTGCGCATCTCCAGGTGTCTCGTTGCGCAGTGCCTCCCAGACATACTTCCACGAGCCATGGTCGGGCGGTGCTGATTCAAGCCAGTCAAGTGCGAGTGCTCGGAGTTGTGCATCCCGAGGTGTCTCTTTGTCAAGTACTAGCCAGACAAACGCCCAAGAGCCATGGTCTGGCGGTGCGCATACGAGCCAGGCAAACGCGAGATCCCGGAGTTGCGCGTTCCCAGGTGCCGCTTCGTGAAGCGCTGTCCACACATACTGCCACGAGCCATGGCCGGGCGGTGCGGATCTGAGCCAG
>JAXDGW010000137.1:0-56161 GCA_034664845.1 Thermoanaerobaculia bacterium | reverse complement strand
CCAGATGCGTACCAACTCAAAACCGACAACGCGCGAAGCGCAACCAACCGACAACCGACAACGCGCGAAGCGCAACTACCTCATTTGCGCCGCCACTTCCATATTGTGTTTCGCATGCGGCGCATTGGGATCGATTGCCAGTGCCTGCCGGTAGTTCGCCACAGCATCGCGGATCAGCGAATCACGTGTGGGTGACGGTGGGACGTGGCTGGCCTTCATCAGCATCGCCGTTCCGATTCCGACGTATGCCTGCGGATACCAATCGGGCCTCCGGGCGTTCGGGATCGCGAGCACCGGTTGCGTCAGAGCGATGGCGCGCTGCAGATGCGGGATGGCCTCCTCCGGCTTCGACGCCTGCAAGGTTTGGCCTAGGGTGTACTCGGCGATGGAGTTGTCGCGTGTGACGGAAAGGGTGTGCGTAAAGAGCGTCTCCGAATTCTTCCAGTAGCGGAGTTGATGGCTGGCCGTAACGGAGCAGACGACGATGACGGCAATCGCGGCGGTGGCAAGAACAACCTTCGGAATCCGCGCCCGCACCGCCAGATCCGCGATGCCGAATGCGACCGCGATGAAGAGGCCGATGTACGAGAAGTATGTGTAGCGATCGGCCATCGATTGGTTGCCGATGGCCACGATTCCGATGACCGGCAGGAGCGTGACCACAAACCAGAACCAGCCTACGGCGAGATAGGGCGCCGTCCGCCGGGCAGCCAGAACCGCAATCGTGATCACCGTCAGTACGATCAACGGGACGATTGCCGCCGTGAACGGTAGACGGGTCAACGGATACGGCAGCGCCATATCGATCGGAACGGCGAGCTTCTTCAGATAGGCAACGTACGCCGTCAGCGCGTTGACGATGCGGTTTCCGATCGGCAGCGATGTCGTCGACTGCACGGCGTTCAGGTTGTGTTGTCCGATGAACGCGGCCAGCACACCGCCGATCGCGAGCACGAAGAGCGGCCACTTCTCGATGACCCTCTTGCGAAGATCATCGAACGTTTCGAGACGCCGGAACGGCCAGTAATCGAGCAGAAGAAAAACGAACGGCAGCGTGATGTACATCTGCTTCGCGGCAAGCGACAGTGCCGTCGCGATCGAGACGCCGAGCATGCGCCGCGGCGCGCGCGCGTACAGCAAGATTGCCAGCATCGCGAAGAGCGTGGAGAGCGTGTCTTTTCGTTCCGAGATCCACGCCACCGACTCAACATGCATGGGATGAATCGCGAATAGCGCCGCGACGAATGCGGACTCCCAAGGCGCGCGCGTCAGCCGTTGCATCGCGAGGAAAAGCAGGATCGCGCTGATGGCGTGAAGGAGCACGCCGGTCAGCAGGTGCATCCCCGCGTTCAGTCCCCACAGCTTCACATCGAGCATGTGGGAGAGCCACGTCAGCGGATACCAGCCGATGTCGGCCGAGGTCAGAGCCCACTCGAGGTCGCCGTGCAGAACGTGCGTGTTCTCGTACATGTACTGCCCGTCGTCGAAGTTGAGAAACTCGTGCGACGTCACCGGCGCGAAGACCACAAATGTGATGACGGCAAGGAAGGCGATGATGGCCCAATCCCGCTGGCTCCAGCGATTCGCCGGCGCGGCCATCGCAATCACATCCGGACCGGTTGCCCGCGTCTGTTTCAGCCGTGCTTTCCGCCCCATGGCGCCGCGTAGTGTAGCCGCTGCCGGAAAACAAAAAACGCCGCGAGGGCGGCGTGGTGGAAGATCGGATTGGTAGGCCCTAGCGGACTCGAACCGCTGACCCCCACCGTGTCAAGGTGGTGCTCTAACCAACTGAGCTAAGGGCCTGTGAAAGATCGCTTGACCTGCCAACGAACAGGGCGGCTCCCGTGATGATTCCCCTCGACGGGAGAGGGAAGATAGCCCGAATCGCGGCTTCGATGCAACGGTGTTTGATCCTCCTCGGGTGTACGAGCGTAACCTGCCTCCCATGCTGACACCCGCTCACACGTACGTCGCCCTGTTGGTCGTTCAGGCAGCGCATCTTCTGCATCATCGGCTGGCCAAACGACACATCAGCTTCGCCGAATTCATCAGCGCCGTCGTGCTCTGTTTCCCACCGTTTCTCATCGCGTTGCCGGGCATCGTGTTCATGAGCGCGCATCTCTTGTTGATCGCGGTGCAGGTCGTCGGCAGCGTCTGGATTCGAAAGCTATCGCCTGCCTGGGACTGAGCTCGCGTCGGGTAGACTCCCTCAATGATCAACAACGCGGCCTCGCTGAGCACCTGCACGAACTGCGGCGCGGCTGCGGCTGACATCTACTGCGCGCGCTGCGGCGAGCGCCAGCCAAGCCATCACGATCTCGGTGTCGCTCATCTGGCGCACGAGGTCTTCCACGAGATCGCCCACGTCGACTCCAAGCTCTTCATGACGTTGCGCGATCTCGTCGCCGCACCGGGGTTTCTCACGCAGGAGTATTTCGCGGGACGCAAATCGCGATACATCCCTGCGTTGCGTCTCTTTCTGGTGCTCTTCGCGCTGCAGTTTCTCGCATTCACCGTTTACACGCCCGCGGCACTCTATTCGGTGAAGTCGATGAAGAAGTTCGACAACGGAGGGCCGCTGACGCAATTGCTCCACAAGAAAGCGCAACGACTCCATCTGAGCGATGAGGAGCTCGATCAGCGGATCGATGAGCGGTGGCACAAGAACTACTCGCTCCTGCAACTCGTGAACATCGCCGCCCTCGGCCTCGTGCTGAAGGTGCTCTATTACCGGCGGTACCTTGCCGAGCACCTCGTCTTCGCGGCGCACTTTCTGGCGTTCTCGTACGTTCTCAGCATCGTTGTCGCCTGGCCCATCTACGCCATCGTCGGATTCCACCCCGGGCTCACGCAAAAGCTGTTGACCGCGGCCACGATCGGCATCCTGCTCGTCTATCTCTACCTCGCGCAACGGCGCTTCTACGGCGAAAGCCCCGCCTCGACCGCGTTCAAGACCGTGCTCCTGTGGACCGGCCGCTTCGGCATCATGATGCTGATCCTCGGCGGCTCATTAGTCGCGGCAATCGCAATGCTGCATTAAGGGTTTCACGCGAGCTTGGCTCACGCTGTCATTCCGAGCGGGCGGGGCGGCGGTGGCGAGGAATCCCCCGCATACGAAGCGATCATGCGGTTCTACGCTAGCGTCAATACCAACCGGTTCGCGGCAGATTGATCGACACTGGTAACCGCAAATGCAGCGCTCCGTGGGCGGGGGATTCCTCGCCCCCCACCGCCCCGCCCGCTCGGAATGACAACTCGCGCGGCTCTCGCGGTAAAGAGTTATTATGACGATATGAAACGCCTCGCGCTGATCGCGGCATTCACCATTCTGGCGCTCCCGGCGTTTCCCAGCGTTGGCCCATCCATCGATGTCCCCGTCACCTCGCCCACGCTCGCCCGCGCCGCGGGAAGCCAGCGGCAGCCGCATGTAGCAACCGACGGGCGCGACTTCTTTGCGGCCTGGCTCGACACGCGCGGCGGATACAGTTCGGTTTACGGAACGCGCGTTCTTGCCGACGGCACCGTGCTCGATCCATCCGGCATCCTCCTCAGCGCGCCGGAGCAGTTCTGCGATTCGTTCGCGTTGACTTGGGACGGAGCGAATTACGTCGTGGCCTGGCAGTCGGGCTCGCGCGTGAGTTTCATCCGCGTCGATCGTGATGGAAGGGTGGTTGGCTCCGCGAAGACGCTGTTCGATGGATCCAGCACGCCCTCCATCGCTTCCAACGGACACGGATCGGTCGTCATCGCTCGCTACTTCTATGGATACAACGTCGCTCTCATCTCTCAGGACGGCGCCGTCACGCAGAAGCCGGGGCTCGCGCAGTCATGGGGTGCGCAAATCGCGTCGAATGGCGATGGGTACCTCCTCGCCTGGGCCGATCTCTCGCACTCGACGACATCCATCATTCGTCTCGACGACAACGGCAACCAGGTCGCCGGTTCAGCGCAGCAATTATCCGACGCGGCGTACACGCAATTGACGGCAGGAATCGGCGGGCAATATCTGCTGGCGAGCCGGAAGTTTTCCGGCGATGATTCGTGTGCGCGCAGCATCGTCGGAAGGCTCGTCAGCAACAGCGTGCTCTCCGATCCGTTCGTCATCCACAATGCCGGCGGAGCAGACATTCAGGACATCGCGGTAGCCGCCGAGGGAAACGGATTCCAGGTCGTCTGGATGAAGCGCATCGGACCGCGCGAGTGTCCTTACCCCTTCTCCGATCCAGCACCGGCACCCTCTCCTCCTTTTGGCCTGGCGCAGATCCACGTCAGCGAGAACGGCAGCGGCGGGGCGTCGATTACTCTGACCGAGGGAGGCGCGTCGGACGCACAGCCGGCGATCGCAAGCAACCGCGCGGCTGAGTTGGTCGTCTGGATCGAAATCGAGACCACCAACAACTCCGCGAAGATTGCCGCGGCCATCGCGCATCCGGGCGAGCAGGCCGTTCCCATTCCGATCGCGTCGAGTGCGTCGATGCAATCCGATCCCACCGTCGCTGCAGCCGATGGCGTGTTCATGACTGCGTGGAGCGAATGGCGGACCGACGGAACGATCGGCATCTACGCCCGGCGATTCAACACCGACGGACGCGCTCTCGATGAAGCAGCGATCAAGGTCTCGGTGAACGATCAGACCCGCGCCTGGTATCCGTCAGTCTCATTCGATGGCGCGGTGTGGCTCTTCGTCTGGACCGCGGACAAGCTTCTCGCACGGCGCATGGCGGCCGATGGAACATGGATCGATGCGGCGCCGCTGGCGATCGGTAACGCTTCCGGACTGGCGAATTTCGCCGTCGCATCCAACGGCAATGGCTTCGCTGTCCTGACCCTCGGCCCAGTTCTGACGACCATTCCACGCACCGGCGCGGCGCACCAGGTGCTGCTGCCTTCCGTTCCTGGCGATTACCTAACCTATCCATCAATGGCCTGGGACGGCACGGCCTACGTAGCGGTCTGGATGAATGAGAAAAACCACGACGACATCGAAGGCATCCGCGTCGATCCGAACGGCCAGATCCTCACCCCCCGCTTCAACATCGCCACGACCTCGCGAGTGGAGACGAATCCTTCCATCGCCTGCCACGAAGCCGCATGCGTGATCGCCTGGTATTCAAACGGCTCCGTCGCCGCCACAAACCTCCTCGACGGCACGCTCGCGCCCTTCGTCAACGGCGCCGACAACGTGATCCCCCTCCTCACCGACCCAACCAGGTACGCGGTCCGACCACAGGTCCTCGCCACGCATGACGGCTTTCAAATCCTCTGGAGTGAGTACGGCGGCCCAACACCGTCTCTCTTCACCGCCTCGATCGCCCACGGAACCATCGGCCTCCCCACGCCCCTCGGCTTCACCGGAATCACCGCCGCCGCCCTCACCCCCCATGACCAACTCGCCCTCACGATCGCCCGCCCCACCTACGACGCCGCCAGCGGCGGCGTGCAGCGAGCGTTTCTGCGCGTGTGGCCTGCGGCCGGACGGAGGCGGGCAGCGCAACCGTAGACCGCCATCGCAGCGACGAACAGGCAGGGAGGCGCACTGAGGACGGTGCGGCGGTCACGTGGAGACCTTCCTCGCGCACGACGACCGTTACGTTTCCGCCCCGGGGGGTAGGGAAACCACCCGTTCGCGACCCTCCCTGAGTAACCAATCCAATCATCCAAGCGAGGTCGTCAATGCCTGAGTATCCGCTTTCACTAGGCGAGATATTGCGCGATGAGTTCAGCTACTTCTTCGACGAACCGTCATTGAAACCGATCCAGATCGAGCGATCGCACGTCCGGGAGCTGGCGAGCCTGGCGCGGAGACTGGAGCAGTTGACCAGGCGAGCCTCGCACGAGCATGGGAAATCGCGATGGGATCTGCTGGCGCGCCGCCTCGGCAACGAATTCACCGAGGACCGGCTCATCTACGAAATGAACGCCATGCTCGTACCGCGCCACGGGGACGGCGTGCGAACGGAAGACGACGCCTGGCTCCTGCAACATCTGCTCGACGATCCGGTTGTCGAGGCAGACATCGAATCGCATGAGACCCTGCGCACCCTTTTGCAGATCCCGCAGGCGCGGCGTCTGCTGCTGGAGAACGACGGCATCGCACAGCAGATCCTCGCCGACGATGACCTCTTCCACGAATTCGACGGACGCTCCGCGGCCATCCGCGTTCTGCTCAAAGAAGGATTCGGCAGCGCGTTCGAGCGCTATCCGGCGCTCCTCAGCACACTCGCCGACGATCCCACTCTTGCCGCGGCCATCGTGGCAAACCAGGAAACGCGCCAGAAACTGATTCCCATCTTCCGCGATGATTCGAAGCCGGGGTTCTTCAGCCGGCTCGCGTTCTGGAGACCAAAGCGCCAGAAGAAACCGGCCGATACGCTGGTGGAGCCGCTCTCGCTCAGCGCCACGGAGCTGAAGCGGACGCTCGGCCTGATCTCCGGTCCTGCGCCGGACGCCGTCGTACCGGACCGGATCGACGACGTGCCGCTTTCGCACTTCAACTCCATCCTTCTCGAGACGGCGTACAGCGACTATCTCGCCGACGGTCATGGTGTTCGGGCCATGTACGAGGCCATCCACGAGAAAGAATTCGCGGCGCTCTGCCTCTCCGGCGGCGGCATCCGCAGCGCGACGTTCAACCTCGGCATTCTGCAGGGGCTCGCCGATCACCGCCTGCTGACGCGGTTTCACTATCTGTCAACCGTCTCCGGCGGCGGCTACATCGGCAGCTGGCTCTCATCGTGGACGCGCCGGCATCAGGAGGGATCGACGGGCGTCGCCAAAGACCTCTCCCGCCAGCCGATCGACCCGACCGAGCCGGAAGTGAAACCGATCCGGCATCTGCGCGAGTACAGCTCGTACCTCGCTCCGAACGCCTCGGCCTTTTCCGTCGACATGTGGACGCTGATCGCCACGTATCTTCGGAACCTTCTGCTCAACTGGACGATGCTTCTTCCCGCGCTGGCGGCGATGCTGGCCCTGCCTCGTGTGATGGAAGCGCTCATCAATGGACAGGCCGGTCTCCACACATCGACTTGGGGATGGATGGCAGCCATCTTCGGATCTGCCGCGGTCATCGGAGTGGCCACGGTCCGTCCGAAGAGCGATCGCACCGCCAGACGCGACCGCGTTGACGCCCGCCGGTTGCGCAGGGAGCGCAAGCGTGTGCGGTACTGGCTCGTGCCGCTCATCGCCTCCGGAATCGCGTTCGTCGTCTTCTGGCCGAACTACCCGAGCGGCGTCGATCCCTTCCTGCTGGCCAGACTTTTCTCGATCGCCGGCCTGGCCGGGGCACTGATCTACGCCATGCGGCGCGCCATCGCGCTGACGCCGATGCAGCAGGGATTCATGCCTAAACTTCGCGGCATTTTTCAAGCCCTGCTGAGTTGGCGGGCCTTCTGGTCGCGCGCTCTTCGCGAAGTGGCGGCAGCGATGATGGCCGGCTGGCTTGGCGGACTCCTGCTGTGGGTCTGCTTCGAAAAAGCGTTCGATGCGGCAACGTTTTCGGACGGTATCCACCTGGAGCGTTACGCCTCGCTGGCGTTGCCGCTCTTCCTTCTCGTCTTTTTCGCCGAGGCCACGTTGCTGGTCGGATTCAGCACGCTGTTCTCGAGCGATCACGATCGCGAGTGGTGGGCGCGCAGCGCGGCCGTGATGTTCATCTGTGCTGTGATCAACGCACTGCTCTCGATCTCCGTCCTGATCCTCCCCATTCTCATCATCGCGTTGCCGGCTACGCTGACGAGCGTCGGCGGCGTGTCCGGAATCATCTCCTGGGTGCTCGGCCGGCGCGCTTCATCCGAGTCGAAGGCAAAGGCTCCCTCGCCATGGGCGAAATGGATTCTGAAGGGAGCGGCGCTGATCACACTGCTGCTGATTGTGGCCGTGATCTCGCTCGCCACCAGCAGCCTGCTGCACTGGCTCGGCACGACGGAGACGTTCGCACGGATCAGCCACGTCGGGCCTCCCGCTCTCGAGGATGCACCGGCCCGGATTCAGGACTGGATCGTTGCACCGATCGCCGCAATGCACCTCCAGGCTCTGCGAGCGACGATGTTCTTCCCGATTCTGGCGTTCTTCGCGATCGTTCTTACCGCGGCCCTCCTCATGTCGCGCCTGCTCAACGTCAACCTCTACTCGATGCACGCCATGTATCGAAACCGATTGATGCGAGCCTATCTCGGCGCCTCGCGATGGCAGCGTCATCCCGACGCCTTCACCGGCTTCGATCCCGAAGATGACATCGCCATGTGGGAGCTGCGGGCCGAAGTGCTCTGGCCAACGTCCTTCCTCGATTTCGATGCCTTCGCCGGCGCCCTGCCCGCGGAGCCGTGGTCGGATTTCGAGGATCTGCGAACTTCCGCGCTCGCGTACGTCGCCATTCCGCCGCCGCCTGACCGCGCCGAGTTGCAGACCGCAATCCTCGACTGCATCAACAAAATGATGCTGATCCGCGATCTGGAAAATGACGTGACGGCGCCCTGCTCACCCGCTCTGTTGCGCGAAAACCGGCGCTTTCTGGAGAAACGATTCCCACACGCACTCAAGAAATTCGATGAAGTCATCGCGCCGGTCGCGGCGAGCTCGCCTCTCACGGAAGCCGATTTCGCATGTTTCGAGGAACAGTTCCACTCGCCGGAGCAACCGCTCTCGACTTCGCCCTCGGATGAACAGCCGCCGATCGGGCGCCCGCCGCTGCACGTGCTCAACATCGCGCTCAATCTCGTCGGCGGCGACAATCTCGCCTGGCAGGAACGGAAGGCCGACTCATTCACCGTCTCGCCGCTGCACGCCGGCAATCACCGTCTCGGCTATCGCGATGCCTCCGAGTATGCGGAGAGCATCACGCTCGGAACGGCCATGGCGATCTCCGGCGCCGCGGTAAGCCCGAACCAGGGGCACAACTCCTCGCCCGTAGTCACCTTCCTGATGACGCTTTTCAACGCCCGGCTCGGATGGTGGCTGGGCAATCCGGGGCCGGACGGCAAGAACACGTACGTCGACGATTCACCGAAGGTCAGCCTCCCCTATCTTTTCGACGAAGCCCTCGGTGCCACCAACGACACCCGCTCCTACGTCTTCCTCTCCGACGGCGGCCACTTCGACAATCTCGGCCTGTACGAGATGGTGCTGCGCCGCTGCAAGTACATCGTCGTCTGCGATGCCACCGGCGATTCCCAATACGCCTTCGGCGATCTGGCCAATGCCATCCGCAAGATCCGGATCGACCTCGGCGTCCCGATCGAGAACCTGGTCACCAAGTACATTGGACCGCAGAACAATCCGCGCACCGGCCGCTACTGCGCCACTGGCGAGATCCATTACAAGAATGTCGACGGCGGCACCGCCATCGGCCATCTGCTCTACATCAAACCGGCGGTCTATGACGATTGTCCCGCCGATGTGCGCAACTACCGGAAGACGAACGACACCTTCCCGCACGAATCAACCGTCGACCAGTTCTTCTCCGAGTCCCAGTTCGAGAGCTATCGCAGCCTCGGACGCCACACCATCGGCGAGATCATGAAAGACCAGGTCGGCATCCCGGCCTTCCTGTCGCCGAATCTCCTGACACTGTTCCTGCGGGCAAAGCAATACATCGGCGACGTTCGCCCGCCGGCCTACAACCCGCCCATCAACACCGTCGTCGACGTCGTCGACTGGATGCAGGAGGCACTCGGATCGATGTAGCGGCGCCGTACTCTTTTTGTCGCACACCGCGTGAGAAACTAGCCGCCGATGACCGTTCGCCGCGTCGCGTACGCGCTCGTCTGCCTCATCGCATGTGTGCGCGCCAGCGCGGCGGATGCCACGGGGCCGCTCGCGGTGCTCGACGAGGCGGAGCGCGCTCGCGCGAGCAACAAGGCGAGGTCGCGTCAGTTGCTCGATGAGGTGGAGCGCGACAAGCCGGCCGATGCAGCCATCATCGCGCGGGTCCAATTGCTCGAGTGCGAACTAGCGGATGCTCCAGCAGCGGCGTATCGCGCGGTGACGATCGGTTTGGCTGCGGCGGAGCGAGTGGGGCGCGTCGGGCTTCGCGCGAAACTATTGGGTTGCCGGGCAGCGGCGCTATTGACTGACGGCAAGGAAGCGGACGCCGAGCGAGAGTACGGCGTTGTCGCGGCGCTCGCGAGGCAGGTTGGTGACCGGCCGCTGGAGGCGGAGGCTTTGGGCAACATCGGCTATCTCCAGTACAGCCGCGGGGCGATGGCGGACGCGCTCACGAATCTTCAGAGCGCGTACCGGCTCAGCGCGCAGCTCGGGGACGAGAAAGGGCGCCTCGACGCGCTCTCCAACATCGCCAACGTTTATGCCGACGCGCATGTGGCGCAGTACGACCAGGCCATCGAGTACTACCGCCAGCTCCTGGACGGCTACGAGAAGCATGGGCAACCGAGCGACGTCGCCGATACGACATTCAATATCGGCAGCACGCTCGAAGCGAAAGGCGACTTCGGCGCCGCAGAGCGGTACTACCGCCGCGCGCTGGCGTCGTTTCAAAAGCTGCGACGGGCGAACGACGTTGCCTTCACGAAACGCTCGCTCGCCTCGGCTCTGATGAAAGAGGGACGGGCTGGCGAGGCGTTGCCGCTGCTCGATGGGGCGCTGGCGTTCTACGACGGCGCGCACGACGAAGGGAACGCCGCGCACACCAGGCAGTTCCGCGGAATGGCGTATCGCAGAATCGGGCGCCTACCCGAGGCGTTGCGCGAGCTCGACGCGGCGCGGCGATTCTTCGGGCGGGAAAACAACGTCCGTTTTCTGGAGAAGAACGCAGAGGAAGAATCGCTCGTCTACGCGCAGCTCGGCGATTGGCGAAAGGCGTACGACGCGTCCGCGCGCCACGCGGCACTCGAGCAAACGCTGGCCGCGACGCGGCGCGATGAGATCTCGTCCCGGCTGCGTGTGGCGTTTGATACGGAGAAGAAGGAGCAGGAGAATCGCGCGCTGGCCCGCGAGAACGCGCTCCGGGCGGCCGCGCTGCGGGAGGCCGCCCGCAGCCGCAAGCTGCAGATCGCCGTCAGCGCATTGACCGCGCTCCTGGCCATCGCCATGGCCATCCTCTTCTGGCGGCAGGGCGTGAACACGCGCCGGATGCAGGCCATGGCCTTGAGCGACGAGCTCACCCGTCTGCCCAACCGCCGGCACATCCTCACCGTTGCCGAGATTGAATTCGCAGCGGCGAAACGCGATGCGCGCCCCGCCGCCGTCATCGTCCTCGACATCGATCGCTTCAAGAGAATCAACGATACCTGGGGGCACGCCGCGGGAGACGCCGTCCTGCGCAGCGTGGCCCATGCGTGTCGTGTCGAGCTTCGCCCCGGCGATCAGATCGGCCGCATCGGCGGCGAGGAGTTTCTCGTCGTCCTCCACTCCGCCACCGCGGACCAGGCACGTGAGATCGCCGAGCGCCTACGCCTGGCTGTCGAGCGCCTCGACCTGTCAGCAGCCGCTCCCGAATCCGCTCCCGATCTTCGCGTCACCATCAGCCTCGGCGTGTGGGTAGGCCGCGACTACGACTCCAGTGCCGCCATCGCCGCCGCCGATTCCATGCTCTATCGCGCCAAGGAGAACGGGCGAAACCGCGTCGAGATGAAAGAGCAGGCCGTTTGACGCGTGTCGCACAGATCTGTACGGTATGTCCCTATGGATCGCACCACACGCAAAGGCGATGACGACCCGCCGAAGACGCCGCCGAATGGGCAGCAAAAACCAATTCTCCCACTCAAGGGAACGGGTCGCGGTCTATGGGGAAAGTTGAGTGTGCGGACGATTCGCGCGCTGCATGACGAATGGAACCGATGAGGTTTCCTACCCACGAGCCGATGCGGTGATCGTTCTCGGTTGGCGCGACATCAATATCCCTCACCACAGAGACGCAGAGATCACTGAGATTCGCAATTGCACCTCCGGGATCTCTGCATTTCTGTACTTCGAGTCCGCTAGCGCCTACCGATCGCTCTTCGATAGGATCTCCACGCATGAGGCAATCTGTTGCTGCGACTATCGTATTCGCTGCCTTCGCGTTCCGCGCTCTGGCACAGTGTCCGGATTACGTCCGCACGAACTACGCCGTGCCCGGCCCTACTCGTACGATCGTCACCGCTGATTTCAACGGAGACGGGAAACTCGATCTACTTGCCGGCCTTAATGACAACTCCGGCAAGGTCATCCTCTTTCCTGGGAATGGCGACGGAACGTTTGCTTTGCGGGGGGAAATCAGTACCAGCATCCCCTTTGTCTGGTCGATGGTGGTGAGCGATTTCAACGGTGATGGCAAGGCCGACGTCGCGGTAACCAACGAAGCGACTGTTCTGGCGATCCTTCTCGGAAACGGCGACGGGACGTTTACGACGAGCCGGTTCACGGTATCCGAAGCCGATGATCTCTTCGACTTGACCGCGGCCGATCTCAATGGCGACGGCATCAGCGATCTGGCGATGCTCAACTCTAATGCGAATGCGGTCTCGATTCGTTTCGGCCGCGGAGACGGAACGTTTGGTCCGTCGACGCCGTATTCCGTCGGCACCGTCTCGCGCGGGATCGTGGCCGGCGATTTCAACGGCGACGCAAAGGTGGACCTGGCAGTATCGAGCCTCGGCAGCCACACGGTCTCCGTGCTTCTCAATCACGGCGACGGCACATTCGCGACAGCGGTGCCGTACGCCATCAACGGCGCTCCGAATACGATCGCGGCGGCGGATTTTGATGGCGACGGAAAGCTCGATCTGGCGACGGGCATCACGACCACCGCGGCGGTCCTCCTGAACAACGGTAACGGGACCTTCGCTCCCGAGGTGCAATACCCAACCGGCATTTCCCCGACGGCGATCGCGACCGCCGATTTCGATCGCGATGGGAAGGCGGACATCGCCACGGCAAATCAGTCGACGGGCAGCATCTCCATCCTCCTCGGCAAGGGCAATGGCACCTTCAATACGCCGATCCACTACACGGTTGGTACGACACCCTGGGGCATCGCGTTTGGCGATTTCAAGCGCAACGGCCGAATCGGTCTGGCAATCGCCAATTTCGGATCGAACAACGTCTCGGTGATGCTCGATCGTTGCGTCACGCCAAGGCGGCGCGCCGTTCGGTGATCACTGATCATGCACGAACCATGCACCACAGAGACGCAGAGAGCACTGAGATAGCGTTCTCAAACTCTGTACTCTCTGTACTACTAGGGCAGATAATCTTCGCGCGGCGCGACGATTTCGGCTCTTCGACTGAATCCTGAGAATAAGGAATGTTCAATGTTAAATGTTGAATGTTGAGTGTTAAATGAACGGGCGATGGCACATTCAACATTTAACATTTAACATTCAACATTCAGAAGCGCTCAGTTCACTTGGGTTGCGGGCACGACCAGCGCTGTGCCTCCGTGGTCGAATGGTTTTAATTCACACCCACCGGAATCGCTTCACCGCGAACACGAACGAGAGCGCGGCCCAAGCGGCGAGGATGACCAGGCCGGAGACATGCTCGGAGAGCGAGGCGCCGTCGTTGTAGACGGCGCGTAAGGCTCGGAGAAATGGCGAGAGCGGGAGGATCAGGACCGCTTTCTGGAGCCATTGCGGGGCGCTGTCGAGGCGGAAGTAGACGCCGGAGAGCAGCATCATCGGGAAGAACGCCAGGTTCGAGACTGCACCGTATGTCTCGACCGTCGAGGCGAAGCTCGAGAGCGCGAAGCCCATCGCGATGAACGTCGCCGTTCCGAAGACGACCAGCAACGTGAAGACGAGATACGAGCCCTGATTCGTGATGTGGAAGCCGAGCCATGCGGCGAGCAGCAGCAACGACGTCTGCAGCAGCACCGACGTCACGCGCTGCAGGATTTGACCGCCGAGGAAAACCCATTTCGGGAGCGGCGTCACAGCGAGGCGGCGATACTTTCCTTTCTCGCGATACGCAACCGTGACCATGCCGACGGCAAAGAGACCGGTGCTGAGAAGGTTCAGCCCGACGAGTCCCGGGACGAGGAATGCCGCGTAGTTTGTCGAATGGGCATGCCCCGGACTCTCGACCACCATCGGAATCCGCTCCGGCTCCGGCGCGCCGCTGACCCGCGCCTGCGCGACCAAAAATGCCTGACTGGCGGCGAGTGCGACGACCTGTCCCTGCGCGAGGAGGTAGCTGTTGAGATGGATCCGGTATCCATCGCCCACGCCCTCGATCTGCGCCGTGGTCTCCCCCTTCTTCCATCGCTCCTCGGCCTGCTTCGCATCGAGGGTCACGACGTTGAGCCGCGCCTCGCGGAGTGCTTTGAGAAAGGCCTGATCGCGTGCCGTCTCGTGAGCCGGAGCGATGCGGACCAGCGTCAGCGCCGGCGGGCCGCCGGAACGGAAGATCAAGCCGAAGCCGAAGAGCATCAGCAGGGGGAAGGCGAACGTCCAGAACATGGCGGCGCGATCGCGCAGGTAGAGACGCCACTCGATCTTGAACTGGCGCCAGAGCAGCGCAAACGGGTTGGGGAAGCTCTTCGTGTCCATTCGATTCACTCCCGCAGGCTGCGTCCGGTGAGTTGCAGAAATACATCTTCGAGCGTTGCGCGGCGGACGTGTACCTGCTGGTACTCGACCTGCTCGCTCTCGATCGTCGCCAGGAGACGCGGCAGCAGTGTCTTCGGGTCGGTCGTCGGAATCTCCCAGATGTCGCCGCGCGCTTCCACGCCGCTGCCGAGGCGCGCCGCGAAGGAGCGCGGATCAGGAGCGGCTCCGGCAAACGTCAGCTCGACCACGCTGGGGATGCCGAGGGAGGCAATGAGCTCGGCGGGGGTGCCGGAGCGGAGGATGCTGCCGTGATCGAGGATGGCCAGACGATCGCAGAGCGACTCCGCCTCGTCCATGTAATGCGTCGTCAGAACGACGGTGCGGCCCTCGCCTTTCATCGCCCGGACGACTTCCCACAGCGAGCGGCGGCCCTGCGGATCGAGCCCGGCGGTGGGCTCGTCGAGGAAAACGACTTCTGGATCGTTGACCAGAGCCAGCGCGAGCGCGAGCCTCTGTGCCTGCCCGCCGGAGAGAGTGACGTGATACGCGTTGGCTTTGTCCTCGAGCTGCACGAGCCGCAGCAACTCGTCGGTGTCGCGCCGCTTGGGATAGTAGCCTCCAAAGAGATCGAGCGCCTCGCGCGGCGTGATCTTGTTGTAGAGACTCGTGGCCTGCAGTTGCACGCCGATCATCGCGCGAATCTCGGACGCGTTCTGGTTCCAGTTCAACCCGCCGATCGAGATCTCGCCGGCATCGGGCCGGGTCAGACCTTCGATCATTTCGAGTGTCGTGGTCTTGCCGGCGCCGTTCGGCCCGAGGAGTCCGAAGACTTCGCCGGCCGAGACCGTGAGATCGACACCAGCGACAGCGAGAACGTTCGGGAACTGCTTGCGCAGACCTCGGACGACGATCAGGTCGGACATGCGGGCGACAGCCTAGCAGGAGTAGGCGGAGGCCCCGACGCATTGTGCAACTCGCGGCCGGATCGCGGGAAAGCGATGGGCACAATGGGATCGCTCCTTGAAATACCATCGTCCGATGACGAGATTTCAAGGTACCATCTCGTTCGCGTGATCGAGCGTACCGCACACATCCATACTCTTCTCGGGTTGATCACGCGTCACCCGGTGGTGGCCATTCTCGGCGCGAGGCAGGTGGGAAAGACGACCCTGGCACGGGAGCTGGTTGTGGCGCAATCGGCGAAGGCCACGTTCTTCGATCTCGAGAATCCAGACACACAGGCAAGGCTCCGGGAGCCGATGCTGGCGCTCGAACCGCTCCGAGGTCTTGTGGTGCTCGACGAGATTCAGCGGGTGCCGGAGATTTTTCCGGTGCTTCGTGTACTCGCGGACCGACCGAAGCGGCCGGCCACATTTCTCGTGTCGGGAAGCGCCTCGCCGGCGTTGCTTAGGCAGAGTTCGGAGTCGCTTGCAGGACGCATTGCATTTCACGAGCTGAGAGGCTTCACGCTCGACGAGGTTGGCGTTGGCGATCTCGATCGCTTGTGGCTGCGCGGCGGCTTTCCGCGATCGTTTCTCGCGGATTCGGAAGAGCATAGCCGGGAGTGGCGCGATGCATTCGTCCGCACCTTCCTAGAGCGTGACATTCCGCAACTGGGGTTTTCGATTCCTGCCGATTCTCTTCGCCGTTTCTGGATGATGGTGGCTCACTACCATGGGCAGGTCTGGAAGGGCTCGGAGATCGCGCGCTCTCTTGCGGTTAGCGAGGCCTCCGTCCGGCGTTACGCCGACCTCCTATCCTCGGCGCTTGTCGTCGATCAACTCCAGCCATGGCACGAAAATCTTTCCAAGCGTCAGGTGAAATCGCCTCGGGTATTCGTATCGGACTCGGGACTCCTGCATGCGCTGCTGGGGATCGAGACACTCCACGACCTGCTGGGTCATCCGAAGCTCGGCGCATCATGGGAAGGATTCGCAATCCGCCAAGTCGTCAGGCAACTCGAGCTGCGGGCCGAGGATTGTTTCTTCTGGGCCACGCACGCGGGCGCGGAGCTGGATCTGCTGGTGGTCCGGGGGCGCAAACGGTGGGGGTTTGAATTCAAACGCACATCGCAGCCGACGATGACGAAATCGATGTCGATCGCAATGCAGGATCTCGCATTGCGCAGCCTGACGTTGATTCACGCAGGGCCCGATGCATTTCCGCTTGCAAAGAATATTCGAGCGGTCCCGCTGAGGCATATCGCAGAGATGCTGCGCCTCGACTAGCTGCGGTCGTGGGCGTCACTCACGACGATCAGGTAGTACGCCGTCATGGCCGCCTACGCGATTCGATCGTGATACGTTTTGGCGGCCGTGTTGCGCACTCCGCCGCAACGCCGCTCCCGGGCGGCACTTAGAAAACTTGCAGACGGTGCGAGTGCCCGCACGGTCTTCGTCGCGCTCGCCGCGAACCTCGTCATCACCGTCGCGAAACTGATTGCAGGTCTCGTTTCGGGATCGTCGGCGATGCTGGCCGAGGCGGCGCACTCCTTTGCCGACTCGCTCAACGAAGTGTTCCTCGGCATCTCGCTGCGGCGCGCGCGACGCGGCCCCGACGCGACGCATCCGCTCGGTCACGGCCGCGAGCGATTCCTCTGGGCGCTCATGGCCGCCATCGCCTCCTTCCTGATCGGCGGCTGCTTTTCCGTGGTGATGGCCGTTCGCGAATTCGGCTCACACGAGGCATTGGGAGGTGCTCTCACGGCGTGGATCGTTCTGGCCGTGTCGTTCGCCGCCGACGGCACATCCCTGCTGCAGAGCCTCGCACAGGCGCGGCGCGAAGCTCGCGAGCGAGGCCATACCGTGTGGAGTCATCTGCGCCGGTCGAGTGAGCCGCTCGTGCGCGCCATCGTGGTCGAAGACACCGCCGCGCTTATCGGCGTCGTCATCGCCGCGATCGGATTGTTGCTGCGCGAAGTGCTCGGCACGAATATCCCTGATGCCGTGGCCTCGCTGCTGATCGGCATCCTTCTCGCGGTTACTGCATTCGGTCTGGCGCGGCCGCTCGCCGATTTTCTCGTCGGACGGTCGTTGCCGCCGGAGTTGCTCGAAGAATTGCGGCGCATTCTCGCCGCATCCCCCGCGATCGAACAGATCGTCATGCTCCAAGCCGTGTACACGGGGCCAGAAGAAGTGATCGTCGCCGCGAAAGTGCGTCCAAAGACGCCAGCCACAGTCGAGGAGCTGGCCCAGGCCATGGACGATCTCGATCACCAGCTCCGCGCAGCCTCGGAATTCGTAGCCGATGTCTATCTCGACGTGACGATGTATCGGGTGGACCGGCCGCCAGGAAACGGATGAGACCGTCGGCGAATCTTTGATCTCGCATTACGCGCCACCGCTCCGAAGTCGTATGACTCCGAAAGGAGATTCAAAGGATGAATAAGACTCGGTGGTCAATCCTCACGGCGGCAGTCAGTCTGCTCTTCGCGTTTTCGGTGATCGGGCAGGGCGGTCCCAGCCAGACTTTCACGCAGCGCTACGGGCAGCAGCTCAACCTGACGGACGGGCAGAAGAAGCAGATCGACGAGATGGACCGGATTTTCCAGAAGAACAATTCCACCTTCCTCGAGTCGTACCAGAAAACGATGGCCGAATACCGTGAGGCTCGCCAGGCGAACGACAGCGCCAAGCTTGAAGCTCTCAAACCGAAAGTGGACTCGCTACGTCCCGAAATGATGAAACTGCGCGCAGCTCATGAAGAGAAGATCGCCGCCACCTTCAACGACGACCAGAAAGCGCAGTGGAAGAAGATCAAGGAAGAACGCGAAGCTCGGATGAAAGAGCGCATGCAGCATCAGTGACCTCGGACGCGAGCCGGGCGTGCCTGGCTCGCGCGATTTCTCTTGAGTTTTTCAGTATTCGACGAACGCTTCATCCGGATAGCAATACAGCCAACGTTCGCCCGGCTCGGCCGACGCGATCACCGGATGGCTGGTTGCGTGCGCATGTTTGGTGGCGTGACGGTTGGGTGAGTCGTCGCAGCAATTCGTGGCGCCACACTCCTGACACGTGCGGAGGTGAACCCAGCGGGAGCCGGTCTTCACGCACTCCTCGCACACGCGATGCTTCGGATGTTTGACGGTGGTAATCGCAGCGAGGTGTGTACAGCTTTCATCGGGCATGGGAACTCCTTTCACTGGTGAAGAACCTGATGGACGAAGGCGACGGCGATGGAACCTTCGCCGACAGCCGAGGCCACGCGCTTGATGTTGCCGCCTCGCACATCGCCGACCGCAAACACGCCGGGAAGACTCGTCTCCAGAAGATATGGCGGCCGGGGCAGCGGCCAACCCGCCGCTACCAACTCGTCCGGCGAGAGGTCAGGTCCGGTCTTGATGAAGCCCTTCTCATCGAGCACGACGCACTGATCGAGCCATTGGGTGTTGGGCCTGGCGCCGGTCATCATGAACACATGGCGGATGTCGTGAGTCTCGGCCGCGCCGTTCCCATCGTCACGCCAGCGCACCCGTTCGAGATGGGTGGCTCCCTCGAGGGCGACGATCTCCGTTCGCGTATGAAGCGAGATGTCGGGATTGTCTTCGATGCGCCGGACGAGGTAACGCGACATCGTCTCCGCCAGGCCGTCCGCGCGGACCAGCATGTGAACGTGCTTCACGCTCTGCGCGAGAAACACCGCGGCCTGACCGGCGGAGTTGCCGCCGCCAACGACGATGACGTCTTCATCCCGGCAGAGTTGCGCCTCCATCGGCGTCGCACCGTAGTAGAGGCCCGCGCCCTCGAACTTCGTGGCGTTCTCGAACGGTGGCCGGCGATACTCCGCGCCCGTGGCGATGATCAGCGCACGGGTCAGGACGCGCTGCCCGTCGTCGATCTGCAGGGCGTACGGCTTCCGGTTGCAGGTCAACTTGACCGCTCCTTTCGCGATCATGATTTGCGCGCCGAACTTCTGGGCCTGCGCGTATGCGCGCCCGGTGAGCTCGAGACCTGAGATGCCTGTCGGAAAGCCGAGGTAGTTCTCGATCCTGGAGCTCGATCCGGCCTGTCCGCCCGGCGCATTCGATTCGAACACGATCACATCGAGCCCCTCGGACGCCCCATATACCGCGGCCGAAAGACCCGCCGGACCCGCGCCGACGATGACGAGGTCGTGCAGTTGCGCCGGATCGATGGCCGGATTGAGCCCAAGGCACTCGGCGATCCGCTGATTGGAAGGGTTGCGCAGCACCGCGTCGCCGCGGCAGATCAACACCGGCACATCGGCCGGGCTCACATGAAACCGGTCAAGCAGCTCCTGCGCCTCGGCATCGGAATCGAGATCGACATAGGCGTACGGATGACCGTTGCGCGTCAGAAACTCTTTCACCCGCAACGTGCCGGCGCAATGCGCGGAGCCGATCACGACAACGTCGCCGAACCCGCGCGCGATGAGCTCGATGCGCCGGAGGATGAACGCCCGCATGAGGATCTCGCTCAACTCGGCATCGGTCTGAATGAGTGCGAGCACCTGCTCGCGATCGAGCTCGATCACTTCGCCCGCCTCGCTGACCCGCAAGCGCGATAACGCCCGCCGGCCCGTGATCATGTTTCCTTCTCCCGAGAACTGCCCGCGCCGGTGCGTGACAATGAGCGTCTCGGTCCCACCCGCCGGCCGCAAAACCTGTATCTCTCCGTCGACGACGACGAAGAAGGGAACAACGGTGTCTCCCACCTCCACGAGCACTTCGCCGCGCGCCACGGCGCGCCGCCGCCCATGCGCCGCGATCCGCGTTATCTGCGCATCCGTCAGCGTCGGAAAGAGGTGTTCCTGAATCGCCGTCGCCGAGGACTCCAGCGCGGCAGGGAGATCGGAGCTCATGAGGCAGCCCTCGTCGAACGGGTCATTGGCGGATTATGAAGGAAGGGGGATGAGTATGACGAAGTTCGCTGAACCCCTGCGCTGCTACTCGAACCCGAAACCCGTGGCCTTCAACGAAACGTGCGGGGCGGCTGGTAGACCGCCCCGCACGGGTTTCGCTAGTGGATCTGAATGGCACCGCCATCAAGTGTTTGCTCGACTGTCTGCATGCCGCTCGAATTCGTCGCGAGCCACAAGCCGCCCGTGGGCTTCAAGAGGGTCACGCCTATGGTGGCGGCATGCGCTTTGTCAGGCTGACTCGCGGTGAGCACCAGGATCGCGTTCGAGGCGATGAGAACCGGCGTCTTCGCGTCGGTGACATCGGTGATCGTCACGTTCGCACCGGTGATCGTGGCCGCCGTCTGCGTGTCGTTGATGCCGATGGAACTGAGAGATGGTGCGCTGATCTGGTACGTCCGATGGCTGCCCGTGCTGTCCTTGTGCTGAACCTGCATGTCGATATTGCCGTGCAGGAGCGTCTGGCCCTTGTTGTACCTTGCATCGACATTCATTGTGATCCTGGAGCTCACGTCCGCCGCGAGGTCGCCGGCTGACATTGTGGCGATGAGGAATCCGCCACCAGTCACAAAGTGATCTGTAGTCGGTACCTGTAGGAGCAGCGGAGTGTCATCAGCCGCAGTATCGCGGTTGTAGTACCCACCAATGACGACGCCGATCGTCACGGTACGAGTCGCGGTGAGCGGCGCCGTCCATATGCACGTGCCCGATGCAATCGTGAGCACGTCTGGCCGCATGAGGCCTAGCGGTGCCGTGCACAGGGTGGCATTGGTAGTGCGGTCCACGAACGTCAGCGTTGCGTTACTGATGCCGCCAAGCCACGTGTCGCCGTTCGAATCCGGCGTGGCGCTGATATCCGCTACCGTCGCGCTGAGCGCGACTGCGGTGGTGCCCGTCGTCAGGCCTGTTGTCGAGGCGATGCGTGAGCCCGTAAAGGTGACGCGTGCATCCTCCGGCGTTACGAGGATCGTGCCGGGGATGAATTGGATCGCGTAGTTCGGCGAGCTGACGCCGCTGACAGCCAGTGGGTACTGGCCGGGGGCGGTCGTCATCGTCACTGTGTTTGCGAACGTGAGCATTCCACTGAGAACCGCCGGCGTCTCGCCAAGCACGAATCCGTTATAAGTGGCGCCGAACGGCGGGAGCGGATCGCTGTATTGCTTCGATACGTTTATCACAGTGATCGAGAGCGGTGCGGGCGTAACAGTGAGAGTTGCGCCTGTCGTCGTGACGGCATAGTTGCGCAAGCGTCCGTTCGGGTCAGCAATGCCGGCCGTAATCGGGTACGTGCCGGCGGGGCTGTTGAGGCTTGCGGTGGTGGCGAAGACTGGCGTGAGCGGGTCGTTGTTCACAACACCGGTGAGCACGCCACTGAGGATTGGTAAAGGCGCGCCGTACCGCTTCGCCGCGTTGGCAGCCGTCACAGAGAGTGGGGCCTGCGTCACAGTCAGTGTCACAGTTCGCGTCGCAGAGAGATAGTCCGGTGTTTCGGCAGCCATGACCGTGAGCGGCTGCGCGCCGGCATCGAGGACGCTCGCCAGTGCGGGCGTGTACGTCAACGCGCCGGCTGGTGCCGGGCCGATGACGGATACGGTCGCGTTGAGCTGCGTTGCACTCAATGGTGTTCCATACACGATCGCTCCTGGCGTCGTCCACGTCAGTTGCTGCGGTGCTTTGTTGACAGTGAGAGTTACTGTTCCCGTGGCGTTCTCGTAATCCTGCCCGTCGCTGGGAGTGAATACGGCCTGGAGTTGCTGCGTGCCAGCGTGGAGGATGGTTCCCGCGGCCGGGTTGTATGCGAATGTGCCGTCAACATTCGCTGTCGCGTTCAGCTGATTCGCGGACAGCGCGGTGCCATAGGCGATTGCAGCCGGTGCCGGCCACGCGATCGAGGGAGTCGCTTTGCGGACAATGAGTGCGGCCGATGCCGAGGCCGCGGTGTAGTTCGGAGTTTCCGCGGCCACGGCCGTTAGGGTGGCTGTGCCAGCCTGAAGAACGGTGCCGGCTGCCGGCGCATAGGTGACGGCGCCTGCGGGCGATGGACCGGGCACGTTCACAACTGCATTGAGCTGAGCTCCGGAGAGCGGTGCGCCGTACGTGATCGCCGTGGGAGGCGGCCAGGCGATGCTTTGCGGCGCTTTCAGCACGTTGACCTGCCCTGTAGCTGTGGCAGTCGTGAAGTTGAGAGTATCTGCCGGCGTGAAAACTGTTTGGAGGGGTTGCGAGGCGCCCGCGTTGAGAATCGTCCCGGCCTTCGGTGAATAGACGAAACTGCCGGCGATACTCGACGTCGCATTCAGTTGAGTGCCGGACAGCGGAGTACCGTAGACGATGTCTGAGGGTTGCGGCCACTGTAGCGTGGGCGTCGCTTTCAACACGGTGAGCGAGACGTTTGCGGTCACGGCCGTGAAATCGCTCGCATTGGTTGGTGTGAACGTAACCTGGAGAACGTGATCTCCGGCGGTAAGAACCGAGCCGGGCGACGGTGCGTAGACGACTGTTCCAGGGACACTGGCGGCCGCATTGAGCTGCGTGCCCGACAGGGGAGTTCCGTAGGTGATCGCCGCCGGCGCGGCCCACGTAACGGATGGCGTAGCCTGCCGGATGTGCAGTGTCACATTTGCAATGCCAGCGTTGTAATTGGCTGTGGCCGCGGCAGTGGCCGTGAGCACGTGATCGCCCGCGGACAAGATCGTGCCGAGCGCGGCGTCATAAGAGAGGATGCCGGCGCTCGCCGGTCCTGGAATCAGGACCGACGCATTCAACTGTGCCGACGAAATCGCCGTCCCGTACGTGATGTCGTCCGGCGTAGCCCAGGTGATGGTTTGGGCGGCTTTGATGACCGTCATCGCCACCGAAGCGGTCGCGGCCATGTAGTTGACCGTGTCGACCGGTGTAAACGTCACTGTCAGTTGTTGGTTCGCGCCGCCGCCGAGGATTGTGCCCGCGGCCGGCGTGTAGACGAACGTCCCGGAAACCGTTGCCGCTGCGGCGAGTTGCGCCGATCCAAGCGGTGTCCCATAAACGATGGGCGCCGGCGTGAGCCACGTGATCTGAACAGGCTGCGGCAGGATCTGCAGAGAAGACGACGCGCTGCTTAGCCCGTATGTCGTATCGCCCGCAAACTGTGCGCTGGCGTTGTGAGTGCCTGTAGCCAGTCCTGTGACCGAGGCGGCGATGGATGCCGTGCCGTCTGCAACGGTGAACGCTGAGCCGGCTGATGCTCCGTCAATTGAGAACGCAATGGACTCACCGGCCACGGGCGCTCCGTTCGCCGAGAGTGTGGCGTGCAGCGTTGTGGAACCGCCGAACGTCGCTGCCGTCGCACTGACCGTCAATGCCGTCGCCTGCGTCTGGGGAACGATGTCGATCGGAGGCGTGCCTGCGATCTTCAGGTTGGGATCCGTTTGCGGCGGCAATTGCGTCGTGGCGACATGGGTCATGCCGGCCATCTTCCAGTACATCATTTCGTTCGTGGCGGAGTTGATCCAGATGATGTCGGGCTGCCCGTCTCCGTCCGCATCGTCGATGCTGGCCATCCGCCAGTTCGTGTCGGGCAATGACTCGATGACTCCCGGCATCCCGTCGCTCGAGGTGGCCGTGGTCTTCATTGTGAGCTTCGACCCTGTCGTGCTGGATGTGGGATTCGAAATGACCTCTCCCAGTCCGGCAAATCCGGGCGGCTTCGCGTCGTCCATGTGCCAGATCGCGTTTTGACCAGTGCGGTAATTGCGGAACACGACGTCGGGTTTGTCATCGTGGTCGAAATCGGCGCTGCCCTGGAGAACCCAGTCCGCCGGCAGCCGGCCGAGACCGAACGAACCAGCGTGCTGCGCGCCGTCCATAAGCCACAATTCGAGGTCATTGGTCTCACGGTTCTGCCAAACGAGATCCATGTGACCGCTATCGGTGAAATCGGCGGAGGCGGCCACGTTCCACGCGGGATCCTTCGTCTCGATCGGGATGTTGGCGAGAACGGTCGCGCCGGCCATGGCCCAATAGGCATTCGCGCCCGACGCCGGGTTCCGCCAGACGATATCTGCGCGTTCGTCGCCGTTCAGATCACTGATCGTCTGCGCCTGCCACGCAGGATCAAACGATGGCAGCGGAACCGGCGGGATTACTGTGGCTCCGTCGATCGGCTGAATGACGTTCGCACCCGTCACGGGGTTTCGGAAGAGAAGCTCCGTCTTCCCTATACCCAACGAATTGTGCTTGACCGCCCGTCGCCTCGGCGGGATGCCAAGGACCACCAATGACGTGTTGCCGAGTTGCACGCCCCCGCAACTTGTCGTCATCTTGACCCAGTACATCGAGTCGACCGTTGGGCGGACAATGAGGCTGTCCGATGTTTCGCCATTGATTGGACTGCTCAAATCCCCCGATGCACCCCGATACCATTGAAACGCAGGTTTCTCCGGATACCAGGGAAAGTACGGAGGCTCAGGGCCGACGCCTATGGATACCGGCTGGCCGGCGCCGGGTGAGAGAGTAAGGCCCGTACTGGTGCCGGTGGGTAGTAAGCACGACGCCGGGCTTCCGGTCACAGTGACCGTAAATGAGACCAGCACGCCGTTCGGGCAATTGGCCGACGTAACAAGAACATAATACGTCGTCGATGTGTCCCGCTTCGGGTAATACGGATTACCGTTGTCTGGCCTGATGAAGAGCGTCGGCGAATCATTGCCAATGATTCCATTCTGGCCGTCAGGCGGAGGCGACATAATCCATCGATAGTGAAAACCGGCCCCGGGGTAGGCCACAAGAGAGAGGTTCTGATCCGGGCGGATCGTACTCGGACCTTCGATGGCGAATGTCGGCTGGTTGTTGCCGTCCATGGGACAAATCGGCGGGGTTAAGCCCATTTGATTGACGACGAATACCCTCTGGTTGATCACGATGTTCCCGAAACGCGGGAGGCTCGCCGAGGTAGGATTGCCCGGAGTGCCGGGAGCTGTGTTCGCATTGATCCGGAACGAGACAGTACCGTTTCCCGATACTGTGGCGCCTGTTGCGGGTGCGATGATCGTGATCCAATCCGCGGCGACCGGATCGACGGTGGCGGTCCACGCGCACTGCGAATCTGCGGCAACGTCAAAGGTCGCGGTGCCGCCTTGACTCGAATAGAAGCCGCCGGTGGGCGTGAGGCTGGTGACGTCGCAGCCGACAGCCTGAATCACGACAAATCGTTGTCCACCCACGGTGATTGCTGCCGAGCGTGTGTGACCGGTCGTATTCGCGTCTACTGTGAACGAAACAATGCCGTTTCCGGTACCGGACAAGCCGGAGGTTACGTGCAGCCATTGTGATGCAGCGGCGTCGACGACCGCCGTCCAGGAACAGCGCGGGTCGGCGATGACATTGAAGCTCCCCGTCGCACTCGCATTCGGGAACGAGCCGCTCGCCGGCGAAAGGCGGTAAAGACATGCGACGCCCGAGGTGTCGGCCGTCCACAATCCGCGTCCGTGTGTCGCTGCAAGCAGCCGCTCCGACCCGGTGACGAATGCCACCTCGTCGACAGCGACGTCGTCCGGTCCTTGCGATGATGTGACCCAGTTGAGGCCGCCGTCATTGCTTTCGTAAACGCCGGCGTCCGTCGCGGCATAGAGTTGCCGGGCATTGCGGGGATGCCGTACCACGCCGCGGACCGGGATCGCCGGAATGCCCGAGGTGATCGACTGCCAGTTCGTGCCGCCGTCGGTCGTCTTGTAAATGTTGTCGTACCGATAGCCGCCGAACGTCACATAGACGACGTTCGCGTCGGCCGGGTCGATCGTGATGCGTGTAATGAAGCGATTCGGGAGGGGATTTTTGGTGTCGTTGTCGTCTTTCCAGTCTCAGCTTGGGGTATCGGACGAGCCGTTGACCGTCTTATCGAGCCTGCCGTCGATCAAGCCTACCCATATGACATTTGGATTGCCGGGCGCGACCGCAATCGCGCCGATAAAAGTCTTGCACAGAGGAGAGGTCAGCGGCTGACACGGTGTCGGCTGACGAATCGGCAACCAACCCGGCGGCGTCCCAGTATCGGCGTTCCTGGTGCGCCAGAGCTTCGTCCCAGCTATGAGCAGCGTCGTCCGGCTGTTCGGATCGAGGATGAATGGCACAACGAAATTGAAGAAATCGCCATCCGGACCAACCGGGAAATTGTCGATTCTCTGGACGTTCGCGCCTCCATCGAGTGAGCGGTAGAGACCAAAACCGTTCTGGAATTCGCAATACATCGTGCTCGCCGCCAACGGGTCGATCGCCACGAAGCCGCCGTCGCCGCCGAGAGCGATCCGGCCGTTCGGAGACGTGGCCGCGGTGACTAAGATCGTGCCGTTGTCTTGAGTGCCACCCATCAATGGCGCCGCGCCCAGAGCGCTTCCGGCCCCTGAATAAAACTGTGAAGTCTGATACGTCTGGTTGAGATTCGTCCACGTGACCGGCGTTTGGGTAATGTCGTTGGTCGCGTAAATTCCGCCGTCGTTGCCTACATAGATGCGGTTGTTACCAATTCCGTAGTTTGGATCGTTGACAATGGCGTGCTGATCGACGTGGGGCCCGCTCGAGCCGAGGGTTCCGGGCCATGTGCTGATCTCCTGGAAAGTCACACCACCGTCGCGCGACCGCCACAAATTCAACCCGCCGACTACGAGGAGATTGGGGTCATTGGGCGACACCCACAGTGTCGTCTGTTGGTGACCAATGTCAGGGAAGTTCGGGACGAGTTGAAAGGTGTGTCCCCCGTCGGTCGATTTCAGAAAATCCGGATTGCGGAGCACGTATACCGTGGGCAAAACCGGGGGAGGCTGTGCAGGAGCGAAGATCGCCTGAGAGTCACCGCCGAAATAGATCGTGCTTGGCACTGTCGAAGGGGCGAACGTCAATCCTCCATCCGTCGAGTAAACGGCCGAGCGTACCCCTTGCGCATCCTGAGTGGTCGCCACGGCGTACGTTCCGGTCGAATCGAACGCGATCGAAAAGATCACGGCGATCTGCGACGCATTGGCGGGATAAATCCTCTGCCAGGTGTCGCCCCCATTTTCTGTCTTCCAGATACCTGTGTCCGTGCCGGCCAGGACGAAGCCTCCTCTGTGTGGCTTCGGCGCAAGCGTCTGCACCGTATTCCAACCGCGCGTCTGAGCGAGCTGTTGCCAGCTTTGCCCACTGTCAAGAGACTTGAAGACGCCCGCGCCCAATAGTGCGTCGGGATAAGCGCTGGATTCCCCGGTGCCCGCATAGATAATCGACGTGCTCGAGGAATCGAATGCCAGAGCTTGCGTTGCGAGATTCGTCATGTAACCGGGCGTTTTGCTCCACGAAAGGCCCTTATTGTTGGAGATCCAGATGCCGCCGCTGGCCGAGCCGGCGAATATCTGATTCGCATTCGAGGGATTGACCAGAATGGCCCGGGTGCGGCCGCCGGCGTTCTGCGGTCCGTTCGAGACCCAGTTCGACGTCGTGAGCGCACTGGTGGCGGCAAACGAACTGGAGGACGCTTGAAGCGACTGCCTCCGTTGCTGATTCGCCTGATAAAGACTGGCGGGATCAATCTGGCCGTATTCGTCGACGAGGGTCGTGCGGCGCCAAGCGAGCGCCTCGTTCAACTCAGCTCGGTCCTCCCGCTCCGCATTGGCGGCAACGTCAATGGCCGGACAATCTACGATACGCGGCGCGAGCTGTGCGGCGCTGTTCCGCTGGGTGGCCAATAGCAGTACCGCAATTGTCAATACGAGCTTAAAGGGACTGATTCTCAAACGCTTCCATCCTTCTGCGGACCGGACGGGCGCAAAGGAAGGCCGTCCAGACCTTGTCTGGTATCCAACACGGGCATCGAATGTGTCCGTGTCGGGGATTAATTGTGATTTTTGGACCTGAAGCTACCTTGCGCTTTTGAGGGAAAAAAGGCTGCGCATACTACCTCCCTCGGAACGCCTTGGCAAGAAGAAGGCGTGGCGGTGCCTAATTTTCAGGAGGAACCGCGGCCCTGCGGCGCGGCGGAGGGGCTGATGATATGGCCGCGGACCAACCGCCAGCCACGGCTAACGAGAGATATCTGTTGAGGGCGAAATTCGGGAAGGGCGAATTCACGGCCTGCGCGCTGTCGAGGTTGACCAGCAGTGGTATCGAGCCGCCGCAGGGATTGCCGTCGGAGACGAGCAGCCAAACGAAGTGCGGATCCGGGTCGAGAGCGATGCCCTCAATCGAAGCGAAGTACTCGGGTGACGGTGGCGGAAAAAGGACGTTGAGCGGCAACTCGCGCACGAGCGCGCCATTGCGGTCGTAGCGTCGCAATTTCGAGAGGTCATGCATCAAGATCCCGCCGTCGGGAAGCAAACGGAGGCCCGCGGCCGCATACGAGCCGCCGCCAAAATCAGCCAGAGCGACGCCGGAGCAGACGTTGAAACGGGCGATGTGCCCGTTGGAATCGTTCGTCGGGTAGTAGAGAGTGCATCCGGACGCGTCGGTATCCAGGCCAATCAGGGATCCCGGAATGTTTCTCGCGTCTGGAAGCTGCCGTTTCAGCGTCACTCCGCCGGCACGATCGATACGCCAGACTTCCGCTCCCCTGTCGCCGGCGACTACCGCGTAGATGGCGTCGCGTCCGGCGGGGGCCAGACCGGCGATGGACGCAGAGGTGAGGCCGGGCAGATGCGCTGTAAACGGAGCGCGGTTGCCGTCTGCGTCGATCGTCTCGATTGACGACTCATTCGTGCCGCCATCCGGCACGCCCACGATGCGGCCGCCCAGAGCGATGAGGTCCCGCAGAGTTGAAGCGCCAGGCGACGGCGGTTGTTGGTGGAGCAGCCCGCCTGCATGATCGTAAATGGCGAAGCCGCCGGGAACTGGGAGCGCGTCAAACTGGCAGCCTCTGTCACCCGATGAGGCGACCTGCCCCGGCTGGAGGTCGCCAGCGTAAACGGGAGCCGCGCAAAGCGCAGCGATCAGGAGCAAGTGTCGCACGAATCTCTTCTACAGAGCGCCGCAGCCGGTGTCAAGGCCGCTTGCGCCGAACGCGGGAGCAACGACAGTCGCAAATCATTGAGAAAGATAATGCTCGAAGCGGTTCCCCCCATGAAGTCTTCCCTCTGTAATTGTCGCGCGCAACCAACGCCTCATACGGGTGACTGCTTTTCCCGGCGGCACGTCGCCGCCATCTCGCGGTAGAACTGAGCCCAGATCGTCATTCCCAGCCGGCAGTCGAACCGTTCGATGGCGACCGCTTGCGCGGCGCCGCCGAGGCGGCGGCGCAGACGATGTGCGTGAGCTCGTCACTCGTCGTATGGCGCACGAGATTCACAAGCTGACTCTCAGCCCCTGCACACGTGAGTGAGGGAATGATGTGCAGGATCGTGGTCATCGGGTTTGCCGCGATGGCAACGATCGTATGTCACATCACGCAGAGAAACCGTTTGACAACAGAGACGCAGAGATCGCAGAGAGTACTGTGTCAACTCTGTGTCCTCGGTGTCTCTGTGGTTCATTTCTGTGCTCCCTCTGCTACGCTCCGCAAATGCGCTTACTCACCCTCGCCGCTTGCGTCGTCGCTGCTGTAGCCCTTGTCACCACCGCCCAGCCCAGGCCGGCCAGCTCCGTTGAGGCGCGCCTCGCCGCGCAGAACGCGCTGTTTGAAGAGGCGTGGCAGACGAATCTCAAGCTCTCGCCTACTCTCGCCACGGCCGTTGGCGACTATCGGTACAACGACAAGCTGGGCGACGCATCGATGGCCGCCATCGCCAAGCGGCATGACATCAATGCTGACTTTCTCAAGCGGATCAAGGCTATCTCGCCCGAGGGGTTTGGGGAGGAGGAGCGAACCTCGCACGATCTCTTTCTGCGGAACCTGCAGGAGCAGATGGATGACTACGACCTGAGGGATTACGAGATGCCGGTGAATGCGCAGGGCGGCATTCACACGGGGCTCGCGGATCTGCCGAACTCGGTGCCGCTCGATACGGTCAAGCATTACGAGGACTACATCGCGCGGCTGCATCAGATCCCGAAGGCGTTGCTGCAGACCGAGGAAGTGATGCGGGCCGGCGTCAAGGATCATCTGGTCATCGTCAAGTTTCTGGCGGAGAAGATTCCGGCGCAGGCCAATGGCGTCATCGCCGCGAATCCGTTTCTGATTCCGATCAAGAAAATGCCTGCGAGTTTTTCGGATGACGACAAGAAACGGCTGACCGATGCCATCACGACGACTGTGAACGCCGAGGTGCTTCCGGCGTACAAACAGTTCGCGGCGTTCATTACGAGCGAGTACGTTCCCAGCGGCCGAAGCACGCTCTCCATTGAAAGCCTGCCCGACGGCAAGCGCCGCTACCAGGCGGCCATCCGGCGCCTGACCACGACCAGCCTGTCGCCTGCGGAGATTCATAAGATCGGGCTGAGCGAGTTCGATCGCATCGTCGGCGAGATGACGGCGCTGGCGAAGGCGAACGGCTATGCCGATCTGGCCAGCTTCCGCGACCACGTCGAGTCCGACGCGAAGTACAAACCGTCCTCGGAACAGGCGATCGTCGACGACTTCGATCGCTACATCAAACAGATGCGGCCGAAGCTGCCGCAGCTCTTCAATGTCATTCCCTCGGCACCGGTCACCGTGGAACCGATCCCCGATTTCCAGAAGGCCGCGGCCACGCACTATCAAACCGGCACTCCCGACGGGAAGCGCCCCGGCCGCGTCTCGGTCGCCGTCTCCGACTTCAAGAGCCGCTCGTTCCTCAACGACGAGGCGGTGGCGTATCACGAGGGCATTCCGGGTCACCACATGCAGCTCTCGATTCAGCAGACTCTCAAGGGGCTGCCTGAGTTTCGCAAGCACGGCGGCAACTCTGCGTACGCCGAGGGGTGGGCACTGTATTCGGAGCAACTGGGGAAGGAAGTCGGCTTCTATCAGGATCCGGGATCGGACTACGGCCGTCTCCGCTCGGAGCTCTTCCGCGCGGTGCGTCTCGTCGTCGACACCGGGATTCACGACATGGGATGGAGCCGCGATCAGGTAGTCGAGTACATGCGCAACTCCCACGCGGTGGACGAGCCGACGATCCAGTCGGAAACGGATCGCTACATCTCCTGGCCCGCGCAGGCCTGCAGCTACAAGCTCGGCCAGCTCAAGATTCGCGACCTTCGTGCGCGCGCGATGCAGCAGCTCGGCTCGCGCTTCGACATCCGCAGTTTCCACGACGAGGTACTAGCCGGCGGAAATCTGCCGCTGGATCTGCTCGATGCGCGGATCACGCGCTGGATCAGCGCGCAGATGGCCGCGAACGTGAAGAAGTAGGAGGCGGGAGCCTGACGACGAGTGCTTTCACATCGACCAGTTTGGGACGGATTCCGAACAGGAGAGATTCGAACATGTTGAAGCGCTCAGCGAGGAGCGTCTGTCTTTAAGGGGACGACTGCGAATGCGATGAACGACAGGCTGCCCCATCGCGCAATACCGGCACTCCTTCGACTGGCGTTGATCGCAGTGTTGGGCGTGACGCCCGTTTCGATTCTCGCGCAGACCGCTCCGTATGACATCGGCTCGCCTGTGACGACGGACGTCTGGATCGATCCGGCGGGTGGCAGTGACGCGAATGACGGCGCGACATCTGCGCGGGCAGTTCGCACGCTCACCGAGGCCTGGAACCGGATCCCCCAAGGGACGATACTCACGCGCGGTTTTCGTTTGATGTTGATGCCGGGGGTCTATCGTGAGGACGCCATTCCGAACTACCTGGAGTCGCGGTACGGAACGGCGCAGGCACCGATCATCATTCAATCGGCGGCAGGCGCGCTCTCTGCCCATCTCGCTGGCGACCTGAATGTCTTCGACACGCGCTACCTCTATCTCATCGGTCTGGACATCGTCCCCGATCCGCCCGGAGACGCGTTTCACTGCGAGCGGTGCGACCACATTCTGATTCGCGGCTCGAACCTCGACGGCGGCGCCCGTCAGGCTCACGACATGCTGAAAGTGAATCAGTCGCGATACGTCTATATCGAGGAGTCGACGCTAGCCGGAGCCGATGACAATACGATCGATTTCGTCGCCGTTCAGTACGGCCACGTACTTCGCAACCGGATCTCGAACGCGCAGGACTGGTGCATGTATGCGAAGGGAGGGAGCGCCTATCTGCGCATCGAGGGCAACGAATTCTTCGGCTGCGGTACCGGGGGCTTCACGGCGGGACAAGGCACCGGCTCTCAGTTCATGGATGCGCCCTGGATTCATTATGAGGCGTATGACATCAACGTCGTAAACAACGTCGTTCATGACACGGAGGGAGCGGGGCTCGGCGTAAATGGGGGATACAACATCCTGCTGGCGTTCAACACTCTCTACAACGTTGGAGAACGCGATCACATGTTGGAGGTCACGTTCGGCAATCGGAGCTGCGATGGTCAACCCGGCGATCCCGGGCGCGAAGCCTGCCAGACGAATTTGTCCAGCGGAGGCTGGGGCACGACGATCGTTGACGACGGCGAGAACTACGTGCGCATCCCAAGCCGGAACGTATTCATCTACAACAACGTCCTGTACAACCCACCGGGCCATGCCAGCGCCCAGATTTTCTCCGTGCCGCCGTCCTACGCAGCGGCGACGCAGAACGGTTCGAACGTACCAGTTCCTACCGCCGCCGATACCAATCTACAGATCCGCGGCAACGTGATCTTCAACGGCGGCTCCTCGCAAACACTTGGAATCGAAGAGGGGGCGGGTTGCACGAATGCGAATCCGACCTGCAACGCGTCGCAATTGAGGTCGGAGAACACGATCGGCACCGTGGAACCGTTGCTGACCTCTCCATCGAGCGGAAACTTTCATCCGGCAGCAGGCAGTCCTCTCTTTGGCGTTCGGACGTTCGCCATTCCTTCATTCACGTGGGGTGACGCCCCGTCGAGGCCGCTCGCTCCCGTGGGCGATCTCGCGAACCTGGTCTCCGTTGACCGCGATGGCAGCCCACAAACCGCAGGCGTGGCTGGCGCTTATGTCGCAACGGCAGGGGTAACCGCAAAGCCCGCTCGGCGCCGCGCGGTCGCACCGTAGTCCCTCTGCGATTCAAACATCCTCATCGCAGCGCACTGACGTGAGGATGCTTCCGAACGGCACGAAGAAGTGTCTAGCGCTCCCGCATCATCACGTCGTCCACCTCGCGCGCCAGATCCTCGAGGTAGGCGTCTCCTTTGGGATGATGCGTCAACGCCACGAGCACGTAGCGGCGTCCGGGACCTTCGATGATCGCCGAGTCGTGGAGCCAATCCTGGTACGTGCCCCACTTGCGGAGGATGGTCAGGCCGCGGCCGGCCAGCGCGTGTACGAATTTGTGATCGTCGTGTGGGATGTCCGGCGAGAGAAAGATGGCGCGCATCTTCTGCGATGCGGCCGGCGACACGAGCTGCTCGCGCGATAGCAGCCAATAGAAACGCAGGAGCTGGCGCACGGTCGCGGCGTGTGAGTGATCGGCCACAGGATCGCCGATGCGCTCGCTGTTCGGGCCGTAGTGCTTGCCGACCCAGATGCCGCCGCCGTGTGCCGCGTCATAGAAACCCTGCTCATTGAGCACCTGCTGGATCTCGTGCAGCCCCATCGCCCGCGAGTACTTCGCCGCCATCTCGTTGCTCGACGCTTTGATCATCAGCCCGAGCTCGTGCTCCGTTTCCGCATCCATCTGCGACGCGGCCTCGGGACGCAGTTGAAAGTACGCCAGCAGGATGCCGACCTTGGCCACGCTGGCCGCGTACTCGATGCGATCGGGATGGATCATCGCCAGCCGCAGATGATCGAGATCGAGCACGCCGACGGCGGTCTGCTCAGTCGTCATTTCGTACTTTGCGCGGAGCCGCGTGTCGATGTTCTCGATCTGCTTCTGCAGGCGGTGATCGGTAGGCGTGTTGTAGTCGAGCACGAAGGTCTCCGGCGTACGGCGCGGGCCTGATGCGCATGCGATCACGAACAGGAGGCCGGCGAGGAGGAGCGCGATTCGGGGATTCACAGGCGAAGGATAACGAGTTTTTTTGCACTGCCTCCGAACGCCAGGCCGCCCACCCGTGTTCTTGAAGGAAAAGGGGAGAACCGATGACAACTCTCGATCAGCTGACGTCCACCGCGGTAACGATCGCGCCCATTCCGCAGCCATTTCTGGACCGTGTTCGTTCCGAAGGCATCGACGACCTCGGGCAACCGGTAAAGCGTCTCGTTGCCGCGGGCGGAGAGCCTTGCCGCGACGTTCTGCGGCGCGCAAAGCCAGGAGAGGAGCTGATCCTCGCGAGCTTCACGCCATTCAGCAAGCCCGGGCCGTACAAGGAATTCGGCCCGGTTTTCGTGCTGGCGAACGCAAGCAGCGAAACGGTGCAGCGCAACGCCCTTCCACCAGCGGGTTCTCCGACGGACTATCTGCGCGAGCAGTTCGTCGTTCGCGCCTATTCGCCGGAGGAGGAGATCGTCGACGCGGTGATGGTCAGCGCGCCGGCGCTAGAAGAGACCGTCGATCGCTTATTCCTGTCGAAGGGCACGGCATTCCTGCACGTCCGCTTCCCGACGTACGGCTGCTTCGCCATGCGCCTCGATCGTGTGCACGGCGTAGCGTGAGCGTTCCGCGCGTCTGTCATTTCGAATCGGCGGAACCGCGGGGGTGGACGGGTTGGGGGGAGCGGTGCAGCACGATGAGAAATCCCCTGCCTCGGCGGGAGGCATCGCACAACGGCAGGGGATTCATCGCGGCCACTCAGGAATCCCCAGGAGTTTGCGCGCCAGAGCGACGACGAATTTCGACCGCCGCCCAACAGCACTCGGGCGGGGACGCCCGAGTGCCCGCGGTCGAGACGACCGCACTCCTTACGACGAGGAGTGCAGGCGTCTCGCCTGCGGCCATCCTTTCACGCGGAGAAGCGGAGTGGTTTCTCCGCGTCTCCGCGCCTCCGCGTGAAACGGCTCCGTGCTCGAACGCCGCTCCGTACTGCGAATCGTTTAGTGCGCGCTCTTTCGGAACGCGCAGCGAGCATTTCGGGAACCGTCTCGAAATCGCACAGTTTCCTTTTTCAGAACGCCCGGCGAGGGCAAGCGTTGTGAGCTAGTCCGCTCATGCAGTTGCATTTAGCTGGTTTCGCCAATTGGCAGATGCGCTGCTGAAGGTGGAGCGCATGCACTCCCCAATCTCATCCCACGCCCGAGCCGAAGTCCGGCCGCCATCCGAAGGCAAATATGCGTTGCTTCCTTTACCGAAGCGATCGGCGAGCGCTGCGCGGATCTCGAAATGACCTCCGTTCTCCTCGAAAGCCAGGAGTCTGCGGCGAAATACCGCGGGCTGTTGGAAGCAGCTCCCGACGCAATCGTCGTCGTCAACGAAGAGGGAGAGGTTGTTCTGCTGAATCTGCAGGCAGAAAAACAATTCGGGTACTCCCGTGATGAGCTGTTAGGTCAGCCATTCACGAACATCATTCCGGAGGGTTTCGCGGAACGGCTGGTCGCTGATGGCCTTCGATCCGCGGCGGACGCACTGGCGCAGCAGATCGGGACGGGGATCGAGCTGACCGGGCGTCGGAAGGACGGAAGCGAATTTCCGATCGAGATCATGCTGAGCCCTCTGGAAAGCGCCGAGGGAATCCTGGTGACGGCAGCGATCCGCAACATCAGCGTGCGCAAAGCCGCGGAAAAAGAGCTGGCGCAGATGGACGCCAGACGCCGGCTCGTGGAGGAGGAGCTCCGGCAGAGCGAAGAGCGATACCGCATGCTCCTCGATGGCGTCCCGGATCACGCCATCTTCATGATGGATCCGCGCGGCCAGATCGTCAGTTGGAATGCCGGCGCCGAACGGATCAAGGGTTACAAAGCGAGCGAGATCATTGGCCACAACTTCTCCTGTTTCTTTCCGCCGCATGACATTGAGCGCGGCAGGCCTCAGGAAATACTCCGAGTCACCGCCGCCAACGGCCGGCACGAGGAACAGGGACTGCGCGTGCGCAAGGACGGTTCCCGTTTTCTTGCGAGCGTCACCTTTACGGCATTGCGCGACGCAGCCGGAAACCTGCACGGATTTTCTGAATTCAGCCACGATCTCAGCGAGAGCAAAGAGGCGAGCGCGAAATACCGCGGCCTGTTGGAAGCAGCGCCCGATGCAATGATCGTCGTGAATCAGGAGGGAGAGATCGTCCTGTTGAATGTTCAGGCCGAGAAGCAGTTTGGATACTCCCGCGATGAGCTCATCGGGCAGCAGGTAAAGAACATCGTTCCCGAGGGCTTCGCGGAGCGGCTGATTGCGGACGGACTTCGATCCGCTGCGGATGCACTGGCGCAGCAGATCGGAACAGGGATCGAATTAACCGGTCTCAGAAAGAACGGAACCGAATTTCCGATCGAGATCATGCTCAGCCCTCTGGAAAATGCTCAGGGTATCCTTGTCACAGCAGCAATCCGGGACATCAGCGTGCGGCGAGAAGCGGAAACGCACCTTGCCCAGAAAATCGCCGAGTTGAACCGCTCCAATGAGGAATTGGGCCAATTTGCCTACATTGCCTCTCACGACTTGCAGGAGCCCCTGCGCATGGTCGCCAGCTATACGCAGCTTCTGTCCAGACGGTACAAGGGGCGGCTGGACTCGGACGCCGACGAGTTCATTGCATTTGCCGTGGATGGTGCCAATCGGATGCAGCGTCTGATTCATGATCTGCTGGCGTTTTCACGCGTTGGCACAGAAGGACGTGCTCTCGTGGATACCTCCAGTGAGAAAGCACTGCAGCTCGCCCTTGCCAACCTGGGAAGTACTGTAGAAGAGCACGGAGCCATCGTCACTCACGACCCCCTGCCAATCGTTGTTGCAGACGAAATGCAACTCGTTCAGTTATTCCAGAATCTCATCAGCAACGCCATCAAATATCAGCGTCCCGGAATCCCTCGGGTACACATCTCCGCCGCACGCACGGACAATAAATGGGTGTTTTCCGTGAACGACAACGGGCTCGGGATTGATTCGAAATACACCGACAGGATTTTCGGAATGTTCCAGCGGCTGCATAAGCGTGACGAATTCGCCGGGACGGGGATCGGACTGGCTATCTGCAAGAAGATCGCCGAGCGCCACCACAGCACGATCACGGTCGAATCGAAGGTCGGCGTGGGCTCGACGTTTCGTTTCGCACTCGCAGGAATTGAGAGGACATAATGACCATTCGCAGAAACGACGGTGCACATCTAGAGGTTCTCCTTGTCGAAGACAGTCCCGGTGACGTCCGGCTGACGCAGGAGGCCTTCCGCGATGCCCGCGCGCAGATCAATTTGCACGTTGCGTTCGACGGCGTGGATGCCATGGAGTTTCTGAACCGCCAGGGGGCGCACGTCAGCGCGCCGAGGCCGGATTTCATCCTGCTCGACCTGAATCTACCCAGGATGGACGGACGCGAGGTGCTGGCCCAGATCAAGAGCGATAACAGCCTGAGGCTGATTCCGGTTGTTATCTTGACCACTTCCGAGGATGAGGCGGACATTGTGAGGAGCTACGAGCTACAGGCAAATTGCTATCTCAAAAAGCCGGTACTGTTCGAAGCGTTTGAAACACTCGTCAGGAGCATCAACGATTTCTGGCTGAACACCGTCAAGCTGCCGCAGCAGAGACCAATCTGATGAGCGCAAGAACGATCACGAATCTTCTTCTCATCGAGGACAACGCCGGCGACGCCCGCCTGCTCCGGGAGATGTTCAAGGAGCAGGGTCCGTATAACACCGAGATCAAGCACGTAACGTCGATGGCAGATGCCGAGCATTATCTCTCGGAGCATACTGTTGACATCATCCTGCTCGATTTGGGATTGCCGGATTCCGAGGGCCTCGACGCCGTTCGGCGCGCCCACGCAGCGGCGCCGCGAGTCCCTCTGGTCGTCCTGACAATCCAGGATGACGAATCCCTTGCCGTAAGTGCCTTGCAGGAAGGAGCACAAGACTACCTGATCAAGGGCCAGATCGAGAGCGGCCTTCTGCGCGCCCTTCGCTACGCCATTGAGCGCAAGATCATGGAAGAGGTCCTTTTCAAGGAGCGCACGAGGAGCGAGGAGGGTTGGGCGCGTCTCGCCGCGATTCATGAGGCCACCCCGGACTTCGTTAGCATCAGTGACATCGCGGGCCACCTGATCTACATCAACCGGGGTGGGCGCTCCATGATTGGCCTGCAGGAGGCGACGGATATTGACGGCTACACGATCGCGGACTTTCTCCGCAGCCCGGAAACGCATATCATTGTGACCGAGGGAATCCCTGCGGCCGTTCTCAACGGCATCTGGCGCGGGGAGACCGAGCTGCTGAGTGGCGATGGCAGCGTGATCTCGATCTCGATGATCATTCTTGCGCACAAGAGATCCGATGGCTCTGTGGAATTCGTTTCGACGATCGCACGCGACATTACGGCGCATCGTCTATTGGAAGCGCAGCTCCGGCAGGCCCAGAAAATGGAGGCTGTAGGGCAGTTGGCTGCCGGCGTTGCCCATGAGTTCAACAATCTCTTACAGGCCCTGATGTCGATGGCCGCGATTCTGAGGCTGCGAAGCGCCAGCCCGGCCATGGCCAAGATCGGCAGCGACATGGAGTTTCAAATCAAGCGCGGCGCCAGCCTTACGCAGCAACTTCTACTGTTCTCGCGCGATGTTGCCATTGAAAAGGTGGTTATCGATCTTCGCGAGCAGGTGCAGAAGGCCAGCAGCTTGTTGCGTCAGCTGATTCCCGAGAACATCCGGATTGTCCTGGAAACCTCGCCGCAACGCTTATCGGTTCAGGGCGACGCAGGGCAGATACAGCAGGTGCTTCTGAATCTCGCCATCAACGCCCGTGATGCCATGCCGGACGGGGGTACGCTCACTCTGCGTGTCGGGTCCTCCGGCCAGGAGGTGTTTCTGGAGGTCGAAGACAGCGGCGACGGGATGAATGACGCGACACAAGCGCACCTGTTCGAGCCGTTTTTCAGTACGAAGGAGTTGGGCAAAGGGACAGGCCTGGGACTGGCGGTGGTGCATGGCATCGTCATCGATCACGGCGGGCGTATCGAGGTGGAGAGCACGCTGGGTGAAGGAAGCCGTTTTCGCGTCGTCCTTCCATCAGCGTCCGGCGAGGAAGCGCCAGTGCCGCTGCAGATCGCCGAGGCCGAGGAGCCAGCCGGCCGCGGCTACGTTCTTCTCGTGGAGGACGAAGCCGGCGTGCGCGAAGGAATCGCCGTGCTCCTGGAAACCATCGGCTATGTCGTGGTCGCAGTCGGCAGCGGCGAGGAAGCAATGGCCATCCCATCGGACCAACCGCCCGACCTGCTTCTCACCGATGTGACGCTGGCCGGCATTGGCGGCGCGGCATTAGGCGACCGCCTGCGCGACCGCTGGCCCTCCCTGAAAGTCGTGTTGATGTCCGGCTACTTCGAGGAAGCCTCCCGCACCAACGGCGGCGAACGAGGCTGGCACTTCCTCCAGAAACCATTCGACATGGCCGAGCTAACGAAGCACCTGCGCGCCGCGCTACAGGACGCGCCGGGGGTCGCGGCATAGGTGCAAACGCAATCTGGGTGCGGGAAGAAGCTCGGTTTGACTCAAGCGGCTTCGAAGGCGGCTGTGCATTGAGCGTCGTTGGCCGGCCCCGTAATGTGACAGATCGAGCAACTGATTTTCATCTGGATACGGCTCGCCGAATAGGCCTCCGAGTTCCTGCACTACGCCTAGATGCCTCTTCGAAGTACAACCCAACTGCGGCGGTCGCGTTTGGGGCACTGCCACGGCGGGATGCGTCGAACTTCGGTAAGATGTATCAAAGTAGCGTACCGCATTTGTGCGCGAGCGTCCCAGAACACCGAGCTCTCGGCACATAAACGCTGTGCATATCGTACGCGAATCTGTTCTATGACGGACGCGTTGAGCTCGAAGAACTCGACATGCGCCACGCTACAGTAGCCGACGACTGGTCCAGAGGAACGTTTCAACGCCAACAAATCGCCTGACTGAACAACTCCGTATGGAGCGATACGCCGTTTCGAGAATCGCGACTCAATAGTTTTCCTACCTTGAAGAATCGACTCCAGATAGGGCTCTACGAGCACGACCAAGTGCCAATCATAGGGTGGGGGCTTTCCTCGAGTTTGCCGTGAGGCACCATCTTCGGCCGCGACGGAAAGACGGTGGTGCAGTTGCGCCTGCCAGTCCCCCATGAGGCTACTCAACGTCGCTATACGGGTCATCAGGAACTGCTCGCCGCTCCCAGGAGCCGAATAATCTCTTCGGCAACTCGCTCAGACTTAGTCGTAGGCCCGCGCGACGGCCTATGTCCCGCCGAACCCACAGGCAGAAGAGTGCGCGGGCCGCCCTGAGCGACAACCTTCGCGCGCACGACAGTCAGAGTAGCCTCCTGAGGTTGAACATTGGTGTAATGAAACTCCCGTGGGAGGATCTCATAAAACTCGCCGATACGATACGTCACGTTCGACTTGACACTCAGCTGCACGCAGTAGGACGCCGGCACGACCTCATCCACGTTGCCCACTTGGTTGATCTCAGCCACCTGAAAATCGCCAGAAGTATCTGTATGCAGTTCAAGCAAAACGTTTTCCAGCGAGCCAAATAGAATGCAACTGGTTAAAGCCCATACATGGTCGTGGTACGGAGTAATCGCGGTGCCGTCTTCCCGTTCGTAAGCAGGCCAGTAGTGCAGTCGAACAGTGGTGTCTCCGCGAGCAGCGAGCCGGATCAGGTAAAACCCGAGGGGATGCAGAACGCATTCGTAGACGCTTGCTACAAGGGCATCATGTACTGATTGCCGAAGTAGACTGGCGTTCCGAGTGTCGAATCCATCGAAGAATGCTTGATCGCGCGGTTCCATCATCAGCTCCTAGTGGACATCGCGACCCACAGGGTGGCGCCGTCATCTCGAAGAGCGTCAAAATCGAATAGCTGTTCGGAATGCTTGGAACCTAGAGATGTGAAGTCTGGATCCAAGGTGGGGCGGCCGACAATCAAGGCCGAAGACGCTTCGATAGGTACGATGTCATCCTCAAGGCGAAACCATGCAGGATATCGGCCGCGAACGTAGTACTCCGGCGTCGCCTCGAACTCCGGTGAGTTCACGCCCAGGTGGCTTGGCGCTACAACGGCTTTGCGAGCGCTGGTGCGATACATTCGCATCATTCCGCTATCGAACAAGAGTATCTCCGTTGGCACAGTTTCAGATGGGAACAGCTGCTCAAAGACCCTTCTCGGGACCTCTTCACGCTGACGAGACCACCATCCCCACCACGCATATCCACGCTGGCGAATAATCCTCCTATGCTCGGCGATATTACCGCCCGGCTCCGTAACCAGGTCGCGAAACCGTAACAAAAGCGCATACTGACTAGGTTCTGTCATTTGCCGACCTCACGTCGCCGAATCCATAACGGACGCAGGTAATGCCAAAGCACGCCTGAAGTGTCCTCCTCGATTCTCTGTTCGGACAGTAGCTGTGCTCGCCAAGCGGGATTGTGCCATACGATATCAACGTCAAGTGGCACACGACGACTTCCGCTGCCGAGTGCCTTGACCGCTTCGAATTCGCTGGGAATGCAGCTGACTACTTCACCATCAGAAAGGCTGCTTGCCATCAATAGTAATACACCATCGGGAGTCAGAAGGTTTGGCAGGCTCCTCAGAATCTCAATGCAAAGGTCCAGCCCTCCGACCGCTCGACCGTACTCTTTCATAGACGGTGAGCTTGAGCTAGGCTCCCCGGGGATGTACGGAGGGTTGCATACGATGAGGTCAAAGGGAGCTACAAATTGCTTCGCGTCGAATCTCTCCGCGCGAACTCTTACCAGCTGGTGTCTGGCGTCAAGCGTTGCATCATTTATCTGCAAGTTCTTCAACGTGCAAGCGACCGCTGAACCGTTAAGGTCGACGGCCGTCAGGTCGACGACGTGTTCGGATGTCGCCAGAATTGTACTAAGGAGGCCGCTACCAGGCCCTACTTCTAGCGCGGAAAGCTTTCGCTCAAAATCCAGATCATCAAGAAGCTCGGCAAGAAGCTCTCCGAGAATCACGGTGTCGATAGTCGGCCCGAATACATCCTCGCGCTGCCGGTGGACGTGGATGATGCATCCCCTCTGATAAACGAGCTTGTCCACCGAAAATGCCACGTTCTTTATTGCGTTTCTAACCTCAGCGGTCGCGCCGTCGAGTAGGTTCGTGACCTCTAGAACGCCATTGGGATCTAGCAATGCTGCCAGCGGTCTCAGACGAATGGCCCCTCCTCCCGACCTTGTGTACTCAACTATGATGTTAAACTGGGCTCGTCCGAAGAAGCATAGGACAGCGCCTCGCGAGGTCAGCGAAGTACGATGTGCTACAGCATCCAGTTTCCGGGCGAGCCTAGCACTGAGATCCTGCCACAACAAGTGCACGACATTGTCCGCAGCACTTAACGTAACATGAGGATCGTAGAGTTCAGCGTTCCAAGTAAGAGGGCGCGTTATCCACTTCGTTATGTCCGAATGCCCAATTTGCTGCGCGATACGTTCGACGAGATCGGCATTGCCAAGTATGCCGAATGAGTCAGGGAGGACCTGAGTCGCGAGTTTATCGCCGAATGGCTTGAATTGAGAAGTCGCCAACGCTTCCAGGGCGAGTCGCGCGAGTTCCGTTTTCACGAGTGGAATCCTCAGAATAAGGTTAAAGCCATTGTTGGGATTATGTCTTTAAGTTCCGCGATCGAATCGACCGCGTAGTCGGGTTGAAATGCGTCGGTGCTGTATGTCGTTTGGATCTCGGACTCGCTCCAGTGCGTAATTTTGAGAAGCGTGCTTGCATCTCTGTGTTCGGTATCGAAAGTCGCTCCGTAGCGCGCCCAGATGGTCTTAACGCCCAAGCTCGCGGCCGGCCTGAGATCTTTGGAGAGACTATCTCCAATGGCCCACGCGTCACTCGATGCGCCGCCGAATGCCTTCAATGCGATCGCATAGTGCTCTTGACAAGGCTTGCAGGCCGAAAGTGGTACCGGAATCGACCGGGCCAGCCGAGTCCGGGTGCGTTGGCGCGATGCTGGAATGTAGCCCTCCGTGGCTGGATCCAAGTCGCCCTCAAATCCCTCCCAGGCGACGAGGCCGGTCAGTAGAGAGTCGAGGTTCAGGTCAAATAGCCTCTTTTGTGCGCGATGAATTGGGGAGTTGGTGACTCCAATTACAGCGACATTTTGCTTCAGGAGCCACTTGAGTGTTTCGGATACTCCGGGGTAGGGTCGCAGATGCTTTCGTTGAACACTCAAGAATGCACCGCGACCAGCGCGAATCAAGTGCTTGACGTCCTCAACGCTCAGAGTTTTGACTGAGTCAAGTTCTTGAATCAAGAACGCATAGTCCAACGAGCCATGGCAGGCGAAAACTTTCTTGAACTCACCATATAATTGCTCCTCAGAAAGCTCAAGTTCGCGAACGAGCGCGTGGACCATAGCCCGAAAACTGGGTGCGAAGAATGCTCCCCAATCGTAAAGAGTATTGTCGATGTCCGTGAGGAGGATAGTTCTAGTCATACCAAGGCGATCAGTAGAGATTCTCGAACAAACTACTTAGATTACGGTTGAGCCGGATTATTTCGACGTCGCGCGATGTATTGTCGCCAATACACCCAGCCATCCGGTGTGTGAAATCCCCAATCGCGCACGACAGGTCCGGCGAATACAAGCGTAAGAGTGCGCTTGCCCAGCGCGATAATTCGATGCCTGTCAGTGGAGCGTTTGAAGTTGAAAAAATAGACTCGTTTGCGAACTCGTTCGTGTTTCGCCCCCGGCGGGGGAACCTCTTCGTCGTACCACCCACTAAGTACGATAGAGAGGAAAGTATTCGGGTGATCATGAAGGTCCGGCTGCGGATCCGCCCGCTTGATCCAGTGCAACATACAGCTGCACCAAGGAGTCTGAAACAGATGTAGTCGGGTCAGATAAGTGTCATTTTCTTCTTCGGGGTCGACATCGGTCCATCGCCACGCGCACCAATCCCCGCCGCTCGAATAGATTCTGCTGGGGAGAATCCTCATTTGTCCAAGCTCCATCACCGCGGACACAGGCACCAATTCACTACGGGGAGTATACGCCATGCGTCTGGTTGTGAGCTTCGGCCAGCGGCAGTGCTGAGGGAGCGATACAGGCCCAAGACAGTGAGATTCGGTTGCGGTTGACTCACACTCTACCCCTTGTGGATCGGCTCGACGCACCGGCGAGTGGCCGAGACGGAACCTGACGTTGGGCGTCAGCACGAATATGCTCTCAGGAGTCAGGTCGCGGGGCACTAAAAGGAGCGGCGGGTGGCGAGCCTTCAACAGATCCGCTCCGACTCGCTGCCAGGTCGACAAGAGACGACCCTTCTCGGCTGCTCTTTTCAACGGTCTGGCCTGGCCACCGTGACAGAATGATCATCCCAATCGTTCAACATTGCGGCGTCCAAGCCAGGAGATTCCCATGAAGCGTTTCCTCGTCACGATTCTCGTTCTACTCTCGACGTTCGCGCTCGCGGCGCAGACCGCGCCGGGTGCGGCCGCGAGGACGAAGAAGAAAGCGGACAAACCTCTCACCCACCTCCCCTACACGCCGAGCCTTGACATCAAGGCGATGGATAAATCGGTCGCGCCTTGCTCCGATTTCTACCAGTACTCCTGTGGGAACTGGATGGTCGCGAATCCGATCCCGGCGGATCAGGCTTCGTGGAGTGTTTATGGGAAGGTTGGGGACGAGAATGCTCGCTATCTCTGGGGGATCCTCGAGGAAGCAGCGAAGCCTTCTCCGAAGCGGACGAAAGCGCAGGCGGAGATCGGCGACTACTTCGCGTCGTGCATGAATGAGAGCGCGATTGATCAACTGGGTAGTGCGCCGATCGAGCCGTTGCTGAAGAAGATCGATGGGATGAAGTCGTCGAGCGAGCTGGCCGTGGTCCTCGGCGAGGCCAAGCGCGACTCGTCGCCTTACTACTTCGGGACGAACTGGCTTTTCCGGTCGGGGTCGACGCAGGATCTCGCCGACGCGAGCAAGGTCATCGCCGAAATTGACTCCGGAGGCCTCGGTCTTCCTGATCGCGACTACTACACGAAGACCGATGACAAGTCGAAGGCGATCCGCGAAAAGTATGCGAATCATGTTGCGGCGATGTTCGAGCTGATTGGCGAGAAGAAGGCCGAGGCGGCGGACGACGCGAAGACGGTGTTGAGGATTGAGACTGCGCTCGCCGAGGCGTCACTCACCCGCGTGGAGAAACGCGATCCGCACAACCTCGATCACAGGATGACGCTGACGGAGCTAGTGAAGATCGCGCCATCGTTTGATTGGCCGAGGTACTTCTCGATTCTCGGGCTTCCGAAGGTCGGTTCGCTCAATGTCGCGCAGCCGAAGTTCTTCGCGGCGATCGAGACGGAGATCAAGAACTCGTCGCTCGCCGATTGGAAGACGTACCTTCGCTGGCATGCGGTCCATGGCCACGCGCAGTACCTGTCGTCGAAGTTCGTGGCCGAGGATTTCAACTTCTATCGGAAGACGCTGCGGGGAGTGTCGGAGATGCCGCCGCGGTGGAAGACGTGCGTTCGCCTCGTCGATCACGATCTATCTGACGCCCTCGGGCAGGAGTTCGTCCGCCGGACGTTCACCGCGCAAACGCGTCAGAAGACGATCGAGATGACCGTGCGGATCGAGAAGGCGATGGCGCAGGAGATCGCGTCGCTCGACTGGATGACGGAGGCGACGAAGAAGCATGCGCTCGAGAAGCTCCACGCCATCGCGAACAAGGTTGGCTATCCGGAGAAGTGGCGCGACTACTCGTCTGTCCTTTTAAAACCCCAGGATTTCTACGGCAACGTGGCGCGCTCCGCGGCGTGGGCGAGCGACCGCGATTTCGAGAAGATCGGCAAGCCGGTCAATCGGGAGGAGTGGTTCCTGTCCGCGCCGACCGTCAACGCCTGGTACAACGCGCAGCTCAACGACATCAACTTCCCGGCCGGCGTGCTGCAGCCGCCGCTCTACGATCCAAAGATGGACGACGCGCCGAACTTCGGCAACACCGGATCGACGATCGGCCACGAGTTGACGCACGCGTTCGACGACGAGGGGCGCCAGTTCGACGCGGCGGGGAATCTCAAGGACTGGTGGACGCCCGACGACGCCAAAGCGTTTGAGGATCGCGTCAATTGCGTCCGCGATCAGTACGCGCAATACACAATCATCGACGACATCAAGATCAATTCGAAGCTGACCTCGGGCGAAGACGTGGCCGATCTCGGCGGAACGCTGCTGGCGTACATCGCGTGGAAAGAAGAGACGGAGAACGAGGATCTGAAGCCGGTGGACGGATTCACGCCGGATCAGCGCTTCTTCATCGGATTCGCGCAATGGGCCTGCACGAACGAGCGTCCCGAGAACGCCCGCATGAGCGCAGTCACAAACTCACACTCGCCGGCGAAATACCGAATCAACGGGATCGTCTCGAACCTGCCGCAGTTCCAGAAGGCGTTTCAGTGCGGCGAGGACAAGGCGATGGTGCGTAAGAAGATCTGCAAGATTTGGTGATGCGCTGAGTCAACGGTTGCGGCGTTCCAGAGTGAGCGACTGTCATTTCGAATCGGCGGAACCGCGAGGGCGGCGGGTGGGGTGAGCGGTGCAGCGCGATGAGAAATCCCCTGCCGAAGCCCGAGAATCGCTCCGTGGGCGGGGGGATTCCTCGCCACCCACCGCGCCCGCCCGCTCGGAATGACAACGCGTTCCATTGCACTTTTGCCCCGTGAAACATCAAGGCTGGCGAGTGGTGCAGCGATGCCCGCAAGGGACATCGCTGCACGCTCGAGAATGTTATCGGCCTGACACCAACACACCATCGACAAAGACGTCGACGACCGGCGTCACTCCCGGGGTTCCGGCGATCGTGAAGCTGTAGATGCCGTACTGGCCCGAGTCATCGGGGATGGTGTTGCGCAGCTTGCCTCCGCTGCGGACGGTCGCCTTCACCAGTGGCGCGTAGCCTGGGCCGAAGTAGTTGCCGTAGCGGTCGCGCGGGGTGACGGTCAGCGTGGTGATACCCGAGGCGTCGGTGGTCATGGTGATGGAGGTTCTGCCGGAGTCGGCGAGCGGCTTCACATCCTCTTCCAGCCGTTCCTCGCGGACCACGTGGCCGGTGAGGGGGATGTCCCAGTCGAGCACCGCTTCGAAGGCGTACTGGCCGGGGATCGAGGTCCCGCTAAACTTCCCCGAGTAAATCCCTTTCCCCTCCTCGGACAACGTAATGACGGCAACATCCTGCATCGCGGTACCGTCGATGATCGTCTGCGCCAGCGCGGCGATTTTGGCGTCGTACGGCGTCTGGATGTCGCCCGAGGGGGTGACGGTGTTGCCGCCCGGCGTTTTCGCTTTCGACGCGTGCAGGATGTTGCCCATGCCGTCGCGCTGCTGCTGCACGCGCACGCGGATGGCGCCGGCGGGAAGGCCGGTGAGCGGCTTGCCGTCCCAGTCGACGAGCACGTGAATGTTGAGCGAGTCGCCGGTGACCGCGTGGAGATTGTCGAGCGAGAACTGATAGTCGAGGTGCTTCTCCAGGAAGATCACGTTGAGCGTGTAGGGCACGGCGTCTTCGCTCTTGAGATCGCGCTTCACGCGAACGCTCCACGCGCCTTCTTTGAATCCGCGCGCCATGTCAAAGGCCTGGATGGATGCCTGCGGCGTTTTCTTGGCCGCCGTCGGCGTGGCGGGCGTGGCGAAGCCGGGAGGGAAGACGTCGAGGTCGAGCATCTGGCGCGCGGGCGGCGCCCACTGCACGGAGAAGACGACGCGCTGCGGCGACCGGTCGACGGTCACCGGCACGGCCGCGGTCGGCCCCGTTCCGGTCAGCGTGTCGAGTTGATGCGTCGCCATCGACGCGGTGTTGCCTTTGAGGATCGCCACCAGCGTCTTACCGAAGACATCGAAGATCGTCGACGCGTTGATGGCTTTGTAGGAAATGCCGGAGGTCTCGACGGAGATGTTGCGGAGCAGATCCTCGTCCACCTGCGCCGGCGTGCCGAAGCCGACGGTCTGGATGGGGATGAAGCGCTTGCGCAGCTCTTGCGGCAAGCCGGCCACCGGCGCGAGGCCGAGGAAGCCGCTGGCGGTGGGCGTGATCAGTGGCGCGGTGTTCTGCATGCCGTCGGTGATGACGATCAGGTTCAGATCGTTCTTCGGGTCAGCCTTCCACTGGCTCATTCCCTCGTTGATCCCGGCGCCGATCGACGTCGCGCTTCCCGGCACCAGGGCATTGGCTTTGGTGATGATTGCGTCCCACGCCATCGGCATGGCGTTGCCGCGCTGCAGGAAAAAGTTCGCCGGAGGATCGGCGCCGATGAGCGACTGCGGCTGCGCGGTGGAGTCGAAGAAGACGAGGCCCATGCGGTCGCCCGACCATTCCGCCCCGCCGCCCGGAGGCGCGTCGAGCAGTTCCCACTGGCCGACGAAGTTCTGCACGGCCGACTTGAGGATGTCGATTTTCTTGGGGCCGTTCAGAGCGCCGGGCGGGAGGTCGTTCATGCTGCCCGACTTGTCGAGGACGAGCGCGACGTCGAACATGTTGCGGCCTTTGTAGATCGCGTCGAGCGCCGGAGCGACGCCGTCATCGTTCGGGATCAGGCTGGCCGGCGTGTCGCCGGTGTGCTTCGACACCTGGGAGCACTCGGCCATCGGCGCGGCGACGATGTAGGTCGACATGCGATAGGCCACGACATCCTGCGCACCAACGAAGCGCATGAGGATGTTCTTGTCCTGAGCACCGCCGCCGGCGCAGAAGTCTGCTCCGAAGTTGGAGAGCGGGACGTAGGTGATCCGGACGTTGTTGCCGGTGAGCGCTTCGAAGGTCACCGAGTCGCCCGCGACAACCAGAGTCTGGCCGAGGTTGAGCGTGGTGCTTCCGACGACGAGCTGCGCGCCGGCAGGTGCGGCGCTGAGCTCCAGCGTGGCGCGCACCATGCCCGATTCCTGGTTGGGGATTCCACGAACGGGAATGTTGAGAACCCATGCCTCACTCGCGGAGGCGATGGATGGCTGCAGCGCCGCAGCCAAAGCGAAGAGTACAGCGAGAGCGACGATCGGTCGTTTCATGAGAGAGCACTCCTTTTTGTTGTCGACTGGGAACGATTGGAAATCCGCGAGTCCCGGACGGATGCCCGGAGCGCTCGCGTGTCCGGCATTAATCGGTCGGGAGCTGACTCCTTTCCGTGTCGCAGGTCACAGGAGAGCCCTATTCAAGCGCCAGTTCAGGATTCGAATTGACGTACACGTAATGATGCCGAAGTCCAAAGGTGTGACCCCGCTCCTCTTCCCACTCCTCTTCCGACGATGAGCAATCAGCCGAGGCGGAGCATCTCCGCGATCTGCCTCAGAGGAACGGCTCGAATGTTCTTTGCAAGCGGAAACGCATCGCGTCCGGCGTGAATCAACGTCAGGCTGCGCAACGCGAGATCCTGCATTGCGATCGACATCGATTTCGTCATCGCCGGCTGCGAGGTTCGTTTGAATTCAAAGCCCCAGCGTTGGCGTCCCCGCACCACAGCAGATCCAGCTTCGCGCCGGGCGTGCGTGGCCCAGAAGAAACACGAGCGTCGATGGCACCGTGAAATCTCGTCATCTGGCACGCTATTTCAATGATGAGCGTCTCGCGATCACGCGAGGTCAGAGCTGCGTTTCACTTGGATTGGTCGATTCAAATAACCTGACGTTCGTTTCGACGCCATTTTGAGCCATCCGCAACTATCCTCTTTTCAGAGAGTTAGAGGTCTCCGAAGAACGAAGGTGTGACCCCCATTCCTGCATTCGGGTCTCCGAAGAACGAAGGTGTGACCCCATTCGGGCATTCAGCGGGAAAGGTAGTCGCGAAGTGTGCCGAGATTTATCGAGCGCAGTGACGCGGCGCGAGCGAGGAGGTACTCGCAACGCGTGAGCGAAGTGTCGGGGGGACCGCTAGTGGCGATCGTGTTCGTTGGTGTGCGCCCGATGATCCGGCCCCACGGCTCGTAGCGCACGCTCCATCCCGGCTCGCGGTTTTCCGGGGGCGAGGCGCGCGTCAGCCACTCGTCGATTCTCGCCATTGTGCGAGGATCCGAGCACGCGCCGCCGGCGCTGGTGGTCGCATTGGAATTGCCCGCCCCTTCGCACGCGGTGGTTCTGTCGCCGGAGATCACGGTGCCTTGCGCGTTTTTCCCCGAGAGGCGGCGACCATCCGGCGAGAGTCGGAGGACATCGACATAGCCGTTGTCCCAGCGGATCGTGAATTGGCCATCCGCTGCGCGTGACCATCTCCCATTCACGCTGCTGAGGAACGTTCCATCATCGCGAAACGTGACCTTTGCGCCGGTAAACCAGCTCCACTCGCCATCGAGCGTCGAGCACGCCACGCCGCTGGGCGCGGGCTTGCCACCTCCTGGATTGCTGCCCCCCGATCCAACCGGCGGCTCCGTGCCGCCCGCGCAGTTGCGGGTGGCCGAGACGCGAGCTCCGCTCTCGTTACTTCCGCTGAGGGCGGCACCGTCCCGCGAAAGGGAGACCGAGTCGACGAAGCCGTTGTCCCATTGCAGCCGGTACATCCGCCGGGACGCGTCGATCGGGGACCACTTTCCGCTGACACCGGCGGTGCTTCGGAACCGGCCGTCTGTTGCGATCGTGACGACGAGTCCATTGAACCAGTTCCAGGTGCCGGTCAGATCGCCGCAACGACCCTCGGAGAAGATCAACGCGAGCAGGCGGTCCCGCGGCTGGATCGGGTCCCTGCCACTGGTGGTGATGACGACGACCGTCTGTTTGTCCCCCTGGATACAACCTGCCGAAACGCCATAGGTCGAGGTCCACCCCAGCCAGCCATTCCCGAAGTCGCGAAGATCGCCGACACCCTCTGTCGCGAGGGCCGCCTGCACGTTCGCCTTGCATTGCTCGAAAGACATCTGGGGAGCGCCACGCACGACGGTAGCCATCGGTGGGTCCACGGCGCGCAACGGCGAGACACTGAGCGCCGTAAGGGTCAGGAACGCAAACGATTGAACGCAGCGCATAGGAGCCTCCGCAAGACTTGCGATTTGGAGAAAGGGAGGTTAGCACGGCCTGCACGCCGTCACGCTCGAAGCGCGAGAAGGGTGGTCAGGTGTGCCAGGGCGCAAATGCAGAAACAAAAAGATCGGTGCGGAAAATGAAACGCCGCCCGGTCTTCCGACCTGAGCGGCGTGTGAGGATTGCGATTTGGTAGGCGCTACCGGACTCGAACCGGTGACCCCCACCGTGTGAAGGTGATGCTCTACCAACTGAGCTAAGCGCCTGCTTGGGATCGTCTCAACGAGCTGTTCTCCCTCGACTATTTCCGAGGGGTGGACAGGATAGTGCGTGTGTTCGCGCGCGTCAACGACGCAACTTTGGCGCGACCTACGGCTCCTTCAACCAGCCGATGGAGATCACGCTTTGGCGAAGGCGCTTTGGCTCCTCGGGCTTGTCGTCCGAGGTCGATAGCATCAGCTTGTGCTCCATCCCTGTGACATAGCCGAAGCGATAGATCGCTTTGCCGGTCTTCTTCACGAGCCGGTACCTGTAGTGAAGCGATTGTTCGCCGGAGATCGTGAGCAGTTCTGATGAGTACTCGGACATGATTTCGGGTGCCACGGCCTTGCGCGTGCGCGCCTCGAACGCGCTGGCAAAACCCTCGGTGATGACATTCCCGCCGGGCTCGTAGGTCTCCAGTACGACCAGATCGTCGAACGTTTTCGGATCGCGGGCGAGCCAGCCGACGGTCTGATTCACCGCATCGGGCCAGCGTGGGTCGGCGTTCTCGTCGAAGGCGCGCATCTCGAACCACTCCCAGTTCATCGGCACGTGGATCTCGAACCAGCCGTCGGGCGAGCGGAACGTACCGTTGTGAAGATACTGCGGTGGCAGCGGCGCCATGCCGCTCGGCGTTGATCCGAATCCCAGCAGCGCCACGAGGACGATCGCGACGCCGAGGACGAAACGGTTTTTGTGCATCGCGGGAGTATTCGGGCGCAATCGACTGGAACGGGTGATGTCGGTCACGAGGCGAGAGCTTTCGTGTCATTCACCAAGCGTCTCGTCCTTGCTGTCATTCCGAGCGGGCGGGGCGGCGGGGGGCGAGGAATCCCCTGCCGATATGCGACGAACGCTTCGTGGGCGGGGGATTCCTCTCCGTCCTCCGCTTTCGCTCCGGCGGTTCGGAATGACAGCCACATTTGTGCTGGAATGGCGCCCTATGCGGAAATGGACGAAGGCGGCGGTTGCAATTGGCTCGGCGCTTGGTGCGGCGGCGATCGAGCGGTTGGTGTTTGCGGCGCCGCGGTGGCGGGGGCCGGTCAGCGATCACTTCGATGGTGAGCGCTTTCGCAATCACGAACGGGGCCGGCAGTCCGAGGGGTCGTTTCTGAAGTGGATGGCGAATCGGGAGCGGGGGGCGTGGCCGCAACATCCCGAGGTTGTGTACGGACCGGCGCCGCCGGAGCGCGTTGGCGATGGGCGGCTGCGCGTCACGTTCATCAATCACTCCACGACGCTCATTCAGATGGACGGAGTCAACATCCTCACCGATCCCGTCTGGTCGGAGCGCGTGTCGCCGGTCTCGTTCGCGGGGCCGAAGCGGCATCGCGCGCCGGGGATCCGGTTCGATGATCTCCCGCCGATCGATCTTGCGCTCGTCAGCCACAATCACTACGACCACATGGACGTGGCCACCTTGCGCGCGCTGCAGACGCGGCACCGGCCGGCCATCGTCACGCCGCTCGGCAACGCGGCGTTGCTGCGGCGAAACGGCGTTCACGATGCCTTCGACTTCGATTGGTGGGAGACGGCGCGCCATGCGAACGGCATCGAGACCACCGTCGTTCCGGCGCGGCATTTCTCGGCGCGTGCGCTCAGCGACCGCGATCGCAATCTCTGGAGCGGGTTCGTCATCAGCGGTGCATCGGGACACGTCTATTTCGCGGGCGATACCGGCTGGGGCGATCACTTCGCCGAGATCGGACGCCGTTTCGCGCCGATCCGCGCGGCGTTGCTGCCGATCGGATCGTACATGCCGCGCTGGTTCATGCAGCCGGCGCACATCGATCCCGCGCAGGCGGTCGATGCGCACGTCGCGCTCGGCGCGCGCACCAGCGTGGCCGTTCATTTCGGGACATTCGCACTCGGGGACGATGGCGAGTACGATCCGATTCGCGATTTGAACGACGCGCTTGCGGCGAACGGCAATCCGCCGTTTCTCGTACTCGATCAGGGAGAAGGACGCGACCTGCCATGATTCATCGCAGCATCGGATCGGTTTCGCACGGCATCATCGACTACGCGTTCGCAATCCTGCTGGCCTTCGGACCATCGTTCGCGGGCTTCGCGGGGAGGCAGGCCACGTGGTCGTACATCTTCGCGGCCGTGCTTTTCGCCATGTCCGTCGTGACGCGCTATCCCCTCGGCATCGTCAAGATCGTCGGCTTGGCCGTTCACGGCGCGGTCGAGCTGCTCATCGCGCTGATGCTTCTGTTCGCGCCGTGGTTCGGCAACTTCTCGCGCGGCGTGCTCTCGCGCAACTTCTATTGGACGATCGGGGTGATGATGCTGGTGTTCTGGTTCCTCACCGATTTTCGCGGCGTCCGCGATCGGGTTCCAGCCGCGCCAGTTGGCGGGCCATCAGTTGGCGATCATGCACACGCCCCAAAAGTAAAGGCGCCGTAAGCGCCCCGACGAGCGCGGTGGCCATGTCCTCCTGCGTGTCCCAGACGTCGCCCTGTGTGCCAAGGAAGGAATCGCCGGCGCTGCCGGTAGCGACGCTGACGCGCCATTCCAGCAGCTCATACGCGGCGCTGATGGCCAGGCAGATCGACACGATGATGAAGTAGCGCCAGCCGCGTCCGCGCACGACATCGCGGCGGATGAGAATCTCGCGCGCCACGATCGCCGGCACGAAGCCCTGCGCGAAGTGGCCGATGCGGTCGTAGTCGTTGCGCGCCGTATGCAACACATCCCTCATCCAGAATCCCATCGGCACCTCGGCGTACGTGTAATGCCCGCCGACCATGAGGATGATGGCGTGAATCGTCAGCAGTGTGAGGAGCAGCGGCGTCAGCGGAAAGCGGTTCCGCATCGCGATGATGAGCACGATGCCGATGATGGCCGGAAAGACTTCGAGGAACCAGGTGAAGTAGTCGTGCGGATGGATGAGCGACCAGACGAACACCGCGGTGAAGAGAGTGAGAAGGATGCGGTTCGTCACTCGGTAAGTGTACCTGCCATCCTGAGACCGCCGCAGGACACGAAGTGCCGAAGGACGTCGAAGGACCCCCTGCTCTTGTTTGCGATGTTTGGAAAAGCCCCCGCCCGTCCTGCATTTGCGCGGGGGGTCCTTCGACCGTCCTTCGGCACTTCGTGTCCTTCGGCGGCTCAGGATGACAGCGATGCTGCTACTTCTTCTTCGATGACGATTTCTTCGCGCTCGACTTCTTTGACGATGACTTCTTTGACGACGACTTTTTCGATGACGACTTCTTCGCCGGCACCTTCCCGCCTGCCTGCCGCGCCTCGGACAGTCCGATTGCAATGGCCTGCTTCTTACTCGTCACCTTCTTGCCGGTCGAGCCGCTTTTCAGCGTGCCCTTCTTCCGTTCGTGCATCGCCTTCTCGACTTTGTCCGAAGCCTTCTTCCCGTATTTCTTCGTAGCCATGCGCAAAATCTCCTTTCGATTCTGCACAGGAAGCGGTGCAAGTCGTGCGCCCGCAACTCAGTCGCGATCGACGTACGTGCTGCGCGCCAGAACCGACGCGCGGCGCTGCGACGGGACCTCGACTTCGATCGTGTGCGTGCCGCGAATCTTCGTATCCGGCTTGCGCACCTCGAGCTCGTAATGCCCCGCCAGCGTTTTCTGCAAACGCTCCACGGCGATCTTCGGGAAGTGAAACGTCTTCGCGTAGAAGCCGCCGGTTTCATCGGCAACCTTCCCGAGCCCGACTTCGAGCGAGTGAAAATCGGCTTGCGTGAAATCGATCGAGAAGACGCTTGCACGCGCCGACTCGAGCGCCTGACGCGCGGGGACGTACTTCGGCTCCATCCGTACGCCGCCTTGCGTGAGACGGCCGAGGCCCCAACCGAAGAGGATGATCGACTTCGGACCGGGGATCGGGCGCAGCGCGTTGGCGACGATGATCAATGCCGCTTCCGGCGACGCCGCCTTGCGCATTTCGGTCACGTCGAGACGCTTCGCCAGCGCCGGCATCGGAACCATGCGCGGCGGAGGCGGCTCGTCCGTCAGCAACGCTTGCTTCATCGCATCCTTGATGTGGTCCTTGTTGTTGGTGAAGTCGAGACCGAATTTGAGATGCGAGTCGAACGAAAACACCGCCACACGATCCTCGGCATCCAGCCAGTCCAGCCAGTCATCGGCGTTGACCACCGTCTGCATCTGCCCGCCGACGCGCGACGCGTTGCGCGCGAAATCGGTCTGGTAGAAAAAGATGAGCAGCCGCCCATGCGGCGCCGGCTGATCGAGCGTCGTGTTGACGTCGGCGATGGACGCGTCGATGCTGGCAAGCTCGCGCGCGGCCGCCGTCTCCGGAATCCACTCGGCCGATTCGACGCTGGAGGCCTTGCCGTCGATGCGGACGCGAAAGTCCGCAGCTTTCAGTCCAGTGATGGGATTGCCGCGATCGTCCGTGACGCGCGTGTCGACGAGGACGCGCTCGACGGTGATCTGCTCCTGAACCTGGGCGTGGAGGGAGGCGGCGAGGAAAAGAAACGCCACTGTCATCCTGAGCCGCCGAAGGACACGCAGTGCCGGAGGACGGTCGAAGGACCCCCTGATCTTGTGCAGGATCGGGCGGG
>JAXDGW010000136.1:0-10441 GCA_034664845.1 Thermoanaerobaculia bacterium | reverse complement strand
TCCCCCGCCACTTCGTGTCCTTCGGCAGTCTCAGGATGACAGTATCGATGACGATCGTGCTACAACACCGTTCGATGTCCGACGATCATCCGCGTCATGTTCTGGCCGAGAGAACCGGCAGGCATGTCTGCGTGCGATGCCTCGCCGAGGTCGAGGTCGATGAGTATTTGCGTAACGATCACCTCTGCGACGCGTGTGCGGCCGAGGGCGACTACCCGCTGGCGTCGACGCCGGAGCCGCGGAAAACGGCGAATGAAGGTTGAAGGCGGAAGGATGAATGCCGATTCGAAGTCATCCTTCAATCGTCATCCGTCCTTTGGCCGTGTCGCCGTCATCCACGACTGGCTGACGGGGATGCGAGGCGGTGAAAACGTTCTCGAAGCGATTCTCGATCTCGTTCCCGGCGCCGAGCTTTTCACGCTCTTCCATTTTCCAGGAACGGTCTCGGCTGCGATCGAGGCGCACACGATTCACACCTCGCGACTGCAGGCTCTGGCATCGCGCGTCGGCGATTACCGCACGCTCCTGCCGTTTTTTGCGCGCGCCGTGCGGCAGTGGAATCTCTCGGAGTTCGATCTCATCATCAGCTCCAGCCACGCCGTCGCAAAGGGCGTCAACACTCGCGGGAAGCCTCATCTCTGCTACTGCCATACGCCGATGCGCTACATCTGGGACCGCTTCGATGACTACTTTCCGCGCGGCGTGAAACGCCTGTTAGCGCGGCCGCTGGCGGCGCGTTTGCGGCGATGGGATGTGGCCAATTCGCAGAGCGTTTCGCGGTTCGTCGCCAATTCGAATTTCGTTCGCGAGCGGATCCGCGACTACTACCATCGCGACGCCGCGGTGATTCATCCGTTCGTCGATGATGCGTTCCTCGCCGCTCCATTGCACGAGAGGCGCGATGATTTTCACGTCGTGGTTTCCGCGCTCGTCCCGTACAAACGCGTCGAGCTGGCGATTGCGGCCGCCGAGGTCAGCGGGCGGCGGCTGGTCGTTATCGGCGGCGGTCCTCTGCTCCCCAAACTTCGCGAGCGCAGCGGCCCCAACGTTCAGTTCCTCGGCCACGTATCGAGAGAGGTGATCATCGACCACCTCGGCCGCGCCCAGAGCCTGATCCTGCCCGGTGTCGAAGACTTCGGCATCACACCATTGGAAGCCATGGCCCTCGGAACGCCGGTCGTCGCGCTCGGTACAGGCGGCGTTCGCGATTCGGTGGTTCCGGGAACGACCGGGAGTTTTTTCGAGACGGCAACGGTAGACTCGCTTCGCGAAGCGTTGGGCGAAGCGGAGCGTCAGGCGTGGGACCGTGAAGCCATCCGCGCCCACGCAGCAACGTTCTCGCGGCAACGGTTTCAGCGCGAGATGCTCGTCGAGTTGCAACAGGTCGCATCGTTGGGGATCTAGTGATCGAGAAAAAACATCGGACGCTTTCGTCGATCTACCTGATCAACGACGCCCTGGCGTCGAATCTGGCGATGCTTTGCGCCTGGTTCCTGCGCTTCAGCGTGAAGGTCATTCCGGTTACGAAAGGGCAGCAGGAAGTGGAGACCTATCTCCAACTCCTGCCGATTGTCACGATCGTTTTTCCGCTCGCCTTCGCCGTGCAGGGGCTCTACCGCATCCGTCCTACGCGATCTCGAACCGAAGAATGGCTTTCCGTGACCATCGGCTCGATCGTGGCCACGGTCGTTTTCTCAGGCGTGCTGCTGTGGGTGCGGCCTGGAAGGACGGACGTTCTCTATTCGCGCGCCACGCTGCTGATTTTTCTCGTCTGCGCGATCGTCTTCGTGATCCTCGGGCGCGCCGTCGTGCGCGCGATCGTCGAACGCGGCTACCGATCGGGCAAGCGCCTCGACCGCGTGCTCATCGCCGGGAGCGGCGAGCTGGCGCGTGCGGTCGTGGAGCGCGTGAGCGGGCATCGGGAGCTTGGCTTCACACTCGTCGGATATCTCCGCAACGGGGAGCAGTCGCGCCTCGAGGGGCTGGACTGCCTCGGCACGATCGACGATGCCGAGCGCATCATCGATGAGCACAAGATCGATCATGTATTCGTCGCGCTGCCGCATGCGTCATCCGAGGCGATGATGGCGCTGCTGGATAAACTGGTGCGGAGCGTGGTGGCAATCCACGTCGTGCCCGATCTCCTGCAGTTCATGGTGCTCCGCTCGCGCGTCGAAGACCTCGACGGACTGCCGACGATCAATCTTTCCGAAACGCCGCTCGAAGGTTGGAGCCGTTTCCTGAAACGCGGATTCGATCTCATCGTCGCCGCTCTTGCGTTCGTGATCCTCTCGCCGGTCATGTTGCTGGTGGCGATCATCATCAAGCTCGAAGACCGCGGGCCGGTGTTCTACCGGCAGGAACGGATGGGACTCGACGGAAAGCCGTTCGATATTTTCAAGTTCCGCTCGATGCGCGTCGGCGCCGAGAACGATACGGGCGCGAAGTGGGCGGAGAAGGACGATCCGCGCCGCACGCGTGTCGGCCGCTTCATCCGCGAGACGTCGATCGACGAACTGCCGCAGCTCTTCAACGTCCTCCTCGGCGACATGAGCGTCGTCGGACCGCGCCCCGAGCGGCCGCAGTTCGTCGAGCAGTTCCGCGCCGAGTTCCCGCACTACATGCTCCGCCACAAAGTGCGCGCCGGCATGACGGGATGGGCCCAGGTTCACGGATGGCGCGGCAACACTTCGATCCGTATCCGCATCGAGCACGACCTCTACTACATCGAGAACTGGTCACTGATGCTCGATCTCAAGATCCTCTTCATGACGCTGACGCACGGGCTGCGGCATGAGAATGCGTATTGAGGGGCAGAGACCGGGAAGCAGAGACCAGAGATCAGGGATCTGTGGCAGTTTTTGGTTGTCCTGATCTCTGATCTCTAGTCCCTGATCTCTGCTCCTATAATCCGCCCCCTACATGGGAAAAAACTCCGAAACTCTCTTCAGCCGCGCGCAGGAAATCATCCCGGGCGGCGTCAATTCTCCGGTCCGTGCATTCAAAGGCGTCGGCGGCACTCCTCTCTTCATCGATCAGGCCCTCGGCTCGCGCATCTTCGACGCCGACAACCTTCAGTACATCGACTGCGTCGGCTCGTGGGGGCCGATGATCCTCGGCCACGGCCATCGTTACGTCGTCGAGGCGGTGAAGAAAGCTGCCACGCGCGGCTTCTCGTTTGGCGCGCCGACCGTCGGCGAGATCGAGCTGGCCGAGATGATCGCGCAGGCCATCCCGTCGATCGAGATGGTGCGTCTCGTCAACTCGGGTACCGAGGCTACGATGAGCGCGTTGCGGCTGGCGCGGGCCGCTACCGGGCGGAAGAAGATCATCAAGTTCGACGGCGGCTATCACGGCCATGTCGATTCACTCCTCGTCAAAGCGGGAAGCGGCGGCGCGACGTTCAACGTCCCCGACTCCGCGGGCGTGCCGAAGGAAGTGACGAAGCTGACGATCAGCGTCGCCTACAACGATCTCGCTGCGGTTCGCGAAGTGATGGACGCCGAAGTCGCGGCGGTAATCGTGGAGCCGGTGGCTGGCAACATGGGCTGCATCCCGCCGGCCGCCGGTTTCCTCGAAGGACTGCGCGAGATCTGCACGGCCAGTGGAGCGCTGCTGATCCTCGACGAGGTGATGACCGGGTTTCGCGTGGCGTATGGCGGGGCGCAATCGCTGTACGGCGTCAAGCCCGACATCACGACGCTCGGCAAGATCATCGGCGGCGGGATGCCGATCGGCGCGTACGGCGCAAGCCGCGAGCTGATGCAGCTCGTCTCGCCGCTCGGCCCGATGTATCAGGCCGGCACGCTCTCGGGAAATCCCATCGCCGTCGCCGCCGGCAAAGCCACCCTCGGCGTGTTGAAGAACTCATCGATCTATGCCGACCTCGAAGAGCGCTCGGGAGAGTTTCAGATTGGCGTTGCGAAAAGTGCAGAGAAGCACGGCGTGCCGCTGACGATCAATCGCGTCGGATCGATGTGGACGATCTTCTTCACCGAAGGTCCCGTCACCGATTTCGAAAGCGCCAACCTCTCCAACCGCGAAAAGTTCTCCCGCTTCTTCCACCTGATGCTTGGCGAGGGCGTCTATCTGCCCCCGTCGCAACTGGAGTCAGCGTTCTTCTCGGCAGCGCACGCGAAGAAGGACATTCTGCAGTTGGTCGAGCGCGCGGACCGGGTGTTGAAGAAGATCAACTGGGAGTTTGGGAAGTAGTGGAGCAGGGATCAGTGGATTAGAGATCAGAGATCAGGTGGATCACGGATGCTCAGCTTATCTCTGATCGCTTGTCTCTAATCTCTGCCTTTCCCACCTTCGGCACCAGCCACGCCCTCCCGCCCGCCTGCACGGCTTCGGCCTCGAATCCAAACAACTCGCGGATCGCGTCGGGTTGCATGACGTCGGACGGCGACGCGTCACGGGCGAGGGCGCCGCGCTGCATCACCAGCATGCGGTCGCTGTAGGCGGCGGCCCAGTTCAGGTCGTGCGTGGCGTAGATCACGGTTACGCCGGTGCGGTCGACGATGTCGCGCAGCAACGCCGAGAATTGCTGGACGTGTGAGACGTCGAGCGATGACAGCGGCTCGTCGAGGAGGATGAGCCGCGGACGTGCGGCGAGGACACGCGCGAGAAAGACGCGCTTCCGCTCGCCGCCGCTCATCTCGTCGAGATAGCGCTCGCCAAGGTGCCCGGCATCGCAGAGGGCGAGAGCGCGATTGGCCTCGTCGTAGTCGCTGTCGCGCTCCCACGCGAAACGGCCGAGAAACGGCGCGCGTCCGGAGACGACGACGTCGAGCGCGCGCATCGAGAACGCGGGATCGGGATCCTGCGGCAGGTAGGCCACCTGTTTCGCGTAGTCCTTCGCGTTCCAGTCGCGCAAGCGCTTGCCGTCGAGCGCAATCTCTCCCGCGTGTGGCGCGATCACGCGAGCGACGAGCTTGAGCAGCGTCGATTTGCCGGAGCCGTTCGGGCCGGTGAGCGCGATGAGCTGTTTCGCCTCGAACGACGCTGTGACGTCGTCGACTGCGCTCGTCCCCGCGTACGAATACGCCACGTTGCGCAGCTCCAGCATCAGCGATTCCTCCGAAGCAGCGAGAGGAAGAAGGGGACGCCGAGGACCGCGGTGAAGGCGCCAATCGGCAACTCGGACGAGGTGACGACGACGCGCGAGAGGAGATCGGCCAGCACGACCAGAATGCCGCCGCCGAGAGCGCAAAGGGGAAGGAGAAAGCGGAAGTCGCGCCGCCACATCATCCGGATGAGATGCGGAACGAGCAGACCGACGAAGCCGATGATGCCGCTGACGGAGACCGCGGCGCCGGTGACGATCGACGCGGTGACGAAGCCGATCAGTTTCACGCGCTCGACTTCGACGCCGCGCGATTTGGCGTCGTCCTCGCCGAAGGCCAGCATGCGCAGATCGTTTCCGATCGCCGCGAGCACGGCCATGGCGATGACGAGCAGAACCGCCAGCAGCGCAACATCGCTCCAGGTCGCGCCGAACAGCGTCCCCATCATCCAGCGCAGCGCCGCCGTCAGATCGCTCTGCCGCGATACGCCGAAGGAAATGAGGATGACGGCCGAAAAAAACGCGTTGAGCACAAGCCCGGAGAGAAGCAGCCGCGTCGGGTCGGTGTACTCGCGCCGCCGCGCCAGCAGAAATACCGCGCCGGTCGCCCCGCAGGCGCCTGCGAACGCGATGAGTGGGACGACTCCTGGGAGGCGCGAGAGTCCCGCCGCGGTAGCAATCGATGCGCCGCACGCCGCGCCTCCGGAGACGCCGAGGATGAAGGGATCGGCCAGCGGATTGCGAAGCAAGGACTGAAACGTGACTCCCGCCACGGCCAGCGTCGCCCCGACGAGCGCTGCCAGTAATGCGCGCGGCAGGCGGATGCCGATGAGGATCGACCGCGCCGTAGCATCGCCCGCCAGCGCCGCGCGCCACGAGACGTTCGTCGCGCCAATCGAAGAAGCAAGAACGAGCGCGATGACGAGCAGCAGCGCTAGAAGCGCGAAGGCCCCCGCGAGGCTCGATCGATGGCGAACGGCGGACACGCTGCGCAGTGTAGTAGCGACGGAGCGCCGATTGAGGATGTTGATAACGAAGCGTACGATGACTGCCGTCAATCAGGAGAAGTCATCTAGATGATTCGGCTATCAATTCGCGTTTCCGACAAGCTTCTCGAATGCCATCTCCGGGCGGTAGCGCGACGTGAAAACGTGTCGCTGAGCAAAGCTGCACTCATCCTCATGAGAAAGGGTGCGGGATTGACCGTGCCAGGCGAGTTCTCGCCAATCGGCACTGCTCTCGATCGCTTCATTGGAAGCTGGACCGAAGAGAACGAACGAGAAATCCTAACGAGCATCGCCGACTGTGAGACTGTCGATCAGAGTCTTTGGACGTGATTCGCTTCGAGGACTTATCAGCCCGGATCCAACCATCGAGGCGAGACGCCTCGATGGCCGCGTGCGAGACGCACGCACTCCTCAGTGCACGCGAAAGGAGTGCGGTCGTCTCGACCGCGGGCACTCGGGCGTCCTCGCCCGAGTGCTGTCAGGGCGGAGGTCGAAAATTCGTCGAGATTCTTGACGTCGCCAGTGAACGCCGCGCCCCGTTCCGATTGACGACGCAAGCACGAGCGCGATGACGAGATGAGGGCTACGCCGCTGTGCCTGACCACGGCTTGATCCGATCAAGCGCTTTGGCGAGGGCACCTTCCGCCACCTCCGTGTCATGAGCTGCCTGGGCTCGCAGCCAGTAGCCTTTCGACAAGCCAAAGAAGCGGCAAAGGCGGAGGTCGGTATCGGCGGTGACGCTTCGCTTGCCCGCAACAATTTCGCCGATACGCTGGGCGGGCACACCAATCTCCTTGGCAAGACGGTACTGAGAGATGCCCATCGGGATGAGAAACTCTTCTCGGAGCAATTCACCAGGTGTCACAGGTTTGAGTTTCTTCAAAGTCGTTCTCCTTAGTGGTAGTCGGTGATCTCAACATCTTCCGCGCCCCGGATCGTCCATCGAAAGCAGACGCGAAACTGATCGTTCACCCGGATGCTGTACTGCCCCGCACGGTTGCCTTTTAGTTTTTCAAGGCGGTTACCCGGCGGTACGCGCAGGTCTTCCAAGTGGTTTGCGATCTGTAGCTGTCGGATCTTGCGCCGGGCGACCGACTCAATACTCACGAGCGCCTGACTGGTTGACCGTTCGAGAGAGCTTCCGTGTCGCTGCTCTTGAACGAAACGATCACGGGACGATAGTAACGGGCGGCGTGATTATCGTCAACGATCGGGCCGGCTCCGTCGAGCGCGAGTCTACTCGAGTCGTCTCGCACCGCGGTAAACACGTCCCCTCCTCCTCCGTCCAACCCTTCATGAAACTCGTAGCGAAAATCATTGCCGGTACCTTTGTCCTTGCGTTGCTCACAGGAGCGAGCGCGACCAATTCGAAACCTACCGAGCGCCAGCGTGCGCTTCATGCTCTGAACCGACTGGCCTTCGGGCCGCGGCCGGGTGATGTCGATGCCATCGCGAAGAGCGGCGTCGATGCGTGGATCGAACGGCAGCTTCATCCGGAGGCGATTCCTGATCGCGCCGTCGAAGCGCGCGTCAATCTGCTGCCGACGATGACGATGTCGAACGCACAGATCGTCAAGACCTACTACGAGCCGGTGCTGATGGCGCGGAAGAAAGCGAAGGCCGAGGCGAAGGATGGCGAGGTGGATCAGAAGGAGATTCGGCGGGAGTTGATGCGCGACATCCCCGCGGATCAGCGGCCGCAGATCGTGATGAACAACCTTCTCTCCCAGCGAATCATCCGCGCCGCCGAATCCGACCGCCAGCTCAACGAGGTCATGGTCGACTTCTGGATGAATCACTTCAACGTCTTCGCCGGCAAAGGCATCGACCGCTTTCTGCTCACCAGCTACGAGCGCGACGTCATCCGGCCGCACATCTGGGGACACTTCGAGGACCTGCTGATGGCGACCGCGAAGTCGCCGGCGATGCTGTTCTATCTCGATAACGCGCGCTCGACTGCCGCGCCGGAGAACCGGCCGCGGTTCGCGCAGCGTGCGGCATTCGGCAACGGCCGTTTCGGCGGGCGCGCCATGCCGGACGCGATGCAGCGCGCACAACGGAAGGGCGGTCTCAACGAGAACTACGCCCGCGAGATCATGGAGCTTCACACCCTCGGCGTCGACGCCGGCTACACGCAGAAAGACGTGACGGAGCTGGCGCGCGTGCTGACCGGATGGACGATCACGCGCGAACGCGACGGCGGGGGCGAAGGGGCCGCGTTCGTCTTCCGTCCCTTCCTTCACGATTCCGGCGCCAAGAGCGTGATGGGGACGCGGTTCGCGGCCGGTGGCGGAATCGAAGAGGGCGAGCGGGTCATCCACATGCTCGCGCACCATCCGGCCACCGCGCATCGCATCGCGTTCAAACTCTGCCAGCGTCTCGTCGCTGACGAACCTCCTCCCGCGCTCGTCGATCGTGTTGCGGCGAAGTTCCTCGCCTCGGACGGCGATCTCCGGCTGACAGTGAAGGCGGTCATCGCCAGCCCCGAGTTCTGGGATCCGGCCGTCTATCGCGCCAAGGTGAAGTCGCCCTTCGAGTACACGATCTCGGCGGTGCGCGCGGTGAACGGAACGATTGCCGACGCCACGCCGATCGCTCGCGCGTTGCAGCAGATCGGAGAGCCGCTCTATGGCGCGCAGCCGCCGACCGGCTACAGCGACAAGGCGGACGTCTGGATCAACACGGGCGCGTTGATGAACCGGCTCAACTTCGCGCTCTCACTCGCGTCGAACAAACTCCCCGGCGTTCACGGCGACGTCGTTTCGCTCATCAATGCAGGCGACGCGACGGACGTGTCGCGCTCTGTCGAAGCGTTGGCGCTGGCCTTGACCGGCGGCAATCTGACCGAGGAGACGCGCGCCACGATCAAGTCGCGGATCGCCGAAGTCAAGACGCCGATGGAGAACAACGCGCAATTACCGACGGTCGCGGGGCTGATTCTCGGATCGCCGGAGTTTCAGAGGCAGTAGCGCGCGGTAGCGAAGTCTCGGAGTCGCGGGGTCTCGCGGTGTGGCCCGCCGCGAGACCTCGAAACCGCGAGACCCGCGCGACCGCAAAAGGAGACCCATGATCGACCGACGCATCTTCCTCAAATCCTCCGGCTTGGCGCTTGTCGGCGGCAGTCTGCTTCCGAATGTGTTCGTGAAGATGGCCAACGCCGCGACGACGAAAGGGAGCAAGACGCTCGTCGCCATTTTCCAGCGCGGCGCCGTCGACGGACTGAACGTCATCGTCCCGTACGGCGAGCAGGCGTACTACGCGGCGCGGCCGACGATTGCCATTCCGCGGCCCGGCGCCGCCGGTGGCGCGCTCGATCTCGACGGCTTCTACGGACTTCATCCGTCGCTGGCTTCGCTGACCCCGTATTTTAAGGACCACAGCGCGGCGTTCGTTCATGCCGTTGGCTCCCCTGATGCCACGCGCTCGCATTTCGATGCGCAGGACTTCATGGAGTCGGGGACGCCGGGAGTGAAGTCGACGGAGGACGGATTCCTCTCGCGTGCGGTTGGCCTCCGGAAAGAGGCCAAGGCCTCACCGTTGCGGGCGGTGGCATTCTCACCAGCGCTGCCGCGCATCCTTTCCGGTTCTGCCGGCGCGGTGGCGATGACGAACCTCGGGCAGTTCGGGGTTCGCGGCAGCTCGAACGTCAGCGGCGGCTTCGAGTCGATGTACGGCGAGGCGGTGGCCGGAGCGATGGGCGGAACGGCGAAGGACTCGTTCGACGCCGCCCGCATCCTCAAGAGTGCCGATCCGCAGAAACTGCAGCCGGAGAACGGCGCGGTCTATCCAAACGGACCGCTCGCCAATTCGCTGCGCCAGATCGCGCAGCTGATCAAATCGAACGTCGGCCTCGAGGTGGCGTTCGCCGACGTGAGTGGATGGGACACGCACGCCGGCGAGGGCGGCGCTCAGGGGCAGCTCGCGAACAACCTCCGCAACTTCTCCGACGCCATCGCCGCCTTCACCCGCGACCTCGGGTCGCGCATGGGCGACGTGGTCCTCGTGACGATGTCGGAGTTTGGCCGCACGGTCCGCGAGAACGGCAACCGCGGCACCGATCACGGCCACGCCAACGTGATGCTGGTGCTGGGCGGCGGCGTCAAAGGCGGCAAGGTCTACGGAAAATGGCCGGGCCTTGCGTCGCAGCAGCTCTACGAGAACCGCGACCTCGCCATCACCACCGATTTTCGCGATGTCTTCGCCGAGCTGCTGACGAAGCAGATGGCCGTGCCGTCGCTGAAAAGCGTCTTCCCCGGCTACGACGCGACGCCGGCGAAGTGGCGGGGGATTCTGGGGTAGCGGAAGATGTGTCATTCCGAACCGGCGAAGCACGGAGAGGAATCCCCGGGTCCGGAGCGAGACTCTATCT
>JAXDGW010000135.1:0-25347 GCA_034664845.1 Thermoanaerobaculia bacterium | reverse complement strand
CGAAGGACCCCCTGATCTTGGGCGATGGTTTTTCTAACGCATCCACACCTGCACGAAATCAGGGGGTCCTTCGACCGTCCTCCGGCACTTCGTGTCCTTCGGCGGCTCAGGATGACAGTGTTGAATTGCGAGGCTACTCCTCGTGATACGCGAGCACCGACAAGTCCGGGACGTGCCACCCTGGCGCAGTCGAGGCATCGAGCGTCACTCCTATCGGCGGCACGACGAACAGCCGCTCGCGCTCGACGCGAGGGAGCATCACGCCGAGCGGCGTTGACGCGCTGCTGGTTGCGGCGAGGCGGTCGAGTCGGTGAAGCGTCAGCGTCCGCATGCCGGGCGCGACTGGCTCGCCGTTGACCGTGAATGCGATCGGTGCCGGTGCGGCGTCGGAGGGGCGGACGGCGACGGCGGTCCGGTTGTGCCAGAACGCGGTTTCGAAATAGAGCGGCTGGCGGAACCAGGGATGGGAGGCCAGTCGCGGCGATGCGTAGATCGTGTACGTGCCGTCCGCGGGAACGATCCACGTCGCGTTGCGGCCTGGCGCGAGGAACGCGCTCATCCCCGGAAGCCAGAGATCAGTCTCGACGGGGAGGTAGTGCGTGACGACGGCGATGCCGAGCGGGGGGTGGCGAAGCATCCAGGCGCGGGTGTCGTGATCGGCGATGACGGCGGCGGGAGGATCGGAGAGGAGTTGCTGCGGCGTGTACGGTTGAAACAGGCCGTGCTTCTCGAGCTCCGTCACGATCATCCGCAGAAACCAGTAGCGATACGCCGGCTCGCGGCGCAGCGCCCAACCGACGCTGTCCCACACCTTCGTTCCCGGCCGCGTCTCGCGATCGGCTTCGCGCATGATGTGGTCCTGGTAGCGCGTGTCGCCTTCTTTGCCGCGGAAGACGGTGACCGCGGTGGCGATGCAGAGGAGCGCGGCCAGCGTTCCCATCGCCACGCGCCGCGGCACGTACGACTCGATCATCATCGCCACGAACGGAATCAGCGTCAGGACGACGATCTCGAAGTGGTAGTTGAAGATGTATTTCATCGCCGCGACGAAGAGGAGATTCGCGGCGGCGAGAAAGGCGAGATAGAAGCGGTCGTCCGGCGTCCGCCAGCGGCGCGCCAGGATCATGACGACGCCGGTGAGTCCGGCCAGCAGGATGATGATGCCGGCGGGATCGATGCTGGAAGGATCGAAGTCGATCTTCTCGATGAAGCGCCGGAACCCGAACGGCGAGGCCAGGCGGAAGAGAAACATGCCTGGGATCGGCGGCGAGAAGCGGTCGGCGAGAAAGTTCTCGCTCCAGACGTGGCGATACGTGACGGCGACGGAGTTTGTGGCGACGAAGTAGAGCGCGCCGAGTGCGAAGGTGACGGCGGCGCCGGCGAAGAGCCAGTAGGCGCGGACGTTGCCGCTCCAGTCGCGGTCTTCAACGGAGATGATGCGGCTGAGCAGCACGGCCACCGCAACGACGGGGCCGAGGCGGAGATTGGCGAAGCAGGCGAAACAGAAGGCGGCTCCGGCGAAGATCGCGTATCGCGTTCCATCCGGCATCCGCTGCACGAAGTAGACGGCCAGGATCAGGAAGAAGCAGCCGATGACATCGACGCGATACTCGACGACGGGCAGCATCAGCAGTGAGCTGCAGAACGCCACGCCGGTCGCGGCCCAACGCGCCCATCGCGCGATGCCGGCCCGATCCATCCAGCGCATCAGAAGCGCGAACGTGGCGATCCAGACTGGAATCTGGGCAAGACGCATGAGGATGATCGCCGGCGCGCCGGGCGAATGCGTCAGCGCGGCGAACGGCGCGAAGACGAACCACTGCAGCGGCGTGTGATGCTCCCAGAAATCGCGATAGGGAACGAGCCCGCGCCAGATCCAGTCGGTGGCGCGAAAGAATTCGACCTCGTCCCACACCAGCGGATGAAGCCCGGCCAGTTGCAGCAGCCGTCCGGCGATAGAGGGGAACGCGAGAACGAGAACGATTCGCTCCAGCGGAGAGAAACGCGCCGAGTCGCGTTCGGAGCGCTCGCTGCCGGGCGAATGGGTGGGACTCGTCTGCATCGAGCGCGAAGGTGGGTGAGGTTGCCGCGCCGGAGCCCGGCAACCTCAGTTCATCAGATTTTCTTCGCTGCGCGCTTGAGCGTTTTCGAGCCGGCGTTGAGAGCGTCCTTGGTCATCGCCTTGGCCGACTTCACGCCTTTGGCGACCTGCTTCTGCACGACCTTTTTGGCCTGCTTCACCGTCGGTGCCGCTGCTTTCTTGATCGCCTTCAGCTTGGGAGCCGCGGCCTTGCTGACCGCTTTGTACGCGTCTTCGCCCGCCTCGACGACGGCGTCTGCCGCCTTCTTAGCCGCTTTCTGAACATCTTTCTTCTTGATCATGGGGCGCCTCCTTTGTTGATGGGTTGCTACCTTAGCACGCTCGCGGGTTTGCGGTCGCGGTCGCTCGGTAGCGGAGTCGCGAAGTTGCTCGGTGGGCTGGTTGCCTGGTTGCTGGGTTGCTTGGTTGCAGAGCTGCGGCTGAGTTGCGAGCGGAGCAAGACCGCTCCAAACCTTATGAGCGCCAGACCGCACGACTGCGTAACCGCGAGACCCAGCAACCCAGCAACCGCAATCCAACAACCACGTTTTTCCCCCTTCATACGTCTGCTTCGCGCGCAGCAACGTAGACTCCTTTCGAAACCACGGAACGGATCCGTGGACCAAAGGAGAACCGATGAAACTCTCTCTCTCGCACCGGCTGGCTGGTGCACTCACTCTTGCAGTTGCCGTATTCATCGTCCCGCTCGCTCAGGCCTCCAGTCATCGCGAGGCGCTCGCGATTCTCAACGAGCCGTGCGCGGACAACACTGACACCTACGCCTGGGTGTCGAACGCGACGCACGACAAGCTTTACCTGGTCATGGATTTCAATCCGCTGCACGAGCCGGGGCAGGGCAATCAGGGATTCCGCGCCTGCAATGGCTACCGTTATGAGTTCCACATCGGGAAAGGGACAAGCCTGAAGGACGAGGCGGTATATCGCGTTGAGTTCAAGAACACATTGACCCCCGAGGCGGCGCCGAGCCCGACGGATGCACTGGGCGGCGGCAACGAATTGCTCTGGCAACTCACCGGCGGCACCGAGACGATGACCGTCACACGTGTGCTGGCGCCGGGCAACCCGACGCCGGTCGTCATCGGAGAGAATCTCAAAGTCCTTCCAAACAATCACGGTCCTCAAACCGACCGTCTGGTTTATGGCCTCGGACCCTTCAAAGGCTACGACTCCGGCGATCCGACCAGCCGCCAAGTGGGTCTTTACGATCAGGCATTCGTCGATACGTTCATCCAGTCGCTGACCGGCGGCGGACGCATCATCGCCGGGGAATTCGATGATCCGTATCAACTCGATGAGAAGGGCATCTTCGATCTCGTCAACCTCGGCAGCACCGACCTCGGCGGCATTGAAGGCGCCCGCCATACGACGGTCAAAGATGTATTTACCGGGTTCAATGTCTTCTCGATCGCTCTCGAGATTCCGACCGGCGATCTTTTCCCGGACGGCATTCCTCACAATGGAACGCTCAATGCCTCGTCGACCGACAGCCTTCTGCGCGTCTGGTCGAGCATCAGCCGTCAGGCCACGCAGACGGTCGATGCCACCAACATCATTACCGGGCTGCGCGGCTCCGGCAATTACACGCAGGTTGGCCGTAATGCGCTTCCTCTATTCAATGCCGGCCTCGTAGGAACGCAGCGGCAGACGCTCTATCTGCATACCGATCCGATGAAGGACGTTACGCGCTTCGGCGCCGACATTCTCTATCCCGTTCTTGTGCGGGACGCGGAGGCGCTGGGTATTTACAAGGCCTTGGGCGTTCCCGCGGCCGCCGTGACGACGCTCAAGGGTCCTCGGCTCGACATCATCAACGCCATCAACCTCGGGCGGCCGATTCCTGTGGCCGATGGTTCTACTGGCGATGTCATCACTCTTGACGCCTCGATCGACTCGCAATTCCCCAATGGACGCCGCATCGGCGGCGGCACAACGGCAAATCGCAATCAGGTCAATGTAAACAGCGTGCTGATCAGCCTGATCGTCGCCGGTGATCCGGGCGCAGGTCTGGCAAAAGGCGTCGAAGTCAACGACAAAGATTATCTGCCCCGTTTTCCGTTCCTGGCGCCGGCACACCAGGGTCTGTTGCAGGGACATGGCGGCACCAATGTTCCGACGCAGCCGAATATCCCCAACCCCTGACCAGCCGCCGCAATCATCAATAGGAGATAGACCATGAAGAGACTCGCATCTCTCCTCGCCCTCACAATGGCAGTCATTACGATGCCCGCGTTCGCGCAGCGCCGTGTTCCGGTTACGCAGGGTTTTGCCTCCGATTTCCAGACCGTGCCTGTAATGGGGAACGTGCCGGGCATCGGATCGACGTTTCAGACGTACGTAGCGATCCTGAATCCGACCGCGTCCGCATTTACGGTGCAGGCAACGCTTTGGGACGCGTCGGGCGTCCAGCATAACGCGACCATTTCGCTTGCCGCCGGCGAATCAAAAACGTTTTCGAATTTTGTCGACGAGGTGTTTCAGGGCTTTGTCGGCGGTGGCGCGGTAACGTTCCGAGCTCCCGAAACGGCGGGTGGGACGCACAACAACCGATTCATTATCGATGCCGAGGTGCGTACGAGCGGCACACGTTACGGCACGTCGGTCCCGGCACTGGAGTTCGCTGGAACGAGCTCACGCTCATTTAGTCCCGGAGTGTCGGTTGGCGCCAACTCGCGAACGAACATCGGTTGCTTCAATCAGTCCGACAATGCGAATTCGGTCAAAGCCACAATCCTCGACAGCAGCGGAAAACTGACCCTCGGCACCGTTACGCTCAACCTCGGCGCAAATGCCTGGCAGCAGACATCGATGACCACGGTGGTGAGCGGCGGCACGGTGCAATTCGACCCCTCGGATGCAGCGGTCTGTTATGCAGTCGTCGTCGATAACGCGTCGAATGACGGACGGTTTGTGCTGGCCACGGAGTACAAGCCGTAATTGTCGCATGCCGGGTAGTTGGAGACGCCCCCTCATCCGCCTTCGGCACCTTCTCCCCCACCAAAAGCGTGGGGGAGAAGGACCGCTCGATTGGGAGTTTCGTTGCATGGCAGCGTTACTGGGGGGCCTTCGGCATGATTTGCCTGGGATGACAGTAACGAGATAACCATGCGCAAGAGTTTCTTCCTGATCCTCGCATTCGTCGCGCGCGCCGCGGCCGCGCACGACTTCTGGATCGAGCCGTCTACGTTCCGGCCGCAGATCGGGACGACCCTGCTTACGAGTTTGCGCGTCGGTCAGGAGTTCGTCGGCGATGCGGTGGCGCGCGACTCGTCGATGATCGAGCGGTTCATTGTCCGCGACGGCGCGGGGGAGCGGGATATCGCCGGACTGGAACGGCGCGATCCTGCGGGCTATCTGGCGGTCGAGCGTGCGGGCATCGCGGTCATCGGCTATCGCAGCAAGCCGAAGTACCTGGAGATGCCGGCGGAGAAGTTCGAGCAGTACCTGAAAGACGAAGGACTGGAGTCGGTAATCGCCTCACGCAAACGCAGCGGCGATTCTCTGAAACCGTCAAAGGAAATCTTCTCGCGCTGCGCGAAGGCGCTCATCTACACGGACGGCGCCGGCACGGGCGCTCGCTTCGACGCGCCGTTGGCCTTTCGCTACGAGATCGTCCCGAAGACCAACCCTTATCAAATGAAGAACGACGAGATGAACGTCGTCGTCCTCTACGACGGAAAGCCGCTTCCGAACGCGCTGGTCGTGGCGATGCATCAGGAAGACGCATCGCTACGTCTGCGAATCCGCTCCGATGCAAAGGGCCGCGTCACCTTTCACCTTCCGAAGCGCGGCGTGTGGCTGATCAAATCGGTGCAGATGATTCCCGCGCCGTCGGGCTCGAACTCCGATTGGGAGAGTTTGTGGGCGTCGCTCACGTTTGAGCGTTGATCAACTCCCTACTTCACCTTCTGCGGCCCGTGAATTGCGTCGAGTCGCGTGCGGAACTCGCTGGCCCATCCGGCAAAGGCCGACTCCACATCGCCCCATCGCCGGTAGGGACGGAGGCCGTTAAAGTAGGCGCGTCCCGCCTTGCGATCGGCGAAGGCTGCCACGCGCGCGTTCGTCACGCTGTCGCGCATGTCGACTTCGATCGCTGCCTGGCCGATGTCGACCGTCGGCAGGAAAATGCCGCCGGGGATGACTGCTCCGACGACCTTGGCGGCGGCGTTCTTGGCCGGATCGACCGGCACGAGCTCGGTCAGCGCCGCGCGGACGCGAAGCACGCCGGCCCCTGGAACATCGACGACCGAATAGCCGCCGCGCGTCAGCTCGCCGATGAAGACGTCGCGGACATGAACGCCGAGATCCTTCATCTCCTGGCCGCTGACCTCTTTTTTCGGATCCGGCTTGTCGAGAATGACGACGACCGGATCGAAGAGGAAGGCGTGATAGTCGCCGAGAACACCAGGCCGGCTTGACCAGGACTTCATTGAAGGGCTACCCGGCATCGACTGCAGCTCGATGCCGCTGCCCAGAAACTTGAGATTCTGCGGCTTCGACGTCGCGCATCCGGCGAGCAGCAGAAAAGCGAGAGGGGCTACGAGCTTCTTCATCGCGTTCTCCTTGGTAGTTCCGGGACCGATTGAAGCGAGTCTATCGTTAACGGCAGCCGTCGCGTAGCTGTTGGATGTGCCCGGCTTTGATGGACGTCGTTCCGGCGGTCAGAAGAGGATCGCTGTAAACCAGCGCGGGCAACTGGATCACCGCACGCGCGGCATCGAGGGCGGTGCGAAGCTGCGAGATGTCGGCCGCTCGAATGAGTGATCCGCTGGAGGGGGAGCCGTCGAACGAGGTCGTCAGCCCGGCCGCGGTGCGCATAGCGGTAATTGCCGCCCGAAGCTCATTGATGTGGACCGCTTTCACGCTCGTGGTTCCGGAGATCAGCGGGTCGTCGGTGAAGGCGATCGTCGTGGCCGCATCGACGGCTCCGAAGGCCGAGGGAGTGCCGGAGGTGATCGCGCGGACCTTGTACAAGTAGGTCGTTCCAGACACGACCGACGTGTCGGTGAACCATGTTTGCGGTGTTGAGATCAACGGCGCGAACGGACTCGCGAATGAGCTTCGATAAATCTCATACGTGGCGTTGGCGACCGGAAACCAGGTGACGATCACGGCGGCTGGTCCCGTTGCCGTTGCCGACATTCCTGTCGGTGTGGAGGATGTGGGCGTGTCGTCGTCAACGATCGAGATGATGGCTGTCGATCGTCCCAGGTGGGCGTTCTGAACGCCGGTTAGCGTGAAAACAAACGATTTAGTTCCTTCCGCGATCGTGTCGTTCAGGATGGGGATCGAGATCGTCTGCACGGTCGTTGATTGATCGAATGTGATCGTGCCGCTTCTTGCGGTGTAGTCGCTGCCGGCGACCGCGGATGCGTCGCTGGTGGCGTAGGTCACTGAGACTGGTTTGTTCGAGCGTTTGGATGCGTTGAGACGGACCGTGACGGTACCGGCCGACTCCGAAACGCTGGCGTCCGAGATGGAGACCGTCGCGAAATCGTCGTCGACGATCGTGATGGACGTTGTCGTACCGGCGGTTGCTCCGATCAACTCACCGAAGCCGGCTGTGATCGTGCGATTGGGCTCCGGCGTAGTGTTCGCTTTGTACTTCACGCTGAATGTCTTCTGCGTTTCGCCCGGATTGAAGAGGAGCTGGCCGCTGGTCGACCCATAGCCGGCTGGGTCGGTGTAGTACCAGTTCGCGGACACCTGTTTGCTCGTTACGCCCGTCATCGTGACTGTGATGGGAATCTGGATCGTTCCGCTGTCGCCTTCCTGAACGGACAATAGCGAGGGAGTCATCGATAGAACAGGTATTGGATCGCCGTCGATGATTGACACGACCACGGAGGATGCGACTCCAATCGTGGCACCGGCCGGATTCGAGATCGTGATCCCAAATGTATCGTTGCCGGTATACGAATGGTCGTCGATCAGGGGGATGTCAATCGTCTTCAAGATTTCGCCGGGGCCGAACGTAACGGTTCCTGCCTGCGCCACGTATCGCTCTCCTGCGTGTGCGGTCAGATCCGCGGTGGCGAACTGCACACTGACTGTGCCATCCGTTCCTTCGACGCGAAGCAACTTGACATGTGCAACGCCGGTCTTCTCGGCAGCGCTCGTGCCGAAGCGGTCGACGAACGAAATCACGCCCGCTCCGGCCGACTCGGCGAGATGATCGTCGACCCGGTCGCCGAACCATGTGAGATCGGATGTCTTGATACTAGCGAAGAGATCTCCCGGTGCGATCCCCGCCGGTGGCGGAGGCGATGATCCGACCGCCATCATGCTCGACGTCTCGAGCTCGAACACCCCGTTGATTCCATGATCGAGATCGAGACCGTATCCATCACCGACGAAACTGAGCTTCCAGGCACCGACACCTGGCCTTGCCCAGAGGAGGGACCAGGTGTCGGTGTAGCTGTACGACGAGGCCAGCACGATGTGCGAATAGTTGCCGTCCGGATTACGCAGGAACGTCTTTTGAGGGAACGGCAGAGGCGCTGGACTGTAGGCTGAATTCGGCTGCCCGGCCAGAATCTTCCGGGCGCTCAGGTCCATGACTGTAAAGGTGCCCGCCGGTGGAGTCGGTTTGGTCAATGCCCAGACGACGGATCCGTCCTGGTCATCATCCGAAAGGACAGTGTTCGCCGCGGTTACGACGTTGCTCTTCCAAGTGACGGAGAGCCACGCCGTCATGGCCCCCGGTGTTACTGGTGCCGTAACGGATTGCGCTCCGAAGACGAGCAGCGTAGGGACAGGTGGGTCGTGCGGAGTCGCGGTGGTGTTGAGCCGGGATGACGCTGAACGAATGGATCCGGGTCCCGGCTGTTGCACGGTGAGCATCACGTAAGAATCGTATGTAAGCGGCGGTGCGGGGAATTCGACGTGCAACTCACTGGAGGAAACGAAGGAGGTCGGATAGCCATTCACGTTCGAGCCGTCAACGAAGTTCGAGCCGTGGATGATGAGCGTGGTCGTCGTTCCGCTGAGCACCGTCGAAGGGTCTACCGACGCGATGACCGGCGTGCGCTCGACCACGGTGAGCCCGGCCTGCGCCTGCGAAGGTTGGATGGTTGCCGCGCCGCTGTAGGTGGCCGTGATCAGATGGTTGCCGCGAAGAAAGGTGGCCGAGGTTTCGGCGACGCCGTTGTTTAGCGGTACTGACGCAACCACCGCCGCTCCCTCGGAGAAGGTGACCGTCCCAGTGGGGGTTGTGCCGGCGATTTCCGCCGAGACTTCTGCGCGGAGAGCGACGGATTCCCCAACCGTCACGTACGATTGAGTGACGGTCAGCTTGACCATTGAGACCAGGTGACCCGCTTCCGTCACCGTCACATCGTTGCCGTTTCCACCCACGTACGAGATGCGCCAGCGGTCGCCGATGATCGTTCCTTCGGGCAGACCATGAAACGTCCCCACCACCGGCTGGGAGCTGGCATTGGCGATGATCGTGTAGACCGTGCCCGGTTGGCGAACGACTCCGGCAGCCAACGTGAGTTGTGCGTCCGCGAGATCAAGCGCGCCATTCAGTTGAATTCGCGGAGGACTGTAACTCGTGAAATCGAGATCGACTGTCACGGGCGACGCCAGCCGGACATTCCCGGTAATGACACCGCCCAGATAGGACCCGGCTCTCACAAGACCCGATTCAGCCGTCAGCGAGGCACACGTTCCCCAGAATGCTCCGCCCCGGAGAATCACCGGGGACGAGGAATTCGAGAGATTCACGATGCCGCCCTCGATGATCGTCGGCCCATCGTACGAACCTGTTATCTGCACGTTCGCGTTACCGACTCCAAGACCGTCGAGTCCGCCCTTGACGAGCAGTCCCGCGCCGGGGACGCCCGCGGAAAGCCCCCAGAACTCCGCACTTGGGGACCCGGAGCTCATTGTGATGGTTCTGCTCGCGGGAAGGACGATATTGCCTGAGAACGACGTGGTACCGATTCCGTCGATGTCGATATCGCCGCCCAGTATGAGAGTCCCGGTCGCCGGAAGATATCCCGCCATATACGCGGAGGTCCTGAAGCTCGCCGCCTGCCGCGCGGTGACCGGCCCGATCGTTTCTCTCCCCCCAACGCCAAGAATCGCGTATGGTCCGAACACCGTAATGGGGGCTGTGTCGGGAATCTGCTCGTCCGCAAATGTACTGACGAAGCCATACTCATAGTTGCCGTTAGTCGACTCGATCCTCAGTTCGCCCGGAACAGCATTCGTGCCCGCAGGTTTTTTTAGCTGCAATTCTCCGTAGAGGACACGCGTCGGGCCGGTGTAGGTATTGGCGGCGCCTCCGCCAAAAACCACCCGTCCACTTCCGGTCACTTCAACGCCGCCGCTTCCGCTGATGGAACCCGACAGTGTCAATCCCGGCAGCGTCGAGTAAGGCCATGCCACGGACCATCCCGCGGCGGTGATCCTGACGTCGCTCGACAGGATGATGTCGCACGAGATGACGTTCCCTCCTTCGGTGGAGTCCATGATCTCGGCGTTTTGACCGAACCGGATCGCGTTGCCGGTGATCGAGTAATCCCTGGCCGAGAACGAGATCGATCGCACGCTCAGATTGGCGATGTCATTCCTTGCCGCCGGCCGCGCCCCGCCCGGAAACGAGAGATCGGCATTGGCGTCGCCCGCGGGCGATCCGCCGGACCAGTTGCCCGGGTTCGAAAATTGTTCGTTGACGGCTCCGCTCCAGATGTGCGATGCCGCAAATCCGGGAACGGACAGCAGGCAGAGGAGCGCTGCGACTCCAAGGGACGTTTTCGACATTGGGAGGGACAGGTAGAGATTACACGAACGGCCGTCCCTCGGCCCCGAATTTCATCGTAAAAAATCCCTCAATGCTGCGTCCGCTGCGTTTCAATCCAGCGATCGACGTTCGCCTCCAGCACGTTCAGCGGCACCGCGCCGCTGCCCAGCACGACGTCGTGAAATGCGCGCAGGTCGAATCGCGTCCCCAGCGTCCCCTCGGCGCGTTTGCGCAGCTCTTTGATCTTCAGCTCGCCGAGCTTGTACGAAAGTGCCTGGCCCGGCCACGAAATGTAGCGATCGACTTCGGTTTCCACTTCGTGCAGCGGCAGCGCGGTGTGGCTGGCCAGGTAATCGATGGCCTGTTTGCGCGTCCACCCCATCGAATGTACGCCGGTGTCGACCACCAGCCGGCAGGCGCGCCACATCTCGTATGTCAGGCGGCCGAAGTTCGAATACGGATCGGAGTAAATGCCCGCTTCGAGTCCCAGCCACTCGCAGTAAAGCCCCCACCCTTCGCCGAACGCCGAGATGTACGAGAAGCGGCGGAAATTCGGCAGGCCGGTGAGCTCGCGGCTCAATGAAATCTGCAGATGATGTCCGGGCACCGCTTCGTGCAGTGTGAGCGCCTCGAGGTTATAAAGCGGGCGGCTCTCCAGCATGTACGTGTTCACCCAATAGATGCCGGGCTGCGTGCTCCCTTCGGGCGCGCCGACATACCGGCCGCTCGTATATTTCGGCGCGATGTCCGCCGGAACCGGCTCGACGGTGTAAGGGAGTCGCGGCAGCGTCTTGAAGAGCGACGGCAGCTTCCCGTCGATCCGTTTGGCGATGCGCGACGCACGCATCAGCAGCTCCTCGGGAGTTTTCGCGTAGAAGCGCGGATCGGTGCGCAGAAAGACGAGGAACGCTGGGAAGTCGCCCTTGAACCCGACGTCCTTCATGACCGTGTTCATCTCCGCCGCAATGCGCTCGACCTCACTAAGTCCGATCTTGTGAATCTGCTCGGGAGTCAGATCGAGCGTCGTGTACTCGCGGATCTGCTGTTTGTAATACGCGCGGCCATTGGGAAGCTCGGACGCGCCCAACGTCGTGCGCGCGTGCGGCAGGTACTCGTTGCGGAAGAAATCGAGAAACTCGCGGTAGCCGGTGACCGCGCCCTCCATGACCGCCTTGCGGCCTGCCGCGCGCAAGCGATCGCGATCCGCCTCGGGGACGGTGGAGGGGAACTTCGCGAACGGCTTCCAGAAAACGCTTTTCTCCGGATCGTCGACGACGTGGGCGATGATCGTCGAGTCATAGCCATTCAGCGTGGCACGCGCGACGGTCATGCCGCGCGCGATGCCGATGCGCATCAGTGCGATCTCCTCGCGCACGTAGCGCGGCCACTGATTCAGCCGGCTGATGTAGTTCTCGTAATCCTTGGTCGTGGCCAGCGGCACATCCTGGGGGAGCCGCGAGAAGCCGCTGTGAAATCCGGAGTCGGCGTTGAACGGCATCTGGTAGTCGCCGAGCTCGAAGCTGGCGACGCCGTTGTCGATCTGCTCTTTGAAGATGTCGTAATTGACCATCTCCTCGGCCGGCAGTTTCGAGCGATCGATCGCCGCCAGCTCGGCCAGCGTCGCTTTGTCGTCTTTGTTGCGCCGCTCCAGATCCGCCATCGTCACGGAGCCAAGGCGGTCGTCGTATTCGTGACGCCCAACATGCGTCGCGAACATCGGGCTCTCCTTGATGCCTGTTTCCCAGGTCTTGTCGAAGAGCGCGTGCAGGCGAGCCACTTCATCAGCAGCATGAGCGGAAAGTGTCATGAGAAAAACCAGGACAACGATCGACAGTCGTAGCTTCATGCGCGGAAGCTTATCGCGTGTGAGGGAACATCGGCTCGCCCTACTTTTGAGGCCAGGCGGCGACTCCATCCCAGACGGCAAACTCCGCGGGATTCTCAGGAGTCCGCTCATATACATTCCGCTCCCGACGGTCAAGATCCGCCATGTGCAGACGCGGCAGGTGTTCTCGGAGCGCATCGCGAATCAGTGCGGAACGGTTCACCTTGAGCCGTCGAGCCGCCCGATCAGTCGAGCGCAGCAAATCCTCTTCGATTACGACCTGTATCGTGCTCACGCGTGGAGGCTACTCGGCGGTTCGAAATGCCTGTTCAGCGAAGCGTACATACGCGATGCAATCACGTCGTCCGATGCGATGTCAGGGATTATGATCTCTCCCGACATCGAACCCGCGATCTTGAGTACATACTTGGTGTTCTTCTGGTCGCCAACGACGTCCCAGAGGATTCGAATCCCTAACTCGCGCTCGACGCGCGCTATTACTGGTTCCAGGATTCTCTTGAGGCGCAAGATCGCAACCATCGACGAATGATACGCCCGGTTCTGTTGGGCCGCGACGAGAGGGGGTCCAAGATGAAAGAAGTTCTGTCGAATCTTACGTCACCCGCAAAGTTGGCGTTCGCAGCCTACGTTCTGCTGGTCATCAACACCAATGCCAGTCAGCGACCTCCGTGGTGCGTGCACCTGATCGTCTTTTTGGTGTTCATCGCTCTCCAGATATGGCATGACGATTACTGGCGCATTCGGCTGAACCATCGGGCCGACATTGACGCCGCAATCTACGCGCGGCAGGTCAAGGTGGCGCCTTCGGAGATTGCTGCGATACGTAGCCGGACCGCTGCCGAAATGGGATTGAAGGGTCAATAACTTTCAAACTGCCCCCACTACCGGTCGTTGAGGGCTTGAATAGCACTCGAAGCAGAACGGCGTCACTTCGGGCGCTTAGAATCAGGCCGATGCATCCGAACCAACCCGCGGGCGGCGCAGCCTCGTAGATCCTTGCAATGGACTTGTCCACGCACAAGCGGCTCTTCTTCATCGTCGCGGTCGCGATCGCGTTCGCCACACGCGCCCACGCGCACGAGATCGGTACGACCCAGGTTCGCGCGGTCTTTCGGAAGGATCACACCTTCGCCATCGATGTGATCACGGCGCCGCAGGCGCTGCTGAACAAGCTCGAAGCGGCCGCGCATCAAACGCGATCGACGGCTCTGACGACGCTGGAGTTACAAGCGCGATTGCAAACGCGCGCAACGCAACTCGGAAGCGCGGCCAGCGTCCGCTTCGGCGCCATCGAAGCGGCGAAGCACGTCGACGTGCTGCCGATCGTCGCGCCGGCCGATGCGCGGCAGGCCTCGTATGTCGTCGTGCGGTACCGCGGAGACATCCCTCCGCACGCCGGCGATTTCACCTGGCAATACGCGCTGACCTACGCGGCGTATGCGATCGCGATCGAGAACGAGGGACATGGCGCACCGGCGCGCGAGTGGCTGGAAGGTGATCAACGCACCGCCCCGTTTCCGCTCGCGCGCGACGTTCTTCCGCCGACGAGATCCGAGGTGATGAAGCAGTACCTGATGCTGGGTTTCACGCACATCGTTCCGCACGGCCTCGATCACATCCTCTTCGTCCTCGGCATCTTTCTCTTGACGACGAGGATTCGCGCCATCCTCGCGCAGGTCACCGCGTTCACCATTGCCCACTCCATCACCCTCGGCCTGACGATCTACGGCCTCGTGTCGCTCTCGCCGCGCATCGTCGAGCCGATGATCGCATTGTCGATTGTCTATGTCGCTGTAGAGAACCTCGTCACCAGTGAGCTCAAACCGTGGCGCGTGGCCATCGTCTTCGCATTCGGACTCCTTCACGGCATGGGCTTCGCGGGCGTATTGAAAGAGATGGGATTGCCGCGCTCCGAGTTCCTCACCGCGCTCGTAACGTTCAACGTCGGCGTGGAGCTGGGGCAATTGACGGTGATCGCGACGGCGTATTGGCTGATCGCTCATTGGATTGAGAAGAAGCCGTGGTACCGAGCGCGGTTTGTGATTCCGGCATCGCTGGCAATTGCTGCCGTCGGGCTCTTCTGGACAGTGCAGCGTGTGATGTTCTGAAAGCGTTTCACGTTAGAATTCCAGCCATGAAAATCGCGTCGGGCAAAGTTGTTCACGGCCAGATTGTTTACGAAGGAGAGCTTCCCGAGGGCGCCGACATAACGCTGATCGCACGTGAGGATGAGGAGACGTTCGAGGTCAGCCCCGAGCTTCGCGCCGTTCTTCTCGAATCGATCGCGCAGTGCGAGCGGGGAGAGACGATCTCCGCTGACGAATTGCTTCGCGAGATGCGCAGCCGCGAATGAGATCACCGCTGCCGGTTGAGATCAGCGATCTCGCAGCCCGGCACATTCGCGAGTTGGAGAGTTGGTGGCGGAGTCAACGCACGGCGGCTCCGAATGCCGTTCGCAAAGAGATCGAACGAGCCCTCAGTGTGATCACGCTCCAGCCGTTCGCCGGACCTCGGGCGGTCGATGCTGAGCTTCCGGACGTTCGCCGGATTCATCTCTCGCGCATCTGGCATTTTCTCTACTACCGGGTACACGGGGCGCCTGAGCGAGTAGAGCTTCTGGCGCTTTGGTCCGAGAGTCGGGGTGAGGGTCCGCCGATCTGAGCGAGCCTACGCCGTCGCGCCGCCGCACGAGCTGCCCGATCCCGCGGTGCATCCGAAGCAGTGCCTGCGCGTAACGATGCGGCGGCGTTGCCAGGCGGCGAGGTCGAATTGGGACACGTGCATCGCGGCATCATCCGGCAACGCATCGAGATCGAGCATCTGATTGAAATCGCAGTCGTACAGCCGGCCGTCCCATGAGATCGAGATCGTGTTGCGACACATCAATCCGTTGATCGCCGCGGGATTGAACGACTTCGCCAGCCGCTCCATGTACGGATCGAGGTTGTCCGTCTCGACGAGCCACTCGAGGAAACGCGAGATCGGCATGTTGTTGAGCGTGAAGAGGCGGTCGAACGAGATGGCGAAATTGCGTTGCAGACCCTCTTTCCATTCCGTCTCGATGCTCGACTGATTCGCGGAAAGAAACGCGCCGGCCGGGTTGCTCATCAGCGTCAGTCTGCGGCGCGGATCGCCGTTGCCGTAGCCGGCTTCGTTCAAGAGTCTGAGCGCCTCGATCGATTTATCGAATGCGCCGTCGCCGCGCTGCGCGTCGGTGTTGCGCTTTCGGTAGTGCGGCAGCGAAGCCACGATCTCCACGCCGCGCTCTCCCAGCCACTCGGCCAACCCCTTGTTGCGCGCGAGTAGCAGCACGGACAAATTGCAGCGGTCGATGACGTGCTTGCCTCGCTTAACCGCCTCGTCCACGACGTAGCGAAAGTGCGGATGCAGCTCCGGCGCGCCGCCGGTGAGATCGACCGTGTGCGCCGCGGTTTGATCGAGCGCGCGCAGACACGCCTCGATTGTTTCGATGCTCATCATCGCGTCGGTGCGGTCCGGCCCCGCATCGACGTGGCAATGCCGGCAGGTCATGTTGCAGAGTTTGCCGAGGTTGATTTGAAAGATTTCGAGGGGAGCGGGGTGGAGGCCAAGGAAACCGGCGGACGCGATCGACTGCTCGAAATCGAGCGGCTGTCCGTCGATGACGACGTTTGCAAGCTGGCGCAACTGCTCCGCCGGAGCCGCAAGCGTCGATTGCCGCGCCCGCAGCGATTGCGCGGCACGCGGCCCGTCGATGGCAGAAGACGTCACGCCGCCAGTGAACTCCAAGGTCATCGAACTCTTCTCACTCACACCTTCTCACATCCCTGCCTTCTTCACGTGTTCCTTCATCTGCATCCCATGAACGAGCGACGAGCCTCCTCGGATTGCACACGCCACATGCACCGCCTCGGTCATCTGCTCGAGGTCGGCGCCTTTCTCGAGGCTCGTGGTCGTATAGGCATCGATGCAGTACGGACACTGGACGGCATGAGCGACGGCGAGGGCGATGAGCGCCTTCTCGCGCTCCGTGAGCGCGCCCGCCGCGAAGACCGCGTTGTAGTAGTCGAAGAATTTCTTCGCCAGCTCCGGAGCGCCTTCGCCGATGCCGCCGAATGCGCCGAGGTGTTTTGCGTCGTAGTAGTGCTCGGACATGGTGGGTTTCTCCTGGGTGGAGTCTACTCGGTGGTTGGCGGGGGCGCGGGTGTTGAGTTGGTCGGTTGCAGCCGAGTGCCGGGTGTCGTGGTTTCGCGGCGCGGCGAACAGTTCTGTCGCGTGAACCGGTGCCTCGGTCGCGAATCGCAGACCTTGTAGCGGCCGCCTTCGCGGCCGCGAATTGGGGGGCCTTGCGTCCCCCGGGCGCAGCCCGGGGCTAGGATTGCGGAGCGCGCCTTCGCGCGCTCGATGCCTGCCCCGGCGTGGACGAGCCCGGCCGCAAATCCCCGCCAGGTCACGCCCATTGCCGCATCGCTACGACCTTGCGCCGATTGCGTCTCTCCGATCTTCGCGATGAGTCGACGAAGCGCGCCGCGCATTAGCGCGTGATTCTCGCGGCGCATGTGCGCGCGAAGGCGCGCTGCCCAAACCTAGCCCCGGGCTTCCCCCGGGCGCAGCGCGGGGCTAAGGATTGCGGAGCGCGCCTTCGCGCGCTCGATTCCTGCCTCGGCGTGGACGAGCCCGGCCGCAAATCCCCGCCAGGTCACGCCTATTGCCGCATGCTACGACCTTGCGCCGATTGCGTCTCTCCGATCTTCGCGATGAGTCCGACGAAGCGCGCCGCGCATTAGCGCGTGATTCTCGCGGCGCATGTGCGCGCGAAGGCGCGCTGCCCAAACTTAGCCCCGGGCTCGGCCCGGGGAACAAAATGCGCGCCCTGATTTGCGGCCGCGAAGGCGGCCGCTACAACACGTCCGGGAGATACGTCAGACTCGCGCAACCCGGCCTGCCGCGTGAGCCGGTGCCTCGGTCTCAGATCTCGTGGTTTCGCGGTCTGCTGCAATCCGGTAGGGCGCATGACTAATGCGCTGCGAGACGCCGAGACCTATCCCACAACCCCACAAACCCACCACCCAAACCCAACACCCGGAATATGATCAGCAGAAATCGGAGGCAGCGATGCGCAGAATCCTGGCGATGTGTGCGGTTCTCTTGTCCTGTGCGGCGCAGGCGATGGCGCAGGGCGCGACCATCAGCTGTGAATCGATCGACGGACACTACCGCGAATGCCGCGGCGGGTCCGCCGGCAAGGCCGTCCTCACGATGGAACTCAGCGACAACCGCTGCATCGAAGGGACGACGTACGGAACGCGCATGGAAGGCGTGGTGTGGGTCGACGCCGGATGCCGCGGACGATTCTCGCTGCGCGGCGGAAGCCTCACCGGCAGCCGGCGCATCGTCTGCGAGTCGCAGAAAGGGACGCTGGAATGGTGCCCCGCCGAGTTGAACAACGTGGCCGATCCGAAGGTCGGTCTTTCTCTTGTCCGGCAGCTCGGCGAAAAGAAATGCGTCGAGGGCGAGAGCTGGGGATATGAGATCGAGCGCGACCAGCTCTGGGTCGACAAGGGATGCCGGGGCGAATTCATGATCGGCCACGCCAATCCCTTGAAAGCTGTGGAAGCGCTCGACGCCACCGTCGTTTGTGAAACGAAGAACCGGCAGCGCGTGGAGTGTGCCGCCGACACCGCGGCCGGCGTCCGCATCGTCCGCACTCTGAATGACACGACCTGCGGCTACGGCAAGCAGTGGGGCTACGACGATCGAGGCATCTGGGTCAGCGGCGGCTGCCGTGCCGAGTTTGCAATCCGCGGAGTTCCGAAACCGACCATTCAGGCGGTGACGTGCGAATCGCACAACGACGCCAGGGCCGACTGCCCGGCAGAAACGCATTACGGCGTGGCCCTCGTGCGCGTCACCGGCGAAAAGGAATGTGTCCTCGGCAAGAGCTGGGGCTTCGACGACAAAGGCGTTTGGGTCACCGAGGGTTGCCGGGGACAATTTGCACTCGGCGGATACAGGCTGCCGGCCACTGCCAAACTTCCTCCCACGGCGATGAAGCTCGTTTGTGAGTCCGCGGATGGCCAGCGAAAAGTCTGCGAAGTCGACGCCTCGCACGGCGTGGGCCTATTGCGCCAGATCAGTGAGAAGGACTGCGTCCTCAATCGCAGCTGGGGTTACGGCCGCGACGGCATCTGGGTAAGTGAAGGTTGCCGCGCGGAGTTTGTAGTGGCGAAGTAGCGCCGCGTTTTTCCGAGGAGATGGTCAACCACAGACACTGAGAGCACAGAGTTGCTTACTCTGTGCTCTCTGCGTCTCTGTGATGATGGGTTTTCAGCGTTACCGAATCACCCGAAGATTGAGAATCCCCGAAAGCGTCACGGAAAAGATCGTCGTCCTGCCATTTGACCGCCGCCCGTATTTCGCACGTCTGTAATAGCTGTCTTCATACCCGCGGCGGAAGCCCTGCCGGAAGTAGTAGTTGTAGTCGCTCTGCGAAACATACCGCCCTCGGTAGCCGTAATTCGCGTCGCGATAGGCAAAGGACTCACTGCACTTGTATCCCCAGTGGTCCAGCCGGTCCGCTTCGCCGGCGCGGTATCCCTGCTCATACCCGTAGTTGATGGCCTGACGCAAAACGTCCGCTCCGTACCGATTCGTGCGGCGCGTGCTGCCATTGACGGTGTAGCGGTAGGTTGATGTCGTGCGATAGTAGGGATCCCGATCGTAGGCGTAATTGCGCTCGTTCTGTATGCGCGACTGTTGCTGCTGCAGCTCCTGCGCATACTGCTGCTGAAACTGATACTGCGACCTGCGATTCTGCTGTTGCAGCTGCGCGTTCTGCTGCTGGACGAGCCGCAATTGCTGATTGAGAGCGCTCTGATACTGAATGGCCTGCTGCTGCTCGGCGGCGATGACTTGCTGCTGTTGCTGCCGCGCCAATTCCTGCTGACGCTGGGCGGCCAATTGTTGCTGGCGTTGCTGCTCGATTTGCTGCTGCTGATTCACCGCGCCCTGCTGCGCGCGCTGTCGTCCCTGGCGCGGCTGCTGCGCCGCCTGTTGCTGCTGATTGGCGCGTTGCTGGGCTTGTTGCGCTTGCAGAGCTTGTTGCTGCGCCTGCTGGGCCTGCAATGCTTGTTGCTGAGCCTGTTGAGCCTGCAGTGCTTGTTGCGCCTGTTGCGCCTGCAATGCCTGCTGCGCCTGGAGGGCTTGCTGCCGAGCCTGCTCCTGAGCGGCGGCATCGTCGTTCTTCTTTTCGCCCTTGTCCTTCTTGTCGCCTTTTTCCTGCTTGTCGTGCTTCTCGTGGTCCTTGTTTCCCTGCGCGAAGACCGCGGCAGAGTTGCCGAACATCAGGAGCGCAAGCGCGATACCGGTCAATCCAATTCGTTTCATGGGTGCCTCCGATTCATCGACTCGGCGCCGCAAAATTGCACTGCGCCAAAGCCGTGTGCCGGTATCCTCTGCAAGCACCGACCCAAACGATGTCTGACTACTCAATCGACCGGCTCAGAGGCAAGCCTCGGCGCCACTATTCTTTACGTATGATCAGCCCGCCATTCATCCATTCGAAGGCCGGTATCCGACAGCGGAGATCGAGGTCGCTTCGTCCCTCGCCGGGGACATAATCAGAGGTTGTAGGTTCGTCATTAGGAGATTCGTGATGAAGAAGCTCGCGTTCGCAATCGGATTGCTGGTGCTTTCGTCCCAGACTGCTTTCGCTCAGGATCCACTCGTCGTCAACGCAAAGACGTTGCGCCTCAAGCTCGAGAACGCGCGTGTGCGCGTGCTGGAGGCGACGCTGAAACCTGGAGACAAGGAGAACCTCCACTCGCACCCGAGCTATCTCTTCTACGTCATCGCCGGCGGCAAGGTCCGCAATCACAACGTAGACGGCAAAGTCAGCGAGTCAGTGTTCAAAACGGGCGACGTGATCTACCGCGATCCGCTCACACACTGGGCGGAGAACATCGGCAAAACGACGATCCACCTCATCCTGGTGGAACTGAAGGATAAGTAGTTTCGCGATGCCGCTACGAACGTATCAGGCAGGCTCACCGCGAAAAGAGGGCGAGGGATTGCGGATCGGGACGGTGCGCTTTCCGCCCCGAGGAGTGCGCAAGGAGGACTACGCGAGGCTGGACTTCTTCGACGTCTGGTTCCCTCTGGTCGCACCGTCGCGAGGTTTGGTGGCCTGGGCAAAGAAGCACGACATCGTCAACGACGCGGCGTCGAAGCGCACATTTCACCAGCGTTACGCGCGCGAGTTGGAGCGCGATCCGGCGGCGCGGCAGTCCGTCCTCTTGCTCGCGGCATTGGCGCAGACGACGGCGATTGCAATCGGCTGCTTCTGTGAGGATGAAGAGAACTGCCATCGCTCGACGTTGAAAAAAGTGATCGAGAAGGCGGCGGAAACGCTGCCGAAGCGATAGTCATAACAAGTCGATAAGGCAAAACAGATCCGCAGATGACGCAGATAGACACAGATGAAAGGCGGTCTTTATCTGCGTCATCTGCGTCATCGGCGGATCGCTACTATTTCTGCCGCACCGCGTAGAACGAGACGACCAACCCCGCCGCGCCGACGCCGCCGTTACTCGGGTGCGGGATGGTCCGGATCACGCTGCCGACGATCGCTTCGACCTGATCGACGCCGTTCGGCCAGTGGCTGACGTAGAAGCCGTCGTAGTCGTAGATCCACGGCGCCTTGTTGACTACGCCTTTTCCCTGGAAGCGCGCTCGATACGGGTTGCCGTAGGTGATGTTGCCTTCGAGTTTCAACTTCCAGCCCGGACCGCCGATGGTGCCGGCCACCTGGCCCATCGGCGCGTCGGTGAAATGCAGCGTGCCCATCCCGAACAGCAGTTTCTTCGTCGGATCCGCTTTGAGATCGGGATCGTTGAGAAAACTGCGATACGTCCACTTGCCGAGGAACGGATTCGATAGTGCGCTGGGCATGGGGTGTCTCCCGGTTGCTGGGTTGCTGAGTTGCTTGGTTGCTGGGTGTCGCGGCCGCGCGGTCTCGCGGTCTTCGTCTCTGATCTCTTGTCTCTGATCTCTGCTCTCACTCAATGATGCGAATATGGCGACTGCCTCGGTGCCACTTCCACGATCGTCATCATGCCGCGGTCCTCGTGCGCCAGGATGTGGCAGTGGATGACGTAGTAGCCGGTGAAGTCGACGAAGCGGCTGCGCATCTTGAAGTAGCCGGGCACGACCACGGGGGTGTTCGTACCGGTTTTCAGGTAGATCCGGCCGGAGGCGTCTGTGGCTGCAACACCCGAGGGGATGGGAAAGACATCCCACCAGAGCGGGTTCATGGCGGGAGGCTGTGGCTCATTGGCGCATGGCTTCCACGATGACGGATCTTGCGGATCGAGTAGACACTGCCCCTTCAGCAGGGGCACGTTCTTGTCGAAGACATAGAGCGGGGTTGTCGTGTTCGGGATCTTCATCCCGGGCGAGAAAATCTCTCTTACCTGGAACGGATTGATGTGGATGTGGAACGGGTGGGAGATCGGAACGCCCGTGGTGTTCCCACCGATCGTGATCGCGTACGTGGCGTTGGAGACCTTCCACTCCTCCACCGTGTTCAGCAGGACGACTTCCCCGACTTCGCCGTCGAACTGCTTGCCGTCGATCATGTGCTTCGAAGGCGGCGGGCCAGCGGGAGAGAAATCCGTTCCAAAGAGGATCTCCTTCGTCCCTTTTACTTCGTTGTCGGCGATGTCCTGCAGGAACGGCGGGAAGGGCGCGGCGTGGTCGATGAACTTCATCTCCGTGCCTGCGCCATCGATCCGGATGTTGATCAGGGGGGTCGGATAGGCAGCGGGCAGGTCCGACGGGTCGACGTAATTCTGGACGAGCACCGGATAGAGCGTGGTTCCGGCCTTGAGAGTGGCGGGAGCTTTCACGAGGAAGTCGGCGCGATTGCCCGGCATGAGCAGGAAGGAGGCGTTCTTATTGTGCGGGGCGGTGTAGTTGGTGTCGGCGAACTGTACGCCGTCCTGCGCCAACTGTCTCCACTCGAAGCCGCCCGAGGGCGGGCCGGCGAAGAACGTTCCGGCGCGTCCCGAGGTGTTCACGATGCGCCAGAGTTGCACTTCGCCCGGATACATTTTCACCACGGGCGAGAGGCGGCCGTTCACCGAGAACGCCGGACCCTTGTCCTGCCCCTTCCATTGCGCCTTCGTCTGCGGCGGTTTCGTCGTCGGTGTGCCGCCCCCGCGCTCGAGGTTGGGAGCCGTTCCGATCTGGTTGATGACCATGACCTTCTGCTTGCGCGTCCAGCCGGCGCCGTACTGCGTGTTGAGGTAGTCGTCGTAACCGCCCTCGACGATGATCGCGCCGGTCATTCCATTGGCGACGTCGATGGCCGTCGAGCCGTGCTTGTGGGCGTGATACCAATGCGTGCCCGGCGCCTGACCCATCATCAATGGACGCGGCATCGCCATGGCGTCATGCTCGGCGGAGCCCATGCCCCCGCTGGTCGTGGAACTGGGCGGCGGCGGCCACGTTGCCGCCGTGTACTCAGGCAGCCGGAAACAGTAGGGATACGCCCCCATGTAGTACTGCGGCCAATCCTGCTTCTTCAACTGTGCCTTGTCGATCGGCCACAACTTCTTGATGCCCGGCGTCAGGTCGTAGAGCTGCAGCAGCCGCTTCTGTTCGTCGGTGTATTCCTTTGGAAAATCCTTCCAGGTGTGCGGCCACTGCTTGACCAGGTTGGCCGTCGTCAGCTCCGCTTCGCAGAGCTCGAAGAACTCCCTAAACGGCTTCTCCACGCTGGCTGCGGTCACGAGGGGCGCATTGGCCTGATTCTTCGTCCGGAGCGATGGGCGGATCTCGAGGAAGACGTTGTCGCCGGTCGTATTCGGATTGGTGTGTGTCCCGTGAAAGTGCATGTTGACCGTACTCGAGCCATGGAAGCAGTCGGGATAGGTGTCGTTCACGGGACCGCCGACCGGGTAAAGCGTGGTCTGGTCGCATCCTCCCGGGTCGGTGTCCCCTCGGTCCACGGAATAGGGGAACTTGTTCGCGTCGATCAGATTCAACAAGGTCAATTGAACGAGCTCGCCGACGCGCAGGCGAAGCGTCGGGCCGGGCATCGGAAACGGATACGAGCCCGCGGGTGTGGTGGGAGCAGGCGGCACGGCACCGTCGCCGGTCATGACCCGAACCCACTGCGGATAGCACTCGAAAGTGTTGCCCGGCGCGGCGAAGGACGGCGGGATGCGGTTAGCGATGCTCTCCTGCGCGGCGACCACCCTGATGGTGCCCTGCAACTTGCCATCTTTCGAGATGAGCTCCGGGACCGTGACGAAATCGGGGTTTAACGGCGGGCATGGGACCGTCTGCGCCGCCAGACTCGCCGCCAGCATCAGCGCGAACAGGATGAAGAGAGCGGAATTGAGGCACGTTACCTTGGGAGTTTTCATCGATCGTTCCTCTTCCTTCTGCTATCCGTTGACGCTGACGATGATCTGGCCGTGCTCGTCAGGATGGTTCTTGCAGACGTAATAGATGGTCGTCGTATCCGTGAAGGCATATCCCGCCAGGTTGGTCGCAATGTAGGTCGTGTAGGCGGGCGTGGACGGCTGCCATGGCGGAATGGGATCGGACAGGTAGTTGCCCGGATTCCCGTTCGAATCCACCTTCATGATCTGGCTTTCGGGCAGCGGCTGATACTGATCGTCGGCCGCCCACGGCTGGTGCTCATTCGAGGTGCGGTTGTTCCAGGAGATCAAGTCGGCATTTCCAGCCTGCAACGGATCTCCCGGCTGTGCACCCATCAGGTCGGGCTGAAAGGCCGCGCCGCCGGAATCAAGGGAAACAATGGTGATGGACCAGTCCTGACCGCTCATGGCGCTCCTCCGTTCGAACCACTCAATTGATGACGTTGATGAGAGTCTACCCACCTAGGAGAGTCCGGGCGCAGGATTTCCCTACCCGAAAATGGAAGCCTTCTCGGCGCCCTCCGCGTGAAAGGGGTTCTACTCCACGGTCCGGCTGAAGTGAAATCCCAGCACGTGCATCCGTTCCCTGAAGTAAAATCGGTGCGCATCGGCCCGATGTACCGCCGAATCCAGCTCCACGACGCTGCAGCCGCTTCGCCGGGCCAGGTCGTAGCACCAATCGAGAAGCTGTTTCCCGTACCCTTTGGATCGCGCGTCGGCGGCGGAGATCAGATCATCCACCTCCAGCATCGGTCCCGTCCGGAGCATGTCGATGATGCGGTACCCGACGACGGCCTGAATGCGATCGTCGGCGGTCAGATAGGCCAGGCAATAACCCCGCGCCGCCATTTTCCTGACGAGCCCCACGAATTCCGCCCGCTGGAGGTGCGGGCGCAGAAGCGACATGACAGGAAAACAGGAATCGATCTCAGCATCGGACTCCGCAACTCGGATTGCGTGGCTCATTTGCGACGAGTCTAGGCATTTCTCCACCGTGTTGCGATGAGTTTTTTCTCACGCGAAGACGCGAAGATCGATGTTTGAACGCTCTCCTTCGCGACGTTCGCAGCTTCGCGTGAGAAAGGGGGTTAGGGCAAAGCTAGCTCTGTACTACTAACCATCGGTTTCTGCGCGCGAGGCGAAGATTACAAGCCTGTCATCCTGAGCCGCCGAAGGACACGAAGTGCCGGAGGACGGTCGAAGGACCCCCCGCGCAAGTGCAGGGTCG
>JAXDGW010000134.1:0-50177 GCA_034664845.1 Thermoanaerobaculia bacterium | reverse complement strand
GGAATCTCGATCGCGATTTCACTCGCCCGATCGGTCCACGCTTCCTGCCGCGTGATCTGCCGCGCCGTGTCGATGTTCTGCGGATAGTGCGTCAGGATCTGCGAGTCGATGCGGTCCTTGAGCGGCGTGATGATGTTCCCGCGGCTCGTGTAGTCCTCGGGGTTTGCGCTGAAGACGAGCACGACATCCATCGGAATGCGAACCGGAAAACCGCGGATCTGCAGGTCGCGTTCTTCGAGAATGTTCAGCAGCGCCACCTGAATGCGCGGCGCGAGATCGGGCAACTCGTTGATGGCGAAAATGCCGCGGTTCGTGCGCGGGATGATGCCGTAGTGGATCACTTCCTCGTCCGCGTAGGTGAGCCGCTGGTTCGCCGCTTTGATCGGATCGATGTCACCGATGAGGTCCGCGACGGTGACGTCGGGCGTGGCCAGCTTTTCGCGATAGCGCTCGTCGCGCGTCAGCCAGGCGATCGACAGATCGTCGCCCTGCTCCGCGGCCAGCCGCCGGCAGCGCTTGCACGTCGGCGCCAGCGGCGAGTCGTTGATCTCGCATCCAGCAATGATCGGAATGCGCTCGTCGAGAAAGTTCGTCAGGGAGCGGAGGATGCGCGTCTTCGCCTGGCCTCGCAGGCCGAGGAGAATGATGTCGTGCCGCGAGAGGATGGCGTTCTGGATCGCCGGGACGACCGTGCGCTCGTAGCCGTGGATGCCGGGGAAAAGGCTCTCACCGCGTGCGATCGCGGCGAGCAGGTTCTTCCGCATCTCGTCTTTGATCGAGGTGACGCTGTAGCCTGAAGTGCGCAGCTCGCCGAGGGTATGGATGTTCATGTTTTGTGGGTCTTCCTTGAATGCTGAATACAAAACCGTTAACCACAGAGACGCAGAGGACACTGAGGTTTCTCTGTGCTCTCAGTGACTCTGTGGGTTCAAATCTGAGATTTAAACACCGCCGTCCTTCGCAGCACTCTCGACGATATCGCGATTGAATTCGTTCATGGCTCGCTTCAGGTCGCCGCGGGCGAAGAGGACGAGTGCATCGACAGCGCGCTCGATCCCGCGGTCAACCAGCGGCGCTTCCTCGCTCGTGAAATCGTCGAGGACGTAGTCGCGGAGGCGACCGTCACCATACTCCGTTCCCCGCACTCCAAATCGTAAGCGTGGAAACTGCTCGCTCGCAAGCGAGGCCACGATCGAGCGCATGCCGTTGTGCGTTCCCGACGATCCAGTCGGTTTGATGCGAAGCCGCGCCAGTGGAAGGTCGATGTCGTCGTAAACGATCATCAGGTCGTCGGTCGAATCGAGGTACGCATTGACGAGCAGCTTTACCGCGTCGCCGGAGAGATTCATGAACGTCAGCGGCTTGGCGACTTTGACGCTGCCGCCGGCCACCCGTCCTTCGCCCGTCATCGCATCCTTCTCGTGACGGCTCACATCAATCCGAAACTTCTTCGCAAACGCGTCGACGATCATCCAACCGACGTTGTGCCGCGAGCGCTCGTACTCCGCGCCTGGATTGCCGAGGCCGACGATCAATTTCATGCGGCGCGAAGGGTAGCAGAGCCTCGACGACCAGAGCGCAATACGAAGTTCCTCAATCAGCCGCCGGACGTATGATCTTTCTGATGGACTCCGAAGTCATCACCGTCCTCCAGGAAATTCGCGACGGATCGAAGCAGACCAACCTCCGGCTCGGGTCTCTGGAAGGACGCGTCGAGTTTCTCGATAAACGGCTGAGTCACGGACTAGAGGGCATCAAAACGACGCTAGTCGAAAGTATCGATCTGCTCACCAAGCGGCAGACTGAAAGCGAACTGAGGCTGGGCTCCGAGGTGGTGTCGCTCGCTGACGTCACACGCGAGGTGCGCGACCTCCTCTCCGGCAGGCTCGACGATCATCGAATGGTCCTCGAACACGAGGAACGTCTCAAGTCGATTGAGAACCGGATCGCCGATCGGTGAACCGAATCAGTCAAAGCGGGACGCCTCTCCGATCTCAGTTCTTAGTCGCGCTGTACCGCAGCACCCGCACCTTCTCCATCGTGACGAGGCCGTCGTCGATCATCTCGTCGAGAATCGGGATCAATCGCTCGATTTCCTCCTCGGTGTCGACGACTTCGACCACGACCGGAAGATCACTGGAAAGATCGAGCAGATGTGTCGTGTGGACGATGCTGTTCGCGCCGAAGCCGGCCGAGCCGCGGAAGGCGGTCGCGCCCGCGAATCCTTCTTTGCGCAGACGCTCGATCAGCGCGATTTCGAGCGGTTGATGTTTCCACCGGTACGACTCGCCGAAGAAGATTCGCACCATTACCTGTTCGCCGGTCAGAGCACGCATCCGTCACCTCCCGAAGAGAAGCCGCGCCAGCGCCAGACCCGCCAGTCCGGCGATGAGACAGCCGAAGAATGTCGCGCCGGCGTTGGCGATGCCCACTCCCCACGCGCCGCTGCGAAAGTAGTTCGTCGTCTCGTAGTTGAACGTCGAGTACGTCGTGAAGCCGCCCATCACGCCGGTGGTCAGCATGAGGCGCAGATCGGGCCGGATCAGCTCCGTGGCCGACGACATCTGCATGATGAACCCGATCAGAAACGATCCGAGGATGTTCACGATCAGCGTGCCGGCAGGGAAACCGGCGCCGAACGCGGCGGCGGCCCAGAGCGATGTGAGATACCGCGCTCCGGTGCCGATCGCGCCACCGAGGCAAATGAGGAAGAAGCGCATGCGTTGTGAAGAATACCTCCGCGTCTCCGCGTGAAATGCTTTGAGCTCCTACGTCAGGTAAAATGAAATCCCAGTGATCCACTTCTACCATGTCACGAAGCGATTCGATCAGTACTCCACGGCGCTTCATGACATCACCTTCCACATCGAAAAGGGCGAATTCGTCTTCCTGACCGGCGCGAGCGGCGCGGGCAAATCGACGATGCTGAAACTGATCCTGCGGCAGATGCAGCCGACGGAGGGACAGGTCGTCGTCAATGGCCGCAATCTCAAAGCGATGAAGCGGTCGCACCTCCCGCCGTTTCGCCGCGAGATCGGGATGGTGTTTCAGGACTTCAAGCTGATCGAGCGGATGACGGTGTTCGAGAACCTCTCCTTCATCCTCACCGTCCTCGGGCTTCCGCCAAAGGAGCACAAGAAACGGGCGTACGGAGCGCTGCGCGCGGTGAGCCTTCACCACAAGATGAACTCGTATCCGCTGCAGCTCTCGGGCGGCGAGCAGCAGCGCGTCGCCATCGCCCGGGCGCTGATCAACGATCCGCTCGTCATCGTCGCCGACGAGCCGACCGGCAATCTCGATCCCGACCTGACGCAGGAGATCATCCAGATCTTCAACGAAGCCAACCTGCGCGGCTCGACGGTGCTGATCGCGACGCATGACCGCGAACTGATCGAGCGCAGCGGGCGGCGCGTCATCACGCTCGATCACGGCCGCATCACCGACGAGAAAGCGCCCGTTCCGCAGCGCGCTGCGCGTACTGAGCCTCTCTTCGGGATCGGCGGCTGAACCGCGATGCCGCAGCGCGACGAGTCTCTTCCGCGAAACACCTTCAGCTATTTCTTCCGCGAAGCGGGCCGGCGGATGTGGGTCTCGAAGCGGACGAGCTTCGTCGCAATCGCCATGATTGCCATCTCGCTCCTGATCGTCGGCGGCTTTCTCCTCGTCGCCGAAAACCTCGGGCGCGCGGTTGCGCAAGCCGAGGGGAAGTCGCGCGTGAACATCTATCTCGATGTCGACGCCACACCGCAGCAGATCGCCGCGGTCGATACCTGGCTGGCGTCGCATCACGACTTCACGTCACGGCACTTCGTCTCGAAAGAAGTCGCGCTGGCGCGCTTCCGCCAATACTTCGCCAACCTCTCCGACATTACCGGCCAACTCGATGAGAACCCGTTTCCCGCATCGTTCGAGTGCGACGTCTCGCCGGTCGTCGCACAATCGCCGGCGTTCGCGAGCCAGGCCGCCGAGTTGCGCGCGGTCGGCGGCGTGGAGCAGGTGCAATTCGATTGGGAATGGGTGGAGACGCTTCGAAAACTGATCAGGCTCGTCAATCTCGCCGGCCTCGTGGCGGGCGGGATTCTCGCCGTCGCCGCAGCGTTCACGATTGCGAACGTCATCCGCCTGACGATGATGCTGTACCGCGAGGAGATCGCCATCATGCGCCTCGTCGGCGCGACGGAGCGGATGATTCGCGGACCGTTTTTGATCGAAGGTCTGCTTCAGGGCCTGATCGGCGCAGCGCTCTCGATCGCGTTGCTTTTCGCCGCGTTCCTCGCCGGCCGCCACTTCCTCGCCCCGCGCAATTCGCTGCTGTGGGGATTTCTCTTCAACGGCTTCCTTCCCTGGCAGAAACTTCTCTCACTTCTCGGCGGCGGCATGCTGGCTGGCTACCTCGGCAGTTGGCTTTCGGTGCGCGAGAGCGGCGAAGAAGCTTGATTCTCATCTGCGTCAATCTGCGAAATCTGCGGATGAGTTTTTATCCGCAGATTTCGCAGATGAACGCAGATAAGGGGCTACGTAGCCGCAATTGCGATAGCCTTCCAACCGCATGAAACTCGTCGAATGCGTACCAAACATCTCCGAAGGCCGCCGGCCCGAAATCTATGAAGCGATTGCTGCGGCGGCCGCAAGCGTCAACGGCGTCACGCTCCTCAACGTCGATCCCGGCGCCGACACCAATCGCACCGTCATCACCTTCGTCGGCGAACCGGAAGCTGTGCTCGAAGGCGCGTTCCAGCTCATTCGCAAAGGCATCGAGCTGATCGACATGACGACGCATCGTGGCGCGCATCCGCGCATCGGCGCCGTCGATGTCGTTCCCTTCATCCCCGTCGCCGGCGTCACCATGGATGACTGCGTCGACCTCGCCCGCCGCCTCGGCGAGCGCGTCGGCCGCGAGTTGCACGTCCCCGTTTACCTTTACGAATACGCATGCAGCGAGCCGCACCGCCGCAATCTCGCCGACGTGCGCGAAGGCGAATACGAAGGCTGCGCGCGCAAATTGAGCGACCCGCGCTGGACGCCCGATTTCGGCCCCGCCGAATTCGTCCCGCGTACCGGCGCGATCGTCATCGGCGCGCGCAAGTTTCTCGTCGCCTACAACGTCGACCTCAACACATTGGACAAGCGTCTTGCCACGCGCGTCGCCTTCGACATCCGCGAGCGGGGACGGATGAAGCGCGACGACGACGGAAACCCAGTCGTCGATGACAAGGGCGAGCCGACGTGGGAGCCGGGCCTGCTTAAATCGGTGAAGGCGGTCGGCTGGGTCATCCCCGAATTCGGATGCGCGCAGGTGTCGATCAACCTGACGGACCTCGATGTCGCGCCTCTGCATGTCGTCTTCGACACGTGCGAGGAGCGAGCGCGCGAGCGCGGCCTGCGCGTGACCGGCTCGGAGATCGTCGGCCTCGTTCCCCGCGATGTGCTGCTCGCCGCCGGCCGTCACTTCCTCGCCCGCATGGGCCGCCCCAGCGGCGTTTCGGAAGCCGCGCTGATGCACATCGCCATCCGCACCCTCGGCCTCTCGGAGCTCAAGCCGTTCGATCCGAAAGAGCGCGTAATCGAATACCGCCTCGCCGCGCCCGCGCGCCTGGCATCGATGACCGTGCGCGATTTCGTCGACGAGCTGTCGAGCGATTCGCCCGCACCCGGCGGCGGCTCCGTCTCCGCGCTGATGGCATCGATGGCAGCCGGACTCGCATCGATGGTGGCCGTGCTGTCGCACACGCGAAAAGGATTCGAATCGAAGCAGACGGATCTCGATCGCATCGCCGTTCGCGCACAAACACTGAAGGATCAATTCCTCGCCGCCGTCGATGCCGACACCGCAGCCTTCGATCAACTCCTCGACGCCATGCGAATGCCGAAGTCAACACCCGAGGAACAAGCCGCACGCGACGACGCCATGACCGAAGCCACCGTCGCCGCCACCGAAGTCCCCCTCGGCGTCCTCGAAGCCTGCCCCGAGGTGATCGAGCTGTGCATGGAAGTGGGGCGCATCGGACTACAAGCATCGCTGTCGGATGCCGGAGTCGGCGCGCAGGCAGCGCGCGCCGCGGCGGCTGGCGCATATCAGAACGTGTGCATCAATCTAGCGGGATTGAATGATGCTGCGCGGCGGGCGGCGTTGATTCAACGCGCCGACGTTGCGTGGGAACGCGCGCGGAAACTTCACGGCGAGGCGGAGAGCACGATTCTCCTCAAGTTGCGGGAAAACGTACCGGCGTAAGTGTCCGTTTCACCGCGGCGGCTTTGCGATCGCCGAAAGGTAGAATGCCCAGCATGGAAACGGCAAAAGATCAGGTCCAGCGCATTCTCGAAGTGCTGCCTGACGACGTCTCGCTCGAAGATATCCAGTACCACATCTATGTTCGACAGCGAGTGGATCAGGGATTCGCTGACGCAGATGCTGGGAGGATTGTCAGCCACGAAGAAGCGATGAGGCGGCTCGACAAGTGGCGTATTCGGTAGAGTGGGCCGAGTCGGCGATCGTTTCAGTCGCGGATCAGGCGGAGTACATCGCGAGAGACTCACCGAGCTACGCGGCCACTCTGATCGAAAGGACCGCGAAAGCAGCGAGCTCACTCTTCCAGTTTCCGAATCGTGGTCGGATCGTTCCGGAGTACGGCGACGAGGCGATTCGCGAACTGTTCGTTGATCGATATCGCCTCATTTATCGAGTCCGCACGAGTAGCGTTCTGATCGCGGCATTTGTCCACGGAGCCCGCGACCTCGCGTCATTGCTTCCGACGATCGAGCAATAGCACTGACTCGCGTCTCGGAAGATTGGTGGATCGAACTTACTTGCCGGCTTTCCGTGTCATCCGCAGTTCGATCATCATCCGTTCCTTCCCGGCGTCATCGATGGCGAAGTGGCGGTGCAGCAGGAGGCGGTCGTTGTCTTCGAGGTGGGCGCGTGCAACGGTGCGGCGTCCCGGACGGTCGGGATCGAGAGAGGTCGCGTACAGCACGATCTCCTTTCCGTCGAAGGTACCGTCGCTCTGGCGGATCGACATCGAGGTCTGGCGCGAGTCATACCAGACGGTGGTGAACCGGTTCGTTTTCGCGTCGAAGCCGGAAATGCCGACGCCGGTGCTCTTCTTTCCATCGCGCTCAAAGAATGTGAAGTCGGATTGCAGGAAATGACCGTCCTGCACCATTACCTGCCTGCATTCGCCCTTTGTCTGAACGGGCGCACCGCCGTTTGCGGGGAAAAAGGTCTTGACGACGTCCCAATCGCCTGCGAAACGCGCCAACAACGCCTGTCCTGCGCCGGCTTTGGCCCGCGGCTCGTACGAGCTCTGGGCGTCGGTCGCCTTCGGCTTCGGCGCGTCTTGCGAGAAGAGTGCGATCGACGTGGTCACGATGACGAGGGCCAGAACACCTCTAAGTCTTGTAGGGCGCATTCGCTTTTCTCCTCGCTCGACTGCCGGAACCTTGTCGATCGGAATTCTATCGCTGCCTGTCGAGAATCGCGTTCAGCATCTCCGCGGCTTGGCCTACTCGTGGCCCGGGCCGAGTGAAGAGATTCTCATCGACGGCGATCGCGACAACGTTCCTGGTTCCCGCGCGATCGAGTAGCGCGCGCACCTGCTCGGGCGCGACCGAGTGGCTCGGGTAGAGCAGGATCTCGGGCGGACTGGCGACGAAGGATTCGAGTGAGTATTGCGGCCAGCCGTTGACTTCGACGGCGTTGCGGGCGCCGCAGAGGGCGAAGAGATCGCCTGCGAAGGTGTTGTTGCCGGCGACGTAGAGCGGGTCGGGCCAGACGGCGAGCATCACGCGTGGCGCGTTCGTGCGCGTGCGGCGTGCGCGCGCGAGGCTGTCGTTGAGCGCGGCGGCTGCGGGCGTGCTGTCGGCGCCGAGGGCGTCGCCGATCGTTTTCATCGAGCGGGCGATGTCGGCGAGGCGCTCATTTGTGACGACGAGCAGCGGGATGTGAACCGCGGCCAGCGCGCGGCCGAGGGTGGGCGGGAGGCCGGCGGCGTTGGCGATGACGAGGTCGGGACGGACGGCCACGATCTTTTCGAGGTTGGGCTGGATGCCGCCGACGCGTGGAAGCTGGCGGCCGGGTGTGGCGGCGGCGATGGCATCGGCGGAGAAATCGTCAGTCCCTGCGATGCGATCGCCTGCGCCGAGGGCCAGCACCATCTCGGTCACGTTCGGGGCGAGTGTGACGATGCGTCGCGGCGCGTTGCGTGCTGCCGGCTCGTGAGCGGTGCAGGCGGCGAGCAGGAGCACAGACAAGAGTGTCTGTGCCACACCAAAACGCAGAAGCACGGACAAAAGTGTCCGTGTCACATCAAAACGAAAACCGCGGCGCTGAGGCCGCGGTTTGGGTGAATCGACTCGGCTCACGTCTAGGACTCGCGGTCCTCGTCATCCATATCGTTGTTGATGCCGAGGCGGGAGCAGGCGGCGGCGTACATCTGTTTCGAGGCGTTGATCGCGTTCTGCAGCTCGGCGATCCTGTCCTTGACCTTGGCCAGCTCTTCCTCGATCTGGTCCTTCAGGTCGCTGATCTCCTGCTTCGTAACCTGGAGCGTCGTTTCGTAGAACTTGCGTTGCTGATCTGTGATGACCGTCATGTTTCCTCCAAGTCCGTAGCGAACGGCGGGCGATTATAGCTTGAAGTCGACGCGCACCGTCGTCCATGACTTCACGCGAACACCATCTTTGCTTCCGGGTGTGAACGTCGAGCGTTTGATCGAGTCGGTCGCAGCCGCGTTGAAAACGGGAGAGGCGCTGTTGACGACTCGGGTATCGATCACCTGGCCATTCTCATTCACGAGCGCGCTGACGACCACCGATCCCTGCATGCGCTGCACGCGTGCGATCGGCGGATATTGCGCCACTGCCTGCCGCGACACGCGAGCGGCGACAAGACCTTCGGTGCCCTGGGCAACGAGCTCGCCGACTTGCGTACGCGGCGATTCCGGCTGCGGGGCCGGACGCGATTCTGCGACCGGCTGTGGCGCGGGAGCGACCGGTTGCGGCGCCGGCGCGGGACGATTCTCGACCACCGGAGGCGGCGCGACGGTCTGCGCGACCTGAGGCTGCGGAGCGGGCGCCGCGGGTACCGTACGCTGGTTCGCAGCGGCCGGATTGTTCTGCGCACGAGCGAGTTGCTCGAGTCGTGTCTTTTCGGCGGCCATCCTCTTTTGCACTTCTTCGTTCACCTTCGACGGATCGATCACCGGCGCGGTGGAGACGGCTGTCAGCGGCGCGGTCGTCGAGACGACGGTGCTCGTCGTCGCGGTCTGCGGGACACCAGCGACCGGCGGTTTTGCTGGCGCGGTCACCGTGGTGGCGGCCGGCTTTCGCATCATCAAGAATCCGACGATGGCAGCGATCAAGACAGCGGCCCCGATCGCGATCGGCACGATTGGCGGTTTCTTCGCGGTCGCTGCGGCAGCGGGCACCGGCGCATACACCGCAGCCGGCGCGGAGGACGGAACGGCGGCGACCGCGGCATGTTTGACCGGACGCAGCTCGTTCGCGGCGGGAGCCGGTTCCGGAACCGCTTCGACGTGATGCGGCTCGATCGCCGCGCTCGTGGCAAGGCGGTGCATGTAAATCGCGAGATCCGCGCTTGTCGGCGTCGGGCGGAAGCTGTAGAGCACCGCGTCGAGGTCGCGCTGCATCTCGCCGGCAGTCTGATAACGGCTGGCCGGATCTTTCTGCAGCGCCTTGAGCACGATCGCATCGATCTGCGGCGTCACTTCATCGTTGTACTCGGAGGGCGGCGTGACGCGGGCCTCGCGCACTTGCTCCAGGATCGATAGCTCGTTGTCGCCACCGAAGAGCTTCCGCGCGGTGAGCATCTCGAACAGCACCGTCGCCAGCGCGAAGATGTCGGAGCGCCGGTCGATGTTGCGTCCCCACGCCTGCTCCGGCGACATGTATTGCAGCTTGCCTTTGAGCGCGCCGGCCTGCGTGTGCGACGCCTTCGACGCTGCTTTGGCGATGCCGAAATCGCACAGCTTGATGTCCCCTTCTTCGGAGATGAGGACGTTCTGCGGCGAGACGTCGCGATGCACGAGGCCCATCTCGTTGTCTTCGAAATCGCGCTTGCGGTGGGCGTAGTCGAGTGCCGCGGCGATCTTCGATGCGACGAACAGCGCGATCTCCACCGACAGCGGCTGGTCGCGCTCCTGCGCTTTTCTGAGGATGTTTTTCAGGTCGTAGCCATCGATGTACTCCATGGCGATGTAGTACGAGCTCTGAATCTTGCCGAGGTCGTAGATGTGGATGATGTTGTTGTGGTTGAGCTGTGCGGCGAGCTTCGCTTCATCGACGAACATTTCGATGAAGTCCTGATTGTCGGAAAGATGCGGCAGGATTTTCTTGATGGCGACGATTTTCTGAAATCCCTCCACGCCGCGCATGCGCGCTTTCCAGACCTCGGCCATCCCGCCCGTGGCGATCTTCTCGAGCAGGACGTATTGGCCGAACTTGGTGCCGTCGGCCGGTTCTTCATCTTCGGGTTGGGGCACAGCGGCAGGAGGAGCGGCAGGGAAAACAGGTTGCGCGATCGGCATCCGCTCAAGGGCAGGAATCGGGATGCGGACGGTCTCCGCAGGGGAACTGCCGAAAAGATTGGGGGTGGCGGGTGGGAGTGGCTGCGGACGCGGCGGCGCGGCAGGAGCGGGAGCGGGCGTCGGAACAACCGGCGTCGGCGTTGTCCCAGGAGACGTTCGCTGGCGCGCATTTTTTTCCAGGCCGGAGAGCGTGTCCTGGAACCGCTTGTCGAGCGTCGGAGAGGCCGGCCGCACTTTTTGCGTGATCGCAGGCGTTTGCGCCGTCGGCGTCGTTTGCGTCGCCGTTTGCGTTACCGGGGGCGGCGGCGCGGCCGGAGCGGGCGGAGGAGGAGTGGCCGGCAGCGGCGTGTCCTTCACTGTCTTCTTCTGCTGCGGCATCATGCCCGCCAGCGTGTCTGCCAACATCTTGTCGACATCGTCCTTGGGATTCATCGGTTTCCTCGCTGCGTTTGACGTGGCTCTGTCATCGTCCAGTAGCTCGCCGAAGATTTCGTTGGAAGTAAGGCGGCCCTCGGTGCCGGCCGGCATCGGCGTCATGCGGATCGTGAAATCCGTGTCGTGTGACGACGACGACACCGATGGGGCGATGCCGAGCATCTGCTGCACTTTGCCGAGAAACTCGTTCTCGGAATATGGTTTCGGAAGAATGTCCGATGCGCCGAGCCGCGCTGCATCCGTGCGCGAATTGTCGCCGCGATAGCCGGAGACCGTGAGAAGGATCGGCGTCCGCTGACGGGAATCGCGGCCGCGTATGGCCCGGATCAGATCCGCGGTGCTCACCTTCGGCACGACGGAGGAGAGGACGATGAGGCGGGGATCGGAAGCGTCGAGGAACTTCAGCGCTTCTTCGCCGTCTCTGGCGAACCGCACCTCGAACCGCTGACCAGCCAGGGCCTGTTTCACCCGGTCGGTATAGCGAGGCTCGTACTCGACGACGAGAATGGTTTCAGGCATATACGTTTGGGCTCATCGAGACCGTGACGGGATGTTCGACATTCTGGCACAAGTGGGAGTGCGGTTGCGAGGTCTTGCGGTTGCGCAGTCGCGTGATTGCGGCGTCTCGGGTCGCGTAGTCGCGCGGACAGTGAATACATCAGCATCACGACGCATCAGCCGCGAGACCCCGCAACCACGCGACCCCCGCGACCTCATAACCGCGCGACCGCGATCAACCGCAAACACTCCTCTTGCATTTGCCCACGACCTTCCCCATACTACGTCTCGCACCTTTCGTGCGACGATCTCAGTAAGGCATCCCGCCGGGCGTTCCAGAGAATGGTCTTCTCCGCCTGATCGTCGGCTTCCGGCCAAAACTCGAATTCTGAGCAATACCAAAGGTCGTTCTTGAATACGCATGACGCCAGACAATCGACAACCGCGTAAGCGCCGCCGGCGCAGACGGCGAGCGGGTGCACCGGGGCAGGACGCCTCGGGGAACGGCACTCAGCAAAGCCAGCCCAACGGCAACGTAGCCCTACCAGGCGATCAACAGTCCTTCAACGATGGAGCGGGCGGAGGTGCAGGACGCCGCCGCCGCAATCGTTCGCGCCGCCGTGGCGGGAAGCCGCAGGGATACAACGGCGACTCGCAACAGGCGCCGCCGATCGATCTCCCGCCGGGCGAGCTCGCTCCCGTCTCCGGAGTGCTCTGGATCAAGCCCAACGGCACAGGCCTCCTCGTCCAGCCAGCGAACAACTACGTTCCGCAACCCGGCGACGCCATCGTTCCGAGGCCCGTCATCGAACGATTGCACTTGCAGCCAGGCCTGCTCCTTTCGGGCAGCGCACGGCGCGCCGGAAACAATCTCGAGTTCGTCGGCCTCGAGCAGGTCGAAGGGATGGCGCTCGAGGAGTATCGCGAGTCGCGCCGCCCCTTCTCCGAACTGATCTCGATCGATCCGAACGAAATGTTCAAGCTCGAGACTGAGCCGGAGCGTTTGACGACACGCGTCATCGACCTCCTCTCGCCCCTCGGCAAAGGACAGCGCTGCCTCGTCGTCGCGCCGCCGAAAGCCGGCAAGACGACGCTGTTGAAAGACATCGCTCATGGGCTCAATCTCAATCATCCCGAGGTGACGCTGTTTGTGCTGCTCGTCGATGAGCGCCCCGAAGAAGTTACCGACTTCCGCCGCTCCGTCGCCAAGGGCGAAGTCGTCGCTTCGAGCTCGGACGAAACCGCGGAGAACCACATTCAGATCGCCGAGGTCGTGCTCGAACGGGCGCGGCGTCTGGTGGAGATGAAGCAGGACGTCGTCATCCTCTGCGATTCGATCACCCGCATGTCGCGCGCGTACAACAACGAGCAGCGCGGCTCGGGCAAGATCCTCTCAGGCGGCATCGACGCGCGGACGATGGAGAAACCGCGGCGTTTCTTCGGAGCCGCGCGCAACGCCGAAGATTGGGGATCGCTAACGATCATCGCCACGGCGCTCGTTGACACCGGCTCGCGCATGGACGAGGTGATTTTCCAGGAGTTCAAAGGCACGGGAAACACCGAGATCGTGCTCGATCGCGGCCTCTTCGAGCGGCGCATCTTTCCGGCGATCAACATCGCGCAGACCGGCACGCGCAAAGAGGAGAAACTCCTTCCTCCAACCGTGCTGCCGAAAACGCACACGCTGCGGCGCGCACTGGCCGGAACTGACCCGCTGAATGCGATGAAGATGCTGCTGGAACGCCTGCAGAAGTTCACGTCGAACGACGCGTTTTTGAAGAGCTTCTGAGCCTGAAAAAGCCGCTTCGGCAAAACGTTTTTTTGATCCAAAAAACCGTTTTACGCGGTCACTTCTGCTTTACGCTGAATTCGCCCAAATTCGCTATTCGTTTTAGAGCGAAGTGGTGTAAAAAGACGGCTACAGTCCAACTTCCCCCAAACCCGAGTCACGACAGGAGGATTTCTATGTCCGATCGCAGTCTTCATTCGCGCGGGATTCCGAGCTTTGCCCGCAAACTCATGTTCGTCGTGAGTGTCGTGGCGTGCATCACGCTCGCAATGCCCACGACCATTCACGCACAGGTCACCACCGGCAACATTGCCGGCACCGTCACGGATGCTTCCGGCGCTGCACTGCCGGGAGTCACGGTGGAGGTCACCCACGTCCCCACCGGTACGCACTACACCGCGGTCAGCGATTCCAGTGGCCGCTTCACCGTTCCGAACGTCCGTATCGGCGGCCCATACAAAATCAGCGGCGTGCTGGAAGGCATGAAGCCGGCCGAGGTATCGGGCGTCCAGGTCAACATCGGTTCGACGACCGAAGTCCCGCTCGGAATGCGGCTCAACGCGGTGGCTGAATCGATCACCGTCACCGCGAAGCCCGACGAAGTGATCAATCCGAACCGCACCGGCTCGACGTCGACGGTTCAGGAAAAGCAGATCCAGTCGCTGCCGACCGTCAACCGCAACATGCAGGATTTCGCACGCACCAATCCCTACTTCGTCGTCGATGCGCGCGACGACTCGGCCACGCTTCTTTCAGTAGCCGGCCGGAACAACCGCTACAACAACATTCAGATCGACGGCGCGGTCAACAACGACCTGTTCGGTCTGGCCGCCTCGGGCACACCGGGCGGGCAGTCGAATGCATCGCCGATCTCGATCGATGCCATTGAACAGCTGCAGCTCGTCGTCTCACCGTATGACGTGCGCCAGGGTGGATTTACCGGCGGCGGCATCAACGCCGTCACCCGCTCGGGAAGCAACAAGTTCACCGGCTCGATCTTCGGCACCAAGCGCAATCAGAACAACGTCGGCGATTACGTCCCGGTGTTCGTTACCGCGAATTTCGCCGGCAACGGCACGAGAACGGACACGATCAAGAAGCCGATCGTCAACTTCGATTACAGCCAGTACGGTGGCCGCCTCGGCGGACCGATCCTGCAGGACAAGCTCTTCTTCTTCATCAACGGTGAGCGCAATCGCCGCTCGCAGCCGGACGGCACTTCGGCGGACGGTTCGGCCGGAACCACCTACGTCAACGCCGCCCAGGATATCGTCTGCAGCAACGTGCCGGGATGCAGCGCAACCCGTCTGCAGCAGGACCTCATCACCAAGTACAGCTACGATCCAGGCGGTCTCGGAGACATCCAGAAAGAAACACCCAGCAACCTGATTTTCGGCCGTCTCGATTTCAACGCCACCGCCGGTAACGCTCTCACGCTGCGCAACAACTACGTGAAGGGCGGCAACACCATCGTCTCGAACCGCAGCGGATCGCAGTTCCGCTTTCCCACCTCGATCTACAATCAGGCCAACCACACCAGCTCCACCGTCGCGCAGTTGAACAGCGTCATCTCCACCGGATCGTTCAACGAAGCGCGCGTCGGCTATCAGCTGATCAAGGACATCCGCTCCACTCCGGTCCAGTTCCCGAGCATCGAGATCGGCGGCGCGAACCAGAACGCCACTCTAAACGCCGGTACAGAGCGCTTCTCGGCTGCCAACTCCCTCGATCAGAAGATCACCGAGATCACTGACGACTTCACGATGCTGAAAGGCAATCACACGATCGTCGTCGGCACGCACAACGAACTGTTCAAGTTCAAGAATCTCTTCCTCTCCGAATTCAACGGATATTACTTCTATCCGAGGCTCGACGATTTCGAGAACCCGTCGAACTGCGGCAAAAATATCCCTGGACGTGGTCAGGTCAACTGCGAGTACCGGATCAGCTTTGCAACGGGTGCCGACCCCCAGCGGCCAACGGCTTTCGGCGCGCAGCAGTTTGGACTGTACGTCAACGATCAGTGGCACGTGAGCAACAATCTCACGCTCTCCTTAGGCATTCGCGCCGACAAGCCTCGCTTCAATGACACGCCGTCGTTCAACCCGCTGGTCCAGACGGCTCTCGGATTCAACACGGCGACACACCCCGCGGAAAGCCTGGTGATCTCGCCGCGCATCGGATTCAACTGGAATCCGGGTGGCGGAAGCACACAGCAGCTCCGCGGTGGCATCGGTGTCTTCGCCGGCCGGGCGCCCTATGTTTGGATCTCCAATGCCTACGCCGGTACCGGCGTCGAGCAGGTGGCTCTAGCCTGCCTCAACAATGCAAATGTTGCACTGAACTGCCCCGTTCCGGCCTTCAATCCTGACCCCGCCAATCAACCGCACTCCGTCGCCGGCGCCTTGCCGCTACCGCTATCCGTCGATCTGATCGATCCGAACTTCAAGTTCCCGCGCGTCCTCCGCACCACGCTCGGCTACGACCGCGACCTCTTCCTCGGTATCCGCGGAACCGCCGAGATCCTCTATTCGCGGACTCAGGAAGACGTCTATTACGAGAATCTCAATGACAAGCCGAACGGCGTGAGCGTGCTGGATGGACGCCCGAAGTATTCGCGCGTCAGTACCGCACTCGTCGACTCCACCTACCTCACCAACACGTCGAAGGGCAGCGAGACCACCGAGACCATCCAGCTGACCCGCCCGTTCTCGCACGGCATCACGGTTTCCGGCAACTTCGCTCACCAGCGCGCGCTGTCGGCATTCGAAGCAACCTCCAGCCGCGCCATCTCGAGCTGGCGCTTCCAGCATAGCCAGGGCGACATCTTCTCCCCGACGCTCGGCCGTTCGGCGTTCGAGCAGCGGAACCGCTTCAGCCTGAATGCCACGTACGACTTCAACACCGGCCCGTTCGGCCACACCATCGGGCTCTACTTCAATGCCCAGAGCGGACGTCCGTATTCGATCCTCATGGGCGGCGATCCGAACACCGACAACAACGCCAGCAACGATCTGCTGTACATTCCAGGCGGCACGGACAAGGTCATCCTTTGCCCCTCCCAGGCCACCACGCCGACCGCCACGAATCCCTGCGGCACCGCGACGGCGCTCAACTCACAGATCCTGTCCGACTACCTCACCTTCGCCGGACTCGATCCGAACAAGGCCCGCGTCATCAACAAGTATGAGTCGTTCGAGCCGTGGTCCCGCAAGCTCGACTTCCACTACGCGCTGGCACTCCCGATCAAAGTAATGCACACCGAAGTGAGCTTCGACATGCTCAACCTCATGCACTTCATCAGCAAGGACAACGGAAACGTCTACTTTGTCGCGAACCAGAACGTCTCGCCGGTAACCTGGGTACCTGACCCAATCGCCGGATCGAGCCGGGTGATCTACCGCGAAGCGTCGACGACGCTCAGCGGCACCACGCGCAACTTCGGATCGCTCACCCCGGGTCGTCAGTTCTCGATCGCCGACCTCTCCTCACGCTGGCAGGCGCGCCTCGGATTCCGCATCACGTACTAATCAACACTCCATCGCAATCGCAAAAACGGGAGGGCTTCGGCCCTCCCGTTTTTTTGTCTGCCTGTCACGGTATGGTAGTATTCCTTCGCTATGGTAAAGAAAGTCACCTTCACACTTGATGACATCACTATCCACCGGCTGAACACCGCTTCCGAGCGTCTCAGGAAACCGAAAAGCGAAGTCGTCCGCGATGCCATCGCCGACTATCACGATCGCGCCGGCAAACTCAGCGAAGTGGAGCGCCACCGGATGCTTCGCGTCGTTCGCGAGCTGGTTCCTACGATTCCGAAGCGTCCGTTGAAAGAAGTCGAGGACGAGATTGCAGCAGTTCGCTCCGCTCGTCGCGCCGGTGGACGTGGAGGCACGAGCAGGAGCTCACGTTGATCGTCGTCGACACATCCGCGCTGATCGATTCTCTGACCGGACCGCGTCGCTCCCTCCCCCGTCTGCTGGAGTTTATCGACGCCGGAGAAAGGCTGATGCTACCGACAGTCGTACTCTACGAATGGCTGCGCGGTCCGCGCCTGCCGGAGGAGCTCCATGTATGCGAAGAGCTTTTTCCGCAGACTCAGGCTGTCGTTTTCGGAGCGATGGAAGCCGAGGTTGCTGCGAATCTGTATCGCGAGGTTCGCCGCGCTCGTGGCCGCGAGATCGATCTGATGATTGCCGCCTCGGCTATCCTTCGCGACGCTGCTTTGTGGACACTGAATCGCGACGACTTTCGCGACATCGAAGGACTGCCGCTCGTCTGATTCCGCTGCCTGCTACCCGACGACCCCGCCAACCAGGTCGTACGGATGCGCATCCGTGATCTCCACACGCGCAAACGCCGGAAGGTCTCGGGGCAGCAGCTCGATGCCGTCGTTGATCAGAAGACGCCCATCGATCTCGGGTGCCTGACCGATCACGCGCCCTTCGAGCAGATGCTCCGTCTCGTCGCAGACGCCGGTGATCAGCGCTTCGAACGTCTGGCCGATCTTTGCCTCGTTGCGTGAGCGGGAAATCTCCTGCTGCATCTCCATCAGCTTCTCGCGGCGCCGCTCCGCGGTCCGGCGCGTCGGCAGATCGGGCATCCGTGCGGCGATCGTCGCGTCCTCGGCAGAATAAACAAACGCTCCCATCTGATCGAACTGCGCCCATTCCACGAACTCGTGCAGCTCGCCGAAGTCGCGCGGCGTCTCGCCGGGATGGCCGGTGATGAACGTCGTCCGCAGCGACAGGTCAGGCACCAGGTCGCGCATCCGCGTCACCATCTCGCGATAGTCACTTGGCGAGCCGGGGCGGCGCATGATCTTCAAAACGTTCGCAGAGACATGCTGCAACGGGATGTCGCAGTACGAGGCGAACCGCTTCTCGCGGCCCATCAGTTCAAACAGCGACCAGTCGATCGATCCGGGATACGCGTACAGGAACCGGATCCACGGAAAACCCGTTTCGGCAAGCAGCGTCTGCACGAGCGACGTCAGACCGTTGGCGATGCCGAGGTCCTCGCCGTAACGCGTGGTGTCCTGAGCGACGAGGCAAAGCTCTTTCACGCCCTGCGCTTCGAGAGCCTGCGCCTCGCGCACGAGCGAAGCAATCCCGCGACTCCGGAACTTGCCGCGCATCTGCGGGATCGCGCAGAACGTGCACGGATTCGAGCACCCCTCGGACACTTTCAGATACGCATGCGATGTCCCCTGCGCGAGCACGCGCGGAAGGTCTTCGTACAACCGCACGGACATCTTGCGCCGCGCCGGTGCAGCATCGTCGATCACGCCGGTCACCGCGCCGGTGATCGCCTCGAGCGAATCGAGGCCGACGAACGCATCGATCTCGGGAATGGCCTGCTGCAGATCGGCGCGGTACTTCATGACCATGCATCCGGTCACGACGAGCCGCTGCAATCCTTTGCCCTTCTTCCGCTCGGCAACCTCGAGAATCGTGTCGATCGACTCCTGCTTGGCCGCATCGATGAAGCCGCAGGTATTGACGATGACCACATCCGCCGCCTCGAGATCATTCGTGATCTCGATCTCCGACTCCTCACGCAACTGCCCCAGCATGATCTCGCTGTCGACGAGATTCTTCGGACAGCCGAGGGAGATCATGCCGACACGGCGGATGGGCTTGCTGATGGAAACGTCAATACTCATGGACAGGCGTTGAACAGGGAGGGATGCACCGGTATTCTGCTGCGCCGTGTCACTGGAACCGATCCTCATTCGTGCTGCCACTCGTGCCGACATCGAGAGCATCGCCGCGGTCATGCGCGCCTCGCTGCTGTCGCTCGGCCGCAATGCCTACGACGAGCGCCAGATTGCCAGCGCATTGTTGTACATCGCGCGTCCTGACGAGCAACTCATCGACGACGGAACGTTCTTCGTCGCGGTTGATGGAGAGGAGATCGTCGGTTGCGGTGGTTGGAGCCGGAGGCGGAAGGTGTATAGCGGGAGCGCGGCCGCATACGGCGAGCAGGAGCCGCTCGATCCAGCCACGGAACCGGCGCGCATCCGGGCGATGTTCGTCAGGCCTGAGTGGGCACGGCGAGGCATTGGCAGGCAGATTCTTCAACACGCTGAAGAACAGGCGGCAGCAGAAGGATTCCAATCCCTGCGGCTCGTTGCCATGCGAAGCGCGGGAGCGATCTATGAGGCCGCGGGATATCGAAAGGTCGCTGATTCGCCGATTACGCTGGAAGACGGCGTGGTTCTGGACTGCACGCTCATGGGGAAATCGATCGACGACTCGAAGACGCAAGTACTGGCGAACCCGCCAGTACTTGCGTAGCTCAGAAACTCAGTGACCGACCGTCGCCTGGAGCTGTAGAACCCTGTTGCCGCACGGCGTGCTGATCAACATCGGGACAGAATAAACATCCGAGGAGGATCTGGAGCGCGTGAGAATCCCCTGCATGTCCGGGCGGGTGCCGTCGGCGTAGGTCACTCGAAAGTAGATGTTTTGTCCTTGGACGACCGCGTCGGCGTTACGAGAGCCATTGTGATCGGAGACAAAAACATTGTCGCCCGCGAACTGCCAAGCATCCGTCCATGCCGGAGCACAATCGCCTACCAGAGTGACGCTCAGATTCAGCGGCGCGTTCGGAAAGGCCACGGCGCGATTGCGCGCCGAGCGGCCTACAGGCGCTTGCTGGGCAGAAGGAGCATCGCCAAAGTAGGTGCGCGGCGTCCGTTGCGTTGCCGGGGCGTTCGGAGTAAGAGGCGCGTAGCCGGTGATGATGACATCGCTGCGCTGTGACGCGGCGTGCAATGAGCCTGCGTAGATGGTGATCCGCTGCAGGTCGGTGCTCGTTCGTGAGACCTCCTTCAAAACGCCGCCAGCTCCCGAAAAAATCGCGACGGTACCATCCGGTTCTCCCACGGCAATATCGGTGCGTGAGGTGGTCGTGAAGTTTCCAAAGGCAAGGTTTCGAATGTAATCAAACGGTCCGCCCGAGCTCGTCAATGCGGAGGAGAATCGAGGAAATGCGCCGTGACCGTTGCCGAAGAGAACCATGATCGAGCTCTCTGTAAACAATGTGATGTCGAGATTGCCATCCCCGTCGATGTCGTAAAGCCGCGACCGGGTATCCTGTGTCCACGCCAATTTTCCAAAGTCCTGGGGAAGATACCGGCTCACCGGCTCGCTCAGCGTGCCATCGGCATTCCCGGAGAAGAACAGCAAATCGTTCTGCGATGCAGCGACCAGGTCCGCATGGCCATCTCCGTTCAGATCGCCAACCACGACGCCCCGATTGAAACCGCGCTCCGGTTCGGAAATCCTCACCGTCATTCGCTGCGCCGTCAGGAAAGTCCCATCGCCGTTCGAGCGCTCGACCAGCATCGTGTAACTCCCGGGTTGCTTTGTGACCGCGTCGAAGTTAGGCACAAAGAGAACGACGTCGTCATTGCCATCCGAATTCATATCGATGGAAATCGGGAAGGTCGGGAATGAGGCCGCGGCACGGTAGTTCAAGCCGCCGGTGGAAACGTAGATGTTGTACGTGGGCAACCCCTGCGTTCCGGCGTTTGGAAACAGCGACGCCGGCAGAGTGCTGACGCCCATATACGTAATGAGGTCAGGAATCCCGTCGCCGTTCACGTCGATTGTTCCGCGAAGTTGCTCGCCATTCGCGATTGAAGAGGTATTCAACAGCGCGTATGAGCCTCCGATGTTCTGCCAGAAACGCATCACGCCGGAGTCTCCATTGATAAGATCATCGAGCCCGTCATGATTGAAATCGGCCACCACGCCGAACGGCGCGTCAGGACCGCGAGTCAACGTCGCTGCTGCCAGTGGGACGCATGCGGCGAGTACGACAAGAACAGCGGCCAAAGTGCGTTTCATTGATGCCTCCTTTGAAGAAAATCGCCGGCTAAAAAGAGATGGTCTCGAAAGTAATATGAGAGACGCGCATAATCTGGACCCCCACGCCAATGCTTGTCAAGCGGGCACGACTGTTGTGGATGCGCACTCACCCTCCCGGCGGTCACCGCTCTTCAAGCCGCCACACCGCCCTTCTCGCCTCAACATTCGCTCGCAAGCCGGTGTTCATCACAGTGGAGTTGAAGAGTAGTTGTTCGTCGTCGCGCTCGACTGGAATCAGATTGAGATCGAGCGCGCTGCAGACTCGTGACACCGTCCGATTGTGCAGCGCGATGATCGACGGCGTGACCGGCTTCGCGGCGTTGACTTCGTGCGTGGCCGGGAGCGCGTCGCCCTGGACGATGAAGACGCGGAACGATTTCGCGCGCAGCCATTCGATTGCGGCGACGAGGGTAACGATGTGCCAGTTGCGGTGACGGCGATACGCCTTCCCGATCTCGCGATTGCGATCGCCGGCCGGCTTGTAGACGTTCGGCTGGATCTCCCAGAGCAGCGCGATCTGGTTCGTCGCGTCGGTCGTGCCGCTCGTTGCGCCAACGGAGCCGGGCAGCGTGTGTTGCTGGCCCATCGCCTGCCCGAAGGCGATCGCATCGGTCAGCTCGGCGGCGATGACGTCGAACGAGATCGTCTCGCTGCGTCCGCCGAAATGCGCGTTGCGGCCTTGCACGATGATGCCGTCTGGAATGGGTTGCCGATCGAGCATCGCGATTGCTCGTGCCGGTATCTCGCCGAGCGGTATGGCAACACCCGCCGCCCGCCCTTCGAGGAGCCGCGGCCGGTAGAAACTGGGAGTGGGCTTCCCTTCGATCCACTTCGGATGATTGCGCGTCAGATATCGCTCCACCAGTTGCCGCCGGATCGTGACGCAATCCTCGGGTACCAGCGTGGCCGGATCGACCGACTCAGCGATGTCGCCGAAGACCTGCAGCACTTCATCGCCCATCGACACGAAGAGGTCGTACAACGCCGCCTTCGTCTCGGCGCGGATGCCGAAGGTTTCGAAAATTCGCTCGATGTGCTCGGGAAAGGGCATCGCGTTTTCAGCCGCGGAAGAAAAGAACGTTCCAGGCCAGAGCAATCCATCCGACGGTGAGAACCGATTGGGCGGCGAGGCGCCAGCGCGGCGATGTCATCGCGATCAAACCACCGAGGAGCGCGAATTCGACGGCGACGCGAAGAAAGGCCCAGTCTTCCCACCAGAATTCAGTGCCCAGCGTAAACACGAGCGCCGCGTAAAGCAGCCACGCTACTTTGATCGCATTCGGCGCGAGGGATGATCGGAAAGCGAACGACACGATGAAGCCGAAGGCGACGAGCATCGCCATCTCGATCAGCACTGTCCGGCCCGCACCACCCGACGATACTGCCTCGCGCGCACGCGTGAGAAATCCGCTGAACGGCGACATGAAGTGCTCGCCGGTAACGAACGTCATCGGCAAATGCCAGAGGCGGAACAGAATCACCTTCCAGGCAAGGTGCGCCGCGAACGGACCGAGGAACATGAGATAGATCCAGCGACGCGGCCTCGCCATGAGTCCCGACACGAGAGCGCCGAGAGCGAACAGGAGGCTCGTCTCCTTCGTCAGCGCAGCCAGCACGAGGACACAGGCCGCAGCCAGAACGCGGTTGCGCTGGAGCAGGAGCAGCGCGAGGATGATCAGGAACACTTCGAGCGGTTCCACGAGATCGCGCGACAGCGACAGAAGGAAGCCGGGATAGAGCGCGAGCGCCAGACAACTCCACGCCGGAACGCGCAGATCGCGTGTCGCCAGCACAGCAACCGCTCCGATGCCGGCGAGCGCCGCAAGGTTGACGACGATCAGCAACCACGGCACCGCTGCTCGATTGCCGAAGGAGAGTATCCACACCAGTAGCGGATAACCGATCCGCTGCAATCGATAGACGGGATAGTCGAAATGGACGCCGGCGACGACCGCCTGCGTCGAGAACGGATCGCAGGCGATGCGATAGTAAAACTGGCCGTCGTAGCCGGACGAGTTTGGCGCGACGAGCAATCCAGCTGGCGCGGACTTGTCCGTGAACTCATCGCCGGCGATCACGAACACCGAGGGATTGAACGCATGGCGCCGAACCTGTACGAAGACGAACGCGCTGTAGAAGAACAGCGTCGCAAGAGCCACGGCCGCAGCACTCTTTCGGACATCCCGGCTCGACGTCATGTTCACGCGGACATTGTCGCTGAACCGCCTATTCGTACCGCAGCGCGTCGACTCCGCGGATCTTTCATCTGCGTTTTATCTGCGTTATTTGCGGATCGGTCTTCCGCAGATGACGCAGAGGTAACGCAGATGGAAACCCGCGACACTTCGAGACGTCGCTACCCCGAAACCGTGGACAACCTACGCCGCCAGACGCTCGCGCGCCTGATCGAGCAGCCGGCGCACGTCGGCCACGGACGTGATGTCCGCAAGACCGTTGCGGATGTCCTTGCCGTGCGCGATTCCTTTCGAGAACCAGCCGATCACGGTCCGCGCTTTGTGCAGCTTCCAGTTGATGATCTGCGGCGCGTCTTCGATCTTCCCGAGGTAGCGGTGCATGGCGTCGATGCGGCGGTCCACCTCGTCCTTGTCGGACGGCAGGCCGTGGATGAGCGCCTGAATATCGCGGAAGATGAACGGATTGTGCAGCGCGGCCCGGCCGATCATCACGCCGTCGACGCCCGTCATCTCGAACATGCGGATCGCATCCGCCGGCGTCTTGACGTCGCCATTGCCGAACACAGGAATGTTCAACTCGCTCTTGACGCGGGCGATGTAATCCCAATCGCTCGCGCCGGTGTAGGCCTCGTTTCGCGTCCGTCCATGAATCGCGATCGATGAGACCCCGATCTCTTCGAAGCGCTGCAGCAGCGGAAGAACGTCGTCGCTCTCCCACCCTTTGCGCACTTTGACGGTGACGGGGATCTTGACGCGATTCTTGATCTTCTCGACGACCCGCGCGGCGCGGTCGAAGTCTTTCAGGAGCGCGGATCCTGCGCCGCTGTTGACTACCTTCCGCACCGGGCAACCCATGTTGATGTCGACGATATCGACGCCCTCGGCCTCCACGATCGCGGCCGCGTCGTCCATCCGGTCAGGATCGCCGCCGTAGATCTGAATCGCAACCGGCCGCTCGCTCTCGTCAAACTTCAGCATCGCCTTCGTCCGGACGTTGTCGCGCGTTAGCCCTTCCGCGGAGATGAATTCGGAGACGACCAGCCCTGCTCCGCCCAGCTCTTTCACCAGCGACCGATAGTACGTATCCGTCACCTCGGCCATCGGCGCGAGCGCAAGCGGCGGGTCGATCAGGACTCCGCCGATGTGGAACGGCTTGTTGAGGGTGGTCATCGGAATGTTCTGCAACGCACCGGGCCGGGCGCCTGTTCCAACCGCACGGTGCTACGATGTCCAGCGGTTCCCAATCCCAGAAAAACGAATGGAGGCTTTCATGCGCCTGAAAATGATGCCACTGCTGCTTTCCCTGATGCTCGTCGTACCGACTCTTACCTTCGCTGCGACGCTGGCAGACGTGAAGCTCGACGACAAAGTTGTGGTCAATGGCCAGACTCTGACGCTGAACGGCATCGGACTGCGCAAGAAGTTTTTCATCAAGGTCTATGTCGGAGGACTCTACCTCCAGGCGAAATCGTCGAACCCGGCGGCCATCCTGGCGGCAGACTCATCGCGCCGCATGGTCATGCACTTCCTCTACGGCGTCAGCAAGGACCAGATGTGCGACGCGTGGAGCGAAGGGCTCGAGGCGAATGTGCCGAATGCGTCCGCCGAGGTGAAGAAGTCGTTCGCGACGTTGTGCTCGTGGATGGAGCCGATTCCGAAAGGCAACCGCCTCGTGCTGACGTACGTTCCGGGTACGGGGACGACGGTCGAAGTAAACGGGAAGAACAAAGGAACGCTGCCGGGCAAAGCGACCGCCGACGCGATCGTGTCCACATGGATCGGGCCGAAGCCTGCGATGGGCGACGATTTCAAGAACGCGATCCTCGGGAAGTAAATCTTCTAACCACAGAGACACCGAGAGCACAGAGTTGAAGTTTCAACTCTGTGCTCTTCATGGTCCTACCCGACGGCATACGAACACCAACTTCACAATCATGCCCTCGAGCCACGGATCGAATTCGCGGATCTCGATCGGCTCCAGCCCACCCTCGGCGAGCGCGGCGATGATCTCGTCGCGCTCGTAGGAACGCTGCGTGTGGCGCTCGCGGATGTCGACACGCTGGCCGCGTACGATTGCCCATCCGGTGACGAGCGCGCGTCCGATTCGCTCGCGGCGCCGGTAGGTCGTGGCAATCTCCAGATGGAAGTCGGGCCCTTTATCGACGAACGGCTCCTTCATCCCCCAGACCTCGGGATAGATCTCCGGATGATTCATGTCGAAGATGAACTGCGACCGGTCGTCCATGACGCGTGCGATCTCACCAAAGGCGACGGCGAGGTCGGGGGGATGCAGCAGATGGTTGAGCGAATCGTAGAGGCAGGTAATGCGGGAAAACGTCCCGCGCAACGGCAGCGCGCGCGCGTCACCCGCGACGAGGCGCGACCCGCGGCCGCGGGCGACGCGCAGCATGACGGTCGATAGATCAACGCCGGTCGACACGAATCCGCGGCTTGCGAAAAACGGCATCGCCAACCCGGTGCCGCAGGCGACGTCGAGATGCGTCAAACCCTCGGCAGGATAGCGATCGAGGAACTCCGTCAGCAGCCGCCGGACTGCGCGGAAGTAGCGCTCGCCGAGGGCCTGATCGTAGGCGTAGGCGAAGGCTCCATACGATTCGGACGCGGTCATTTGCCGGTTCGCGCCGTCCGAAACTACTCGCCCGGCCAACGGTAGAAGCCTTCGCCGGTTTTCTTGCCGAGCTTTCCGTCCGCGACCATCCGCCGCAGCAATTCGGGCGGGTCGAAGCGAAGGCCGAGCGTCGAGCAGAGGTACTCCGCGATGCCGAGGCGGACGTCGAGGCCGACGAGGTCGGTGAGGCGCAACGGTCCCATCGGATGGTTGTACCCCAGCTCCATCGCCCGATCGATATCCTCGGCTGACGCAACGCCATCCTCAAGCATCCGGATCGCTTCGAGACCGATGGCAACGCCGAGGCGCGAGGTGGCGAAGCCGGGCGAATCGCGAACGACGATCGCTGTCTTCCCCATCCTCTCGGCCACCGCGGCGACGTCTGCCACGGTCTCGTCGGAAGTCCGTTCACCGCGCACGATCTCGATCAGCTTCATCACGTGCGGCGGATTGAAGAAATGGAGTCCGACGAAGCGATCGCGCCGCTCGACCGATTGCGAGAGAAGCGAGATCGAGATCGACGATGTGTTCGACGCCAGGATCGTCTCTTCGCCGCAAAAGAGATCGGCCTGCGCAAAGAGGTTTTGCTTGAGGTCGAGATCTTCGGGAGTCGCTTCGATAATGAGATCTGCGGCGTGGACCGCGGGCTCGAGGTCGGGAGAGAGATGAAGCCGGCCGCTGGCTGCTGCGGCATCGTCGCTGGTCACCTTTCCGCGCTCGATGCCCTTTTGCAGGATCGACTCGATCGACGCTTTCGCCGCATCGAGCGCTCCCGCATCGGCATCGTGGATCACGGTCTCATAGCCCGCAACCGCGGCGAGATAGGCTATCCCGCGGCCCATCGTGCCGGTGCCGATGACTGCAATCTGCCGGATCGTGTTCCCGCTCATGGCGGCGGAGTCTACACCGCGCGCATGGCCAGTTTCAGGATCTCGCGGTGCGTGAAGTAGTTCACGGCAGGATCGTCGAGGTGGAAGCTGTAGGTGAACTTCTCGTCGGTGTCGGCCACGAAGGTGAAGCGGAAGTAGCGGTTCTCGGAGCCGCCGAACTCCTTCACGCTCGCCGAGTAGCCGTCATCCTGCTCCACTTTGATCACGCGGTAGAGCCGGTGCGCGCTGATGGGAAGATCGTCGGGCGGATAGTGGATGAACTGAATCGCGTAGATCTGCTTCGGATCGATCTCGCGCTCCGGGTAGCCTTCGTCATCGCCTTCCTCACCCTCGCCGGTGAACCAGGTCTCCTCCTCTTTGAAGAGCACCAGGTTGGCCGAGCTCTCAGTCATCGGCGAGACGCCCTGATCGAGATGAATGTGCTGCTCGGGATCGCTGGAATCGCGGAGCTGCGTGAGAAGGTCGATCATGTACTGGATGCCCTCGCGTGTACCGGTGAAGGCAACTTCTTCGTCTTCGTCGGAGATCCAGACGTCGAGCCAGGCATTCTTGGAGAGCTTGACGCGGCTCTCGAGCGTGTCGAAATTCACCGCGGCAAACCCGAGGCGCTTGGCGGCGGTGGTGAGGAAATCGTTGCAGTGGGGATCCTCGACCAGATTCTCCCGGGCATAGTCGATCGCCGCCTCGTACGCGCGTTTGCGTCCGAAATCGTGCGTCAGATCGAAGGGGAGGGTGATTTGATCGAGGAGCTGGTTATATCGCTCGGCAGGTCGTGACATAGGCGTTTCGAACACCCTGACAACGCCTTGAAATCTATCATATTTCCGGGGGGTGGCTGGGGAGCGAAGTTGCTCGGTTGCTTGGTTGCTGAGTTGCTTGGTTGCGAAGTCGCGAGCTTTCGATGTTGCCCGTGCAAACGCCGTCCAGCCTACATTCCTCGCACTTCCCAGCGAAACGGCTGACATGCGTTTCAATTGACGAAGAGACCCGATCACCACGGAGACTCAGAGAGCACAGAGAAAACCTCTGTGTCCTCTGCGTCTCTGTGGTTGATGGTTCTGAAAACTGAGGGCTAGATATGTTGCGATCAACACCGCTGACCGCGATCAATCAGACTTCGACACGCGCGCGACCCAGCACCCCAGCCACACCGAACCGCAACCGCTACGACCTGTCCCGACCCTTCCAATCCTTGTCCAGATCGGCGAGGAAGCTGGCCAGATCTTCGGCGTGCTCCTCTTCTACGGCCAGAATCCCTTCCAGCATGCGGCGCGTGGTGTAGTCGTCTTCGCCGACGTAGCGGATCATCTCTGTGTAGGAATCGATCGCCACGCGCTCGGCGACGAGGTCTTCTTTGATCATGTCGAGAAGGGTCTGCCCTTCGACGTATTCGGAGTGCGATCGCAGCAGCATTCCTTCGGGGTTGAGGTTCGGCGCGCCGCCGAGTTGCACGATGCGTCCGGCGATCTGGTCGGCGTGTCCCTGCTCTTCGTTCGCATGCTGCAGAAACTCCTGCGCGATCGGCTCGGCGTGGATTCCCTGAGCCATGAAGTAGTGGCGCTTGTAACGAAGCACGCAGACGATCTCGGTGGCCAGCGCTTCGTTGAGAAGCTTGATCACGGTCTCGCGGTCGGCGCGATAGGCCTCCGTCACGGCTCCTCCCTCGATGTGCTGGCGGGCGCGGCGGCGAAGCTCCTGGACGTCGGTCAGAAAAGGTTTGTCATTCATTAGTACATCTCTCCTTCAGACCTGAGCTTGCAAGAATCATCGCCGGTCGGCTCCGAAGCGGGTCTGGCGGGCATCGTAGGTCCGTCCTCGCCAGAGCAGTTTGCGCCGCACGCCGGTCAGCCACGTCGATCGGATGAAGATCCAGAGCCAGATCGCGACCATCACGGGATGCAGAAGGAGCGCATTGTCCAGCCGGTAGCGCAACGAGTAGAAAAGAATGAGACGCGTCGCGGTGATGACGACAACGGTAGCGATGCTGATCCGATCGCCTGTAAGCGCCAGCAGATACGGCAGGATGTGGAAGACGACCGAGCCAACGGCGATCAGGAACGCAACGAGATAGTTCCGCCCGAAGACTGCAAATGTGTTCTTGGTGAATCCGTCGATCACTTCGCGAAGGCCGTGGTACATCCGCAGCGTGATCAGATCGTCGGCGCGAATCACGGCGGTGCCGCAGCCGCCATGGCGCAACAGCCGGGCCAGGGCCACATCGTCGACGACCGCGTCTTTCAGCGCCTCATGTCCGCCCGCGGCCTCGTACGCCTCGCGAACGACGAGATTGCCGGTGCCTCCGCCGATGGCCAGACCGGCGATGCGCGTTCGATTCGATAACCAGGTCGGAAGGAACGTGAAGCAAGTCATGGCCATCATCGGCATCGACGCGTTCTCGCCGAACCCGCGCATCTCGAAGTGAGGGAGTAGCGTCAGCAGCGCCGGCTTCTTCTGCTCCATCGCCGCCACTGCCGCGCGAATGGCGTCGGACGCGTAAATCACATCGGCATCAACAAAAAGAAGAATCTCCCCTCGGGCACGCAGGCTCCCCTGCTGCAGCGCCCACGGTTTGCCAAGCCAGCCCGCGGGTGGCTCTTCGCCGTCGATCACCACGAGCCGATCGCTGAGCCGATCGCCGCCGATGGCGCGAACGAGATCGCCCGTGCCGTCGGCGGAGCGGTCGTTGACGACGATCACCTCGAGATTCGAATAGCTCTGCGCCAGAAACGCCCGAACGGTCCGCTCGATGACGCGCGCCTCGTCGCGGGCAGGAATGATCACCGAGACGAGCGGCTCGCGCTCCGGCCGCGCATCACGCTGCAGCCGCGGAATCAGCGCAAGATTGACGACAGTGCGGAAGAACGCCAGCACCCAGGCGGCGAGGACGATGAGTGAGAGAAGGCGCATGACGGCGGTAGCGAGAGGTTACTCGGTCGCGCAGTCTCGCGGTACGACTAACCGTCCGCGAGACCTCGCCCCTCCGCTACCGCGCTACCGCGTTACGCCGGCCCGATCCGTCGCTGCGCTTCGAGGGCGTACGGTGAGTCGGGGAACTCGGTCACGATGCGGCGGTAGGTTTCCTTCACCTTGTCAGGATTGCCCTGGACTTCCCAATCGTGAGCGAGAAGGGAGAGGAGCGAGTCGGCGGGAAGCGCGGGATCCGGCTTGCTGATCTCGGCCTGCAGTTCCTGGGCGACCTGGGGCGCTTCGCCGTTGTCGATCCGGAGCTGGTAGAGGCTGTAGCGCGCCCCGTTGACGAGGAGGTGCTTCGGATTGCCGTTGATGAATTGCTGGAGCAGCGTGCGTGCGCCGGCGATGTCGCCCTTACCGGCCTGGATTCGGGCCAGATAGAGATTGGCGACGTCGGCCGCGTCGGTGCTGCCGTAGCTTGCGGAGACCGCGCGGAACTGCTTCTCGGCGGCGGCAGTGCGTTCCGCCTCAGTCTTGAACTTCGCGTTCGGGACCGGCTCCGCACCGGCGGCAGGAATCAAGGGCGACTCGATCGTTTCGATCGCTGCCGAAAGATCCTGCTGTGCGTTCTGCTCGCGGTTGGAACGATAGAAGAAGATGCCGTAAACGAGGATGGCGATGAGGACCGCGCCCCCCGCGATCATGTAGAGGAGGCGCTGGTTTTCCCGCGCTCGCGTCGAGAGCGAACCGATCTCGTCGACAAACTTATCGTGCTTGAGGTCTCTGCGTTGCTGGCGATCCATGGAAGGGGCTGCCTCCGTCAAAAAGTGGGTGACTCTAACCTAGCGTCGGGGAACGGTCAAATGAGGATGGGGATTCCTGGGTTGTCTTGCGGTCTTGCGGTCTTGCGGTCTTGCGGTCTCGCGGTCTCGCAGCACCGCCCTCGCCGAGAATCCACGGCGGGCTAACCCAGTAACCCCGAGACCGCGCGACTGCAAGACCTCGCTACCGCGAACACCAATAACCTATTCACGAACCCTTCCGATCGCGTTACAATGAGCCCGCGCCCGCCGGTATTGTTGTTGCAGATGGCGAACGCACTCTTCTCCTCACATTCAATCACTCGGGAGCTCCCATGGCCGCGCGGGCGTTGACAGCAGTTCTTGCATTCGTGCTTTTTTCCGCCTTACCTGCGGCCGCCAAGCCCTCGATCATCAGTACCGACTCGGGCGCCACGATCCTCTGCTACCACATCGTCGAGTCGCCGCAGGATCCTCGCATGGAGGTCTCGCGCGAGGCGTTTCGCCAGCAGATGCGCTACCTGGCGATGACCGGATACAACGTCATCCCGCTCCGCGACCTCTACGACTACGTGACGGGAAAGCGTGCTTCGATTCCGAAGAACGCCGTCGTCATCACCTTCGACGACGGATGGCGCAGTACGTACACCGAGGTGTTTCCTGAGATGAAGCGGTACGGGTTTCCGTTCACCGTATTCATTTATCCGCAGATCATCGGACAGACGTCGCACGCGATGAATTGGAAGCAGCTCAAGGAAATGTCGGACGCAGGCGTCGACATTGAGAGCCATTCGCTGTCGCATCCGTTCCTGACACGCCGCCGCCACGCCGATCTCGATCAGCGCGCGTACAACGCCTGGCTGGAAAAGGAGCTGACCGAGAGCAAGCGCATGCTGGAGCGCGCGACGTCGAAGCCGGTGCAATTCCTCGCCTATCCGTTCGGCGACTTCGATCACTTTCTCAGTGAGAGCGTCGGCAAAGCGGGCTACGAGGCTGCTCTTACCTGCGAGTCGGGCCGCGTTCGCCGCGGAAGCAATCCGCTGAGGATGCGCCGCGTGGTGGTCGAAAAGAAAATCGATTTCGTCACCTTCCGCCGCTACCTCGGCGCCGGCCCGATGCGCGTTGACGAGATGACGCCGCAGCCGGGAACGATCTACGATCCGGCACCGACCGTCACCATCTCCGCAAAGATCCCAAACCACCAATCGATCGATCCCAAATCGGTCGGGATGGCGTTGCTGTCGGCCGCGGGCTCGCTCCCCTTCTCCTACGACCCGCAGACAGGCTCGATTTCCGTAGCCACGGTCAAAGATGCGCTGAAGGGCACCTACCAGCGCGCGCTGGTGTGGGCCATCGACGCGAAGTCGGGCAAACGGATCGAGGCGAGCTGGATCTTCCGGCTGCCCGAGCCGCGCCTGCCGCAACTGGCGCCGCTGATCACGGATCCGCTGCGCGTCGCTCCTGCCGCGGACGCCGCACCGCAGACCACCGCGCCGCAAGCGCAGTCGGGCGCGGCGCAGGCGATGTCGGGCGGCGGCGGATCGGGCTCTCCTGCACGCGGGCAGGGGCAGCGCTCACCGAAACGATAGCTGCGGTTCGCTTAGCGCGTTGAGCGAGTATCGCTGCGTGGGCGGGGGATTCCTCGCCACCACCCGCCCGCCCGCTCGGAATGACAGCTTGAATCGACCGCAACGCGCTGAGCGCCTGCTAGAACCGCCGGCTGATTCCGGCGGACCAGAAGACGTTTGGTGCGGTCGATCCCTGTGCGCGCCAGCCGAAGGAAACGTCCAGCTGGGTGTTGCTTCCGATGATCCTCACGGCGCCGGCGTCGATCACAAGGCCTGTTGCGCCGCCGCGTGCTTCCGGCGAAGCCAGGGCGGCGTCGGCGAAGACGTTTGCGTGATCGGAGAAGCTGTACTGTACGGTGAGCGCGGCAAGGCCGGCTGTGAAGCGGCCATCTCCGTCGTCGAGCGAGGCCACTCCGATGTTCGGATTCAGTGACCAACGTTCGCCGAGGCCGATGTCGGCGGCGAGGCGGATGTCGCCGGTGGTCTCGTGCGACCGCTGCGCGCCGCTTCCCGAGGGGACAAAGACGCGCGTGATGATGCCGAGGGACGGGGCGTCGGCGAAGTGAACTTTCGCACCGATTGAGAGCGGCGCAAACCCGTTGGCGCCATCCGCATGAACGTAGCCGTTGCCTTCGACGCGCAGCTCGACCGCTTTCGTCAGACCGTAGCGCAGTAGGAGAGGCGTCGCAATCGCCGTCGAATCGCCGTCATGATCCCGCTCCAGTCCGGCCTCGGTCTGAAACCTCCCGGGGCCAACGACACCGCTGCTGTCGGCGAGGCCGGGGCGGTCTGCGTTGATGAGATCAGCGTCTTGAGCGTGGACGTGAAGTGTGGACGCAACGAGCAAAAGAGCGGCGAGGGTTTTCATTTGCGAAGACTATCGCGAGACGATTTCGATTGCAGCGATCTCCGCGCCGATCGTGTCGCGAATCGCCTCTGCTACCATGCGCCCGCCATGGCGCTCACATCGAAGCAACGTCAATTCCTCAAAGGGCTGGCTCACGCCCTCGTTCCTGTTGTACGCATCGGCCGCGCCGGCGCCACTCCATCTGTCATCGAAGAAACGAAACGCTCGTTGTTCGCGCATGAGTTGATCAAAGTGCGCATCGACAGCGACGATTCTGCACAGCGCCTTGCTCTGGCCGAGGAGCTGGCTCGCGCGTCGGAGGCGGAGCTCGCCGGCACGATCGGCAAGCTGGCGATTCTCTACCGCCCCCGCGACGAAGAGCCTGAGATCGAATTGCCGGCGTAAACCGGCGTTCCATTCCAGATCCCAAGTCTCAACACATTGCAGCAGAAAAAACGAAGGGCAGCCTCGCGGCTGCCCTTCGCACGTGTTGCTGTTGTTGAGATTACGGAAGCATCAGACGAATGACCACGCGGCGGTTTCGGAGGCGGCCCTCACCGGTGGCGTTGTCGCCGACCGGCTCACGTCCATCGCGGCCTTCGACCGTGATGCGTGCCGGGTCGATGCCGTGACGCGTGACGAGGTAGTCGCGAACCGCTTCGGCGCGGCGGCGATCGAGATCCTTGTTCGCTCCCGTGTTCTCCTTGTCGTCGTTGTAGCCGATGACGAGTGCCGTCGCGGTCGGCTCCTGCTTCATGCGGAGAGCGACGTCATCGAGGATGGCCTTGGCGATGTTCGACAGACGCGCGGAACCGGCTTCGAAGTGGATCTCATCGGTGCGCAGCTCAGTCGGAACGTGCGGCGGCGTCACAGGCGGCGGCTCAGGCGGAGCGACCGGCGTCGGTGGCGGCGGTGGAGGCGGCGCCTCCGGCAGCGGAGCCGGCGGAGGAGGAGGCGGAGCAACGGCTGCGAGATGCAGCGGCGAGAAGGTGATGCCGACGAGGCCGGAGAGGCCGCAGTCGTCGAGCTCCGTCACGCGGCATTCCTTGTGATCGCGGCTGAACTTCGCGGCGTTCCAGCGGAAGCCACCGTTGATCGACCAGCCGCTGTCGCCGAGCCAGTGGCGCAGGCCGGTGGTGAGGAAAATCGGGGAGGGCGGTTTCACATCGCCGCCGGTGTAGGCGATCGTGTTGACCTCGGTGATCCAGTTGGTCGTGCGCCAGAAGTGGAGCGGATGATTCCAGCCGGCTTCGAGGAGCAGCTCATTCGGCAACTTTGACGAATCGTGAACGAGGAACGGGAAATTCGAGTTCTTCGCGCTGCGGTCGCCGACGATGGTGTACGAACCGCCGAAGGTGAACTGGCTGGCGGTGTAGTGGAGACCGGCGCCGAAATTCGTCGATCCGCTGGCGATGCCGGTTTTCTTGCTTCCTGTTGGAAGGTCAGCGAAAACCGAGACGGCCAGGTGCGACGCGGCGGACGAAGGACCGAAGCTGAACTTGGTCGCCACATGCAACGGCGCTATGCCACCCTCGGAAAATTTGCCCTGGTAGTAGTAGCCGTTGATGAAACCATTGCGGTCACCGCCATGACCGGTGAGGCGGTCGTAGGGCAGCGATGCGCTGATTTCCCAATTGTCCGTAAGGCCATAGCCCACCGACGCGTTCAACCGGTAGAGGTCATAGCCGAGGTTCTTGTGCTTACGGGCGGAGGGGATGATGAACGGAGCCTTCGCGGCCTCCAGGTCCCAGTTCTGGTAGTAAACACCAAACGACCAGTCGCCATGCCGCAGCGTGTCTGCCGTGATGACGTTGAACAGCCCTGTCGGGCCGGAAGCCGTCGGCGCCACCAGCGCGGACTGCTCCTCAAGCGTGACGGTGGATAGACTGCCGGTCGTTTCCTGAGCGAGCAGTGACGGCACGATGAGAAAGGAAAGCAACGGAATCAATGATCGAAGTCTCAAATGCAACAAGTAACACCTCCTAAAGTTCGAACGGTCTGCCCGCGATGTACTGCTCAGCGCGGTCTACAAAAAATGTGCCAGAGCCATACGAATGTCCTGACCTTAAAGGCTTCAATAGCTTGAGCTTACCATAACTTGATTGGGTCAACTCAGCTCGGGGCACCATCACTTTGATACGATGCCGCCATGCGTACCCGCCGGATCGTCAGCTCTTTTGCGGTAATTCTTGCAGCGGCCACCCTCTTCGCTCAACAGCCGCCTGCTCCTCCCTCACCGGCGCCACCACCTCCGGAGACGACTCCCACACCTGTTCCCCCCAGTACGCAGCCGCCGCCAGCACCTGCGATCCCTCCCACCTCCCTCGCGCCAGTCCCAACACCTCCGGGACCGCCGGCGCCGCCGCTCTCCCCGGTCGCAGCCAGCGGCTACGACCGCCGCGATGCGCTACCCAACATTTATCTCGCCGACGGACGGGCCAGCATCCGGCTGCGAAAGCTGATCAAGAACGTGCTGTTCGAAAGCCAGATCGACTACAAATTCGTCACCGGCGACATCAGCACATTCCTCCGTTACAAGTACTACGCGCATGATTTCACCTACAAGATCGGCGTGTTCGATTCGATCTCGTTCGGCGCCATCGGCAGCCACACCGACGAGTTCGAGCGCGTGCGCGGCGGTCTGCTGCAGCTGGAGTTTCCGCGCGACTACAACCATCGTTACTTCGCCCTTCTGCAGGACGACCGGCTGACGTTCGGCGACGTCACGCGCGTCGACAACCGTAAGAACAACATCTATACGAAGTTCGGCTATCAGTACGGCACGGAGTTCGACGAGCGTCTGAATTCGATCGTCGGGGAAACGCGGGGACGGCTCGTTCCCGTCCTGACCGTCTTCCGCGAAGTCGGCCCGCAGAAATTCAGTTACGCCGCCGCGCTCACCGAGTCCGCCCGAATCTCTACCGGCGACTACAAGTACACCAAGCTCGAGACGGAAGCCCTCCGCCGGTGGGATCTGTCGCCCGCATCATTCGTCGTCACGCGCGGACACTTCGGCCTGTTTCCGACGAAGGACACGCTCTGCGCGAAGGGCGACATCACGACCCCGCAGGTCGAGTGCTATTCGATCCCCGGCTACGAGATGTTCGCCCTCGGCGGCCGCGAAGCGCTGCGTTCACTGTCGACGTCGAACAGCGTTTCTGCCGGGACGACAGAGTTCCACGTCACGAACGAGTACTTCATACCCGTCTTCCGCAATCGCGACTATCGCTTTCGCGCGGTCCACTTCAACACGATGTACGCGATTGCCTACACAGGCTTCGGCAACGTGGCGTTTGCGACGCGCGATCTTTTCAAGACTCGCGATTTCGCCGTCGACGCCGGCCTGGGCACGGAGATGGCCCTCACGGTCCGCGACTTCGATGTGCTTCTCAGCGTCCTCTATGCGCATACGTTCAGGGCACCGGAAGAGCGCAAGGGCAACAAAGTGCAGTTCTCGATTCACACGGTGCGATAAGAACGGCGCGAGCGTGTACTTCTAGACGACGCTTATCGCTTCACCGCCATCTGCACCGCCCGCACGCCGTCGATGTTCCGGACGAGATGGACGGCCATGTCTTTCTGCATCTCGTTCGCGACGGTGCCGGTCAGAAGGACGACGCCGTTGTTCGAAGCGACGGCGATTTGCGTTCCATCGAGCCCACGCTGCATCGCCAGCTTCCGCTCCGCGACGCGCGCGATTTTCTCGTCGTCCGGAACGCCGGCAATCTGAATCAGGTTGGCGATCCGGGCATAACCGAGGGTCTGCGCCACCGCGGTTGCCTGCTCCGCCGCGCCCGGATCACTCACGCGACCGCGCAGCACGACGATCCCGCCGACTTCGACGGCACGGAGCGCCTCAACGGAAACACCGGCGCTCAGGAAAAGCGCGGTCACATCGTGCGTGGCGGGCTGCTCTGCCATCGCGGATACGCTGAGGAACAGCGCAACGAGCACCGCGCCGTACCGAATGCCGAGGTGATTGTTATTTGCGCTCATGCGCAATAACAAAAGCATCGGCGATGCCAGCCCGCAGAGCGCTTTGAATGCAATCGGTTAGCGGGGTTCGCAGGCTACGCGGCGAGGTGGTGGAGGACGACGAGCGTCGCGGGCTCATCCGTGGCGGAGCCGTGCTCGTGATGCAGCTCAACCTGCCAGATCAGCAGGAGAAGCAGGCCGATGATCGCGATCATGGCCAGGAAAGCAGTGACTCGTCGGAGCACGTCCATCGCGAAGGCAAAGCCTGTGCCCGGCATTGTAGCGATTGGCCAGTCTGCGGAGCTGACATCCACCGCGACCCATTTCTCACGCGAAGCCGCGAAGGCCGCGAAAGAGAGATCGCAAAAATCAAGTCTTCGCATCTTCGCATAAGAAGTGAACTGGCAAGCGATGCGCAAACGCGCCTCCGGACGCGGGTGAACCCGCGAAGCAGGGGGAGAGAAATGGCCAAATCGAAGAGCACGAAACCACCGCAAGCGGCGAAGCCGCGGACGAGCGCGCCGAATGCCCGCACCGAGGCGAGCGCATCGAAGGCGGATGCAGGAAAAGAACGGCGCGCGAAAGCCGCAGCGGCGGCCAGGCCGAACGCCAAAGTGGCCGACCTCGAGCGCGACCGCGAGAATTCCGATCAGCAGTTCCTCACCACCAACCAAGGGCTGCGCATGGAGGACGACCAGAACACATTGCGCGCCGGCGTCCGCGGTCCATCGCTCCTCGAGGATTTTCACCTCCGCGAAAAGATCACGCATTTCGATCACGAGCGCATCCCGGAGCGCGTCGTTCACGCCCGCGGCTCGGGAGCGCACGGCGTCTTTCAGGTTTACGACGACTCGTTGAAGCGCTTCACCAAGGCGCGCTTCCTCACCGATCCTTCGCGCCAAACGCCCGTCTTCGTCCGCTTCTCGACCGTTGCCGGATCGCGCGGCTCATCCGACCTCGCCCGCGACGTCCGCGGATTCGCAACGAAGTTCTACACGGACGAAGGAATCGTCGATCTCGTCGGCAACAACATCCCGGTCTTCTTCATCCAGGACGCGCTCAAATTCCCCGATCTGATTCACGCGGTCAAGCCGGAGCCTCACAACGAAGTGCCGCAAGCCGCCTCGGCGCACGACACCTTCTGGGACTTCATCTCGCTGATGCCCGAGTCGATGCACATGATCATGTGGGTCATGTCCGACCGCGCCATCCCGCGCAGCCTTCGGATGATGGAAGGCTTCGGCGTACACACCTTCCGCCTCGTGAACGACGCCGGCAAATCGGTTTTCGTGAAGTTCCACTGGAAGCCGCTTCAAGGCATCCATTCTCTGGTCTGGGATGAGGCGCAGAAAATCTCCGGCAAGGATCCCGACTTTCATCGCCGCGATTTGTGGGACGCGATCGCGGGCGGCGACTTCCCCGAGTGGGAGCTGGGAGTACAGATCGTGCCCGAGGCCGATGAGCACAAGTTCGACTTCGACATCCTCGATTCGACGAAGCTGATTCCCGAGGAGCTCGTGCCGGTTCGCCGTATCGGAAAGATGACGCTGAACCGCAATCCAGACAACTTCTTCGCCGAGACGGAGCAGGTTGCCTTCCACCTCGGCCACATCGTTCCGGGTATCGATTTCAGCGACGATCCGCTCCTGCAGGGCCGCCTCTTTTCCTATCTCGACACGCAACTCATACGCCTCGGCGGGCCGAACTTCCACGAGATTCCGATCAACCGTCCCATCGCGCCGGTGCACAACCTCCAACGCGACGGCCACATGCGCCAAACGATCAACGAAGGCCGCGTCGCCTACGAGCCGAACACCCTCGGCGGCGGTTGTCCCTTCCAGGCCGGCTCAAAGAACGGCGGCTTCGTTTCGTACCCCGAGCGGCTGGAGAGCCCGAAAATCCGCGGCGCGCGCAGCGAGAAGTTCTTCGATCACTTCACGCAGGCGCTGCAGTTTTTCAGGAGCCAGTCGGAGCCCGAGCAGGAGCACATCGTCCAGGCGTTGCAATTCGAGCTGGGACATTGCGCGGAAACCTCGGTGCGCGAACGGATGGTGGCGATGCTCGCGCAGGTCGACACCGGTCTGGCGCAACGCGTTGCCGTGGGCCTCGGCATGAACAAGATTCCGAAAATCGCCGGCCCGCTGAACCTCAGTTTTCCTCAAGACGCAAACCCGAAGGACTGGCAGCCGACGCCAGTGAACAAGGATGTCGCGCCGTCGCCTGCCACGAGCATTCTTCTGACGCCGAACAAGCCGGAGCCGAACATCCGCACGCGGAAGGTTGCGATCCTGGTGTCCGAGGGGAGCGACGCCGCGGACATCGACGCGATGAGGAAAGCGCTGATGGCCGAAGGTGCGATGCCGCGTCTCGTCGGCCGGCACGTCGGCCCGTTCGTGGCGTCGGGAGGAATCGTCAAGGATGCGGAGTTCAGCATCCTCACGGCGAGCTCAGTCCTCTTCGACGCGGTCTACGTTGCCGGAGGCGACGCTGCAATCGCCGCGCTGAAAAATGAAGCGCCGGCGATTGAGTTCCTGCAGGATGCGTTCAAACACTACAAAGCGATCGGAGCGACGGGCGCCGGAGTGAAGTTGCTTGACGCCGCCGGCATCACGAACGCAAAGCCGCATCCCGAGGCGGGACCCGACGCCGATCCGCAAGCGGGCGTCGTCACGGCGAACACAGGGGGCCGCAAATTCGCGGCTGACTTCGTCGCCGCAATCGCAGCGCACCGTCATTGGAATCGCGGCCTGAAACCGCCGATGCCGGTGCCGGTGAGCGATTGATTCAAGCGCGACCCTCTTTTCTTCACGCTCGTTGCGACTCTCTTCAATCGAGCGCCTTCTCCCCCACGCTTTTGTGGGGGAGAAGGTGGCGAAGCCGCATGTTGCCGAACAGGAACTGGGTTAGTGGATTTCAGCCGGCAGGAACCTCACGTTCAGGCGATTGCACCGCTCCCCTCATCCGCCTTCGCCACCTTCTCCCTCGAAAAGCACGATGGGAGAAGGCGCTCGATTAGAGAGAGTCGCGATGAGATAGTGAGAAATGCGGGCGAGGCATCGACGCAGATATCAGATATCCGCCTCGAGGCTCGCCGGCGGCGTGTCAAACCTCATCGCATCCTCCCCAACGCCGCCGCGCTGATGACCATAGCGAGGAGCAGCAGCATCGTGCTCGAGAGTGTTGGGATTTGGTCGGATGCAACCACCGTCAGCGTGGCGGTGCCGCCTCCGAGGCTTGTGCCCGACCCTGTGAAAAGGCTGCCGGTGCTGTTTTGATACGAGCCCGCGCTTCCGCTGAGTACGGGAGCGGTGATCGTGCAACTTCCGTTCGCCGGGATCGTGGCGTTGCTCATGAAGAGTGAAGAAGGACCTGGAGACAGAATCGCTCCGGCGCAAGTGCTCGACGCGGTGCCGGGAAATGGCCCGGCATTGACGAGACCCGCCGGAAACGTGTCGGAGATCGATCCGCCCGACAGCGCAAATGAATTCGGATTCGTCAGCGTAATCGTGAGCGTCGAGACTTGATTGACGCCAACGAGCGATGGCGTGAACGACTTCGTGACTACAGGCGGAAAGCCTTGTGCGGTCAAGACGCGGACCGAGAGGACCGCGAAAAAAGCCAGCGAGCCGATTTTCCGATTCATCGTTCCTCCCCGTCTGCCGCGCTCTTCCGAGTCCGGAACTTCGCGGTCAGATCGTCGCGATCCGTCCGCGCGATGAAGCCGGTGGGGATCTCTTCGGACAGACGGCCTCGCATTCGCCGTACATCGTACAACCGCCGTAGCCTGCCCGTTTCCTCAACGGGCAGGCTCTTGCTGCGATGTTTGCTCAATCGTTGACGGGCCGTGCGATCTGCAGGATCGCGTCGCCGGTGCTGTTCTTGACGCCTGCTCCGTAGATAACCGCGCTGCCGGAGTCGACGCGGAACACGACCGACGCGTTTGCCGGCGGAGTCGTGCCGAGGAGGTCGGCGGCTCCGAACTGCTGGAAGTACGTGCCGGGGAAACTGCGCGAGACGGTGCTTAGCTCATGGCCGCCGGCATCGAGAACGGAAATCGTCAGCGACGCGCCGTCGGCAAGCGTGCGGATTCCGATGTTGAATCGCCACTGTGCCGCATCGGGCGGTGTGATGAGCGAACCGCGCGATCCGGCTGTCAACGCCGACGCCGGTTCCACCTGCGGCACGTACACCATCGGCATTCCGCTGGCCGCGTCGTTTGCGATGCTCGTGACCGTGACTGGCGCGGAGCCAACCGACGGGATGACGTCGACCGATCCGCCGCCGCTTGCTCCGGCGGCCGCAACAAAGTCGGCGTAACGCCGCGTCTCGAATGGTGCCAGCGTGTACGCCAGCGACGGATCCGCCGCGGAGCCGGCAACACCTTGTGGATGGACGACCAGGCGTCCGGAAATGGCGAACGAATATGGATTGGCAATCTGCATCGAGGTCGTGAATCGCGATCCGAACGCTCCCGACAGCGTCGCCACCACGGGGATGATCGCCGCCGGCGGCGCAGCCGGAATCGCGCCCGCCGCTGCGATGCGCGTGATGAACCCGGGAAAAATGTGCGCGATGAAAATCTCGCCGCTGCGCTGATCAACGAGCACGCCCGACGGCGTTGGCAATCCCTCGGCGATCGTCGTCCGCGCTCCGGCAGCGGTCACGATCGATACACGCCCCGGTCCGTTGTTGAGCATGTCCGTGCTGAACTCGAGTGCGAGCACGGGATCGTTGGCGTTGGCGCCAAGCGTGGCGACATCGATCAGCGACGTGAGACCGCCGATGAACGGCTGGACATTGCCGGTGGTCGTATCGACGCGCCGAATCTCCGCTTTCCCCGCAGGAAACGGGAAGCCGGTCAGCATCGTGACGAGAAGCTCGCTGCCGCGGAGACGGACGCTGTCAGGCACCGGATCGATGAACGGCGGGCCGAACGGAAGCGGATTCGCAATCGCGCTCAGCGTCGCCAGCGTCGTGAACGTCCCCGCACCCGTGTCGACCTTACGAATCAGGTTCAGGCTGGCGTCAACCACGTATGCAGTCGTCCCCGAAGCGGCGACGCCAAACGGATTGCTGGCGCGCACGTTCGCAGGAAAATCGGGCCGCGGCTCGACCGAGTACTTGGGAAAGTCACCAACGAGCTTCACCGCCAGACTCTCCCCGCTCGTGTTGTGGAGCGTGATCGTCTCGCCACTCTTCAAGTGCGCGTGATCGGCAACCGTCAGCACGAAGCCGCCGTGAATGAGGTCGTACGACGTGGCCGACTTCAGCGAGAGTAGCGACGCCAGGATCGGCGACGACGGCGAAGGGTTGGCCATCTCACTCCCCTGCGCTGATCCAGGTAGCGTCACATCGCCCGAGCCGATCGAGACGAAGAGCGCTCCGCCGGTCAGCGCAACACCGGAAGGGCCCGACGGCGCGGGCTCACCGCCCGCGGTATTGATCGCTGACGGCAAGCCGTCGATCAATGTGCGGCGCGTGGCCGTGGCGCGATCGACGATCGAGATCCGGCCTGTATTCGGCGTCTCCAGCCCGGCCTCGGCCACGATGATGTTTCCCTGCGGCGTGAAGGCCATGTGTTCCGGCGAGTTGAGGCCGGCGACGAATGGAGGGCCCTGCGGACGGGCCGGGAGTGCGAAAAGGACAGTACAGGCGAGTAATGCAAGGATCTTCTTCTTCATGGTCTCCTCCGTTGATTGGGGTTGTTGAATCGGTTCGTTGTCCTGCGGTTTCGGCGAGCTCGGGGGGCTTGTGGTGCGGAGAATCACGGATCGGATGCGCTCGACGCTGATGACGATCGTTCGCGGCATGGTTGACCTCCGCGGCGCAATCTCGGGCCTGAGGGCCGCAGAAGTCATGAGAAACGCAGGTAGAATTCCTGAGATCTTCTTAGAGCGAAACAATGCCCGCGGAATCAGAGGCTTACGCGTTCGGCCCCTACGTGCTCGACCGCCCGAGGCGCGCGCTCATGCGCGGCGAAGAGACGATTGGCGTGACTCCGAAGGCCTTCGATCTTCTCGCCGTACTGGCCGAAAACGGCGGAAACATCGTTTCGAAAGAGACGCTGATGATGCGGCTCTGGCCGGATACCGCGGTCGAAGAGGGAAGCCTCGCTTTTCAAGTCTCGACGCTGCGCAAGGCACTCGGCGACGGACGTTACATCGTCACGGTTCCCGGCCGCGGCTATCAGCTCGCGGGTCCGGTGAATGTCGTGCCGCGTGTGGAAGGCAGCATCGAGGCGATCGTCCGCGATGAGCAACGAACAACGATCACGGTCACGGACGATCGAAAGCCGGTCGCGCTCATCGCGCTCATTGCCGCCGCGGCGATCGCGGTCGTCGTAACGGCCTGGATCGTCATCCGAAAACGACCGGCTGCCGGCGCTTCGATCCACTCGATCGCCGTGTTGCCATTCAAACCGATTGCCGGCGCACACCGCGACGAAACGCTCGAATTAGGCATGGCCGACACGCTCATCACGCGCCTCAGCCACCTCTCCAACACGACCGTCAGTCCGACGAGCGCCGTTCGCCGTTTCGACAAGCTCGATCAGGATCCGCTCGCCGCCGGCCGCGACCTCGGCGTCGATTCCGTGCTGGAGGGCAGCCTTCAACGCAGTGCCGATCGCATCCGCGTGACCGTGCGGTTGCTCAGAACCAGCGATGGCAAATCTCTCTGGGCCGAGCAGTATGACGAAAAGGCGCTGGATCTCTTCACGGTGGAAGACAAGGTCGCCGATGGCGTGGCCCGCTCGATCGTTCCGGCACTTTCCGGACACGAGCGCCAACTGCTGGGCAAGCGAACGACCGCGGATCCCGTGGCCTATGACTTCTATCTCAAAGGCGTGTACTGGAAAGGGCGCGATTCCATTCGCGCCGAGGAGTTCTTCAATCGTGCGTTGGAGCGCGATCCGAAGTTCGCCGCCGCGTGGGCCGGCGTGGCCGCGGCCTCTCTTTTCCGCGGCCGCTTCGCAAGCCGGCAGGCCCCGGAGTTGTTCGAACATGCCCGTCAGGCAGCGCAACGAGCCATTGCGCTCGACCCCGAGCTTGCCGATGCCCACGCCGCGATCGCCGCCATTCATGCCGACTACGACTGGCAGTTCGATCGAGCGGACGCCGAGTTCCGACGGGCCATCGAGCTCGATCCCAATTCACTCGACGCGCGTATCGGATATTCGTATTTACTGGCCATCAGGCGGCAGCTCAATGCGGCCATCGATCAGGCTCGCCGGGCCCAGGACCTTGACCCGCTCTCGGCCTCTGCGGCCGTAACGCTCGGCATGTGTCTCGACATGGCCGGCCGAACGGATGAAGCCACACGAAGTCTGCGGGAGACACTGCGTCTCTATCCGGATCTGATCCCCGCAAAACTCCACCTCGGTCTCGTCCTGAGCAGAACCGGCCACGCGGATGAAGCAGCATTGGTCTTACGCGATGCCATTCGCACCCGCCCACACAGCACCGCTCTCCCCGCCCTGCTCGCAACGGTTCTCGCGCGTGGCGGTCATCGCGATGAAGCACTGCGCCTCGTGCAGGACCTCGAGCGCCGAGCCGGCAGCGAGCTAGTCGACGCCACCGCCCTCGGTGAAGCATGGACCGCCCTCGGCAACGCCGACCGCGCCTTCGTCTGGCTCAATCGCGCCTGCGACGAGCACGTCCCCCTCGTGCGCACGATCAACGCGGAGCCGGGATACGCGGTGCTTCGGAGCGATCCCCGTTTCGCAGTGCTGCTCAAGAGGATCGGGCTGTAGGAGTGCGGGCGTCTCGCCTGCGGCCGGCGGGCGTCTCGCCCGACGGTAAACTGAGAAGAGGCAAAGAACGGTCCGGCATCACGAACTCACGCCGAGGCGAGGACGCCTCGCCGCCGCAGGCGAGACGCCTGCACTCCTTCGGACGCCCACAACGATGCTTTCGCGTTCGCCTCGATCCTCTAGTGCCGCTGACGCGGCACCATTCTCAATCACACGATGCCGAGGGGTGCTCGCAAAAGGCGCTTGCACCCCTCGCTACCTTCTTATTGCCGCTGTCGCGGCGTGTCGTTGGCACCAGCCGGAGGCCAGCCAAGGCCTTATTCGATGGGGTCGGAAAGCGTTCGGACGTCGCGCCTGGGCGACGAGCGATGCGACCCTGCTCCGAGAGTCGTAGATGCCTCGTCGCAGCGGCATCCCGCTGAGCCAGCAGGATGCGATTGAGAAGGCGATGGCGATCGAACAGCAACTGAAACGCTTCAGCGCCGCGGTAGCGGCGGAACGAGGGTAGCGAGGGGTGCGAGCGCTTTTTGCGAGCACCCCTCGTAACGAGGTCTCTTGTTTGGTGCCGCGTCAGCGGCTCTGGAAACTCATGCCTTTGTACGTTGAGACCACGCCCTCGCTTTCTTGCGCCGAGGGGCAGCGCTACACTCAGGGCTTCGATTCCCCGGTCCTTCACGAGGTTCATCGAGGTCCCAGTGAGCTACCAATCACTGTACGAATCGCCACGGGCCTCCTCACCTCGTAAAAATTAGGGCACGCTGGACGGTATTATGGGGTCGGAGCTCGTGGCGAGCTTATACGCTGGGTCCAATGAGCGATACCGATTCTTCCAAGCACCGGCGCTTTGCGATCGCCCTGTCGTTTCCTGGCGAACGGCGCGAGTACGTCGAGCAGGTCGCAAACGCCTTGCTGCCAGCGTTCGGCGGCGAGCAAGGTAAGTCGCTCATCTTCTACGACGGCTGGCATGAGAGCTTGATCATCGGGTACGCCTCGAATCGGAAGCTCCAAAATATTTACGCGACGGAATCAGACTTGATCGTTCCGTTTTACTGCCAGGATTACGTCGATAAGAAATGGTGCGGCGTCGAGCTGCGCGCCATCGAACAACTGTTAATCGATCAGGATTACGACCGGGTACTTCCCTTCCGGTTCGATCGTGTTGAAATTCCCAGCAGCTTCAGGACCGACATTTTTCCCGTCGTGTCCGAACGTCCGGCGGAAGACATCGCCCGCCTGATCCTCGAGCGCTACCGTGAGCTTCATCCAGGCAGACTGGAAGAAGCCACGGCCCATGACGTCAAACGAAGCGCCGGCGTCAAGGCCGACATCTCCCGCATCATGAAATACGCGCCGTCGAATCTCATCGGGCGCGAGGCAGAAACTAAAGTTCTGAACGATGCGTGGGACCAGGTCGTACACGGCGAATCGAAGAGTCCCCACATCCTAGCCTTCGTTGCGCTCGGCGGCGAAGGGAAGACCTCGGTGGTCGCGAAGTGGGCCGTGGATCTGGCGTTTCAGAACTGGCTGGGATGCGAGGCCGCGCTCGCGTGGTCGTTCTACAGCCAGGGGACGCGGGAGCACTTGGCGGCTTCGTCCGACCTGTTTCTCAATGAGGCCCTCACCTTCTTCGGCGACGCGGAAATGGCGAGCAGTGCGGCGGGCGCGTTCGACAAGGGACGGCGGCTGGCCCAACTCGTAGGCGAACGGCGGGCGTTGCTCATCCTCGATGGTCTGGAGCCGCTGCAATACGCTCCGACATCACCCACTCCGGGCGAGCTGAAAGACCAAGGCATCGCCGTGCTGCTCAAAGACCTGGCAACCAACAGCCGCGGCCTCTGTGTCGTCACCACCCGCTACAGCATTCCCGACTTGCGCGGCTACGTCGGGGAAACCGTCGAGGAGCACAAACTTTCGCGCCTTTCTACGGAGGCCGGCGTCGCGTTGCTCCAGTCTTTCGGAGTGAAAGGCAGCCTGCGAAAAACCATTTCCAGCTCAGACGGACGGACGCTCTGGAATGAATTCGAGAAGCTGGTCGAGGACGTGAAGGGTCACGCCCTCACGCTCAATCTCCTCGGAAGTTACCTGCGCGATGCGCACGGCGGTGACATCCGGAAGCGCGACCTCATCCGGCTCTCGGAAGCCGATGCCGAGGAGCAGGGAGGCCGCGCCTTCCATGTCATGGATAAGTACGTGGAGTCGCTCGCCGACGGTGGGAAGACGGCGGACGATCAGGCGAAAGGCCGCCGCGCCCTCGCGCTGCTGCGCCTGCTCGGCCTCTTCGACCGCCCCGCCTCGGCCGACACTCTGGCGGCGTTATGGAAAGGAGAGGCCATCGCCGGGCTGACCGAGCCGCTCATCGGCATCAGCGAGGCGCAGCGCAACCTCGCCCTCCGGCGTCTGGAAGACGCGAAGCTGCTCACGGTGATACGGGAATCCGGTTCCGGCGCACTCGTGGCCCTCGATGCGCATCCTCTCCTGCGCGAATACTTCGGCCAGCGCTTACGCGAAGTACAGCCCGAGGCGTGGCGGGCGGCGCACCGGCGGATTTACGAGCACCTGTGTGAGACTACGAAAGACAAGCCCGACGCCACGCTCGAAGATCTCCAACCGCTCTACCAGGCCGTGGCCCACGGCTGCCACGCAGGGATGCAACAGGAGGCGTGTCACGAGGTTTACTACGACCGCATCCAGCGAGGGCGAGAAGCCTTCAGCACGAAAAAACTAGGCGCGTTGGGCTCTGACTTGGGAGCGATCGCCTGCTTCTTCGAGACTCCGTGGACCCGCGTCTCCCCAGGAGTCACGGAGGTCTTCGAAGCGTGGCTGCTGAACGAAGCCGCCTTCACCCTGCGCGCCCTGGGCCGGCTGACCGAGGCCCTCGAGCCAATGCGGACCGGGCTGGAGATGCGTATCAAACAGGCAAACTGGAAAAACGCCGCCATTGGCCACGGCAACCTGAGCGAGCTTAAGCTGACGCTGGGTGATGTCGTTGGTGCGGTGGGGGACGCCGAGCGGTCCGTGACCTACGCCGACCGCAGCGGAGACGCCTTTCAGCGGATGAGTAAACGCACGACCCATGCCGACGCCCTGCATCAGGCTGGCCGGCGGGAGGAGGCGAAGGCGCGCTTCCGCGAAGCCGAGCAGATGCAGGCCGAGTTCCAGCCAGCCTACCCGCTACTCTATTCGGTTGAGGGCTTCCAGTATTGCGACCTGCTCTTGTCGGCGGTGGAGCGGGAGGCTGGAAAGGCGAAAGGAGAACTGAAGAACGACGAGGGTCTCGCCGTGTGCCGCGCCGTCGCCGAGCGCGCGGCGACGGCCCTCCAAATTGTCCTGAACGGCTCCGGCGGGCTTCTCGAGATCGACGTTGGCCACCTCGCGCTGGGCCTCGCCGCGCTCTACACGGCGATTCTCGAATCACGGAGCCGCCAACGTGAGCCCGCGCAACCCTCCTTTCCGCCCCCGTCCGAAGAAAGCCACCACGGATTCGCCACGGCAGCGACGGAACTGGGACACACTGTTACCGGATTCCGCCGCGCCGGCCAGCAGGACTACATCCCGCGCGGACTTCTCACCCGCGCGTGGCTGCGCAGTTTCACCGGCGCGCGTACTGGTCCCGAGAGCGCGCAGAGCGACCTGGACGAGGCGTGGGAGATCGCCGAGCGCGGACCGATGCCGTTGTTCCTGGCCGACATCCATCTGTATCGCGCGCGGCTCTTCTTTCGGGACGCGACCTACCCATGGCAATCCCCCAGGCACGACCTCGCCGAGGCCAGTCGCCTGATTGACAAACACGGCTACCTGCGTAGGAAGGAAGAGCTCGAAGACGCCGAGGCGGCCTTGACGCACTTCACGGACGCATCCGCACCCCGCTAAGAAACGAAGCGTTTGAAGGCTGAGATGCTCGTCTTTCGCGTCTTTCGCGTCTTCGCGTGAGTAATGGGTTGCGGGCGAAACCGGCTCGGTGAGCTTCACGACATCAACTCGTCGAGCATCTTTTTTCGATGATTCAGGAAGTCCCGCGTGATGAGGTAGTGGTCCGTGTCCTCGTACGCAATTTGGCGCATTCCGTCGTCCAGCAGAAGGATAGTGGCATCGGGATACGCCATTACGATCGGCGAGTGCGTCGCGATCAGGAACTGTGAGCCGCGCTTGATGAGCTCGTGAATGCGGGCCAGTAGGGCGAGCTGGCGCGCGGGAGAGAGGGCGGCTTCAGGCTCGTCGAGGATGTAAAGGCCATCGCCAAGAAAGCGGTTCATCAACAAAGCCAGAAACGCTTCGCCGTGTGACTGCTCGTGCAGCGACACGCCTCCGTAGCCTCTCGTTACGCCCAGCCGGTCGATCTCCGTTGCCACGTTGAAGAAGGATTCAGCGCGCAGGAAATAGCCATCCGAGGGATAGCGCGCCGAGCGAATGAGGTGGAAGAACAGCGGCCGCTCGCTTTGCTCCTCGCGGCGCACGGTCTCGAACCTGAAGTTTTTTGAGCCGCCTTCTTCATTGAATCCGGCGGCGACGGCGAGCGCTTCGATGATCGTCGATTTGCCTGATCCGTTCTCGCCAACGAAGAACGTCACAGGCTTTCGAAACTCGATGCCCGCGAAGCCACGCATTGCGGGAACATCGAGCCGGTAGTCGCGCGGAACACGCGGCCCGAGGTCCGCGCGGACCACGAAGAGTCTCGAATCGACCGTCTTCAAGTTCAACACTCATCACGAAGGTTCGCGAAGTTTGTCACGGCCCCGTGCTGGCCTACCCTTCCGCTTCGCTCTTCCTCGTCCGGAACTTCGCCGTCAGATAGTCGCGATTCATCCGGGCGATGAAGTCGGTGGAGATCTCCTTCGGGCAGACGGCTTCGCATTCACCGTACATCGTGCAACTGCCGAAGTGTTCCTCCATCACCTCCACCATGCGGATGACGCGCTCGTAGCGCTCGGGCTGACCCTGAGGCAGGAGGCCGAGGTGGGAGACTTTTGCGGAGGTGAAGAGTTGTGCGGCGCCGTTGGGGCATTGCGCCACGCACGCGCCGCACTGGATGCACTCGGCGGCGTCCATCGAGCGTTCCTGAACGGACTTCGGGATGAGCAGCGTGTTCGCTTCGATCGCACTTCCGGTGTTGACGGAGATGTAGCCGCCGGCCTGGATGATCATGTCGAGCGGGCTGCGGTCGACGATGAGGTCTTTGATGATCGGGAATGCGCGCGCGCGCCATGGCTCGACGCGGATTGAGTCGCCGTGATTGAAATGGCGCATGTGAAGCTGGCAGGTGGCGGTGCCGCCGGCAGGGCCGTGGGCGACGCCGTTGATCATCATCCCGCAGGAGCCGCAGATGCCTTCGCGGCAGTCGTGCTCGAAATGGATCGGCTGCTCGCCTTTCTCGGTGAGCTGCTCGTTGACGACATCGAGCATCTCGAGGAACGACGCATCGGGGCTGATGTCCTTTGCCTCGTACGTAACGAACTTGCCATCGGCGGTTCGC
>JAXDGW010000133.1:0-48460 GCA_034664845.1 Thermoanaerobaculia bacterium | reverse complement strand
CCCCCCCCCCCCCCCCCCCCCCCCCCCCCCCCCCCCCCGCGGCTCCCCCGGTTCGGAATGACAGAACTTGAACCGAGCCAACTCAACCCATGAACTTCAAACTCATCTCCTCCTTCACGCCGCAGGGCGATCAGCCTGAAGCGATCCGGCAGCTCACCGAGAGCGTTCTTGCCGGCACGCGCGATCAGGTCCTCCTCGGCGTCACCGGTTCGGGCAAGACCTTCTCTGTCGCGAAAGTGATCGAGTCGGTCAACCGGCCCACGCTCGTCCTCAGCCACAACAAAACGCTGGCCGCGCAGCTCTACCAGGAGTTCAAGAACTTCTTTCCCGAGAACCGCGTCGAGTACTTCGTCTCGTACTACGACTACTACCAGCCAGAGGCCTACATCCCGCAGAACGATCTCTACATCGAGAAGGAGATGACCAAGAACGACGAGATCGACAAGCTGCGGCTCGCCGCGACCAAGTCTCTATTCGAGCGCCGCGACGTCATCATCGTCTCCTCGGTCTCCTGTATCTACGGCATCGGCGATCCCGATCTCTACCACTCGATGCTGGTCTTCTTCGAGCGCGGCATCGACAAACCGATGACGCAGTACCTCCGCAAGCTGACGGAGATGCAGTACGAGCGGACGCCGTACGATCTCGCGCGCGGCACGTTCCGCGTGCGCGGCGACGTGCTCGAGCTCTGGCCCGCGTACGAGGACGACGCCGTGCGCGTCGAGTTCTTCGGCGACGAGATCGACAAGATGACGCGCATCGATCCGATCACCGGCCGCACCTCGGGGCAGGAGTACGACCGGCTGGCCGTTTATCCGCGAACGCATTACGTCACGCCGCGCGAGCGGCTGATGGTGGCGATGGAGAACATCCGCGTCGAGCTCGATCAGCGTGTCGCCGAGCTGCGCGCGAATGACCGTCTCCTCGAAGCGCAGCGGCTTTCTCAGCGGACGATGTTCGATCTGGAAATGATCGCGGAGCTCGGCTACTGCAACGGCATCGAGAACTACTCGCGCCATCTCTCCGGCCGTTCTCCAGGCGAGCCTCCGCCGACGCTGATCGACTATTTTCCGAAGGATCTGCTCCTCGTCGTCGATGAGTCGCATCAGACGATTCCGCAGGTGCGTGCGATGTGGGGCGGCGACCGCGCCCGCAAGCAGACGCTGGTCGAGTACGGATTCCGCCTGCCGTCTGCCATCGACAACCGCCCGCTGTCGTTCGACGAGTTCGAAGGGAAGCTGACGCAAACGCTGTACGTCTCCGCCACGCCCGGTCCGTTCGAGATGGAAAAGACGGGCGGGCTTTTCGCGGAACAGGTCATCCGTCCTACTGGCCTCCTCGATCCGCAGATCAGTATCCGGCCGGTCAAGGGGCAGGTCGACGATCTGATCGGCGTGATCAAGGAGCGGATCGGAGTAGGCGAGCGCGTGATGGTGACGACGCTGACGAAGCGGATGGCCGAGGATCTGACGCGCTACCTGCTGGAGCTCGGCATCAAGGTCAACTATCTGCACTCGGATGTGGAGACGCTCGAGCGGATCGCCATCATCCGCGACTTCCGAATCGGGACGTACGACGTGCTGGTCGGCATCAACCTGCTGCGCGAAGGACTCGATATCCCGGAGTGCTCGTGCGTGGCCATCCTCGACGCCGACAAGGAAGGCTTTCTCCGTTCGCAGACGTCGCTGATCCAGACGATCGGCCGCTGTGCCCGCAACCTCAACAGCCTGGCCATCCTCTACGCCGACAAGATGACCGACTCGATCAAGTTCGCGGTCGCCGAAACCACTCGCCGCCGCACCATCCAACAGGCCTACAACGAGGAGCACGGCATCGAGCCGGCCTCGATCATCAAAGCGATCGACAGCGATCTCGTCAAGATGGCCAACCTCGACTACTTCGAAGTCCCCGGCGGCCCGTCATCGAAAGCGCGCCTCGACCTGACGGAAGGGGAGGATCTCGACAAAGCGATCGCCCGCCTAACGAAGGAGATGAAAGACGCGGCCGAGAATCTCGACTTCGAAAAGGCGACGGAAATTCGGGACAAGCTGCGGGAGCTGAAGGAGATTCGGATTTTCGTATGAGAAAGTACGCGCGATCCCGCCGGTCACACTGCGACGCGCGCTTTCTCGCACAAGAATTCGGGCACAAAATCCGCGCTATTCGGCCATTCGATCGTGCCTGTGTCTGGATTGACACGAACAAGACTGAAGTAGGCCTTGTCCTTTAGCGGCTCGAAGATCGGCCCATCAAGTTCGCCCGAAAGGTCAACCTCTGCTTCCGTTCCGTCCTCGAACCGCAGCCAGACGGTGTAATCACTTACATAACGAGCTTCGATAACGTCTTGCATCGCTACTCCAGGGGAGAAATGCGTTTATACCGCGCGTGAAAGTGAGCAGGTTCGTTGCTCCCGATGACACATGGCGATAACGATGCCGAAGACGCGGCTGATCTCTGACATTTGTTTTTCTATTGCGATCAGCTCTTGGAAACTGCAGCCGAGTGGTCACGCCCCCGGCGGCTTTTGCACTGTGACAGGCGGCGTGTAGGGAGTTGCGGTCGGCGGCGTCGCTGGCTGCGCCGTCCCGATCGTGTCGGTCGAGCTCGTTCCGACGGTCGTCGTCGAGGAAGTGGGCAGACTGGTGGGTTGCACCCGGCCCGGTGTGTAGGTCGACATCGTCCCGGGCGTGGCGATCCTTGGTACGTCCGGAGCTTTCGGTGGAGGGGGAGGAGCGGCCTGGCGTTCCGGGAAGGTCACTTCCGGGGGCATACGAAACGGCGCAGGCGTTTGGTTCGAGGACGGGGCGTAGGAGATATGGGCGGTCTCCGGCTTTTGCGCACTTCCCTTTTTCGCGGACTTTGGCTGTACCAGCGCGGCCTCATCGACGTGCATTGGCTTCGGCTGGTAAGAGGCTTTGCCGAGCGCGCAGGGTTCGATCTTTGTGGTGGTGTCGAGATACTCGTTGACGAGATCCGACACGGCGGTGCCGTCCAGCATTGTGACCTTTGCTGTTCCAGCGCCTTTCATTTGAAGGCGGACGATACGGCCGGCGACGAGGCAGCGGAGAAATGTTGCGGCGGCCGGATCGCCTGACGGCTTGACTCCATCCAGCCGTATATGGGAATTGCGGCCCTCGATCTTGAGGATGACCTTGTTTGGCGAGGCGGCGCCGATGCCGAGGGCGATGGTTGCGGCACCAGACACTGTGGCGAGAGACAACGACAGCATTGCAATCGCGAATGACTTCATATCGTCTCCTTTAGAAGGTCCACCTTACTCCCAAACGAGCGGAAAGGGCGGGGGTTCGTACAATAGGCCTCAAATAGCCGGGGTTCGCTGACTTCGATAATGCATTGTCGCTCTCCTGGAAGCTGTAGCGCTGATCGAGCAGGACCGCTCGCTGCGTGTTCAGGAGATTGAAGACATCGAGCAGGATATTGAGCTGGGAAGTGTGGACTGCGATTGGATAGCCGAGGTGGACGTCAGCGTCGTAATTGCTTGGAGTGCGGCCCTCGGCGCCGCGCCGCGTCAGGAAAAACTCGTAGCGGCGATAGGCGTCCGAATAGCCGTAACGCGTGACGGGCGAACCGCTCCGCCAATAGGCAGCCAGGCCGATATTGAGCTTCCAGGGCGTGTTGTAGGTGCCAGAGGCCTTGAACTGGTGGCGGCGATCGTTCGATAGCGGGCCGCGGTTCGTGATCACATTCAAATTGCTGCCATTGGTGAAGAAATCGTAATAGTCGTAGGCGGCGGAGATGTTTGGATCGGCTCCGGCGTTGGTGAACGGCGCGTATTCGCCGTCGTAGTTCCCTTCAAGCCGCGAATAGATGTACGACGCCATGCCCTGCCAGTTGTTGCTGAGCGCCTTCGTGGCATCGAGCTGAATGCCTTTGTAGGTTCGCTTTGGCTTTGGCGCGGTGATTTCTGTGGAGTAGTCGAGCGTAAAGACCTTCTTCATGATTCCTTCGCCTGGGTTGCCGATGCAGTAGGTGCCATCGTCGGCGCAGAGGAAGTCTTCAATAACCCGGCCGTAGCTGCGATAAATCCCTTTGATGCCGACGGAAATGTTCGGCACGATCTCGCGCTCCGCGCCGACGAGATACTCCGTCAGGTACTGGTTCTTGAGTTTCGGATCGGAGGGCTCGGTGAATCCCCCAAGAATGGCTGAAGTCGTATCCGCATCGGCCTCGGCAGCAGGATCCGGCGTAACGCTCGTCGGACTGTAATTGATGATGCGCGGCTGCCGCTCGTAGGAGAACGAGCGGATGACGAGGTCCATGGGGATCTCTTCGTAGTAGCGGCCGTACGAGCCGAATACCTTCGCATGGCTGGTGCCGCTTGGGTCCCACACGAATCCGAGGCGCGGCGCGTAGTCTTTCTTGAGGTCGATTTGCGTGACTCCGGACGCATCGATGATTCGCTGGCGGTCCCAACGGATGCCGGCGTTGAGCGTTACGTTCTGGATCGTCCAGCGGTCCTGCGCATAGAGCGACGTGTTCTTATGCTGCGGCGAGGCATTGAGCGCCGAAATCGGCGCGTTGGCGATGGTGGCGTCCGGAGTCGTCCAATAGAAGTGGCTGTAGATCGGCTTTTTGGGGTTGTTGGGGTTTTCGAAGACGTCGACCTGCTGGCCGCCGGACATCCGCTTGACGACGTCGGCGGTCTCGTCCTGAAACTCGATCCCGGCTTTGAGCTGATGCGCTCCCAGAAAGCGGGTTGCTGAGCCGCCGTAGAACTTCCGCTCGAACGCTTTGTTCTGAATCAGGCCGAAGCCGCCTGTCTGAAAGAAATCGTTGCGCGCGTCGATGTACTCGATCGCGTCGCCCGCCGACGTGGATGGTCCAACGGAATTGGTGTCGCGATGGCGGGCGGCCTGCGCGGAGAAAAGCCATTTCGACTGCACGATGCCGTCATAGCGGAGGGCGTAATCGCGGCCGCCGAAATCCTGCCGCCCGAGGTATGTGGCTGGGTCGCCGATCAGCGTGTGGTTTGCGTCGGAAATCGCTCCGGTATCGGCGCGTGGGTCCTGTAGCCACGTCGCGGTGAATGTGTGCGTTGGGGTCAGGCTGAGCGTGATCTTGGCCGAGCCGAGGTTCTTATGAGTCTGCGAGGAAGCGGATTGCCCCGCCGCCGGTCCCGCCAGGAGCACATTGTCCTGCGTGTTGCGCACCTGATCGTAGGCGCCGAAGAACCAGAGCTTGTCCTTGACGATATAGCCGCCGATGTCGGCGCCGTAGTCCTTCCTGGTGAAACCGGCCGGCGTGCCGCCGACGACCGTCTTCGAGTCTGTCTGCATCGAGTCGCTGTCGTAATAGCCGAACACGTCTCCATGCAGCTCGTTGCTTCCTGATTTCGTGATGACATTGATGATGCCCCCGGTGGCGCGGCCGTATTCGGCTTCGTATCCACCAGTCTTCACTTCCAGAGCCTGGATGAACTCGAAGTTGAGCTCCTTCCCCTGAAAACCGTACTCGGAGTTGGTGGTGTTGACGCCATCGACATAGAAGGCGTTCTCCGCTCCGGAGGACCCGTAAACCGTGATCGACGTTGTCTGCTTGTCATTCGTTTGGATCGCGTCCGACGAAACGCCGGGCGTAACTTGCACGACCGAGGAGTAGTTGCGCTGCGTCGGCAACGTCTCGATGACCGAGGCGGTGAGGTCCGCGCCGAGGGTCGTCGAGTTCGTATTCACAAGCGGGGCAGCCGCAACGATGTAGATCTGCTCACTCGTTTGCGGCGAGAGCGCTATATCGAATGTCGCCTCTTTCCCCAGCGAAACGACGACGATGCCCTCTCTCGTCCGGAAACCCGAAAGCGAGAACGTGACCGTGTACGTCCCCGGGGGAAGAAGCGGCAAGTGGTAGACGCCATCGCGATTGGTGACGTCGATCCGACTGCCCTGAAGCGCCGGACTCTTGCCTTCGACGGTAACGCCGGGAAGAAGCGCCATGCTGGCGCTGACATGGCCGCTGATCGAGCCCGTCGTTTGCGCCAGCACCGGGAGCGCGGCGAGTAGAAACAGTACGGCGAGGATTCGCCGGAGAGAGAGCATGCGGACCTCCTGTTGGAGGACAGTCTACGCGTAGCGCGCCAGAACGTCGCGCACGCGCGCGAGGCCGGCCTCGATTTGCGCCGGCGAAACGGCGCCGACGCTGAGGCGCACCCACCCGCTTTCCTGCGGCAAGCCGAATGCCTGGAACGGCACGACGGCGAAGCCGGCTTCGTCCAGAAGGAGGCGGCGAATCTGATCGTTCGAGGTGATGCCGCCGCGGCCGATCAGATCGAATTGCACGGAGAGATAGATCGCCCCCTGCGGCGCGATGGCGCGCACCGGGATGCCTTGGGCGCGCATGGCCTCCAGCCCGTCGTAGAGGAGATCGAGCCGCAGCCGCAGCTCGCGGATCATGCCCTCGTGGTACTCGTCGATGGCGCTGCGCATATCGAGGAACTTCGCCACGGCTATCTGCTCGGGGCGCGGCGCCCACGCGCCGACGTGGCCGAGGATGTCGCGCATCCGGCCGGTGATCAGCGGAGGTGCGACGGTCCAGCCGACACGCAGTCCAGTGGCCGCAAACGCTTTCGAGACGCCGTCCACATAGACCGTGTACGGCGTCACCTCGGGAACGAGTTTCGTCGGCGCGTGGTGGTGAAACTCGCCGAACGTCAGCATCCAGTAGATCTGATCCCACAGAAGCATGAGCGCGCGCTGGCCGGACGCGGCACGACGTTCGTTCTCCTCGACGACGAGGCGCGCGATGCGCTCGACTTCCTCGCGCGACATGACGGTGCCGGTGGGGTTGGCGGGCGTGCAGATGCAGATCATGCGCGCGTCGCGAACGTGCGGGCGCAGGAGGTCGGCGGTCGGAAGGAAGTTGGTCTCCGGGCCGACGGTGATCTCGACCGGCTCGCCGCGCATCAGGTAGGTGTAGTGGTTGTTGTTCCAGGAGGGGATCGGGTAGATGACTTTGTCGCCGGGATCGACGATGGCGGCGTAGGCGGCGAAGATGACCGGACGCGCGCCGCCGGCGATGATCGTCGATTCGAGCGGGTACTTCAGGCCGAGAACGTCGTCGTAGTAGCGGATGACGGCCTGGCGGAGCTCTTTCATCCCGTCGGACGGCGGGTAGTTCGTCTCGCCCGCCGCGAACGCCTCGGCGATCAGCGCCTGAAGCACGGAGGGGATCCGGAACTCTTTCGGCGAGAAGTCGCCAACGGTCAGGTTGCAGATGTCGTGGCCGCTCTCAGCGAGAGTTCGGATCTCGGCGGAGATTCGGAGGATCTCGGAGCCGGTGAGGCCGAGGGCGAGTTGCGAAAGGCTGCGTTCGTCGCAGACGGGCAAGGTAGTCGTCATCGGTGCGGGATTGTAGATCAGGTCTCGCGGTTGCGTGGTTACGCGGTCTCGCAGTTGCGCGGCGAAGAGCGGTAGGCCGGCGGGGCGACCTGGGACCACGAGACCGAACGACCGCGATACCGCGATACCGCGCAACCGCAGCTCAGCCCGCTGACCACTATAATCGTCGCGTGAATCGCCTCCGTACTGCCTTCGCTCTCACCCTTTTTCTCCTCGCTGCCTGCTCGAAAGAGCAGCCAATCCAGACGCAGGCAGCGGTCGAGGACGATTCAACGCCGGTGGACGGCGGAACGGTCATCCGGCGACTCCAGGCCGACGTCACCACACTCAATCCCATTCTCATCGCCAGCGAGTACGATCACAACGTCGCGACGTACCTCTTCACGCCGCTGCTGCAGCTCGACGCCAGCCTGCTGCCCAGTACGACCGGCTCGCTGACGGAGAAATACGAGATCTCCGCGGACGGCAAGCAGTACACCTTCCATCTGAACCCGAAGGCGACGTTTTCCGACGGCACGCCGGTGCGCGCCAGCGATGCGCTGTTCTCGCTCAACAAGATCGTCGATCCGAAGTCGGAGTCGGCCCAGTTCGCGGGATGGTTCGAGCAACTCGATCCAGCCGGGACGCACGCCGTCGACGACCACACACTCGTCGTCGCATTCAAGCAGGCGGTTGCGCCCCAGACCGTAGCCTTCAGCGGCGTGAGAGTGATTCCGGAGCGTGTGTACTCGCAGGGAGATTTCAAGTCCGCCTTCAGCATGACGGCCGTGGGGTCAGGCCCCTACCGGCTCGTGCGCCGCGTCCCGGGCAAGGAGATCCTCCTGGAGCGCCGCGCTGATTTCTGGGGCGTGAAACCGCACATCCAGAACGTTCTCTTCAAAGTCATCAACAGCGAGACCACGGCCTGGAACGCGATCAAGCGGGGGGATATCGACGAGACACCCATCGACTCCGATACGTGGCTGACGCAGAGCCGGAGTCCCGAGTTTCAGAAGACGATCGACTTCCGCCGCTTCTACATGCTCAGCTACAACTACATCGCCTGGAACGGACGCGACCCGATTCTCGCCGACAAGCGGATACGCCGCGCGCTGTCGATGTGCGTCGATCTGCAGTCGTTAATCAACGGTCTCTATCACGGCACCGCCCGGGCGATGAATGGCCCGTTCACGCCTGACCAGTGGTCGTACAACCCGGAGGTTCCGGTGATCCAGTACAACCCCACGGAGGCGAGGCACATCTTCAGCTCCATCGGCTGGCTCGATACGGATGGCGACGGAACTCTCGACAAGAACCACCAGCCGCTCTCACTGGAGATGATCATCGCCGGCGGCAGCGGAACCTCCGTTGCGTTCGCCCAGTTGCTCCAGTCCGATCTGAAGAAGGTTGGAGTCGACCTGAAAATCTCGCCTCTCGATGGAAGCGCGTTCATCCAACGTTTGCTGGCCGGCAACTACCAGTCCGCATACTTTGCATGGAATCTCGATCCCGACCCCGATCCCAACGCCATGTATCACTCGTCCCAGTTCCCGCCGGCCGGCCAGAATTTCGTCTTCTACAAGAATCCGGCCGCCGACGCGCTGATCGAACAGGGACGCCACGAGCTGAATCACGCCAAGCGCGTCGCGATCTACCGCCAGTTCCACGCCATACTCGCCGCCGACCAGCCCTACACCTGGACCATCCAGGTGTCGTCGAAATGGGCCGTCTCGAAGCGCATCAGGAATGTCAAAGAGAGCAGGGGTTGGGGCCTGTTCCTCTGGTACCCGGGCGAGCTCGATTGGTGGGTGGCGAAGAAGTAGCTTCGTTGTTTCACGCGGAGGCGCGGAGCCGCGGAGCCACTCGATTCCTCCGCTTCTCCCTGTAAACTCGCCGCATGCTCACCTACGTCGTCCGCCGGCTGCTCTATGGCGTTCTGACGTTCTTCGGCATCACGATCGCTATCTTCGTGCTCATCCACAGCGTCCCTGGCGATCCGATCTCGTTTTATGTCGGAATGCATGGAGCGAGCGGGCTCTCACGGACCGTCCTCGACGAGATCCGCCATGAGCATCATCTCGATCAGTCGATCCCAAAGCAGTACGGCTGGTGGTTGCGCGGCATCGTCACGCTCGACTTCGGCACGTCGTTCGTCGATCACCGCCGCGTCACTGAGCGCATCGCCGAAAAGCTGCCGAACACCTTCATCCTGAATCTGCTCGCATTTCTCATCGCGGCGCTGATCGGCGTGCCGATCGGACTCTGGAGCGCCGCCCGCTCCGGACGTCCCGTCGAGCGCGCCTCGGCCGTTGGATTCTTCCTCCTCTATTCGCTGCCGAGCTTCTGGGTGGCGCTGTTGCTGATGGAGCTTTTCTCCGTCCGCTTCCACATCTTCCCGCTCTTCGGGATGACCTCCGACGACTACCTCGACCTCGGCGTGGCAGCGAAGCTCGCGGACCGCGCAAAACATCTCATCCTGCCGGTGGTGACCCTCGCCTATGCGCAGTTGGCGATTTACGCGCGCTTTTCGAAATCGGCGCTGACGGAGGTGATTCGCCAGGACTTCATCACGACCGCGCGCGCGAAAGGGGCGTGTTCCGCCTCCGTTCTCTGGCATCACGCCCTTCGCAACGCCCTCATCCCGCTCATCACACTGCTCGGGCTCACGCTGCCGTATCTCGTTTCCGGCAGTGTCATCGTCGAAGAGATCTTTCAATGGGATGGGATCGGGCGGCTCTACTTCGACGCCATCTCCTCGCGCGACTATCCGACCGTCCTCGGCCTCTCGGTCGCTACCGCCGTCGCCACGCTCGTCGCTAGCCTCCTCGCCGATGTTCTCTACGCGATCGCCGATCCGCGAATCCGGCTGGGGGGGAGATAGGCCATGTGGTCGATCACCTGGAAGCGCTTTCGCCGCAGCAAACTGGCTGTGTTTGCGCTGGTCTACATCGCCCTCGTGGCGCTCATCGCGGCGGGAGCTCCCTTCCTCGCCAGCAGCTCGAAATCGTCTCCGATCCCGTTCGGTCCGAACGATGTCGATGTCGCCAACCGCCTTCACGCTCCGGATGCGCAACATCATCTCGGCACCGACGACCTCGGACGCGATGTCCTGGCGCGGATGATTCACGGCGCGCGCGTCTCCCTGACCGTGGGCCTGCTCGCCACCGCGATGGCGGCCATCGTCGGCTCCTTCCTCGGCGCGCTGGCCGGCTTCTACGGCGGCGCGGCCGACTGGTTCGTGTCGCGTCTGATCGAGATCGTTCTTTGCTTCCCGTTTCTCTTTCTCGTCCTGGCCATCGTCGCGTTTCTCGGGCCGTCGATCTGGACGATCATGATCGCGCTGGCCATCACCAACTGGACCAGCGAAGCGCGTTACGTTCGCGGCGAGGTGATGCGCATCCGGGAGATGGAGTTCGCGCACGCGGCACGCGCGAGCGGCGCACGCGACTCGCGGATCATCTTCCGGCACCTGCTGCCGAACGCGCTGGCGCCCGTGCTGGTCTCGGCGAGTTTCGGCGTCGCCTACGCGATCGTGACCGAGTCCGCGCTCTCCTTCCTCGGCCTCGGCGTCCCTCTTCCGACCGCGACGTGGGGCAGCATCCTCTCCTCAGCCAGAGAATTTGTCGCTTACGCGTGGTGGCTGATCGTGTTCCCGGGCCTGGCGATCTTCACGACCGTCGCCGCCTTCAACATCATCGGCGACCGGTTCCGGGACGCGCTCGATCCGCGTAGCGATTAAAAACAGATCACCTCAGAGACTCAGAGGACACAGAGAAAACCTCTGTGCTCTCAGTGTCTCTGTGGTTCACGATTCTTCTAACCAGCGTTGACCGGCAACCGCGCCTTGAGCGACGCGAGCACAGTCGGCGGAACGAGACGCCCCACATCGCCGCCGAGCCGGAAAACTTCTTTCACGAGCCGCGAGGAGACATAGGTGTACTCGACCGCGGGGAGCATGAAGATCGTCTCTGACTGCGGATGCAGCTCCCGATTCATCAGCGCCATCTGCAACTCGTACTCGTAGTCCGACACGGCCCGGATGCCGCGCACGACGACGGTGGCATCGACGCGGCGCATGAAATCGACGAGCAGACCGGAGAACGAATGCACCTCGACATTCGGGATGTCGGACGTGCAGCGGACGATCAACTCCATCCGCTCGGCGACCGTGAAGAGGGGAGACTTCCCTTCGTTCTCGAGCACGGCGACCAGGAATCGATCGAACAGCCGCGCTCCTCGGCGGATGATGTCGAGATGCCCATTCGTCAGCGGATCGAACGAGCCGGGATAGATGGCGTTGCGCATTGCGCGAGATGGTAGCAGCAGCGGAGCGGGTGACGGAATCGGCTTGCTTGCTCAGAGACAAGACATCAGAGATTAGAGATCAGAAGAAAATGCGCGGCCCCTGATCTCTAATCTCTTTTCTCTGATCTCTCCACAACCGAGCACATCCGCGCCACTCGTATTTCCAATGGTCAACCTCTTGACGATCGCAGGATGGGTCACTAAGATGATGTCATTCGAGTGACACAGATTATGGGAGGGTGTGAGTGATGCGACAGCGGCTGGAGATCAAGCGCTCGAATTCCAATCGCGACAATCGTCTTCTGTCGACGATTCGCAACTACCTGCCTGGTGCCTGGATCGCGCCGAAGAACAACGAGCTGATCACGCTCTACCGGCTGCGTTACAGGATGGCCCTCGAGGAGCGCAAGTACGACGCGGCCCTCATCTTCCTGAACAAGATCCTCGAGCTCGATCCGCTGAACGCGGAGGCCAAGCTGTGCAAAGGGGAGATCTACCATCGCTGCCTGCAGGACTACGCGAAAGCGGTCGAGCAGTACAACAAGGTCCTGCGCATCACCGGCAGCAAAGAGAGCGAGACCATCCACCTTCGTGCACGGGCCGGCATGGCGGAGATCATGGAACTGCTGTCGTAGCGTTCGTTCGCGCGTGCGAAGCAGCTCCGTGCTGTCATCCTGAGACTGCCGCAGGACACGAAGTGCCGGAGGACGTCGAAGGACCCCCTGCGATTTTGTTTTCCAATGCCGCCGCCCTACCTGCACATGCGCAGGGGGTCCTTCGACCGTCCTTCGGCACTTCGTGTCCTTCGGCGGCTCAGGATGACAGTGATTGAGAGTACTCGTGATGGTAAAGTACTCCGGATGTCAGGCTCCGACCTACCGATCCCGCTCCAGCACGAAGTCGAGCGCCAGTTCCAGCGCTTCCTTCGCCGGCGAATCGCCAAACGGCTCCAGAGCGGCGCGGGCCCGATTCGCGTAGTCGCGGGCAATGGCGCGGGTCTCATCGAGCGTCTCGTACTTGCGGACCAGCGCCAGCATCTCGGCAGGATCAATCCCTTCGAACGACTTCACCGCTGCGATGAGCGCGATCTTTTCGCGTTCGGCCGGTGTGGCCCGAGGCATGGCCAGAATCAGAGGGAGCGTCAGCTTCCCTTCCTTCAGATCCGAGAGCGCCGGCTTCCCGAGTACCTCGGTGCTCGACGTGAAGTCGAGGATGTCGTCGATGAGCTGGAAGCAGATGCCGAGGTTGACGCCGTAGGAAAACAGCGACTGGCCGATTGCCGCGGGCTGATCGACGAGATACGCCGGAATCTGGCAGCACGCGCCGAACAGCAGCGCGGTCTTGCGCTCCACGATCGTGAAGTAGTCGTCGACGGAGACGTCGGCCCGGCCGTTGTGCTCCAGCGCCAGGATCTCGCCCTCGATCATCTTGATGGTCGTCGTCGAGAGAAGACGCAGCACGTCGAGGTTGCCTTCCGCCAGCGCCATCGACATCGAGTGCATGAAAATGTAGTCGCCGACCAGCACCGTGAGGTTGTTGCCCCACCGGTAATTGATCGACGTTCGCCCCCGCCGCACCTCTGCCTCGTCGATGATGTCGTCATGAACGAGCGTGGCGTTGTGGATGAATTCGACGACCGCGCCGTACGTCACGTCGCGGTGCCCCTCGTAGCGCAGCATCTTCGCAACCAGCAGGAGCAGCGCAGGCCGCAGGCGTTTACCACCGCCTGCAAGGATGTGAACGCCGACATCGTGAATCGTCTTGATGTCTGACTCGAAATTACGCTGCAACTCGATTTCGACGAGGTGGAGCTTCGGCGCCACGAGATCGAGAAGACGATCGGCGCGCGAGAGCTGTTCGACCGGCGCGCTGGTGGTTGGGGGAGCCGTCACGGAGCACAGAATAAACGAATGGTCCGGAAGCCTCAACCGCGGTAGTTCGTGAACTGAAGCGGGATTCCGAAATCCTTTCCCTTCACGAGAGCAATCGCTTTCTGCAGGTCGTCCTTGGTCTTGCCGGTGACGCGCACCTGATCGCTCTGAATCGAGGCCTGAACTTTGAGTTTGGCCTCTTTGATCGCCTTCACGATTGCCTTTGCTTTCTCGATCTCGATTCCCTGAACGATCGTGGCGCGCTGCCGCACCGTGCCGCCCATGGCCTGCTCGAGCGTGCCGTAGTCCATCGCCTTCAGCGCGACGCCGCGCTTGACGAGTTTCGATTCGAGGATGTCTTTGACACTGCGCAGCTTTCCTTCGTCATCGCTGGCGAGGACGATTTCCTCCGCCGCGAGCTCGATCGAGCTCTTGCTCCCTTTGAAATCGAAGCGCTGCGCCAGCTCTTTCTGCGCCTGCTGCACCGCGTTCGACACTTCCTGCAGGTCGGTTTTGGACACGACGTCGAATGAAAACTCCTGAGCCATTGCGGTCTCCCTTACGTCATTGCTGGACGACTGCCACACCCGCCGGCGGCGTAAAACGGAAGAGGTCCGGCGTTGTAGCGCGCCTGGTGAATCCGGAAAAGTCGAAGCTGGTCTCGTTGCCTTCGCGATCGCTGTAGGCGACGCGCTGGATGATGTGCGTGGCCGCCGCGATCGTGATCGTGACATTGCGGATCATGGCCGACGCCGCCCGAGGCTGGAGCGTTGCGATGACGGAACCGCCCCGAGTCGTCTCACGAACGATGAAATGACGATCGCGGGCCACAGGGTCTCCGAGCAGGAGAAAGGGGAGCTCGCTGCGATGCTGCTCATCGAGAGTGGTCACGGTGACCTGCTTCTCCGCCGCGACATAGAGCCATGAGCGATCTCCGTCGAATACAAAAACCTTCTGCTCCGGCCGCGAATAGTTCCAACGCATGCTCGGGAGCGGTCCGAAGATCACCGTACCGCTCTCGACCTGGCCGTTCTTGAATCCCTTCGGCGTGAACCGCTGGATGAATTGCGCCTCCGTGCCGGCCAGGGCAGCCGCGGCGCGGTCGAGCTCCGCTGGGTACGCCGCTGCGGTGATCAACGTGAGCAGGAAAAGGATGGTTGTGATTTTCATGGTGAGTAGTTGATGGTTCCTGAGTTTCTGGGTTGCTGTGGCGGTTGCTCACCTTGCAACTCAGCAACCAAGCAACTCAGCAACCCGCGAAGCGCCTACAGCTTCTCGACTTCGATCGACACGATCGCTGAATTGACGACGAAGATGCGGTCGTTCTTGCTCCGATCGAGGGGGAAGAGAAAGAAGCCATTGCGCTCCGGGTTGTATTGGGCGATGCCGCGGATCACTTCTCCATCCGCGAATTCAACCGCGATCGTGCTGCCGGCCGGCTCTTCGACCGGACCATCCGCGCTTTGCGGAAAAAAGAGCGCCTTCAGCTCCGAGAACGGAACGTCGTTCGTGGTCCCGCCGTCGCGGGTCACACGCACGATTTGCGAATCGACGTCGGTCTCCAAGAGCGAAGCCCGCTCCGTGCGTCCGTCGCGATAACGCAGTACGACTGTGATCGTTGAATCCATCAGAAGAGCTCCAGACCCCAGAGATCGTGGAGGTGAATGATACCTTCGACGCGGCCCGATGCATCGGCAATGAAGATCGAGGTGATCTTTCGCTGCTCCATCATCTCCAGCGCCGCCGACGCGAGCTCCTTCCCTTCGATGGTCACCGGGTCGGGCTTCATGCAATCGGCAGCGGTCTTCTTCAGTACGTCGGTGTCGCGTTGCAGGAGGCGTCGAAGGTCGCCATCCGAGATCGCTCCCGCGAGAATGCCATCGTCATCGACAACCGCCGTGATGCCGAAGCCTTTGTCGGACATTTCGTAGATGACGTCGTGCATCGGTGTGTTCAGCGGGACGGAAGGAACCTGCTTGCCTGCATGCATCAAATCGGTCACGCGCAGGAAGCGCTTGCCGAGCTTCCCGCCGGGATGGAGGAACGCGAAGTCCTCTTCTTTGAATCCTTTGCGCAGCAGAAGCGCCATGGCCAGCGCATCGCCGAGGGCGAGGGTTGCGGTGGTCGAGGCGGTCGGCGCCAGCCCCAGCGGACAGGCTTCCTTCGAGATCGCCGCGGAGAGATGAAAGTCGGCGGCACGCGCCAGCGATGACTGCGGATTGCCGGTGATCGCCACGATCTCGGCGCCGATCCTCTTGATGCTCGGCAGTAGCCTTACCAACTCCTCGGTCTCGCCCGAATTAGAAATCGCCAGGACAACGTCGCCTCGTACGATCATGCCGAGGTCGCCATGAATCGCTTCCGCGGGATGGAGAAAAAACGACGGCGTTCCGGTCGATGCCAGCGTCGCGCTGATCTTCTTGCAGATGATCCCCGACTTGCCGAGGCCCATCGAAACGACGCGACCGGCAGTGGCGTTGATCGTCTCGACCACGTCGACGAACGTCTGGTCGAGATGGTCGATGAGTCCGAGAATTGCCGCCGACTCCACTTCCAGCACACGTCGCGCCTCGGCGAGGGCAGGGTGAACGTTGGAATCACGAATCGCCGCAGTTTTCGGGGGGTTGGACATCCGTGGAGATGGTATGCGACGTGGAGCCGCGCTGTCATCCTGAGGCGCCGAAGGACACGAAGTGCCGGAGGACGCTCGAAGGACCCCCTGCGTTTGTACAGGGTTTTCGTTTTCCGCCACCCGACCCTGCACATGCGCGGGGGGTCCTTCGACTGTCCTCCGGCACTTCGTGTCCTTCGGCAGCTCAGGATGACAGTTGCTTACTCCCTGGACGCCAACTCCTGAGGAAGCAGCAACGCGAGAAGCGTTTCGCACACCGGCGTCGTCACGCCGGCGGCGAGGCCAAGACGAACGACGGCGCCGAGTTGGGCGTCGAGCTCGGAGCGGCGCCCTTCCATCAGGTCGCGCTGGAGCGACGACGTCGCGTCGGGAGGGAGGCCGTCGAAGCGGGCCAGCGTGCGGTCGACCGCGGACTCGCCGCCGAGGTCGACGCCGTAGGCGAGGGCGACGCTGACGATCTCGCGAATGGCGCTCGCGGCCAGCGCGCGCGTCTCGAGCATCGTGCGCCAGACGCCGACGGGCGCGCGAGTCGCGGCGCCGATGCCGCTCATCGGTGCGATGAAGACGAACTTCGACCAGAGCGCGTGGTGAATGTCCGGCGGAATGCTTGCCTGCACACCGGCGCTGAGGCAGGCATCGCGGAGACGCTCGGCGCGCTTGCTGACATGATTGTCGAGCTCACCGAACATGAGGAAAGGATCGGCGCCGACGTGGCGAATGTGCCCGGGCGCGGCGATGAAACTAACGATGCCGCACAAGCCACCGAGGACGTGTTCGCGGCCGATGACGCTGGCGAGTTGCTCGGGCGCGTCAATGCCGTTCTCCAGCGGGACGGCGATCGTGTCGTCGCCGATCATCGGGCGGATCAACTCGGCGGCGGCCGGAACCCGCCAGCTCTTGACGGTGATGAAGACCGCATCGACGTTGCCCGCCGTCGCTGGATCGTCGGTAACGTTCGGATGCTCGACGATGAAGTCGCCTTTGATGCTGTCGACGCGAAGGCCGGTCGTGCGCAACGCGTCGAGCGTGGCGCCGCGGGCGATGAATACGACCTCGGCGCCTCCGTCGGCGAGTTTGCCGCCGAAGTAGCCGCCGACGCCGCCGACACCAACGACTGCTATCCGCATGTCAGACGACCTTGAAGATTTCGCGGCGGCCGCCTTCGACCAGGTCCATGTAACCAGCCATGGCTTCGCGGACATCGGGGCGTTTGGAGTAGTCGGCCATGTGATGCTCGAAATCGGCGAGCGAGGCGAACTCGGCCTCCAGCACAACGGTCCAGTAGCTGGCGACGGCATCGACCATGACGCGGCAGTTGGCGAAGCGGTCCTCGCTCTCCATCGACGGGATGGTCTTCTTGAATTTGGCGGCCAGCTCGCCGGCTTTCCCCGGTTTGCATTGAAAAATGTCGCGCACGACGTACATCGGCAATCCCTCCGTCAGGCAGTCGGGGCATTCTATGTTTTCGTGTAAAATCGCGCACCTTCGACGCGGGGTGCCGTCGGCCTTGCGGCGCAATCCTTGCGTCACGCAACACATCAAAAACTGATCCGTCGAGAGGACGATTCATGACCGAAATCCTGACGCTTCCTGTAGAGCCAAAGTCTGTCGTTTCGAATCCATCTCCCGAGGAGCTTCGGCGCTACACCGAGGAGATGCCGAACTGCCGGAAGACCGAGTTCGGCAACGTCAACGTCGCCACGAAGGTGGTCTCGCGCTCCAAAGGCTCGACGTACGTGGCCACAGACACGCCCGAGAATCACTCCGATCAGACGATCAGCCGCGCGGAGCTCGAGCGCATCGCGAAGATCCAGAACGACTACATCCGCACGCGGGAGATGCTCGTCATCGACGGCTACATCGGCAACGATCCGCAGTTCCGCGTCCCGGCGCGCCTGATCATCGAGAAGGCAAACGCGAACATCGCCGCCATGCAGCAGCACCTTTTCTACCCAGCCTCGGCGGCCGATCTCGACGCCTTCGAGCCGACGGTGACGGTGATCTACACGCCGAATTTGAAGGCCGAGGGGTATCCCGACGAGCGGCTGATCGCTGTCGATCTCGACAACTACATCACCCGCGTCTTCAACTCCGACTACTTCGGCGAGTCGAAGAAGGGCGGGCTGCGGATGTGGAACAAGATCGTCTACGAGCGCGGCGGTCTGGCCCTTCATGCCGGATGCAAAGTCATTCCGGTCGATGGCCAGAACAAGGTCGGCCTCATCGTCGGACTGTCCGGCACCGGCAAGACGACGACTACGTTCACGAAGCAGAACAATTCGCAGCCGGTGCAGGACGATTTCTGCGCGCTGATGCCGGGCGGGAAGGTTTACGCGACGGAGAACGGCTGCTTCGCCAAGACGTTTGGCCTGAATCCCAAGGATGAGCCGACGATCTTTCACGCCTGTGCGTCGCCGCATGCGTATCTCGAAAATGTGTCGCAGGACGACAGCGGCAAGATCGACTATTTCGATACGTCGTACACGCCGAACGGCCGCGCGGTCATCCGCATGGACGACGTCGCCGGCGCGTTCGACGCACGCGAAGTGAACAAAGTCGACTTCCTGCTGATCCTCAATCGCAACGAGAACATCATCCCCGCCGTGGTCAAGTTGGAAGGTCCGCTGGCCGCCGCGTACTTCATGCTCGGCGAGACGAAAGGGACGAGCGCGGGCGGTGCGGCGGAAGCGGGCAAGTCACTGCGCGTGCCGGGAACGAATCCCTTTTTCCCGCTGCTGCACGCGTTTCAGGGCAACCGGATGATGGAGCTGATGAACGAGAGTCCGATGGACGTTTACCTGATGAACACGGGACGCATCGGCGGCGACGAGAAGGACGAGCGCTCGAAGAAGGTGAAGATCCAGCATTCGTCCGCGGTCGTGAAGGCAGTGGCCGAGGGAACGATCAAGTGGGAGAAGGACGCGGACTTTGGCTACCTCGTCGCGACCGAAGTGCCCGGAATCGACGACGCCGATTACCTCAAGCCGAAGTCGATGTACGAACGGCAGGGGAGGCTCGACGAGTACAACCAGCTCGTCGAAAAGTACAACACCGACCGCCGCGCGTACCTCCGCAAGTGGAAGGGATTGAACGAAGCGATCGTGAACGCGATCTGAGTTCTGGAGAGCTTTTGACCTTCGTGCAGTTCCCCGCTACCCTGTCAATGTTCTGCAACACTGGAGGACGTGGGATGCGATTCGGAGCGGTTGTTCCGGCAATGATCCTGGTCAGTGCACTCGCGGCACCGTCGCGCGCTGATCACTCTCCGGCTGTCCCAACCACTCCCTCTGCGACCACTCCGTCGGTCGAGCATCGTGCGAACGCCGGCAAGTTGCGCGTTCGGGTGCCCCGAGGACAGCGGCGATCGATTTCCGATCTCGATTCGCGCGTGCTGGCGTCGCTTCTCGCTCTCCAATCCCGAGGCGATTTCGACTTCGAAGTCCGCGCCGGCGATGCCTCGTGCGACGGCCGCATCTGCACGGTCTCGCTGTCAGTGAAACTTCCCGAGTCGCTGCCTCCGATGCGTCTGGCCATCGCCGCGGCGAACGCGAAGGGTGAGTTGTCCGAAGTCAAACACGCCGACTGCCTGACGTCGGTCTGCACGGTGCAACTCGTGCTCGAGCGCGGCCGGAACACGATCTCAGTCGGTGCCGCTGATGGTCTGGCGCAGACCGCGGGGTTTGTGCTGACGACCGTGGTGGCGACGCCGAACCTCGAAGCGAGGACGCGGGGACGCAGCGAGTGGTTTTGAACGAGTAACTACCGACCCGAGGACTTAAGCGGAAACTCCTCGGGATGTGCGATCGAGCGAACCGACAAATCGACATCAAGGGCTGGCCAATAGAGGTGATCGGGGCTCGGCCACGCCACCTTCGTGATTTCGCTGATCGAGGCGTCGGCGAACCACGGAAAATCACTGAACGCCACGAAGATCTCCCGTCCAGCGAGATAAAGCCAGAAGCCGTGACGTGAGACGTTAGTCACCTCGACTTCCGAAATGACGTTCCCAGGCTTCTCTAATCTGCTGCTCAAACGCGTCCGTTCCCTCTCACGTCTCCACATTCAAAAACAGATACACCGCCGCAATCGCAAACAGGATGTTCGCGCTCCAGGCGGACAGCAGCGCCGGCAGGTTTCCTACCTCGCCGAATTTTGTGAAGACGGCGAAGATCATCCAGTAGACGATGCCGAGAACGAGGCCGACGCCGACGCCGTAGAGCGCGCCGCGTTTTCCGATGCGGAATGCGAACGGCAACGCGATCAGCGCCATCACCAGGCTGATGAACGGCCACGACGTCTTTGTGTAGAGCTTCACCGATAGCTCTTCCGCGGCGTAGCCCGACTTTCGGATGGTCTCGATGTACCTCCGCAATTGCCCGAATGTCATCTGATCCGGTGCCCGCACCTCGGTTGCGAAATCTTCCGGCCGCTCGCTGTAGTAGAGCCTTAGCGGGCGCGTGATCGGTGCGTAGGTCGACGTTCCGTTGTCGCCGAACGATCGCATCCAGCCGTTCGAGAATACCCAGCCGACGCCGTCCCATCGCGCGTGCTCGGCGTAAACGCGGCGCGTCAGCTTGAACTTCGTCGGATGAAACTCGAACACCTGAACCTGCGATAGCTCCTTTTCGTCACGGTCGTAGGCGAGGAAATTGATGAGATAGCGTCCCTTGCCGAGAAACCACAACTTCTGCTGGTGCAAGGTCGAGACGGAAGTTGCGCTGCGCTTCGCCTTGATCTTGTTGCGCAGCTCTTCGACGCGCTGACTGGAGTAGGGAAGAACGTAGTCGAGCTGGAGATAGACGAGACAGCTGATGGCAATTGCGATTCCGACGATCGGAAGTGCGGCGCGGTAAAGCGACATCCCGCTCGACTTGAAGGCGGTCACTTCGTTGTTCTTCGAGAAGATGCCGAAGGTGACCAGCGTGGCGACGAGCACCGAGATCGGAAGCGTGTAGTTGAGGATTCCGAAGATGCCGAAGCGGTAGTACGAAAGCACGGTGTGAAAGGGGATGTGATTGGCGCGGATGTCGCCGCTCAGATCGGTGTAGTCGAAGATGACGAAGAGCGCCGCCGTGGAAACGAGGACCAGCCCGAGGATCTTGAGGAACTCGCGGAGGATGTAGCGGTCGAGCGTGTTGGGGAATGTGATGTCGAACCGGCTCAGGATCGCAGGTTCGTCGCCGGCGACGACCGGTCCCGTATTCTTCTTCCGCGACTTGATGGCCTGAACGAGCCGCTTGATGATGCCGCCTTCCGAACGCTGTGGCCCGGTGTCGCGGTTGGCGCGAATCAGCAGATAGATCCCAAGCACAAGGAGGATGACGTTCGGCGTCCACATCGCCAGCGCCGGTCCGACCTTGCCGGTATCGGCCAGATGCTCCCCGTTGTTGATCATGACGTAGTAGATGAGGATGATCGCGATACTTAAAGAGAACCCTGAGCTTCTGCCGCCGCGGCGATTGGTGATGCCGAGAGGGAGGCCGAGGATCCCGAAGACGATGCAGGCGAACGGAATCGCGAACATCTTGTTCATCTCGACTTTGGCGGCGAGATACGTCTCGCGAGCATCCGGATCGCGTGAGTACTGCGACCAGCGGGCTTGCTCCATCAGCTCGCGAAAGCTCATCTCGCGCAGCGACTTCTGATAACCGCCGTTGGCGTCGGAGTACTTGTCGGGCAGGCGCATCCGCTGGACGGCGTTGCTGTTGAGATCGTAGCGGTCCGCTTTCTTCGGATCCCAGAGGTGGCTCTCGGCCGACTTGAGGTTGAGCCAGACCTGATTGCTCGGCTTCATCACGGAGAGGTTGCCGCTCTCGGCGACGATGATCTTGTTGCTCGACCGCTGCGGAAGCAGAGTCTGAGGCGTCGCCGCTTCCTTGCGAGCAGTCTGAAGCTGCTGCGCGATCGTGACCGGGCCGCTGCTCGTGCCGGTGCGCGTCTCGTCGGCGGTGCGGCTGTCGGCGACGAAGACGCCTTTCCACTGCAGGGTCTTCGAATCGACATCGTTCACGTAGATCGTGAGGTTTTCGTATTCGTCGTAGAAGACGCGGGGCTTGAGCTCCTTTTCGATCTGCGACGTGAAGATGTCGGAGCGGAGCGCCTGGAGCTCGGCGTTGCCGCGCGGCAGGACGAAGTTCATCAGGTAGAGGTTGATCAGAAAGACCAGGAAGCTGAAGAGGAAGACAGGCCGGTAGATGGTGCGCGTGGAGATGCCGAGGGCGCGCATGGCGATGATCTCGGAGTCGGACGAGAGGCGCCCGATGGCGATGAGGATTCCGAACAGCAGCGACATCGGCACGGTCAGAACGACGATGTGCGGGAGCGAGAGGTAGAGCAGCCGGGCCACGGTCGATCCCGGGAGAGAGCGCTTGATGATCATCCCGGCGAAGTCGAAGAGGTTCTTCATCAGGATGATGAAGGTGTAGAAGGCGAAGCCGAGGGCGGTCGGCCCGAGCATCTCCTTGAAGATGTAGCGCGTGAGGATCTTCATCAGCGATCAGAGTTTATCCCGGTTGATCGGGCGATTTGTTTCACGCGGAGGCGCGGAGATGCGGAGAAACCGCTGCGTCTCCGCGTGAAAACGTCTTTTCCGCAGAGTCCCGTAAGATAGATTATGTTAAGTTCACTGTACGATCCCGCCCAGCAAGCTCGATCACATCCGCCAATACCGCGGCGGCCGTCGGGAGCGACCCCGCTCCTTTCCCTTGAAAGATCATCTCGCCGACGGCACTCCCACGGACGACGATGGAGTTGTTCTCATCGCGCACCGAGGCCAGCGGATGGCTCTCCGGCAACTCGCGACGCTCGACGCGCATCTCGATCCCGCTGGCGACGCGCCGCGCGCTGGCCACGTGGCGTACCACGCAACGTCTGCTCCGCGCCTGTTCGACCTCGGCACGCGTGACATCGCTTATCCCGTGAACCCGTAATCGCACCGGCCTCGGCCCAAACGCCAGCTCGCTCAGTATCCGCAGTTTCTGCGCAGCGTCGGCGCCGGAAACGTCCAGCGACGGGTCAGCCTCCGCGATTCCCCGCTGCTGTGCGCGCAGGAGCGCGTCTTCAATCTCGAGGTCGTCCTGTTCCATCCTCGTCAGAATGTAGTTGCAGGTTCCGTTGAGGATTCCGGTAATCGATTCGATCTGGTCGCCGGCCAAGCCGCGGCGCAGCGCTCCGATGATCGGAATGCCGCCGCAGACGCTGGCTTCGAATCCGATGCGCGCGCCGTGCTTCACGGCGGTCGCAAACAGCTCGCGGCCGGAATCCGCGAGCAACGCCTTGTTCGCCGTGACGACGTCATGCCGGTTCTGCAGCGCCCGCCGGACGAAGGCACCCGCCGAATGAATGCCTCCGACCAGCTCGACGATGATGTCGCAACCATCGTCGAGCACGTCGATCGCCGAGGTCGTGATTAGTGATGGATTGATTCCAGCCCGTGTTTTGCCTCCGTCGCGCACGAGGATGCGTTTCAGCGCCACGTCGACGCCGTCGCGCGCACGGATGCGCTCACGCTCGCGCCCGAGGAGCTCGACGAATCCACGTCCGACGGTGCCGCATCCAAGCAGCCCGATGTTCACGCGCCGCATGCCAACCTCCTCGGCGCTGCCAGTTCGCCCAACGCCTGATCGAGATCGTCGATCAGATCGCGAACATCTTCGAGTCCGACCGACAGCCGAATCAGCCCGTCCGCAATCCCAACCTTGCGCCGTACCTCGGGCTCGACCGAGGCATGCGTCATCGTCGGCGGATGACAGAAGAGACTCTTCACGCTGCCGAGGCTCTCGGCCAGTGTCCAGAGGCGCAGCCGCTTCGTGAAAGAGATCGTGTCGGCAACGTGAGCGTCAAGCTCAAAGGAGACGATCGCGCCGAAGCCTGGATAGTGGATGCGCGCAATCGCATCGTGCGAACGGAGGTACTCGACCACGCCGGCCGCGTTCTCGCAATGCCTGGCCATCCGCAACCCGAGGGTTTTGACGCCGCGCAGGATGAGGAAGCAATCCTGCGGTCCGGGCACGGCGCCGATCGCGTTCTGGAAAAACTTCAGGTCAGCAAAAAGCCCCTCATCGTCGGTGATCACTGCCCCACCGAGCGCGTCGCTGTGACCGTTGATGTACTTCGTCGTCGAGTGCAGAACGATGTCGGCGCCGAGGGCGATCGGCTGCTGCAGGACGGGCGTGGCGAACGTGTTGTCGACCACGGTTCGGATTCCTGCGCGGCGTGCGATTGCGCTGCAGCCGGCGATGTCGGTGGTTTTCAGCAGCGGATTCGACGGCGTCTCCAGCCAGAGTAGTTTCGTCTGCGGCTGAATCGCGGCCTCGACGGCCGCGACGTCGCTCGTGTCGACGAACGTGAAATCGATCCCGAACTTGGCGAAGTACTTTGTGAAGATGCGCCACGCGCCGCCGTAGAGATCCTGCGTGGAGACGACGTGGTCGCCGGTGCGCAGAAGCGACAGCACGTTGTGAATCGCCGCCATACCGCTGGCAAACGCGAGCCCGTATCGCGCGCCCTCGAGCGAGGCAAGACATTCTTCCAGCGCGCGCCGCGTCGGATGCTCGGTGCGCGCGTACCCGAAGCCGCGGTGGACGCCGGGCTCGAGCTGGCCAAAGGTAGAAGTCTGATAAATCGGAACAGTGACTGCGCCGGTGGCCTCGTCATTGGGCTGACCGGCGTGGATTGCGAGTGTGTCGAAGCGGTACATGTCGTTCCCCTCCTGCCGCACGAATGGCGGCGGAAATTCGCTGCTGACTTTTTCGGGGAGAAAATCTGTAGGAGGGACCCGGGTCGGGGAAGCAGTCAGTCTACGCGTCCGCGCCCGGGCGGCGCATCACCATTCGGCGCATCGACATCATGGTGTGGCGAGACATGTTGGGGCGGGAGGATAGTTGCGTGTAGTGCTTCTGTCAACTTCAAAACCGTTTCACGCGGAGGCGCGGAGATGCGGAGGAAAACAGAACCAATCTCTTCCCCGCGCCTCCGCGCCTCCGCGTGAAACGGTTCTATTCGCTCTCCACGCGCCGCAACAATTCTCGCAGCGCCGATACGATCTCGCTCTTGTCGACGTTCGCTTTGCGGAAACTGAGGTTCACGCTGAAAGGGAGCGCTTTGTCCTTCACCTGCCAGGTGAAATTCTTCGGACGGCCAGCCTTCTTCGGCTCTGGTTTCGCGGTCTGTTTGCGGACATCGTCGCGCGTCAGCTCGCCGGCGGCGAAGCGGCGGACGACATCCTCCATCGCCTGCTCATCCCCTGCCCTGGCGATCTGCACGAGGATCGATTTGTTGGAGATGCCGGCCTCGCGGCACATGGCGCGGATGCGGTCGGGGATCTCGTTGATCGACAGCGTCTCGGTGATGGTCGTGCGCGATTTGCCGATGACGTGCGAGATCTTCTCGTGCGTGTAGCCGAACTTCTGTTGTAGCGCGAGAAACCCTTCCGCTTCTTCGAACGCGGTCAGGTCTTTGCGCTGGATGTTCTCAATCAGCGCGATCTCGAGCTGTTCCTTGTCGTCGACATCGAGCTCGATGGCTGGAATCTCGTCAAGGCCGGCCAGTGACGCGGCGCGGAAACGGCGCTCGCCGGAGATGATCTGGTAACGGTTGGGGCCGGCGTTGCGCACGAGGATGGGCTCGAGCACGCCCTTCTCTTTGATCGACGCTGCAAGCTCTTCGATGTTGCCGAGCTGCGTGCGCGGCTGGTCGGCGTTCGGCTCGATCAGCTCGATCGGAATCATCGATCCGATATGACGACCGGAGCGGCGCGTCAGCTCTTCGACGAAGTGCGCGTCGTGGCGCATGGAGGACCGCTCGGGCAGGCCGCGTTTCATACTCATGGGCATTCCTCAGACACGGGACAGGATCTCCTCACTCAGCGAGTAGTACTCCATCGCTCCGCTGGACCGCGGCGCGAACGTAAAGATCGATTCCTTGTACGCAGGGCTCTCTTCCAGGCGGATCGATTTCGTGATGATGGTGTTGAAAAGACGCTCGCCGAAGACGTTGCCGATCTGTTCGTGGATGTCGCGCGCCAGCGTAGTGCGCTTGTCGTGCATCGTGATGACGACGCCGAGGAGCTGGAGATTCGGGTTGGGACGCGCTTTGATCTTCTCGATCGTCTCCAGCAGATCGTCGGTTCCCTCGAGTGCAAAATACGACGACTGGATCGGCACCAGCACGTGGCTCGACGCCACCATGGCGTTGACCGTGATCATGCCGAGGGTCGGCGGCGTGTCGATGAAGATGTAGTCGTACTCCGTGGACGCCGCCACCATCTTGTCTTTGAGCCGAAACGGTCCGTCCATCTCGCCGATCAGTTTCGACTCGAGCTTGGCCAGCGCGATCTTCGACGGCGCGAGAAAGAGATTCGGAAGCGGCGTCGGGACGATGACGTCGTTGAGGGGAAGCTCTTCGCTAACGAGCACGTCGAACATCGACCGCGAGATGCTGCGCGGATCGACATAGCTCATCGTGCTGTTCGCCTGCGGATCGAGGTCGATCAGCAGCGTTTTGAAGCCCTTGTTGGCGACGGCTGCGGCGAGGTTGATGGTGGTGGTCGTCTTGCCGACCCCGCCTTTTTGGTTGGCGACAGTGATGATCATGTGGACTGGGGCGATTGTAGCGTGTCGCGGTCGCGCGGTCTCGAAGTGTCGCAGTCTCGTGGGTTGCTGTACCGCGAGACCTCACAACCGCGAGACCTCGCCCCCGCCTGCTACATCTTGTATTTGCCCAGCTCCTCGCTATCCAACTGTTCGAACCACGTCTTCGCCTTCTCCTCGCGATCCTCGGAATCGGAATCAGGAGTGATGGTCTGCGCCTGGTCCAGCACCGACTGCGCGACATAGATCGGCGCCTCGGTGCGGAGAGCCAGTGCGATGGCGTCGCTCGGACGGGCGTCGAGCTCGAGCGTGCGGTCGGAGCCGGAGCGGCTGACGATCACGCGGATTTGCGCGAAGAAGGTCGAGTCCTTCAGGTCGTTGATGACGATTCGGGTGACGCGGGCGTCGAGCTCGGCGATGGCGGTGCGGAGGAGATCGTGCGTCATCGGGCGCGGCGTCTCCACGTTCTCGAGCTGCAGCGCAATGGCGTTCGCCTCGAAGATGCCGACCCAGATCGGGAGAAAGAACTTCTCCTCCTCATCCTTCAGAACGACGATGGGCGAATTGGAAACGGGGTCGAGCATCAGACCCTTGATCGACATCGGTACGAGCTCATTCATGCGACGGCCTCCCCACGTAACGTGTGATGCTGCGCCTGCTCGATGCGCACGCCCAGCATACTCCCCGGACGCGTCGATGGATCGCCGCTGAAGTTGACGACCCAGTTGTCGTCGGTGCGGCCCGTGAGCATGCTCGGATCGTGCTTGCTTGGACCTTCGACGAGAACCTCCAGAACGCGGCCGCGGTACCCAGCGAGATGCTCGCGTTTGAACTGCTCGTGGATGTCGAAGAGGCGGTTGAGACGCTCCGATGCGATGACATCGTCGACCGGCTCTCCCAGTTTCAGCGCCGGCGTGCCGGGACGCGGCGAGTACTTGAACGCGAACAGTGACCCGTAGCCGATCTCGGCGATCAGAGAAAGCGTCTGCTGGAAATCGTCTTCGGTCTCGCCAGGAAATCCAACGATGACATCGGTCGAAAAATCCATCTGCGGAATGGCGGCGCGGATCCGTTCGATCGTTTCGAGATAGCGCTCGCGGGTGTAGAGCCGCTTCATCCGACGCAGAACCTTGGACGATCCCGATTGCACCGGCAGATGGAGGTAGCGCGAGATGTTCTCGTGATCGCGCATCGCCGCGATCATCGAATCACTCACCTCGGCGGGATGCGAGGTCATGAAACGGAGCCGCGCCACGCGGTCGATCTCCGCGACTGCGCTGAGGAGCGCGCCGAAATCGCGGCCGGTGATCGGGCAGCGGTACGCATTGACCGTCTGGCCGAGGAGCTCGACCTCGACGCGGCCGGAATCGACCGCGGCGCGCACTTCGCGGAGCACATCATCGAACGGACGCGACACCTCGCGGCCGCGCGTGGTCGGCACGATGCAGAACGTGCAGTTCTTGTTGCAGCCTTCGATGATCGTCACCTGGGCTTTGGTGGCCGAGGGACGATCGACGGTGAGGTAGTCGTAATTGCGGTCGTCGGGAAAGTCGATGGCCACACGGCGCTCGCCGGAGAGGATTTGATCGAGGTGGCCGACGTTGCCCGGTCCCATCACGAAATCGACCCACGGCGCGCGATTGAGGATGGCCTCCCCTTCCTGCTGCGCCACGCATCCACAGACGCCGATCTTCAGGCTCTCGCGCTCGGCTTTCATCGCGCGCAGCGTGCCGAGGTGCGAGAAGACTTTCTGCTCGGACTTGTCGCGAATCGAGCAGGTATTGAGCAGGATGAGATCGGCCGCCGCTTCGCTCTCCACGCGCTGATAGCCGCGCAGCTTCAGGCTGCCGGAGAGCCGCTGGCTGTCGAGATCATTCATCTGACAGCCCCAGGTTTCGATGAAGAAGGTTTTGGTCATTGGGGTTTCGTATCGCTGTCATCCTGAGCCGGCGAAGCGCGGCGAAGGACCCCCCGCGCCTGAGCATCGTGACATTCTCCACCACCCTGTCCTGCACATGCGCGGGGGGTCCTTCGACCGTCCTTCGGCGGCTCAGGATGACACTTTTTTACCTTTTCATTTTCTCCAACGCATCCCGCGCCTCGGCTAGTTCCTTCCGCGCGATCTCCAGTTGCAGCTTCGCCTGCTCGAACCGCCCGGCGATGGTTTTGTCGCGGTAGTTCGGATCATTCTCGGCGTAATAGGCCTGCTCGAGACGATCGAGTTCTTTATCGAGTTCGCTGACCTTTGTCTGCGCCGCGTCCGCGCGCTTCTGTGCCTCGGCGCGGGCGCGAAAAAGTTTGTCCTGGTCAGCCGCAAGCGGCGGCATTACGACTGCCGGCGTCGCAGCGGGTGCCACCGGTTTTGTCCCCGGCGCAGGCGCTTTGGTTTTCACCGCCGATTTCTTCACGTCATCATTCGTGATGGCTTTCTTCGTCACCTTTCTCTTAGGCGTGCTGCCCTCTTTCGCTGCCTTGACCAGCGGCGAGTCGTCGGCGAAGCCGGCGATGGCCACTAGAAAAACAGCGACAGTGAGGAGTCTTTTCATGGGGCAGATGTGCCGGCGCGGCCGTAGCGATCTTCGAGCCGGACCACGTCATCAAGCTCCGGCGTCGAGACCTCGGCTACATCAGTGTCTTCGACCGCGAGCATCCGATGAATCATCCGCGGCGGGATGTGAAACGCCTCGCCGCCGCGCAGCATGACCTCGCGTCGATCGCCGTCGACTTCGATCGTCAGCTTCAACTCGCCGGCCACAACGAAGAGCGTCTCTTCCTTGATTTCGTGGAACTGCAGGCTCAGGCTCTCGCCGCGGTTGATGTGCAGGATCTTGCCGACGTAGCGCTCCGTCTTCGCAAAAATGAGCTCGTAGCCCCACGGTTTGGGGACGCGCTTTACGGGACGGTTCTCGAAGAGATTCTGAGGCGTCATGGCGTCTTGTTGATCAAACCTTCCGGGAATCGCATGGCCACGCTCTCGATGATGAACTCCTCGATCTCCTGCGCGGTTTTTTTCGTCAACGCTACCTCGGCGATGCGGCGGCAATCTTTGTAGCGCACCGAGCGGACGATGTTCTTGATCACCGGAATCGACGACGGGTTCATCGAGAAAACTTCCAGGCCGAGGCCGAGGAGGACGATGGCAAACAACGGATCTGCGGCCATCTCGCCGCAGAGTGAAACGGGGATGTTCGCCTTGTGCCCGGCGTCGATGACCATCTTGAGCAGCCGCAAGAGCGCGGGATGAAGCGGCTCGTACAGATAGCTCACGTTCTCATTGGAGCGGTCGATGGCGAGCGAGTATTGAATGAGGTCGTTGGTGCCGATGGCGAAGAAGTCGGACTCCGTCGCCAGGATGTCGGCGATGATCGCGGCGGACGGCACCTCGATCATGATGCCGATCGGCAGCTCCGGATTGTGCGCAACGCCCTCGGCGTCGAGCTCGGCGCGCAATTCGCGGACGAGCGTCTTCACCTGCCGCAGCTCCTGCACACTGGTGACGACGGGAAACATGATCTTGATCTTTCCGAACGCCGAGGCCCGGAGCAGCGCGCGCAATTGCGTGCGGAACATGTCGCGATGCTTCATGCAGAGGCGCAGACCGCGCAGGCCGAGGACGGGGTTGTTTTCCTTGCTGCCGATGACCTCTTTGGCGAGTTTGCGCCCGCCGAGGTCGAAGGTCCGGATCACGCACCACTGCGGCGCCGTCGCCTCGGCCAGCGCGCGATAGAGCTGAAAGTGCTCCTCTTCGTTGGGCAGTAAAGGGCTCTTGGAAATGTAGAGAAACTCGGAGCGATAGAGGCCGATCCCCTCGGCGCCGAAGCGGATCGCATCCTTCAGCTCCTCGACCAGCTCGATGTTCGCCTGCAGCGTGATGCGGCGATCGTCTTTAGTCATCGCGACAAGATCGCGATTCTCGAGCAGCCGCAACTCCGCCTCTTCGTGGCGGATCACGCGCGACTGGTACTCAGCGATCATCGCCTGCGTGGGATTGACGAGGATGAGGCCCTCGTATCCGTCGATGATCACCATCTCGTCGTTGTCGACGATCTTGGTGAGGCGCGGCACACCGATGATGGCCGGCATGAAGAGCGATTTCGCGATGATCGACGTGTGCGACGTCCGCCCGCCGGCCTCGGTGGCGAACCCGACGATCGGCTTGCGGTTGAAGTGGATCGTGTCCGAGGGCGTGAGATCGTCGGCGAGGATGACCACGTCGTGCGTGATCTCGGATACGTCGTGGTGCGCGACGCCCTGAAGATTCCGCTGGACGCGATCGGAAACGTCTTTGACGTCGCCGACGCGCTCGCGAAGATAGACGTCGTCGAAGCTGAGGAAGCGCGCCTGCAGTTCTTCCTGCACCTCGGCCAGCGCCCACTCGGCGTTGACCTGTTCGGCCTCGATCTTCTGCACGACTTTGTCGGCGAACGACGGATCGCTGACCATCATCGCGTGCGCCTCGAAGATCGACGCGTATTCGTCGCCCATCGAGCGTTTGACCTTCTGCTTGAGGTCGAGGAGCTGGCTTTGCGTTTTCTCGATTGCCTCGAGGAAGCGATTGACCTCGGAGGGCACTTCGTCCTCGCGGATCGGCACGCGATAAACCGCGTCTTCGCGCCGTTCGATGATCACGGCACGGCCGATGGCGATGCCGGGCGAGACGCCGATCCCTTTATAGGTTCGGATGCTCGTGCGGTTGGTTGCGGTCGTGCGTTCGGTGGTGGGCATGTAGCTCTTAGCTGTTAGCTCTTAGGCCCGTCCGTAAGCCTGCCCGCCCGCTGGTTTTCCCAAGAGCTAACAGCTAAGAGCTAAGAGCTGCCCAATCATTCTACTTCATCGAATTTCGCGTTGATGAGCGCTTCGATCGCGTGGACGGCGTCGGCTTCGTCCTCGCCATTTGCCTTGATCGTGATCGTCGTGCCGCGCCCGGCCGCGAGCAGGAGAATGCCGAGGATCGACTTGCCGTCGACTTCTTCATCGCCCTTGCGAATCTTGATGTCGCACTTGAAACGGGCCGCGACGTGGACGAGCTTCGCGGCAGCGCGCGCGTGCAGGCCGAGCTTGTTCTTGATCTCGATGTCGTGCTCGATCAAGAGGGCGCTCCGTTGCGGCGATCCGAGGCGAGGAGATCCGAGGCGACGCGGATCGATTTCGAGCCACGCTCGCTGATCGTATGCGCCAGCGCCGTCAGGTCATGGCCATCCTGCTGGAGCGTGGCGAACTTGACGATCATCGGCAGGTTGACGCCGGTGATGATCTCGATCCGGTCTTTCTCCAGGAACGAGAGGCTGATGTTGCTCGGCGTGCCGCCAAACATGTCGGTGAAGATGATGACGGAGTCGGTGCCGACGCGCTCGAGCGCGACGCGGATTTTCTCGCGGGCCTCATCGACGGAGTCGGTCCATTCGAGCGGCACCGCCTCGATGACGCCCAGCCCCGCCTCGATCTTCTGCGCAGCACCGAGCAGTTCATTCGCCAGATTCCCATGAGTCACGATCAGAGCACCAATCAAACAAGTCTCCTGTTGCAGCGGGCGAATGATAGGTGGGCAGGGGTCGCGGAGCAAACGGGGCGGCTGTCATCCTGAGTCGCCGAAGGACACGAAGTGCCGAAGGACGATCGAAGGACCCCCTGCGCCTGTGCCGGGTCGGGTGGCGGCTTCGAAGAAAACATCGCCAAAAATCGCGGGGGGTCCTTCGACGTCCTGCGGCACTTCGTGTCCTGCGGCAGTCTCAGGATGACAGCAATTTTTGCGAGTGCCGCCCTCACCTCTTGCAGTCGCGGTGCACGATCTCGATCGCGTAGCCCTGCCCTGCCAGGTCGTCGGCGAGGCGCTGGCCGATGGCGACGGAGCGGTGTTTCCCGCCCGTGCAGCCGATGCCGATCGTCAGGTAGCTCTTCATCTCCTTCTGGTATTCGGGGAGGAGGTACGAGACGAAGTCGATCAGCTTGTTGTAGAAAATGTCGTATCCCGGCTGCGCTTTCAGATACGCGACAACCTCGGGATCGAGACCCGTTTTCGGCCGCAGCGATTCGACAAAGTGGGGGTTCGGCAGGAAGCGGACGTCGAAGAGGAGATCGACGTTGTACGGCATCGCGTACTTGAATCCGAACGTGACGATCGTGACGAGCATCGTCACTTTCTCGTCCTTCAGCTCGAAGCGCCGCATGACCTCGGCCTTGAGCTCGTGCACGGAGAATTGGGAAGTATCGAGCACCATGTTGGCGAGCGACTTCACCTCGGTGAGCGCTGCCCGCTCGGCTGCGATGGCCTGGTTCAGCGGCTGGTCCTGCGCCAGCGGATGCGGCCGGCGCGTTTCGGAATAGCGTCGGGCGATCACTTCGTCGCTGGCGTCGAGAAAAATCAGGACGACGTGCGGGACGAGTTTCTGGATCCGCTCGCGGTAGAACGTCGGAAAGACGTTGGCGAAGTCGTGCGTGCGGACATCGACGACGATCCCGACCCGATTGGCGTTCTCGTGCGCCCCCACTTCCTCGAGAAACGGCTCGATCAGCTCGATGGGCAGGTTGTCGCAGCAGTAGAAGCCGACGTCTTCGAGCGTCGACTGCACGTAGCTCTTCCCCGAGCCGGAGAGGCCGGTGATGATGACGAGGTATTCGGGGCGGGGCATCTTCTAAAGTTTATCCTGCACGGAGAAGCGTTTTACCTCTGTCTCCGAGTCCGATCGAGCACATCCGCCTGGAAGCGCATCTTCGCGCTCATGCTGCGCTGCTCCGACATCGCTTTCTCTTCCGGGTTCGCGCTCGACAGCGTATCGGACGCTCCCCCCTGCTTCGCGATCTGCTCGTCGATCCGTTGCAGGAACGAGCGCGCGGAATCGTGGCCCTGCAACTTCATCAGGTGATTGCGCGCCGCGATCTCGACGAGGAGCGCAAGGTTGCGTCCCGAGGCGACGGGCAGGCGGACGTAGGGCTTGGAAACGCCGAGGAGGTCGAACGTCTCGCCGGTGATACCGAGGCGGTCGTACTCCGTTCCCTCGACCCACTTTTCGAGCCGCACGACGAGATCGATCGGCTTCACATCCCGCGTCGAGGCCACGCCGAAAAGATCTTTGATGTCGATGATGCCGATGCCGCGCAGCTCCATGTGATGGCGCAGGAGATCGTTCGAGTAGCCGAGGAGTACGTCGTTGGGATGGCGCTTGATGATCACCATGTCGTCGGCGATCAGACGATGGCCGCGATAGATCAAGTCAAGTGCGCATTCGCTTTTGCCGATGCCGCTGTCGCCGAGGAGGAGGACGCCGATGCCGTAAACGTCGAGGAGGCCGGAGTGCATCGTCAGCTTCGGCGCCATCGTCTCTTCGAGGAAGTACGTCGTGCGCGTGATCGACGTGGACGACATTGCCGGCGTCGAGAAGAGCGGCACCGAGCGCTTCTCGCACTCGTGCCGGAACTCTTCGAGCGGCGCGATTCCCTTCGTGACGATGAAGCAGGAGACGTCGAGCGCGGCAACGTCGCGGACGCGCTTTTCGCGAAGGCGCGGCGGAAGCGACAGCAGGTACTTGATCTCGGACTCGCCGATGATCTGCACGCGCCACTGCTTGATGTATTCGTAGTAGCCGGCGAAGGCGAGGCCGGGCTTCTGAACGCGCGGCCGGAGGATGACGCGGTCGAGGCCGTCCTCGCCGGTGATGAGCCGGAGGGCGAGGTCTTCCAGATCGGCGGCGCGAAGCGCGCCGACCGTAGTCGGGATGAAGTCTTCGTTGGCCTGGTTGGTCACGCGACGTATGGTAAGCGAATCGCGGAACAGAGAAAGGAGATCAGAGACAAGAGATCAGAGACAAGAGAAGAGATAAGAGATCAGAGACAAGAGATCAGGACTAACTCCCCTTGTCTCTAATCTCTAGTCTCTAATCTCTAATCTCTTGTCTCTAGTCGCTTCTCGCGAAGCCGGCGCAAAACAAAACCGCTGCCGGCATCGCGCCGGCAGCGGTCGATAGAAGATCCGTGTCTGCGGCTTACTTCGTCTTGACGGACGCCTGGGCCGCTGCCTCGAACGCGGCGTCGAGATGCTTTTGATCGTCGCGCCCCTTTGCGCGGTCCTTTCCAGTGTTCGGATCGGCCACGATCCGCACTTCCAGAGGGCCGCCGGGTGTGGATGCATACGTGAAGTGATACTGGTTCGTGATCGTCGCCGAGCCCATCAAACGGCTGCCTTCGTTGCTGTCGGTATCACCAGGTGCGGAAGCGCTTCCGCCGGTCATTGCCGCGCCCATGGCCGGGCTGTCGTGATGGATCGATCCCTGATCGGCCAGCTGGGTTACGTCAAATGCCGTAGGCACCCCGAACAGAATGACGACCTTGCCGCGAAGCGTCTTCGATCCCGGCAGTTTGTTGCCGATGGTCATGTGCTTGTCCGCCTGATCGGCACGCGACGCCACGTCGGCCACAAAGCCGGGGCCGCGCTTCGCGATGAAGGCGTCGACGAACTTCTGCGCCTCATCGTCGGTGCGGATCGCCGCCCACTCCTGGTGTTCGGCCTTGGTCATGAAGTACCCCTGGGGCGAGTTGTCCCAACCCTTGAACTTCGACAGTCCATCGGCGAAGAGGGACGCGGAGCAAAGCAGCACTCCGACAGCAATGAGCAGACGTACAGATTTCATGGAAAGCCTCCTGTGGGTCGATTGGGTGAGAATACAGATCGCGGTTGGATTGATCAAACCGCTTGGAGTGCGCTTTCAGTCCCGCCGGTGAACTTCCCGACACAGAATGAACCGCAGCGCCTGCGGACGCACCGCGGCGATCAGACCTGAGGTGCGATCAGGCCGAGGTTGTTGTCGCGGCGCTTGTACATCACGGAGATACGGTCGTTGTCGAGATCGCGGAAAACGATGAACTCGTTCTTCGATCCGTCCAGCGACTCCGCGGCGTCTTCGATCGTCATCGGCAGGATGGCGATGCTGTTCGTCTTGATGATCCGCGGCAGACGGGCCTTGCCGGCTTTGCGAAGTTTGCCCGGCTCCAGCACCTGAACGGCCCACTCCGTGATCTGTCCCGCTACCGCCTTGTTGAGACCACCATCCTTGCGGTGATGATCGCGGAGCGTCTTCCGGTTTTTCTGCGCCTGGCGCTTGACGTGATCGAGCGCTTTGTTGATGGCGTCCTGCATCGATTCGTCCGACTCCTGCACCGACTTCACGTCGTGGTCTCTGCCCTTGATCAGAATCTCGCAGATGTTGCGGTACTTCTCGACCTGCAGGACCACGCGCACGTCGATCACATCGTCGAAGAGCTTCTCGACAATCTTGCCGACTTTCGTCGTGATCAGAGTGCGGATGTCGGGGGTGACCTGGTAGTGCCGTCCGGCAATTGTCGTAGCCATGGGCGCTATCGTATCCCCGGTCGGGCGCCGCGGCTACGAAACGCGGCCGCTGTCGTCAGGGACCGGCTCGGATTCGCCGCGGTGGTGATCGCGAATCTTCTCGCGGTTCTTCTGGGCCTGCCGTTTGACGTGATCGATGGCGTTGTTGATGGCGTCGGCCATCGACGTCTCGGATTCCTGCACGGCCTTGGCGTCGTGATCTTTGCCTACGATGAGGATCTCGCACGTGTTGCGATACTTCTCGACCTGCAGCATCACGCGGACGCTGACGACGTCCTGGAAGAGCCGGTCTTCGACCCGGCCCAGCTTCGATTCGATCAGCTCGCGGATGTCGGGTGTGACTTCGAAATTGCGCCCCACGATCTCGGGGGTGACTGCTGCCATTCAGGCCTCCCTAATGACTTCAAAAACGGCACTTCAGAGAATCGGCTTCAGAAAATCTGCTTGCGGTCCGTCGATGAGGGGATGTTCAGCTCATCGCGGTACTTCGCAACGGTACGACGGGCAATATTGATGCCTTCATCGTTCAGGATTTTCATGATCTTGGAGTCCGACAACGGCTTTCTTGGATCTTCGCCATCGATGAAGCCCTGAATTTTTTTCTTGACCGTGAGGCTGGAAATGTCTTCGCCGGTGTCGGAGTCGATGCCGCTGTGGAAGAAGTACTTCATGAGGAACAGCCCGCGCGGCGTGTGCATGTACTTGTTCGACACGACGCGCGAAACGGTCGACTCGTGCATCTGGATGTCGTCGGCGACGTCGCGCAGAACGAGCGGGCGAAGGAAGTCGATGCCTTTCTCCAGGAACTCGCGCTGGTGCTTCACGATCGACTCGGCGACTTTGTAGATGGTTCGCTGCCGCTGGTCGAGCGATTTGATGAGCCAAACGGCAGACCGGATTTTGTCCTTGATGTAGTTAACGGTCTCACCGTCCGACTTCGAATCCATCGAGTTCAGCATCGACCGGTAGCTGCCGTTGATGCGCAGCTTCGGCATGCCGTCTTCGTTGAGGACGATGACGTAGTCGTCGCCGACTTTCTGGATGTAGACGTCAGGCTCGACGTAGATGGCGCGCTCGTTCGAGTATTTGCGCCCCGGCTTGGGGTCGAGGTGCTTGATGATCTCGACCACGCCTTCGAGCGTCTTCATGTCGATGCCGAGGGCCTTGGCAATCTGCACGAAATGGCGCTGCATGAACATGTCCCAGTGATCGCGGACGATCGACTCCACGAGCGTGTTGTCGACCTCGAGAAACTCGAGCTGGAGCAGGAGACACTCGCGAAGATCGCGGGCTCCGACGCCGATGGGATCGAGCGATTGGATGGCCTCGACCGCCTTCTCGACGTCGGCCATCTCGTACGGACCCGATGCAGCGATCTCCTCGTTCGTGGCGCGGAGGTAGCCGTCTTCGTCGATGTTGCCGATGATGAACGCGCCGATGTCTTTCACCGCCGGCGAGACGTCGCTCATGCCGAGCTGCCACGCCAGGTGATCGGTGAGGTTGGGCGGCCGCGTGAGTGTGTTTTCGATGGGGAACTCTTCGTGGTCCTCCCCCATCCGCGGGTTGTAGCCGTACTCGATGTAGTCCTGGAAGTAGGCGTCGTAGTCGATCTCGTCGAAGGAGTCCTTCTCCTTCTCCGGCGCTGGCTCCGCGGCCTTCGCCTCCTCTTCGGTCTGCGTCTTTTCCTGCGCTTCTACCTCCGCTTCTTCCTGCTTCGCTTCGTCGGCGGATTCCTCCAGGAGCGGGTTCTCGAGCAGCTCCTGGTTGAGCACTTCCTGGAGCTCGAGTTTCGACAACTGCAGCAGCTTGATCGCCTGCTGCAGCGACGGCGTCATGATCAGTTTCTGAGAAAGCTTGAGGTGGAGTTTCTGTTCTAGTGCCATAGCTTGATCGACAGGTTACTTCGCTTTCCTTTGGGAGCGCTCGTCAGTTCAGATTGAAGGATTCGCCCAGATAAATGCGCCGGACCTCCGCGTCTGCCGAAAGACTCTCAGGAACTCCCTGCCGGAAAATCTCACCTTCTTTGATGATGTAAGCGCGGTCAGTGATCTTCAGAGTCTCGCGGACGTTGTGATCGGTGATGAGGATCCCGATCCCACGCGCGCGGAGCTGCGAAACGATACGTTGAATCTCGAAGACTGCAATTGGATCGATTCCTGCAAACGGCTCATCCAGCAAGATGAATGCCGGGTTGATGGCGAGGCTCCTCGCGATCTCGACCCGCCGCCGTTCGCCGCCCGAAAGTGAGAAGGCCCGGTTCTTGGCGATGTGCGTAATCCCGAACTCCTCGAGCAGCATGCGCGTGCGCCGTTTGCGCTCCGCCAGCGGCAGGTCCATCGTCTCGAACACCGCCAGCAGATTCTCTTCGACGGTCAGCTTGCGGAAGACCGACGCTTCCTGCGGCAGGTAACTGATCCCGCGCTGGGCCCGGAGGTACATCGGCAGGCTGGTGATGTCGTCGGTGCCGAGGGTGACTTTGCCATCGTCGGGACGAACGAGTCCGACGATCATGTAGAAGGTCGTCGTCTTCCCCGCACCGTTCGGCCCGAGGAGCCCGACGATCTCTCCCTGCTTGATCTCGACCGAGACGTCTTTGACGACCTGGCGCCGTTTGTAGACCTTGACGAGATGCTCCGCCGCCAGACGCAACGGCGCCTCCGGCGTACGTTCTCGCTCGGAACTGGTGAAAGGGACGACGGTGGCACGGTCAGACATTCAGGGGCGGGATGGTATCTGAATTGCGCGGCGCTGGCGCGCCGCGCGTTGTCAGTTGTCGGTTGGTTGCGCTTCGCGCGTTGTCAGTTGGTTCGATTCGCAAGAGAAGTATCGGTTACTTCCGGCCGCGAGTTGTAAGATAACGGTCCCCACGCGCTGGCGCGATCCTCGCGCTCCGATTCGGCACCAACAACACAGATGGCGACATTCGAGGATCTAGACGTGTTCAAGCGGGCGCTTGATCTGATGGCAGATGTCTACCGGATCACGAAGGGCTTCCCGGGCGACGAACGATTTGGCCTGACGCAGCAGTTGCGCCGAGCGGCGATCTCCGCGGTGAGCAATCTCGCGGAAGGGCAAGGCAGGCTGACGAATGGCGAGTGGCGGCAGTTCCTGAGTCAGACGAGGGGCTCGCTATTTGAGATCCAGGCGCAGCTCATCGCGGCGCGCCGGTTGGAGTATCTCGATGAGGCTCAGTATCGACAACTCCGATCGGCAGTGCGACGAGTCGCCGAACCGCTCAAGGGCTTGATCGAGTACGTTACGACGCGGCCGAAGGCCGCCGCGCACCCACCGAGCGGCTGACAACGGGTAGTGTCGACAACGCGCGAAGCGCAACCAACCGACAACCGACAACGCGCGGCCCGCCAGGGCCGCGCAATCATTGCGGCGACTTATACGTCCCCTGCTTCGGGCCGGACACATCGACCTTGTTCTTCAGCAGATCGATCGAGATCATCTCGCCGCTGTTCGATCCGTTCGGCGCGACGACCGTCGCCGGCGAGCCGGTGAGGTAGACCATGTGGCGGCCGACGTTGTACGTGGCCCGGTCGCCTGTCCCGCGGCGTCCGGTCGCCTTTTCGGTGAGGACGACTTTCTCCTGCGCGTCGATGTGGTCCAGCTTCTTGTTCGCGTCGAAGAAGAACGAGGCATGCTCGGAGGAGAAGTGGCGCTGCTCCCCGTCGTCGATCTGCACGTTTCCGTTGAGATCGATGCGGCGGTCGGTCTTGCGCGCGATGAGCACGTCGCTCGTTGACTGCATCGGCACCTTCCGCGCCTCGGCGGATGGACTCGTCGACGTGTTGTAGAGCAGCGTCCGAACGTTCCCGCGCGCCGTGATCTGCTCTCCCGCTCCCTGCACCTGAAGCTCCTGCGCGAAGACCGTGTTCGTCTCCTGCCACGCCCGAACATGGCCGCTGAAGACGGCGACTTTGCTGGCCTGCTGCATCATCACCGTGTCGGAGTTCACGAAGACCGGTTTGCCCGCGGGGAAGATGCTGGTGGCGTCAGCGCTGACCGCGGTCGGAGCGCCGCCGGCCTGCTTCGAGACGAGCTGCGCGATCACTTCGCCCGTGGCCTTGGCCGTGCCAGCGCGCGGCGAGAACTCGATCAACTTCGCTTTCAGCGTCTGGCCATCTGCGACAACCGAGGGGAAGAATCCCGGCTCGCCGGTGAGCGTGACGTGGTCGTTGGTGATGTCGTAGTTCGCGCGCACCGAATGCGCGTCGTTCTTCGGATCCTGGTAGTGAACGTTCCCGTCGAGCGCGGAATTGGTCGCTTTGTGCGTGGCGGCGTCGAAGTAGACGATGAGATGACCTGACGTCATCAGCCGTTTGATCGGCGCCGTCTCCTTCATGACGACGTTGTCATCGGCCTTCATGTCGGTGACCTGTTTGTTGGCGATACCGACGCGGAAGGCGCGGGCCACGAGATCGCGATTCGGCGGGCCCTCGATCACCGCGTGCGCCGGCGCCGTCTCGCCGATGAAGTTCATCGCGCTGATCTCGCCGTTCGCGCCGAGCTCCGTATAGAACCGGTCCGCCGTAATGGTCTTTCGTCCCTCGGTGACGGCAGCCTTCCCGGCAACCGGTGTCTCACCCGTCATCACGACCGTCATGTGGCCCTGACCTTCCAGCGCCAGCAGCGTCCTGTGATCGGCGCCAAAGCGTCCGACGACATGATCGACGTTGAATCGATCGTTGTCGCGCGTAGCCACGACGTCCTTCGTGAAGTCGGCGTAGTTTTCCTTGCGTCGGAAGATGCCTTCCTGCCCCTTGATGTTCAGCGGCGATTCGGCAGGCGTGGCCGGCGCCATGGTGGCATCGACCTTCTCGTACAGCCGCAGCATCTCGCCCTGCACGTCCATGTCGAGCGCGCCGCCGCTCCCGGTCCAGCGGTCGACTTTGAAATTCACCGCGACGTGATTTGTCAGATGGTTTCCGTCGAAGTGAATCTCCGCGGTGGTGACCTCGACGCCGTCGCTCGACGTTACGCGCACGCCGCCCTTGGCGTCGGATTCCTTCGTGTTGCTGTTGAACTGGGCCTGCGGACAGACCAGCTCGTACGTCAGCCCGGTGGGCCGGTAGATCGTCATCTGGACGTTCTCGAGGGTGTTCCAGCCCGACTGAAACGCGACGACGCGCTCGGCACGGATGTGCGAGGCGACACGGCCATTGATGGTCTGCGTGTCTTCGAACGTCGTCGACAGGATCTGCGGCTTGTCGCTTGGCCGCATCGTCGAGGTCACCGGCTGCGCGCCGGCCTTGTCGCGTTTCGGTTTCCCGCGATGCCAGCTCAGCACGATCACAAGCACAAAGCCGATGAAAACGAGCGGAAGTGCGACGCGAAGAATGCGGATCGTGCGCTGCACGGGGCCAGCAACTCGTTACGGGTGAAGCCTATTCCGATTTGTTGAGAGAAACGGTTTCACGCGGAGGCGCGGAGCCGCGGGGTCTTTTCTCCGCTCCTCCGCGTCTCCGCGTGAACCGCTTTTCGCGCATCCACGATCACAAGCTTCGCCCCAGCCGGCGCATAGCGATCCGGCTCGACCTGAAAAAGCAGATCGACCATTGCGCCGCGCACGAGATCAGGCGCAAGCGCGCGCGCGGAGGGCCAGAGCACCGCCAGCCCTCTCCCCGTTGTGTCCTCAATCGTGATCTCGCAGCAATCCGTGGCGAACTCGCGCGTCGCCATGACGCTCGCATTGCGCACGAGGAACAGGGGCTGCAGATTGCCGGCGCCAAACGGTTGCAGCAGCTCGTGTGCGGCGACGAAATCGGAGTCGATCTCCGCCAGGGTCAGCTCCGCATCGACCTGCGATTCGCGCTGGAAAAGCTCGTCAGCGAATGTCGCAAACCGCTCCTCCAGCCGCCGCCGCAGCTCATCGACGTTCGTGGCTGGCAACGAGAACCCGCAGGCGAACTCGTGTCCACCGAAATGCGTGAACAGCTCCGCCACCGATTCGAGCTGCGCGTGAAGATTGATCGTTGGAATGCTGCGCCCCGACCCGATCGCGACGTCGCCCTCGATGGCGATCGCCAATGTCGGACGGTGGTATCGCTGCGCGATCCGTCCGGCGGTGAGTCCGAGGACGCCTTTATGCCAGTTGTGACCGGCGAGGACGAGGATGCGGTTGCGGAGTGTCGCGGTCTCGTGGTCTCGCGGTGTTTCCCCCTCCGAGGCCTCGAGACCGCGCAAGCTCGCGACCGCGACCTCCGCCTCCTCCCGCACCGACTTCTCGATCTCCTGACGTTCTGCATTCATCCGGTCGAGCTCAGCGCAGAGCGTCCAGGCGGATTCCTCCGAGGTCGCCGCGAAGAGATCGATTGCAGTTTCGGCTGAGGAGAGACGTCCGGCGGCATTGATTCTCGGGCCGATTTTGAAGCCGACATCTACCGCTCGTAGAGGCCGTCCAAGCATCCCCAGCCGTCGAATCAACGCCCGCAGACCGGGATTGCGAGGATCGGCCAGACCTGCAAGACCGAGCGAGGCGATGGTCCGGTTCTCGCCGATGAGCGGGGCGACATCGGCCACCGTTCCGATCGCCGCAATCTTCAGCAGCGACGCAATCGACATCTTCGAGCCGGCGCGCCGCAGCAGCTCGCAGCAAAGTTTGAAGGCCACGCCGACGCCGGCCAGCTCCTTGAACGGATACTCGCACCCCGCCTGTTTCGGATTGAGCACCGCCGCCGCCTCGGGCAACATCTCCGGCGGCAGGTGATGATCCGTGATGATGACGTCGATCCCCCGCTCGATCGCCACCCGCACGGGCTCGACGCTGGTGATCCCGCAATCGACGGTGATGACGAGCCTTACGTCCCTCTCCGACAGCACTCGATCGAGCACGACGGTCTTCAGCCCATATCCATCGACCAGCCGGTGCGGCACGACATGCGCCGCATCCGCCCCAAGCGCGCGCAGAACGGTCTGCAAAAGCACGATCGACGTGACGCCATCGACGTCGTAATCCCCGTAAATGAGAATCGTCTCCCGATCCCGCACCGCCCGCTCGATCCGCGCACACGCATCGCCAATCCCATGAATCGTGGAGGGATCGTGCAGATCCTCCATACACGGCGCGACAAACCGCCGGTACTCATCTGCCGTCGTGATGCCGCGCCGAACCAGAATCCCCCGCAGTTTGTCGTTGCCGATAGGAAGTTCTGGCAGCGCCACCGGCGCCTCGATCATGTGCCATGCGTCGTGGAGCATTGATGGGAGTTTACGCGAGGGTGGCTGGCGCTACAGCTCGTAGAGTTTGGAGTCGAGAGGGCAACGCGTCGATATAGTCATCACGCATGAAGTTCGAGTGGGACCCGGAGAAGGATCGTGCGAACCGGAAGAAGCACGGCGTTTCGTTCTCGGAAGCATCAACAATCTTTGGCGATCCCTTTCATCAGACGCTACCTGACCCTCGGCACTCATTTGGGGAGTTCCGTTTCATCACGACGGGTTACACTTCCACAGGGCGCCTGATCATCGTGGCACATGCCGATCGCGGAGGTCGCGTTCGGATTATTACGGCGCGTGGCGCAGCGCCGAATGAACGAAGATCCTATGAGTCAGAAAACTAACGACGTTGAAGAAGACGACATCCCTGAGATGGACCTTCGCGGGGGTGTTCGTGGCAAGTACTACGAGCTCTACCAACAAGGGACGAACGTGGTCCTCCTGGAACCAGATCTCGCCGATGTGTTTCGCGATTCCGCAGTCGTCAATCAGGCACTGCGGGAGTACTTGTCCGAACATGGCGCGCCGCCGAAGGTGTCGAATCACGTCGAATAAGGGTTGTGCGCGAAGCTTGGGGTCAGGACCGAAAGTGATAGCCGATGCGCATGCTCGACCACTCGGCGTTCCGGCTTCGGCACTATCAATTTCGGTCTGATCCCAACGGCCCTCCTCCTCTGCTCGCGTTTAAGGCCGTTGCTACTTTTCGTTCTTGTTGCGACCACCCGTCTTCGTGCTGCGTCCAGAGCTTGCGCGCGAGCTCTCGGTTGCAGGCAACCCCGGTCTTCCCAAGCTCAAGCGCAACTCGTTGAGATCGTTCGTAATTCGACTAGTTGTTTCGGACTCGGGACCTAGCGCAACGAGGTTTGCGTACCACTTCTCCACGTCGAATCTCTGCTTGGTTCCCTCGGACAGCCTCTCAAAAAAACTCTCTAACGACGTCGCCTCCACAGTAATCAGTCGAATCGTGGGCCAAGGTAGATCGTAAATCCTGTGAAGATACTGCGCGAGAGGATTGTGCCGCACAATCTGGAGCTCGCGAGCATCATCCAATCTCTTCGTTTCGTCGCGAATGATTTTTCGCGATTCCTCCTTGGGCGCGACGTGCGACACGACTTCCTCAAGGTAGGTCTTGAGGGTTTTGTTAAGTTCACCCATCTGCGATACCTGCTCTTGGAGTGTCGCTAATTGGGCATGACCCTTCGTGCGCTGAAGCAGCTCGCGAAACAGGCCCGACCACTGCTCTCGAAGCCAAGACTCAATTTCGCTATAGCGATCAAACTGCTGAATCGGATTATTGCGGGGAAGCGCCAGAATATCTTCGATCAATTGAAAGATATTGACCGAGTCCACATGTGCATATGCAATATCCTTATTTGATTTGTTTCTCAGATACGTTTCGTACTCGGCGTAGACTGATCGCTCCACCAAAATATACATGGGGATATCTCGGTCAGCAGCAGAGCGGTACTCGCCTCGCGTGATGCTGTTGTAGCGATCGTAGAAAGCTTTCGGCACTGCCTTGCTTCCGGCAGAAGCTTCCGATCCGTACCGGCCACCTACGACAAGCACAAAAATGTCGGAAGTTCCTACTTCGCGGTAACACGATTCATCCAGCGGGAGATCGGGTGTGTAGGCAATCTTTCCCTTCTCCGACAGGATGGCGTCGAATCCCAGCGACTGAACGAAATTCTCAAGAGACGATCTCAGGTGTTTGAGATCGTAGTATGTCGAGCTGATGAAAACGCGTGGTCGGGCCAAGACAGAAGCAGTCTATCAGCACGGGTGGATCTACCCCAAACTACCCCTTCTCAAAAACTCCCATCTTCCGGAACTTCTTGTACCTCTCATCCGGAAGCGCGGCGGGTTTGAGCTTCTGTAGCTCTTTGAGCGCCTTTTCGAGATAGGGCGCCAGAAGCTCCGCGGCGCGGGCGGGGTCGGCGTGGGCGCCGCCGTTGGGCTCGGGGACGATCTCGTCGATGATGTTGAGGCGTTTGAGGTCGATGGCTGTAATGCGCATTGCCGCAGCGGCTTCGGCGGCGGCGGAGGGGTTTTTCCAGAGGATGGCGGCGCAGCCTTCGGGGGAGATCACTGAGTAGACGGCGTGCTCCAGCATAAATACGCGGTCGCCCACTCCTAGCGCCAGCGCACCGCCGCTGCCGCCTTCCCCGATCACGATCACGATCACCGGGACCGTCAGTCCAGCCATTTCGCGCAAGTTGACGGCGATCGCCTCGGCTTGGCCGCGCTCTTCGGCGCCGAGGCCGGGGTAGGCACCCTGGGTGTCGATGAAGGTGAAGATCGGAAGGTTGAACTTCTCGGCCAGCTTCATCACCCGCAACGCTTTGCGGAAACCCTCGGGGCGCGGCTGGCCGAAATTGCGGTAGATCTTTTCCTTCGTGTTGCGCCCCTTCTGGTGGCCGATGATGGCGCACGGGATGCCGCGGAAACGGGCGAAACCGGCCACAATTGCTGGGTCGTCGGAGAACTTGCGGTCGCCGTGGATCTCCGTCCACTCCTCGAAAAGGTAGCTGATGAAGTCGAGCGTGTAGGGGCGCTGTGGATGCCGCGCTACGAGCGTCTTCTGCCACGGGGTGAGATTGGCGAAGATTTCGTCGGCGACTTTGGTAAGCTCCGCCTGAAGCGCTGCGAGCTGATCGGGATCGCCCTCACTCGCGGTTGCCTCTTCGATCTGACGCCTGAGCTGGTTGATTGGCTCCTCGAACTGCGCCGGATCTAGACTCATAGGTGCGTGACCCTAACAGATGAACAGCATGCTCGCAACTGACGCCGACGAGGCCGCCGCAACGCACTCGTCACTCGAAACCTGGGCCAAAAACGAGCCGATGCGGCACGTTCCTTCGGCCGAATGGATGTCGTGGAAAGTCGACCAGGACCTCCGCCGGCGCATCGAGATTCTCTTCAATTCCTTCGAAGGACTGGCCTTCGACGATCCACGGCGCCTGACGATCGAGAACGAGCTCCGCGCGCTTTGCCGCGCCATCGACCGGCTCTCCGAGGCTGCGCGGCACGCACGTAACAACCACCCGCCTCACGACCTCGGCGACCGCATCGCCTGGAGCCTGAATCAGACCGTGGCGAGTATCAACTCGCTCGATCCGCACCTCATCGGACGCCGCTTTCCGTTCCACACCGGCGAGCGCTCCAGGGCAGAATCGATCTACGGCGCGCTGCTCGTCGTCATCCAGCACATCGGCCGCGTTCTGACGCTCATCCGCACGATCGACCGGAACGTTGACGAGCATCTCCTCGACGGTCTCGTGAAGCTGGAGACGCCGCTCCGCGCCCAGCCGATCGCATGAGCATCCTCGCTGCCGTCCGTCCCCTGTTCGACCACATGGAGTGGGCCGACGCGATGGTCTGGCGCGCTGCTCTGGCGACGCCCGCTGCGGCTGACGACAGCGTTCTTCACGACCGGCTCTACCACATCCACGCAACGCAAACCGCCTTTGCGCAGGCCTGGCGCGGCGACGAAGTGATCTTCACCAACGCGGATCAGTATCCGGGTCTCGACGCCGTCCTCGGGCTGGCGCGATCGTTCTACGCATTCGCGCCTGCCTACATCGCCGCGCTCGCGCCCGAGGCGGTGGATGCGGAGATGGTGCTGCCATGGTCGAGCTACTTCGCGAAACGCGCTGGTTTCGCCGCCCAACCCTCCACCCTCGGCGAGACGCTGCTGCAACTCCCGTCGCATTCGACGTATCACCGCGGCCAAGTCAACATCCGGCTGCGCGAGCTCGGTGCGACGCCTCCGCTGGTCGATTTCATTGCCTGGGTCTGGGCCGGCAAGCCTGCCCAGGAGTGGCCATAGCAGGAGAGTTTTTCGGCGGCGAGAACGGTCCAGGCAAGCGTTATTCGGCAGACATTCTGCAATTACGTGGGGCATGGCCACCGGACGTTCCGCCCGCGCTCCTGTCTCATCGAAAGGCTCAATCCGCTGCCGGAAGAAGTTCCTGCGCTTCTTTCCCCGCGGGTTCCGCGATGAGACGTATATCGATTGGGAGCGGGGCTACAAATGGGAGGCGCACGAGCGATGGATGGCCTCGCTTGATCAGCGCGCCTATCAGTCGCTGTTGATGTCGGGGAAGTTCGATGAGATCGCCAGGATCGCGGTGCAGATCGAGTCGAAGACGAACTTGCTCTTTTCGTTCGAGAAAATGGCGCTGCGTGATGCCCTAAAGACTCCGGAGGGCGCGCAGAACTTCGCCCGCGGGCTGTACGAATATCTTCACGGGCGCGCGGAGATGCGAAAGCGTTTCGAGCAATGGCGCGAGGTGGTCGGCTCCCTCCCCCGCCGTCAGACGCGCGTTCTGACCTGGCCGCTCCTGACTGTATTTGGGTTCATCGCCAGACCGGACGAGCACATGTTCCTGAAGCCGAACGTCACGCGCAGCGCCGCGCGAGAGTACGGTTTCGACTTCGACTACGCCTCCCGGCCGAACTGGACGACGTATGAAAGCCTGCTCGATTTTACGAGGACCGTCGGCCGCGATCTCGCCGATCTGAAGCCGCGCGACATGATCGATATCCAGTCGTTCCTCTGGGTGCAGGGATCGTCCGAGTACGACTAGCCGGCGAACGACGACTACGATGTTGTCGTGCGATTCACCGCCCGAAGCACCATCCGAACGACACCCGAAACGCTTTTCGCCTTTCACGAGTTGCCCGACACCTTCGCGCGCCTGATGCCGCCGTGGGAGAAATCGCGGGTGATCGAGAGCGCGCCGAACCTGCACGTTGGAAGCCGCGCCATTGTCGACGCCCACATCGCGCCGGGAATCGTCATCCGCTGGGAATCGGTGCACACGGCCTACGATCCGCCGCATTCGTTCGAAGACCAGCAGGCACGCGGCCCGTTTCGGAGCTGGCGCCACCGCCACATCATCGAGCCGCATCCCGATGGCGCGCTCCTCATCGACGACATCGAATACGACCCGCCCCTCGGCATCCTCGGCCGGATCTTCGGCAAGTTCATCATCGAGCGCCGGCTGCGGCGGCTCTTCGAATACCGGCATCGAGTGACGAAGGATTACTTGGAAGCGGGCCGCTGACGAGCTCAGGGCAGGCAGTGCCCGAACGCCGATCGCTGTCATCCTGAGGCTGCCGAAGGACACGAAGTGCCGGAGGACGTCGAAGGACCCCCCGAT
>JAXDGW010000132.1:0-7915 GCA_034664845.1 Thermoanaerobaculia bacterium | reverse complement strand
GCGAGGAATCCCCCACGTACGCAGCGAGACTCAATCGATAACGAATACGCTACTCCCGCCATCATTGAGCGTGGACTGTAAAGGTGATTCTTCAAACGCCCGGACCTCGCTTCGTCGGCGGGGGATTCCTCGCCCCCCGCCGCCCCGCCCGCTCGGAATGACAGAACCATCAGGGGTCGCGCGACTCTTGCCACTTTGCTACCTCGTAACCTCGCTACTCCGCGACCGCGTGTATAACGCTCCCATGAAATTGCACCTCACGCTCATCGCCATCGCCATGCTTCTTCCGGTCATCGCGCTTGCCGACGATCCACCCGCCACCAACCCGTTTTTCGAAAAGAGCACGCTTCCTTTTGAGGCGCCGCCGTTCGATCGCATCAAGGACAGCGATTTCCAGCCTGCTATCGAAGAAGGGATGAAGCGGGAGATCGCGGAAGTCCAGGCAATCGTCAACAATCCCGCCGCGCCGACGTTCGCCAACACCATCGAGGCGCTGGAGAAAACAGGCGACGTGCTTCGCCGCGCCCAGCGCGTGTTCGGCGGGCTGGCGCAGTCGAACACGAACCCGACGCTGCAGAAGATCCAGCAAGCGCTCGCGCCGAAGCAGGCCGCGCATCGCGACGCCATCTCGCTTGATCCGAAGCTCTTCGCCCGGATCAAATCGATCTACGAGGCGCGCAACAATTCGGGCCTCAACGCCGAGCAGAAGTTCCTGGTCGAGCGCTACTACAAAAACTTCATCCGCTCCGGCGCGCAACTCAACGAAGCCGACAAGACCGCTCTGCGCGCCATCAATCAGGAGCAGTCGAAGCTCGGCACGCAATACCGCGATCGCGTGCTCGCCGATACGAACGCCGGCGCCGTCGTCATCGACGATAAATCGCTCCTCGACGGCCTGCCGGAATCCGACATCTCCGCCGCCGCCGATCGCGCCAAGGCGAAGGGGCTCGAAGGAAAGTGGCTGCTCACGCTGCAGAACACCACGCAGCAGCCGCCCCAGACCTACCTCAAGAATCGCGATCTCCGCAAACGCCTTTACGAAGCGTCGATCGCCCGCGGCAATCACGGCGGCGACAACGACACCAATGCCATCATCACCCGCATCGCCCAGCTCCGCGCGCAACGCGCCAAGCTCCTCGGCTACCCCAACTACGCCACCTACAACCTCGACGACGAGATGTCGAAAACGCCCGAGAACGCCATCAAGCTGATGACGAACATGGTCCCGGCGGCAACGGCGAAAGCGCGCGGCGAAGCGGCGCGGATGCAGAAGCTCATCGACGCGCAGTCTGGCGGTTTCAAGCTCGAGCCGTACGACTGGCAGTTCTACGCCGAGCAGGTGCGCAAGGCCGAATACGATCTCGATGAAGGTCAGGTCCGGCCGTACTTCGAGATCAACAATGTTTTGACCAACGGCGTCTTCTTCGCCGCCACGAAGCTTTACGGCATCACGTTCAAAGAGCGGCACGACATCCCCGTCTATCAGCCCGACGTCCGCGTCTTCGACGTCTACGACACCGACGGCAAGCCGCTCGCGCTTTTCTACATAGACTTTTTCTCGCGCCCCGGCAAAGCGGGCGGCGCCTGGACCAGCGGCTTCGTCGGCCAGAGCAAACTCCTCGGCACCAAGCCCGTCGGCACCAACAACGAGAACTTCACGAAGCCGTCCGCGGGCCAGCCGGCGCTGCTGACGTTTACCGAAGTGACGACGATGTTTCACGAGTTCGGCCACGCCCTGCACAGCATGTTCTCGAACGTGACCTATCCGTCGATATCGGGCTCGTCGGTCCCGCGCGACTTCGTCGAGTTCCCGTCGCAGTTCAACGAGCACTGGGCACTCGAGCCCTCGGTCTTCGCGAACTACGCGAAGCATTACCAGACAGGCGCGCCGATGCCGAAGGAGCTGATCGCCAAACTCAAGAGCGTCAGCACCTTCAACCAGGGTTTCGCCACCACCGAATACCTCGGCGCCGCCCTTCTCGACATGGCCTGGCACACCCTCCCCGCCGATGCGCCGCTGCAGGACGTGAGCGCCTTCGAACCCGAGGCGCTGAAGAAGTACGGCGTGCTGATGAACGAAGTCCCGCCGCGCTACAAATCGACGTATTTTTCGCACATCTGGGGCGGCGGCTACGCAGCCGGCTATTACGCGTATTTGTGGAGCGAAGTTCTCGACGACGACGCCTACTACTGGTTCAAAGAAAACGGCGGCATGACCCGCGCCAACGGCGACCGCTTCCGCAAAATGATCCTCTCCCGCGGCGGCACCGAAGATCCGGCAGCGATGTATCGGGCATTCCGCGGGCGTGACCCGAAGGTGGAGCCGTTGCTCGAGGAGAGAGGATTGACGGGGAAGTAGTCGCGCGATCGGTCCAGTGCCGCTGACGCGGCACATCATTGAAACGCACGATGTCCGGGGGTTGCTCGCGCTGGCGCGCTCGCACCCCCGGCTACCGTCCATCGCCGCTGCCGCGGCGTAAGCGAGAGCGGGACAGGCTCCGCGAGAGACTCACGGCGAAGATGGTAGCAAGAGACCTCACGGAGAAGATGGATCGCAAGAGACCTCGAGGAGAAGATGGGTAGCAAGAGACCTCCCGGCAAAGATGGATAGCAAGAGACCTCACGGCAAAGATGGATAGCGCCTGTTTCCAACGCCGCGTAGCGGCAAAAGAGGATAGCCAGGGGTGCGAGCGCAGCGAGCAACCCCTGGACCCCGGCGCAAATCAAAATCTGCCGCGTCAGCGGCAGTGGACGAACGAATGAAAATCATCGCCATCTGCGGCAGCCTGCGCGCGCGATCCTCGAACCGCGCTTTGCTGCAGGCGGCCCTGAAACTCGCACCGGAAGGGATTGAGGTCACGATCTACGAAGGTCTGGCCGGGCTCCCTCACTTCAATCCCGACGATGATGAAGAAGGCGCCACGCCCCCACCCGCCGTCGCCGAACTTCGATCATTACTCGCCGCCGCGGACGGCATCCTCATCTCATCCCCCGAGTACGCCCACGGCGTCCCCGGCTCGCTGAAAAACGCCCTCGACTGGCTCGTCTCCGACGGCGCCCTCGTCGACAAACCGATCGCACTGATCAGCGCATCGCCCGTCGGTGGCCAGTTCGCCCAAGCCTCGCTCATCGAGACATTGACGACGATGAACTGGCGGGTGGTGGGAACGTGGACGTCGCCGAAGAAGGTTCGCGATGAGAATGTTGACCATGATGTGGTGGAGACGATTCGCGCGGCATTGGCTGCGCTCGCTGCTGCCGCATGACTGTTTCGTCCAAACGGGATGACTTGGGCGAACCCCCTTGTTCCCCACCGTCATGAAAACAAGCATTCCGACACTTCTGGGGGCCGTATTCATGATTAGCGCATCCGTTCTGCAGGCCCAACCCGCGGAACCGACTCGAACGAACCCGCTCTTCACGGCCAGTCCGTTGCCGTTCCATGCGCCGCCGTTCGATCAGATCAAAGACACCGACTATCAGCCAGCAATCGAAGCGGGGATGAAGGCGCAGCTCGTTGAGATCGACGCCATCGCCAACGACCCGGCCGCGCCGACGTTCGCCAACACGATCGAGTCGATGGAGCGCTCCGGGGCGCTGTTGACGCGCGCTTCCAAGATCTTCTTCAACCTCACGCAGTCGAATACCAACGACGCGTTTCAGAAGATCGAGGCCGAGGAGTCGCCGAAGATCGCGGCGCACCAGGATGCGATCTTCATGAACCCGAAGCTGTACGCACGGGTCAAGACGCTCTACGACGGACGCGCCACGAGCGGGCTCGACGCCGAGTCGAAGTTCCTCATCGAGCGCTACTACAAGTTCTTCGTCCGCGCCGGGGCGCAGCTCAACGACGCCGATCAGGCCACGTTGCGCGCGCTCAATCAGGAAGAGTCGACGCTGACGACGAAGTTTCGAGAGCACGTTCTCGCCGACACCGACGCCTCGGCCATCGTCGTCGATACGAAAGCGGAGCTGGCAGGTCTGCCGGACTCCGACATCGCGGCCGCCGCCGACCGCGCCAAAGAGCGCAAGCTCGAAGGGAAGTACGTGCTGACGCTGCAGAACACGACGCAGCAGCCGGCGCTTACCTACCTGCAGAATCGCGCTGTCCGCGAGCGTCTGTTTAACGCATCGATCCAGCGCGGCAATCACGGCGGCCCGAACGACAACAAGGCAATCGTCACCCGCCTCGCCCAACTCCGCGCCACGAAAGCCAAGCTCCTCGGCTACCCGACCTGGGCCGCCTACACGCTCGACGATCAGATGGCCCAGACTCCCGAGAACGCCATCAAGTTGCTGAGCGATCTCGTGCCGGCGTCGACTGCGAAAGCGCGCGCCGAGGCAGCGAAGATCCAGAAAGTCATCGACGCGGAGAAGGGCGGCTTCCAACTCGGTCCGCAGGATTGGGAGCTGTACGCCGAGAAGGTGCGCAAGGCCGAGTACGACCTCGATGAAGCGCAGGTGCGGCCCTACTTCGAGCTCGATAACGTTTTGCAGAACGGCGTTTTCTACGCTGCCGGTCAGCTCTACGGCCTCACCTTCAAAGAGCGGCACGACATCCCCGTCTATCAGCCGGACGTTCGCGTGTTCGAGGTCTTCGACGCCGACGGCAAGTCGATGGCGCTCTACTACGGCGATTACTTCGCGCGATCGAACAAGAGCGGCGGCGCCTGGATGGACAGCTTCGTCGATCAGTCGGGACTCATCGGAACGAAGCCCGTCGTCTTCAACGTCACGAACTTCACCAAGCCCGCGCCCGGTCAGCCGGCGCTGCTGACGTTCGACAACGTCACGACGATCTTCCACGAGTTCGGCCACGCTCTGCACGGCATGTTGTCGAACGTGAAGTACCCGACGCTGGCAGGCACCAACGTGCCTCGCGACTTCGTCGAGTTTCCGTCGCAGTTCAACGAGCATTGGTCGCTGGAGCCGAAGGTCTTCGCGAATTACGCGAAGCATTACAAGACCGGCGAGCCGATGCCGAAGGCGCTCGTCGACCGCATCAAGAAGTCGCGCACGTTCAACCAGGGCTACGCGACGGTCGAGTACCTCGCCGCCGCGCTGCTCGACATGGCCTGGCACACGCAGGCGCCCGGCGCCGCGCTTGCGGACGTGAACGTCTTCGAGCCGGAGGCACTCAAGCGCTTCAAGATCGACATGGCCGAGGTTCCGTCGCGGTATCACACGACATACTTTTCGCACATCTGGGGCGGCGGCTATTCGGCCGGCTACTACGCGTACCTGTGGAGCGAGTTGATCGACGACGACGCGTACTACTGGTTCAAGGAGCACGGCGGAATGACGCGCGCCAACGGCAAGCGCTTCCGCGACATGATCCTTTCCCGCGGCGGCACGATGGACGAAGCGGCGATGTACCGCGCCTTCCGCGGGCGAGATCCGATCGTCGAGCCGTTGCTGATTGAGCGGGGATTGAAGGAAGCGCCGCCAGCGAAGTAGCAAAAGGACTCTATTGAACCGGCCTCTGCCCCTTATCGCAATTCTTTGTTTCGCCGCGGCCTCAGTGGCCGCGGCGACATCGCCCTTCATCAGTTCGATCGACCCCGATTCCGGCCCTGTCGCGGGCGGTACCGTGGTGACCATTCGCGGCAGTGGCTTCACGACCGACTCCTGCGGCCCAATCGACCCGTCCCGGTGCCTGCTCCAAACCGTTTACTTCGGCTCGCAACGCGCTGCAATGGTTCAGTTCCTCGACGACACGAGGATCGTGGTGACCACACCGGCTCACCTTCCGTCAGCTACGGAAGTAGTGGTCACCGGCCACGGGTGGACCATCTCGAAGAAGAACGCCTACACATTCACGGGCGATCCGACGAGCGCATTCGCACGGATCCTGATTCCGATCCTCGTGCCACCGGTTCAAGGACAATTCGGGTCACAGTTCGTCACAGAACTTCGGGCCAGGAGTTTTCAAATCGATCCCTCTCTCTACATGTTCGGAATCCCATACTGCGATTGTCCGCAAAGGACGGTCCTTGCCGATGATCCCTACCCGGTGTACGGGACATCCGGACTGAATGGCTTCCCGTCGACTGACTTGATTCCATCAGACACGATGAACGGCGCCCCCGGGAGGATCGTGTTCGTCGAGGCCGCGTCTGCAAGCAAGCTGTCGATGAACCTCCGCGTCCACGACACCTCGCGGATCGGTATCACGCTCGGCGCCGAGGTGCCGGTCGTTCCCGACTCGGCGTTCAAGAGCACGCCCTTTGTCCTCCTCGGCGTTGCCGCGGATGCGCGCTACCGCAACACGCTGCGCATCTACTCGCCCGAGCCCGGCGTGGCGCCGGTCGTTCGCGTGACGATCGATCAGTCGCCCCAAAGTGTCACGCTGCGGCCGGGCCGCGACATGTTCGATCCCGGATACTTCGAGATGACTCTCCCACCGCGATTCCAGTCAGGGAGCACAATCAACACCATTCCGGTAACGATCGAACCGCTTACGACCGGCGCGCGGGTGTGGGCTTTCATCAGTTCGACGAACAACGACACGCAGCAGGTCACGGTCATCGCGCCGCGTCCGTGATGTTTCGCTAAGGGCGAAGCGCAATTAGAATGCGCGCCATGCGCAAATCGCTGACGCTTCTGCTTGCCCTTTTCCTTCGCGCCGCCGCCCTGCACGCGCAGGAGCTCCCCGCCGACATGCGGGCCGCGATCGACAAATCGGCCTCCGACATCCTCGCGAAAACCGGCACGCCGAGCGCGTCGATCGCGGTCGTACGCGACGGCAAGATCGTCTACACGCATGCGTACGGCACCGCCAATCTCGAGACCAAAGTGGCGGCATCGCCTCAGATGCGTTACTCGATCGGCTCGATCAGCAAGCAATTCACCGCGGCGGCGCTGCTTCTACTGGCCGAGGAGGGCAAGCTCTCGCTCGACGACAAGGTCATCCGCTGGCTTCCCGATCTCACGCGCGCCGGCGACGTCACCATCCGCCAGATTCTCTCGATGACTTCCGGCTACCAGGATTTCTGGCCGCAGGACTACGTCATGCCGATGATGTTGCAGCCGGTCACGGCGCCGGAGATCGTCACCGGCTGGGCGAAGAAGCCTCTCGATTTCGAGCCGGGCGCGAAGTGGCAGTACAGCAATACGAACTACGTCATCGCCGGCATGATCGCGGAGAAGGTGGCCGGAGAGCCGCTCCTCGACTTTCTTCAGAAGGGCGTCTTCATGCCGCTGCACATGACCACGGTCTCCAACACCGACGCCGCGCCCCTCGGCCCTGAAGATCCGATGCGCTATCTCCGCTACGCGCTCGGGCCGCTCCGCCCCGCGCCGAAAGAAGGACGCGGCTGGATGTTCGCGGCAGGCGAGCTGGCCATGACCGCGCACGACCTGGCCCTGTGGGATATCTCGATGATCGATCAGTCGATCCTGAAGCCGGAGTCGTATCGGGCGCTGGAGGCCGAGGTGCCGATGTCGAACGGCGTCGGCTCGCGCTACGGCCTCGGCGTCAGCGTCGGCATCGCCAACGGAAAGCGCATCATTTCGCACGGTGGGGAAGTCTCCGGATTCACGGCGCGCAACGAGGTCTATCCCGACGACCGCGTGGCCATCGTCGTCCTCACCAACATGGACGCCACCAGCGCCTCGGAACAGATCGCCGGCGGCATCAGCCGCGCTCTTTTCGCATCGACCGATCCTGCGACGCCGAAGACGACGGAGCAGATGCGCAAGATCTTCGACGAGCTGCAAAAGGGACGCATCGACCGCTCGCAGTTCACGTCGAACGCGAATGCGTACTTTGACGAGCAGGCTGTGAAGGATTTCTCATCAAGCCTCGCCCCCCTCGGCACGCCACAGGATTTCTCCCAGGCCGGCCAGTCGCTCCGCGGCGGCATGACCCTGCGCCGCTACACGATCAAGTTCCCCAACAAGACGCTGCGACTGA
>JAXDGW010000131.1:0-14796 GCA_034664845.1 Thermoanaerobaculia bacterium | reverse complement strand
TGGCGTTTTCTGATCCGCGTGGCGCTGCCGGTCCGGCCGCGCGAGACGATCCTGGTTGGCGACGCCACCCAAGTCCGCGCCGCCATCTCGGGCCTGGCCGTCGCTCCGGACCACAGGATCCGCGTGGTTGGTTGGGTGGGGCCGCCCGACGAGTCGCTGACGATTCCGAACGCCGGGCGGCTCGATGACCCCGCCGCGCGCGAGCGCCTGCGCGATGCCGAAGAAGTGATTTACGCCGATCCGGAGGCCTCGCCGCGCGAGCGGTTGGAGCTGTTGCGGATTCGCGGTCCCCGAGGGTATTTGCTGCTCGCATCGCATGCGGATGCGCTGCTGACCTCTTCGATGCTGGGATGGGTCGGCGACCAACCGCTGATCGAGATCGCGGTCGGTTGCGGATATGGAATCCCCGCGGTCGTCAAGCGCCTGATGGACATCGTCCTCGGCACTGCGCTCACGATCATCGCCGCGCCGTTTGCGCTCGTGGCCGCGGCAGCGATTTGGCTCAACGACGGCGGGCCGGTTCTGATCCGGCAGCCGCGCGTTGGACGAGGCGGCGTGACGTTCCCGATGTGGAAGTTTCGATCGATGCACGTTCCTCACAACGGCCATGCCGACGGCAATGGCGTCACGCGCATCGGAGGGCTCCTGCGACGTTACCGGATCGACGAACTGCCGCAGTTGCTCAACATCATCGCGGGCGACATGAGTCTCGTCGGTCCGCGGCCCGAGCGGCCGGAGATCGTCGAGCAGATCCTCCGGGAGCTTCCTGAATTCGATCTGCGCTGTCTCGTCCGGCCGGGTCTGGCGGGTCTGGCGCAGGTCTCGGCCGAGCGCGACAGCAGGCCGGAGGTGAAGCTCCGCTACGACCTCACCTACATGTGCGACTGGTCGGTGCAACTCGATCTGCGGCTGCTGCTTTCGAGTGTGTCCGCGTCGCTCTCCGGAAGCGGTCTTTGATTTGACGAAGCGCGATGCCGCTCGCGATCAACGACGGCTGTCTAGCTCGCGCCGCTGAATCAGCTCACCGTAGAACGCCAGCAACCGGCGGGCGAGCATATCGGTCGAGTAGCGGGAGGAGACGAGTTGGCGGCCGGCGTCTCCGAGCGCGCGCGCCCGGCGCGGATCGCGCAGCAGCTCCGATATGGCATGCGCAAATGCAGCGGGATCATCGGCGAGGAGGATGTTCTCGCCATGCTGCACGTCGATTCCGGCGGCGCCGAGCGTCGTGGCAACGACCGGCCGGCCGCACGCCATGGCCTCGAGGATCTTGATCCGCATGCCGCCGCCGGAGAGCAGAGGCGCGATCATCACCTGCATCGATCGGATGAACGACGCAGCATCCGGCACTTCGCCGGCGAATGTGACGCTTGTCAGCCGGTCGCGCAACCAGTCGGGGGCGTTGCTGCCGGCGACGTGGATTGCTGCATTCAGCCTCGGTTGCAACTGCTCGGCGATCCAGATTGCGGCTTCCTGGTTGGGGCGGTAGTCGAGCGATCCTAGGAAGCCTGCGCGTGCTGCTTCGTCGGTGGGGGATTCCTCGCCCGCCCGCCGCACCGCCCTCTCGGAATGACAGGCGTGAAGGCCGCTGGCTGCGGCGCTCGGGTTCGTGTCGATGCCGCCGGGGAGGACGTGGATGGGGCGGGTGCATCCGAGGGCTCGGAACTCGCGGGCGTCGTCCTCGGTGATCGGGACGATTGCGTCGCACGTATTGAGATGGCGGATCTCGTAACGGCGAAGGCTGCGTGCAATGGCTCGCAGCGCGATTCTTCGCAAGAGGTTTTCCTCGCGCGCGGCAATCTGCTCCCAGATCCGAAACTCGACATTGAGCGACCGGAGAACGACGATTGCGCGCGATGCTGCGCGGATTGCCGGCACGTACGGCAGCAGGAAAGGGCTCTCGATCTGGACTACGTCGATGTCTTCGTCGTGCAACAGCTCGTAGAGGCGTCGCTCGAATCGGGGCGAATAGAAACGGGCTACGAGTGGCGGCGCCCCGATGCGGAGACTTCGGAGCGCGGGAGAAAGAATCGCCGACGTGTCGATCTCGATTGCATCGACCGGAATCGGAGCGAGTGCCGCGCGCGCTGTCTCGAGATCCGCATGCTGTTTTTGCGGATTGAGCGAGAGGATTCCGACATCCGCTCCGAGCCGCTGCATCGCCGTCGCAATCTGCAGCATGACGACGCGCCCGCCATCAGTCGGCGGATACGCGAGTCGCGGCGTAAGCTGGAGGATGCGCATCGCTAAGGGAGTTTCCGAGCACCTCGGCGAGAAGCACCCACGTCATCCCGATTCTATGGCCTCGCCTGCATCGCTCAACGCTACGTGACGAAAGCATTTCTTGAACGCGACGCTGCATTCGCGTAGAACGGCGCCGGTGATGGTCCAAAGCCAGGAGCGCCGCAATGTCGCTGGAGCTTCGCTTCGGGCCGCGGACGAGATTCGCGATCTGGCGGCGCACACGAACCTGCTCATCGAGCTCGTGCATCGCGATCTCACCATTCGCTACAAGCGCTCCGTCTTCGGGTTCCTCTGGACGCTGATGCATCCCCTGCTGCTCATGGGCATCTTCAGCGTCGTCTTCTCGCACATCTTCCGCCGCGAGACGCCGCACTACGAGACCTACTTTCTGTCGGCGTACATCGCCTGGAACTTTTTCGCGCAGACGGCGACGAACGCCATGGCCAGCGTGGCCTGGAACGGGCCGCTGATGAAGCGTGTGCGCGTACCGCTCTCGATCTTCACGCTGTCAGCAATCCTCTCGGGACTCGTGAATCTTGTGCTGTCGATGTTCGCGCTGCTGGTCATCATGCTGATCCTGCGTGCGCCGCTCTTTCCGTCGCTGCTCTTCGTACCGGTCAGCCTGCTCATCATCGGCATCTTCACGCTGGGAGTGTCCCTGGCACTCACAGCCCTCTCGGTTTTTTTCGCCGATCTCAGAGAGATGATTCAGGCGGGCCTGCCGGCGCTTCTGTACATGACGCCGGTGATCTATCCGGTCTCGATCGTGCCCGCTTCGTTTCGCTGGATCGTGGAGCGCAATCCGCTCACTTACCTCATCGAGATCGTTCGCACGCCGATTTATTACGGCCACTTGCCGTCGCCGCGCATCATTGCGGCGGCAGTGTTGCTCGCGCTGCTCTCGCTGCTAATTGGCTGGATGATTTTCCGTCGTCTCGCTCCACGTTTCGAGGGCCGGGTGTGATGAACGCCATCGAACTGAATGGCGTGAGCGTCTGCTACCGGTCGGAGAAAATCCGCAGCCTCAAGGAGCTGGTCGTGCGCGGGCTGCGCCCCAACCGCCCTCTGTTTTACAGCTTGCGCGGCATCAACCTCGGCATCGCCGCCGGCGAATCGGTCGGCATCATCGGCGCGAACGGTGCGGGGAAGTCAACGCTGCTGCGCGTGGCGGCAGGAATCATTCAGCCGTCGGAGGGTGTCGCCATCAGCCGCGGCAACATCGTGCCGCTCATGGAGCTCGGCACCGGTTTCGAGGCGGAACTGTCCGGGCGCGAGAACATCCACTTCAACGGCGCACTCCTCGGCCGTTCGCGGGCGCAAATGCGGTCGCAGATCGACGCCATCATCGACTTCTCCGGTATCGGGCCGTTCGTTGATGCGCCGCTGCGCACGTACTCCACCGGGACGATCGCGCGGCTTGCGTTCTCGATCGCCACTGCTGTCGATGCCGAAACGATCCTGCTCGACGAGATCCTCGCGGTCGGCGACGCCGGCTTTCGCGAGCGCTGCGATGCGCGGATTCAGTCGTTCGTCCGCGAGGGACGAACGGTCGTCCTCGTCTCGCACGACACCGAGGCGGTGAGGGCGCTCTGCAAGCGCACGGTGTGGCTGTCGCACGGCGAAATCGTGGGCGACGGAAAATCCGAAGATGTGATCCGGGAGTATCAGCGTCATCGTGCGGACGAAGGCTGAACAAGCCAGAGCTGCGACACGGCATCCTCGTACGTCAGCACCATGCCTCCCGTGGCCGCTGGTGGCGCGCAGTTCGATTTGACGACGAGGAAGTATGCGGCGCGGATACTCCGGAGCCGTTGCGCGATCGCCGCCGAATCGTGCGCGCCGCCGAGAATCCGATCGAACGAAAAAGGCCCGTTGAAATCGCCGAGCAGCTCGCCACTGGCATAGTCCTTCAGCCGCTCGCCGCCGCACACGTAAATCCGCGCGTTCCCGGCGCGAACGACGGCGCGATACCCCGGTGCATGCTCCCCCAACCACTCGGCGCGCTGCGATTCGGTTGCGGGCGGCGGCAATCCCAACAGCGCCTCCCGGTATCCCGCGTATGCGACGCCGGGAAGGACTGCAACGAGTGCGATGAGCGCGGATGCCCTGGCCCACCGAGTGGCGGCGATGCTCAGCGCTGCCGTGATGCTGAGCAGCGGAAGCAGCGGCACGAGGTAGCGCGAGTCCTGCGGAAGGAATGTAAAGATCATGACGTGGCCCGCGCACAGTGCTGCCACCCATCGCGCTCGCCGGTCGCGAATCGCGGCGATGGCAACGATGGCGACGATGGGGATGAGCAGCGGCGTTACCGGCGGCTGGTAGTTCGTCCGATAGCGGGCAAAGGTGACGTCCCAGCTCACGCGCAGCACGCGGATCGCCCGTCCGCCAAGCGAAATCGGGCTCTCCGGAGGAACAACCCATAGACTCGATCCGAAAAAGGGGAAGACCGGATTGTGCGTCGTGACGAAGATCCACGTGGTGACCGGCAGCGCGGCGGCGGCGCAGGCGATCATGAACGCGCCGGCATTGCGCCGCCGGCCGGCGGTCCGCACGAGGACGATGATCAGCGCGGCAACCGCGAAGTATCCGCCGAGGTATTTCACACTGCATGCGGTGCCGAGAAAGTACCCGGCCAGTCCGAATCGCTCGCGGTCGAGCGCGTAGAACCCCGCCGTCACAAACAGCGCCAGCGCGGCATCGACGTAGGTGATCGTCGCCAGAGACGTCACGAGCGGACTGCCGAGAAAGAACGCCGCGGCCAGCCAGCCAGCGCGCGTATCGTGCCGGCTTCCCCACGCCACGAGCAACGCAGCGGTGACGACGGCCTCCGCGAGAGCGACGAGATGCGTCGCCGTATCGCCGCCAAGGAGAAACAGCGGAACGCAGAGCGACTCATGAAGTTGCGGAAAGACCGGAAAGCGAACGTCAGGCAGAAACCGGAGCGCGCCGTGATGCGCCAGCGAGCGAATGAACCGCAGATGGTAGGTCGTCTCGTCAAAGGCAAGCGGCGGATAGAGCGCGAACACGAAAAGCGGAACGATGACAACGGCGCAGACTCCGATTCGCGACGCCGCCAGCCATTCGATCCCGCGGAATCGCATCGCCCCGCCGGTCAGCGCGGCCGCCATCAACGCAATAAGTGGAATTGCCCGAAGTTGCCCAATCGCAGCGAGCAGAAAACAGGCATGCCCGCAGAGCGCCAGCCCGACCGCGGCACGAAACGCGAGTCCGTCTTCGCCTCCCACCACGAGCGTTCCAGCGGCTACCGCGGTGATCAGTAGCAGCGCCAGAATCGCGGCGTATTTCGCGAAAAAGAGGACGAGCATGCGCCGCGTATCAGATCAGAGAAGCAGAGATCAGAGATTAGAGATTAGGAAAACCCTAATTTGTCTCTGATCTCTTGTCTCTGATCGCTGCTTCCGTCCCTCAAGTGGCGGCATCCTCGCAGCCCGACGTCGGCCAGGGGGTGCCGACGCGCGAGAGTGCCGCCGCTTCAAATCCGGCAGTCAAGCGGCGACACCCTCGAGCCCGGTGTGCTGGCCAGGGGAGACCAACACGCGAGAATGCCGCCGCTTCGCAGCCGGATACGCAGTCGTCGACAATCGAAGACGTGTCACGGCCAGCGAAGGCCACGACTGCGCAAACCGATGCGGTCAGGCGCGAGGAGGAGAGCGCGGGTCGGAGGGAGTGGCGAGAAGAAGCAGCGCCGGCTGAAGGAACCGTGGCTCGACGCGAGCAAACGCAACGAAGCCGGCAAACAGCGCGAGGAACGCCACGATGATCGCCAGCGCCTCTTCCAGTGTGTTGCCGTCCAGCGCCAGATCATCCGAGACGGAGATGACCGGGAAGAGCAGCACGAGGATGGCGGCGACACCGAGCAAGGCGCGGCTGGAGCGGCGCGGCACGAATACGAACGCGCCCACGACGACGGCCAGCCAGACAGCGTTGAGTAGGAGCTCGGTCATTGGCGTTTCACGGCAGCCGGCCATTGCAACCGGCCGCCGCATTGTACGGCGAATGTCTTACGGACCGCAGACAGTTTCGATTAACTTTGCGCAAACCTGATACGGGTCCATGTTCGCGGCGGGACGGCGGTCTTCGAAGTATCCATAGCCGGCGTTCGCCGTGGCCATCGGGATGCGCACTGAGGCGCCGCGGTCGCTCGTGCCAAACCGGAATTCGTGCATCGGAGCGGTCTCATGCAGTCCGGTCAGCCGCTCTTCATTGTGCGCTCCATAGACTTTGATGTGGTCGTCATGCCGCCGCGCCAGCTTTTGCATCGCTTCTTCGATGACTTTCATCCCCCCCTCGGCGCGCGTTGCTTTCGTCGAGAAGTTCGTGTGCGCGCCGGCGCCGTTCCAGTCGCCTTTGACCGGCTTCGGATAGAGCGTCGCGCTGATGCCGAACTCTTCTCCGATGCGGTACAGAAGCCACCGCGCCAGCCACAGCTCGTCGGCGATGTCGGGCGCGGGAACCGCTCCCACCTGAAACTCCCACTGTGCCGGCATCACCTCGGCATTCGTGCCGACGATGTGAATTCCGGCGCGGATGCAGGCATCGGCGTGCGCTTCGACGAGGTCACGGCCGAACACTTCGTCCGCGCCGACGCCGCAGTAGTAGCCGCCCTGTGGCGCGGGGAAGCCGCTCGACGGCCAGCCCAGCGGACGATTGCCTTCGAAGAGCGTGTACTCCTGCTCGATCCCGAACCAGCAATCGTGTTCTTTGTAGCGCTCGGCCACCTCGCGCAGAAATGCACGCGTGTTGCTCGGATGGACAGTGCCATCGGGATTCAGCACTTCGCAGAGGACGAGCACATCGCCGTCGCGGTGCAGCGGATCGGGCATCATCTTCACCGGCCGCAGCAGCAGGTCGCTGAAATGCCCGGTGGCCTGCTCTGTGCTCGATCCGTCGTAACCCCATTCGGGGATGTCGCTGAGTGACTTCACCGAGTCGATGATTTTCGTTTTCGAACGAAGCTTTGCCGTCGGTTTTTGTCCGTCGATCCAAATGTATTCCGCTGTGATTTTCGCCAAGGAAGCAACCTCCTGCGTGAGATGACACACGATAGCAGAACGACCCGCGGTGGTCAGCCCGTGGCCTTCCGGACAGGCCGCGAGGCGTTTCTGCTAAACGCTGCTCGACTCGGAGGCGCTTTGCAACTCCTGGCCCACCCTGCTCACCACGACCTGATTCTTGCCGAGTGACTTGGCGCGGTACATGGCGGAATCGGCGCGGCGGAGCAGATCGGTCTGCTCCAACTCCAGCGAAAGGTCGGAGCTTGGATCGGGGACGTGCTGGGCGATGCCGAGGGAGGCGGAGAGAACGCCGTAAAGCTGGAGCGGCTGCATGCTGAAGCCCCACTCCCGCTCCAGAAACGTCGTCTGTTCGATCGTCTGACGGATCTCCTCGCAGACGGTCATCCCCTCATCGAGCGTCGTCTCCGGAAGGAGGATGACGAACTCATCGCCGCCGTAGCGCGCGACCGTGGCTTCCACCTGCGGAACGATCCGTTTCAAGAGGAATCCGACCTCGCGCAGCACCTGGCTGCCGGCCAGATGGCCGTGACAATCGTTGATGGCCTTGAAGCGGTCGAGGTCCATGAAGATCAAAACCGCTTCCTTGCCGCTACGCCGCGCTTCGCCGAGGCTCTCGTAAACGCGGACGTTGAACCAGCGGTCGTTGTAGAGGCCCGTCAAGTCGTCCTTTTTCGCGAGCTCATGCGCGCGTTTGGCGTCCAGCGCGTTTTGCAGCGTGAACGATGTGTATCCGGCGAAGATCTCGAGCAGTGTCTTGTCGCGATCCGTGAAGATGCTCCCCTCCAACCGGTTGATCAGCTCCAGCACGCCGCAGACGGTCTTCCCGATGTAGATGGGGACGCAGACCACCGAATGCGTTTTGTGGCCGAGTTGCTCGTCAAACTCGGCGTAGAAGAAATCGTCCTCTTTTACGTCGGCCGAAACATACGGCGTCCCCGTTTGATAGACCTGACCGACGATCCCGAATTTTGCCGAGAGGCGCTGCCCGATGAGATGGCGGCTGGACTGCCCGAACGTGGCGATGAAGACGAGCTCGTTCTCGCGGCGCGAGGAGACTTTGCGGTAGGGATCGTCGAGGAGAATCGAGCCCGACTCGGAGGGTACGAACTCGTTGGCCTTCTGCAGAATCTGGCGAAGGACGAGGTCGAGATCGATGTCGGTCTTGCGCGAGAGGCCGGCCTTCTGGCGCTCCAGAAAGCGTTCCAATTGCGGGATCTCGAGCGCGTGGAATTGAATCATCTGCGGTGGGTGAAGCGGCGATTATACGGGCTGATCGCGCTCGGCGGCGAACGCCTCCACCTCGAACGAGATCGCACGATACGCCGCATCGTGATCAAGTCCGCGCCACCGATTGCGGAAGTATTCCGCGACGTACCGCGACCAGAAGACGACGTTGCCGAGCTCTCCCGCCTGCCGCACGTGTACGAGCTCGTGATCGAGAAGGCGCTCGTACTCGACCGTTCTCTGAGGCCTGTCGATGTAGATCCGGCGGCCAAGAGTGATGGCGACCGTGTCGCGAACGATCAGAAGCCGCAGCCACCACGGAAAGCCGATGCGGACGATCGCGCGATTACTCGCACTCGTCCGATCAGGATTGCGATTCACCTCGGGCATCCGCGTCCTCTACAATCCCGCCCCATGCGAAAACTGTTCGTCCTCATCGCCGCGTTTGCCGCTCTGCCGCTTCTTGCCCAGCGCGACTTCAGTAAGGTCGAGATCAAGGTCACCAAAGTCGCGGGCACGGTGTACATGCTCGAAGGCGCTGGCGGCAACATCGGCGTGTCGATTGGCGACGACGGCATCGTCATCGTCGATGACCAGTTCGCGCCGCTGGCACCGAAGATCAAGGAAGCGCTGCGCGGCATCACCGCCAAACCTATCAAGTACATTCTCAACACGCACTACCACGGCGATCACACCGGCGGCAATGAGGTGTTCGGTCACGACGGCCCGATCATCGCTCACGAAAACGTCCGCAAGCGCCTCGCCGCAGGCTCCAAGAACCTGGGCGGCGTCACACCCCCGGCGCCGAAAGAGGCCCTGCCGGTGATCACGTTCAACGACCGCGCCACGCTGCACATCAACGGCGAGGAAATCCACGCGGTCCACGTCCCCCACGGCCACACCGATGGAGACGCCGTCATCTACTTCACCCAATCGAACGTCGTCCACATGGGCGACGACTTCTTCAACGGAATGTTCCCCTTCGTCGACGTCGACAACGGCGGCAGCGTGCGCGGCATGCTGGCGAATGTCGACGCCGTGCTGAAGACGCTCCCCGACGACGCAAAAGTCATCCCCGGCCACGGCGCGCTCTCGGACAAAGCCGGCCTCCGCGCCTTCGCTGAGGTCCTGCGCGGCACGACCGGCGCGGTGGCGAAGGCGCTCGCGGCAGGCAAATCACTCGATCAGATGAAGCAGGAGAACGTGCTCGCTCAGTGGGATTCGTGGGGGAAGGGATTCATCAAGACCGACGCCTGGCTGGAGTTACTGGTGTCGGAGGCGAAGAAGCCGTAGGAAACGGCGGCAAGAAAGCTGTCATCCTGAGACGCCGTAGGACACGAAGTGCCGGAGGACGGCGAAGGACCCCCTGCGATTTTCGTTTCGCCCCCGCCCGACCCTGCACATGCGCGGGGGGTCCTTCGACCGTCCTTCGGCACTTCGTGTCCTTCGGCGGCTCAGGATGACAGTGATTTTCCCTACACCCTCAACCGCGCCCGATGCACCATCTCCGCGGCGGCGAGCATCACGATCGCGATCGCGGCGTACATCGCGGTCACGCGCAGCGCTGGCGTCGAGAAGAAGCCGGCGAAGTCAAAGCCTGGCGTTTTGCCGTTGTCGTTCACGACGACGTACCAGAACGTCAGGAAGCAGACGATGAACGTTTTCGGAGTGCCGCTGATGATGCCGAGGGACGTGGCGGCAGCGGCAACGAAGGCGACACCGATGATGAGCGCTGCCAGTCTTGCCGGATTCACGATCGAGATCTGAATCAGCGGCGCGATCAGAAGAATAGCCGCCACGATCGTGGACGACAGCAGCTTCCAGCTCACGAAACGCTCGCGCAGGCGCGGCGTTGCGTAGATCAATCCGGTCGTGCCTGCGCTGCGGTCGCGCGACGCCACGCCGGCGATGAAGACCGCAGCGATGACGAACGTGATCCGTAGCGACGCCGGCGCCGACAGCGAGGCGATGGTGATTCCGATGAGCGCGAATGCGGCAAAGGGAGTCGACGAGAACGTCATCATCGCGTCTTTCAGCGCAGCCCCGCGCACCGGTATGGCCGCGATCAGACGCGAGAAGGGACTTGCCAGCCGGTTGAGAATTCGCATCCAGCCGCGCTTCCCTTTCACCGCCGCAGCGCGCAGTCGGGCGGGATCGAAGCGGTGAAAGAAAAGTTGCGCGAGCAGGAGAAGTGGAATCGGCGCGATCGTCGAAACGATCCGCGTGGCCCAGGCGCCGCCGCCGAGGTTCAGGCCGTTGATCACGAGCGGCGCCTTGGCAGCATCGAACGACGACGAGCCGATCGACAGCGATTGCGTGTGCAGGTTTCGCTGCGTCTGCTCCATCAGGTAGCCGAAGCCGCTGAAGTCGAAGTAGCGCGCGATCCCGCCACCGCCGTGGACCATCATGTTGACGACGAATCCCAACGACGTGGCGTAGAGAAAAAAGTAGGCGACGTCGCCGAAGCGGCCGGAAAGAAACGGGATCGACTCGAAGACGATGGCCACCGCGGAGACGAAGATGATCGTCGACGGCGTCATGATCGCGTACTGCTTCATGAAGATCAGCGGCTCCAGCGGCGCCTCGCCACGCACGAGCAGCATCACCATGGACGCCACCATGTAGCCGCCCATGAATGTGGAGAGAAAAACGACATTGCCGAGGAACTTGCCGATGATGTATTCGCTGGTGCGCATCGTCGTGGAGGCGATGACGTAACCGCAGCGAGAGTCGATGTCGCGGCGGATGGCGTTCGAGATGACGTAGAAGCCGAACAGGCCGACGAACATCGCGCCGAGCATCGACGTAGCCATGCCGATGGCCGCGGAGTTGTAAACCACGCGCGCACCGTTGACCTGCATCAGCGTGCGGCCCGTGGCCGCATCAGGAATCCAGACGTAGGCGAAGCTGCTGAGCAGCAGAAAGACGATCACCGTCGACAGACGTCGAAAGCGGATCAGAAAGTCAGCGCGGACGATGGCGCCAATTCGCTCGATCACGCCGCCGCCTTTTCGCGCATCGTGTACAGAAACGCATCCTCGAGCGTCGGTTCCGCCGCACTCGCGCCGCCGTGCGGCTCCTCGCCGCTGACGATGCGAACGTGAACGCCATCCGATTTGCGCACTGCACTGGAGACGCGCGCGGTGCGCCGCAACTCATCAAACCTTTCCGACGGTACCACCAGCTCCCACACGCTCCCCTCGGCGCCGCGCATCAGTTCTTCCGGCGTGGCGCAGGCGACGATCGATCCGCCGCTCATGATGGCGATGTGCGTAGCGACGGACTCGACGTCGGAGACGATGTGCGTGGAGAGGATCACGAGCTTGCCGAGGCCGGCGTCGGCGAGGACGTTGCGGAAGCGGACGCGCTCTTCCGGATCGAGGCCTGCGGTGGGCTCATCGACGATGACGAGATCGGGATCGTTGATCAGCGCCTGTGCGATGCCGAGGCGCTGTTTCATGCCGCCGGAGAACCCACCGACCGGCCGTTTGGCCACGTTGTGCAGGTTCACCATCTCCAGCATCTCGCCGACGCGGGCGCGGCTGTGAACGCCCTTCAGCGCCGCGAAATAGCTGAGGAACTCGACCGCAGTGAGGTTGTCGTACACGCCGAAGTCCTGCGGCAGATAGCCGAGCCGGCGGCGGATCTGATCGGGATTGCGAGCCACGTCGACGCCATCGAATCGAATCGTTCCCGCCGTTGGCCGCGTGATCGTGGCGATCATCTGCATCAGCGTCGTCTTGCCCGCGCCGTTCGGCCCGAGGAGTCCAAGGACGCCGCTGCCGATCGAAAGGGAGAGATCGCGTACGCCGAAGTTGCCGCCGCGGAATCGTTTACTGACGCCTTCGAGATTCAGCATGCGCACGTATACGTCCGGCGAGCGCAGCGGTTATCAACAGGGCGAGCGTGAGGAAGGTGATCATCCTTCCGATGACGAACGATTGCGGCCAGTAGACGACGCGCACGGCGTGATGACCGGCGGGGACGAACACGCCGAGAAAGGCGTGATTGGCGCGGACGATTTTCACCGGGCGGTCATCGACATACGCGCGCCAACCTTTCCACGCCGCTTGCGAAATGACGACGAATCCGTCGCGTTCCATCACGGCGTCGAGATCGAAGCCGAGCTTGCGCGGGCGGATGACGATGGCGCCGGGGCCGTTCGGCAGATCGCGTGGGGCGCCGGGAAGATCGAGCCAGGCCTGTTCCGCGAAATCGGTGGCGGCAGCCATGTCTTCGACGTCGTTGGCCACGCCGAGACGCACGTTGCGCGGCACGAAGGCGCGCGGCAGCACGTGCATGTTTTCGACGAGGCGCGAGCCATGATCGGTGGTCACGTCGCGCCAACCGTCCGGAATCGCGTCGCCGACCGGCACGACTGCGAAACGGACGTTCAGCATCGAGAGCATCGGCCGCGTCAGATCATCGATCTGATTGAAGCCGAAGCCGCCGCGGCGGCACCAGGCCGGGAACGTTTCGTCGAATTGATTCAGCGTCATCGCCGTCATCAGACGCGCGTCTTCGAGGCCGTACATCGTGGCGGTGTTCGGAAAAAGAGCCGGTCCGGTGGCCACGATGCGGAACGGCTCGCGGATCGTTTGCAACGGACGAAAGAGCGCGAGTTGCGGGTAGGCGATCCGCGAATCGTTCGCCGGTACGAGCGCGCCATCGGAGATGGTCCGTTGCAGGAGGATGAGAGCGAGCAGGATTGGGATGGCGATCTTTCGATTCGCGATCAGCAGCACGACGATCGCCAGCAGCGCGAGCGGAATCATTTCGCTCGTGAGGCGCGGCATATCGATCGACCCGGCGCGCATGGCCGAAGCGCCAGCGCCGAGCAGGACGAGAAGTGCGACCATCACGATGGCGGCGCGATCGGAGAGCGCATCGATAGCAAACGCAGCCAGGATCGCCAGGCAGAGCGGCACAGCCGAGGCGAGCCGGTCATTCAGCGCGAGATTGAAAAGCGGCAATCGATGGAGCAGCTGCGCGACCGGCCAGGCGTTGGCGCTGGCGAGCAGGCAAAAAAATCCGAGGATCGCGAACAACCAACGCTCTCGCGCACGTGAACGCCAGAGCGCGAAGAACGCCAACGCCAGCGCGATGCTCCCCGCTTCTGCACGTGCAGTGAAGAACGTGCGAAACGACTTGCGCGCGAACGGCAGCAGGTCCGAGAGAAGCGCCGCGCGCGGAAGACCTGCCGCAACGCGCAGCGTCCCCGGTGCAAAGAACTCGGTGCGGATGCGATGCTCGACGGTTTGCCGGCTGGCCTCGAGCATCGGCAGGATGGCGATCGCGCTGAGCATCAGGGCGACGACGCCGGCGCCGATCGCAACCGTGAGCACGCGTCCGCGTTTCACGCGGCCCGGCCTCAGCAACTCGAAGATTCCGTAGACCGCGCCGATGGCAACGACATGCAGCAGCGTCTCCGGATGCCCGGCCAGTGCGTCGAGAGTCAGCGCGACAACGAGAATGGCCGCGGATCGGATTGAAGGCGCGTCGACGACACGGCGAGTCGCCATCAAAATCAGCGGAAGCAGCGCCCAGCCGAATCCGAGCGGCCAGAGAATCTGCAACGCGATCGGAGCGCCGCACATGAAGACGGCCGCGCTGACCAGCGAGGCCATCTCGCTACATCGCAACTCCCGCGCGAGCAGGAACGCACCGAGGGCGGCCAAGAAAAACGCGATCGACGCCGTGTATCCGAAGCTCGCCGCAACCGGCAGTAGCAACGCGATCAGCGTGAAGGAACTGAACGGCGCCGGCTGCGCCTCCCCCGCCAGCACGTCGCCGCAACCTTCGAAGCGATTCAGGAGCGGCCACTCGCCGTTCGCGATCGCATGGCGCAAGGCCTGCCGCCACGGAATCATCTGAAACGCGATGTCGGACAGCATCCGATTCTGCGGATCGGGAACGCCAAGCTCCGCGCGCAGCGCATACAACGGCTCACTCGTGTACGTCAGCTCGACCGGCGCGTAAACGCGGCCCGTCAGTAATGCGCGTCCGGTGAAAACCAGCGGCAGCAAAAGGATCACGAGCGCGTCCCCGCGCGACAGGCGCGTCACATACGCGTGGGTGAGGACGAGCAGCGCGACGGCGGTGGCGAAGTAGAGAAGAGCTGTCATCGTGAGCGCATGGTGAAGGGAAGGTGATGTTAGCAATGGTCTGTCATTGCAATGCCCTTAACTCAATTAAGCGATCCGCAGCGTTCGCGGCCGGAACGCTGGCGTCCCGCCGGCTGGCTCGGCGCGCGTCCTCGCCGCCGCGGTGCTAATCAAAATGTTGGACTTCGGCG
>JAXDGW010000130.1:0-11020 GCA_034664845.1 Thermoanaerobaculia bacterium | reverse complement strand
TTCGCGCTACGTGAGCCCGTCGTCACTTTCGACTTTCGACCTGACCCCATGCGCAACGTTACGGCGTGCCCCCCGGTGCGGTGAAGCCGATCGTCGTCCAGGCATCGCCGGTGATGTTGTCGACGGACGAACCGAACGCGGTCCAGGCTGTCGACCGCGAGGTTGCGGTGATGTTGGTTACCTGGACCTGCACCGGTGTGGAGCTGTTTGCTCCTGCAATGTTGAAGAGCTTCATCGACAACGCTTCCACGTCAACCTGTTGGGTGTCGTTCCCCCCAGATCCGGAAGCGACGACCTGATAGCGCTGGGCGACGTTGGCCATATTCACGATTCCGACGTTCAGGCGATAGCGCGAGTCGCGCCGCTCGCTGACAATCGTCAATGAGGAGCTGTTGATGTCGGTGGTGGAGAGCGACGGCAACGACTGCGATGTCGTTCCGCCGCTTGCCGGTTGTGGCGTCCAGATGCGCGAGGTGGCCACCAGCTGCGCGGATGGATCGACGTCGCCGGCGGCGGTGATTCCAGTCACGATGATCGAGCCGAGACCGGAGCGCAGCATGACGTTGGTCACGAAGTCTTCGCTGACGAATCCCGATTGCGCGTTGATCGTCATCTCGACGGTCGCGACGCCGATGCCGGTGACGGTCTGGGGCAGCCATTGCAGGCGGATGCGCTGCGCCGTGGACCGATAGTTGAGGATGGTGATGTCGCTTCGAAAGAATGTGCCGCCGCCGCCGTCAAGCGCGCCCGCCGCAGGGATCAACAGTTGCACTGCGGATGAGCGTGTTGTGACGACCTGTGCCGTTGCTGCTGCCGCTGTGAGCACGAGGATGGCGGCGATGATTGTTCTTCGCATGGAAAACTCCTTTGTCCGTAGACACGGAGTTGCTGTGCGAGGATCGAGCCGTCATGCGCAGAGAGGGAGATGACATGAACCGCTACGATCGAAAACTGCAGGTCATCTACGTTGCCATCCTGATGAGCACGCTCATCTACGGCGCGATTGCATGGGTGGTCACTGACGCGGAAGCGATCGGAAGAACGTTCTCCGCCGAGCTGCGCGCGCCGCTGACAATCGGCCTCTACGCCGCGGCAGCGCTTGCGTTCCTCATCGCCATGCTCACCCGCGCCCGCTGGCTGCTCGTCGTCCGCTGGGTCATGCTCGAGGTGGCCTGCATCTGTGGTCTGGTAGCCGCGTTGGTTTTCGGCGACTGGCGCCTCTACGGCGCGCCATGGGCGCTGGCTATCGCCGGTTTCGTGGCGCTCTATCCGCGAGTGCGAATGGGAGCTCGTTAGAAGCGCAGAACCGTTAAACCACAGAGGCGCAGAGGTCACAGAGAAGCCGCTTCAAACTCTGTGACCTCTGCGTCTCTGTGGTGCACGATTCTTCTCGTTCCTCCGCTAGACTTCCCGCCATGCACAACATGAAAGTCGGAATCCTCGGGTCCGGAGATGTCGGCAAAGCGTTCGCTCGTGCGTTTGGAGCGCTCGGCCACGAAGTGAAAATCGGGTCGCGCTCGCCGGAGAAGCTCGCTGAGTTTGCGAGCAGTCAGGGCGATCGAGTGTCGGCCGGAACGTTTGAAGAGACGGCGAGTTTCGGCGATCTGATCGTTCTGGCGACGCACGGTGTCGCGACACACGAAGCGGTCACACTCGCCGGCAAACGGCACTTCGATCGCAAAGTTGTCATCGACGCCACCAACCCGCTCGACTTCAGCGATGGCGCGCCGCGGCTCTCAGTCGGCCATACCGATTCCCTCGGCGAGCAGATCCAGCGGCTGCTTCCCGATGCCCGCGTCGTGAAGGCATTCAACACCGTCGGCAACGGGCTCTTTTTCAAACCGGAGTTGCCGGGCGGTCCGCCCGACATGTTCATCGGCGGCAACGACGCGGATGCCAAGAAGCTCGTCACGCAGGTTTGCGATGCATTCGGATGGGGCGTGATCGACATCGGCGGGATCGATGCCTCGCGTCACCTCGAGCCGATGTGCATGGTCTGGGTCCTTCACGGTGTGGCGTCGGGCTCGTGGACGCACGCCTTCAAAATGCTACACAAGTGACCTCAGATGCGGCCATAAACCCCGCCCGTTCACCTGTTTGCAACAGGCCGGGTCTCAGTCAGGAGTAGCATTGCCGTCGCCGCCAAGGGCAGCGGACTTGCAGAAGTCCGGCGCCCAGCGATTCATACGTTTTATCGGAGAGGTTCATTCGATGCGCAAATTCGCAGTCGCCTTCCTCTTTCTCCTCTCAGTCTCCACAACCCTCAACGCTCAGTACTTCGGCCGCAACAAGGTCCAGTGGGAGCACTTCGACTTCAAAGTCCTGAAGACGGAGCACTTCGACATCTACTACTACGACCGGGAAGCGGACGTTGTGAACGACATCGGCCGCCAGGCGGAGCGCTGGTACACGCGCCTTTCGCGGACGTTCAACCACACGTTCAACCGCAAGCCGATCGTTCTCTACGCGAACTCTGCCGACTTCCAGCAGACCACGACGACGCCCGAGATGATCGGGGAGGGGACGGGCGGATTCACCGATCCGTTCATGAACCGCGTCGTGCTACCGCTGACCGGCGACTACGCGGAGAACGATCACGTTCTTGGCCACGAAATGGTCCACGTCTTCCAGTTCGACATCGCCGCGAGCATCAGCAACAGCCGCCGGCGATTCAATCTGGAGATGATGCCGCTCTGGATCGTGGAAGGGATGGCGGAGTACTTCTCGAAGGGACGCGTCGATCCGCTGACCGCGATGTGGATCCGCGATGCCGAGCAGCACAACCGCCTGCCGACGCTGCGCCAGCTCGAGCGCGATCCGTACTACTTCCCCTACCGCTACGGTCAGGCCATCCTCGCGTACATCGGCGGCCGTTTCGGCGATGACGCCGTCGTCCGCTACTTCCTCTCCGCCGGCATGGTGAATCCTGAAGCAGCGTTCGATCGCGCGCTCGGCGTTCCTGCCAAGCAGATCTTCACCGACTGGCAGGAATCGGCCCACGAGATCTACGCGCCGATCGTTGCCGACCGCCCCGCCGAACCCGGCACGCCGCTGATCGGAAGCAAGAAAGGGACGCGCGGCAATCTGAACGTCGGACCGGCCTACAGCCCCGACGGCAAGTACATCGCCTTCCTCTCGACGCGCGCCATTTTCGACATCGACCTCTTCCTCGCGGACGCGCAAACGGGCAAAGTCATCCGGCGTCTGGCGTCCACGGATCGCAACAGTCACCTCGAGGCGTTGCGCTTCATCGATTCGGCCGGGAGCTGGTCGGCAGACTCGCGCCGCCTCGCTTTCGTTACCTTCGAGCACGGCGACAACTACCTCGGCATCGTCGACACGGAAACCGGCAAGTTCGAAAACGTCCGCGTGCCCGGCATCGACGCGATGACGAACGTGGCCTGGTCGCCGGATGGTCACACCATCGTGATCGCCGGCCAGTCGACCGGCGTCTCCGATCTCTTCCTCTTCGATACCGAGTCGAAGGAAGTGCGCCGCCTGACGAACGACAAATTCGCGGACATGCAGCCGTCGTTTTCACCCGACGGCCGTACCATCGCCTTCGTCTCCGACCGCGGCACCGGAACCGAAGCCAATCTCGAACAGCTCTACTTCCAGGGTTTGCGCATCTCCACGATCGAGATCTCCAGCGGCACGATCAAGACCCTGCCGCTCTTCTCGAACGCCAAGAACATCAACCCGCAGTACGGACCCGACGGCAGCATCTACTTCATCGCCAATCCGGAAGGCGTGGCCGACATCTACCGCTACTCGACCGACGGTCGCGTGAACCGCATCACGCGCGTGCAGACCGGCGTCTCGGGAATCACCGATCTTTCGCCGGCGATGTCGGTGGCGCAGCGCACGGGCGACATCACCTTCTCACTCTACGAGAACGACAACTACAACATCTACCGATTGAACGCGAACCCGCCGACGATCGCTGTCGCGACGGACGCCACAGTGGCCTCGACCGCGCGCGCCGGACAGCTTCCGCCGCTGCGCGGCACCGGCTCGACGATCACTGCCTACATGCAGAATCCCGCCGAGGGGTTGTTGCCGGCGAGCACGGTGTTCCAACTGACGTCGTATAAGCCGTCGCTTCACATCGCTTACCTCGGGCCGCCGACGATCGGCGTCGGAGTCAGCTCGTTCGGTACCGGTGTCGGCGGCAGTGTCAGCGCCTACTTCAGCGACGTTCTCGGCAATCACAACGTCGGCGTCACCTTCCAGGGCGGCGGCACGTCCGGCGTCGGCACGATCGGCGACCAGCTGGCAGGCGAGGTCTTCTACCTCAATCAGCAGCACCGTTTGAACTGGGGCATCGATACGACGCACTTGCCTTACGTCAGCGCGTTCACGAGCTCCTTCCAGGCTCCGGTACGCCTGGACAACGGACAAATCGTCCTCGCCGACGTCGTCGAGCAGGAGCGCGATATTCAGCGTTTCGATGATGTGTCCGGTGTCGTCCAGTATCCCTTCAGCCAGACGCGCAGGCTCGAGTTCAACGGCGGGTTCGAGCGTCAGGCGCTGAAGCAGGAGATCGAAGACGTTGTCATCGTCAACAACCAGATCATTTCCGACACGACCACGCAGTCTCCGTTCAACTATTCGCTGACTCTCGGCCACGCAGCGCTGGCGTTCGTCGGCGACAGCTCGTCGTTCGGATTCCTCTCGCCGGTACGCGGAACGCGCTATCGCTACGAGTTGTCGGCGCTTTCCGGCGACCTGAAGTTCCAGACCGCTCTGGCCGACTGGCGCAAGTACTATTTCATGAATCCGGTGACCTTCGCCGTTCGCGGCATCTACTACGGCCGCTACGGCACCGACGCCGAGAGTGGAAGGATCTCGCCGCTGTACATCGGCCAGGACAATCTGATCCACGGCTACAACATCAACTCGATCGGTCTCGAAGAGTGTGTGGGCGGAACGGCCGTATCGACGTGTCCCGTGTTCGACCGCCTGATCGGATCGCGAATCGGTGTGGCGAACCTCGAGGTTCGCGTGCCGGTAGTCGGCAACAAGCAGTTCGGGCTGATGAGCGGCTTCGTCCCGACGGAGTTTTTCGCATTCGCCGATGCCGGCGCGGCATGGACGAAGAGCGAGTCGGTCAAGGTTCGCTTCGCCAAGAACAACGCCACCGACCGCGTGCCGGTAACGAGCGTGGGCGCCGGACTTCGCCTCCTGCTCGCGTACATCCCACTCGAGTTTTACGCCGCCAAACCGTTCCAGCGTCCGCAGAAAGGCTGGGTCACCGGCTTCAACATCGTTGCGGGCTGGTAGCGATTGTCCATCGATCCCGTTGAGTTCGAGCGCCTCGTCGAAGAGGCGCTCGACTCACTTCCGGAGCGGTTCGCAGACCTGCTCGAAAACATCGTCGTCGTGGTCGAGGAGGAGCCGAACGCCTCGGACCTCGACGTGATGGATGATCCGAACGGCGAGCTCCTCGGCATCTATCGCGGCACGCCGCTGACACAACGGAGTTACTCGTCCTTCCGGATGCCCGACCAGGTCGCGATCTTCCGCGGCCCGATCCTGCGCGTCACGCGCGGAACGCACGAGGCGAAGCGTCAGATTCGCGAAACGGTGATCCACGAGGTCGGGCACCACTTCGGGTTGAGCGATCACGACATGGTGTATTGAGGGATCATCTCGGCGGTGTGGTTTGCGCAGCCGGATATCCGCTAGGAGCGAATACCTGGCAAAAGTGGCAGTACCCGGCCCCGCCATCTGTTCCTGTCCGGCTCGATCGTGAGCAGGGCGCCTCGGACAAGATGGCTTTCATAGTCGCGGATCGACGAAACGACCAAGTTTCCTACGACGGACGGAACCGGATCCTCTGTTCTGATTTGAACGACGCTTGGTCCGCTGGCATGAGTCACGGCAAGTATGCTTCCGAAATCAAGGTCGTGCGTAAAGACCACGAATTGATGTTGGAGTGCGTAAGCCATGATGATCTCGTCCAGGGCCGTGTGATCACCAAGGTCGGACCAGTGCTGCGCTTGAATGCCGTGGTCCGCAAGAAACGGTATCCACGCCGGCGTGAGGTTCATGTCGATCAGGAGTCTCACTTCGGCGCGATCGGAACCTCAAACTCGTCAGAGCGCCACGCGGCATAGGCGAGCGCTTCCCCAATGTCGTCCGCCTCAAGGTACGGATAGAGATTCAGAATGTCTTCCCGGCTATGTCCGGAAGCGACCAATCCGACAATCGTACCGACGGTGACACGAATGCCACGGATACACGGCCGGCCGCCCATGACCTGCGGATCTGCGGTGATGCGGGACAGGGTCCTCATGCGTCGAGTATACGGCGGTCGATTGTGCCGTCAAAACCTCAGTGTCCTCTGCGCCTCTGTGGTTCAAATCAATCCCGCGGAACGTGAAACGGCGCTTCCTCACGCTGCGCGCCGTCGTACTCGCGCTCCTCGTCGGGAACGTCGTTCTCTTCGTCGATGCGGTAGTCGCGGATGTCTTCCATGATGTCCCTCAATGCCTTCCGAACTGCGCGGTCTCGGTGGAGCCGGCCAGTGCGGTGGTCGATGACTGTCCGTTCGAGATCACCTTCATTACGTCGTCGAAGTAGCCGGTGCCGACTTCGTGCTGGTGTTTCGTCGCCGTGTATCCATGCTCCTCGGACGCAAACTCCGATTGCTGCATGCGCGAGTAGGCCGTCATCCCTTCTTCGCGGTACTGGCGTGCCAGCTCGAACATCGAGAAATTCAAAGCATGGAAGCCGGCCAGCGTAACGAATTGGAACTTGTAGCCGAGGGCGCCGAGCTCGGACTGGAAGTTCGCGATCTCATCTGCTGATAGTTTTTGCGCCCAGTTGAAGGAGGGCGAGCAGTTGTAGGCCAGCATCTTTCCCGGATACTTCGCGTGGACCGCGTCGGCGAAACGGCGCGCCTCGCCGATATCGGGCGTCGATGTCTCCATCCAAAGCAAATCCGCGTATGGCGCGTATGCAATGGCCCGTGCGATCGCGGCATCGACGCCGCTCTTGATCATGAAGAAGCCTTCCGGCGTCCGTTCGCCAGTGAGGAACGGATGATCGCGTTCGTCGATGTCGCTGGTCAGCAGCGTGGCGCTGTTCGCGTCCGTGCGCGCGACGACGAGCGTCGGAACGCCCATCACATCGGCTGCAAGCCTGGCCGCGGAAAGGGTGCGGATAAATTGCGCAGTGGGCAGAAGAACTTTTCCGCCGAGGTGGCCGCACTTTTTTTCGGAGGCAAGCTGGTCTTCGAAGTGAACGGCCGCGGCGCCGCATTCGATCATCTGCTTCATCAGCTCGAACGCGTTGAGGCAACCCCCAAACCCCGCCTCGGCATCCGCAACGATCGGCGCGAACCAATGCGTGTCGCTCTTCCCTTCGCTGTGATCGATCTGATCTGCCCTCTGGAGAGCTTGATTGATCCGCTTCACGGCCTGCGGTACGGAGTTGGACGGATAGAGACTCTGATCGGGATACATCTGGCCTGAGAGGTTCGCGTCCGCGGCAACCTGCCAGCCGCTGAGATAGACGGCCTTGAGTCCGGCCCGAACCTGCTGGATGGCCTGGTTGCCGGTGAGCGCGCCGAGGGCGCTGACGTACGGTTCGTTACAGAGAAGATCCCAAAGACGATTGGCGCCGAGCTCCGCCAGCGTCTGCGCGATGTCGATCGATCCGCGGAGGCGCAGGACGTCTTCCGCCGAGTAGTCGCGCGTGATGCCGTCCCACCGAGGATTGTTTTCCCAATCGCGCTCGATCTGCTTGGGGTCGCGTACCGCTTTGAGCTTGGCCATTGATTACTCCTTTTCGCGTTTCAACAGCTCGTCGTATGCGGGAAGAGTCAGGAAATCAGCCAGTTCATCGTTGAGGATCAAGTCGTCGAAGATCGAAGCCGCCGCCTCGAGATGCGGACGCGATCCGATCGCTGCCAGTTCTTCGTCGCGAACCTGCCGGTAGAGCTGCGGCGTCACCTCGCGTCCATCGTCGAGATGCGCGTGGTGGTGGATCCACTGCCAGAGCTGCGTGCGCGAGATCTCCGCGGTGGCCGCGTCTTCCATCAGGTTGTATAGCGGGACGCATCCGAGGCCGCCGAGCCAGGCCTCGAGGTAGAGGATGCCGACGTTGATGTTCTGGCGGAATCCTTTCTCGGTGATCGCACCCTCGGGCACGCGAAGAAGATCGGCGGCCGTAACCTGAACGTCGTCGCGTTTGCGATCGATCTGATTCGGCCCGGGCATCCCTTCGTCGAAGATCTGTTTGGCGATCGGGACGAGTCCGGGATGCGCGACCCAGGTGCCGTCGTGACCGGCGCGCACTTCGCGCAGCTTGTCGGCGACGACCTTCTGCATCGCCGCGTCGTTCGCGGCGTCATCGTTCTTGATCGGGATCTGCGCGGCCATTCCGCCCATCGCGTGAATGCCGCGGCGGTGGCAAGTGCGGATCAGCAGCGCGACGTAGGAGGCCAGGAACGCCTTCTCCATCGTCACGCTGCCGCGGTCAGGCAGGACGAATTGCGGATGCGCGCGGAACTTCTTGATGAAGGAAAAGATGTAGTCCCATCGCCCGCAGTTAAGGCCGGAAGAATGGTCGCGCAGCTCGTAGAGGATCTCGTCCATCTCGAACGCCGCCAGGATCGTCTCGATCAGCACCGTGGCGCGAATCGTCCCGTTCGTAACGCCGAGCTGCCGCTGCGCTTGGACGAAGACATCGTTCCAGAGCCGCGCTTCGAGGTGCGACTCCATCTTCGGCAGGTAAAAGTACGGGCCGGTGCCGCGCGATACGGATTCCTTGGCGTTGTGAAAAAAGTAGAGACCGAAGTCGAAGAGGCTGGCGGACACCGGCTCGCCATCGACAAACAGATGATTCTCCAAGAGGTGCCAGCCGCGCGGCCGGACGACCAGCGTAGCGGTCTTCTCGTGCAGCGAATACTGCTTCGTACCCGCGGTGAATGAGATGGAGCGGCGCACCGCGTCGCGGAGGTTGAGTTGCCCTTCGATGTTGTTGGCCCAGGTCGGCGCGTTGGCGTCCTCGAAGTCGGCCATGAAGACGCTGGCGCCGCAGTTGAGCGCGTTGATGATCATCTTGCGATCGACCGGCCCGGTGATCTCGACGCGGCGGTCCTGCAAGTCTGGAGGAATGGTTGCGACGGTCCACTCGGCGTCGCGAATCTCTTTCGTCTCCGGCAGAAAATCGGGAAACTCGCCCGCGTCGATGCGCAACTTCCGCGCGTCGCGCCGCGCCAGCAGTTCCACGCGCCGCGGATTGAATTCGCGATGCAACCCCGCCACGAACGCCAGCGCCTCGGGCGTCAGGACCTCCGACCATTCAGGCCGCGCCTCGCCACGAAGATCGATGCCCGTTCCGTTGTCGATAACCGCCGTCGTCATGCTCAAAGACATTGAGCATGGAATGGGCCAAGTCGATGCCCTTCTGCGAGTTAAGAAGGAGTGCGGGCGTCTCGCCCGCGGGCACTCGGGCGTCCCCGCCCGAGTGCTCAGGGAAGAGAGTGACTACTGAACCGCCACTTCCTTCGCGCAGTACTGATTGAACGCCGCCGCCAGCTCCGACGCGATGTCATGCGCCGCGCGCCCTTCGATCTGATGGCGCTCCACCATCTTCACCAACTCGCCGTCGCGAAACAAGGCGATCGACGGTGACGACGGCCGGTAACCGGTAAAGTACTCGCGGGCCCGGTTCGTCGCGTCACGGTCGTTGCCGGCGAAGACCGTGATCATCTTGTCGGGCCGCACGTCGTTCTCGAGCGAGAGCGCAATCGCCGGACGGGCCACGCCGGCAGCGCAGCCGCAAACCGAATTCACGACCACGAGAACCGTTCCCTTCTTCTCCTGCATCACCGCATCCACTTCCTGCGGCGTCCGCGTTTCCTGAAATCCGAGCTGCGTCAACTCCTCGCGCATCGGACCAGCAATCTGTTCATCGTACATGGGTTTCCTCCGCCGTCTGAAAGGTGAATCCTACCGAAAAAATTCATGGGGATGCGGTCGCGCAACCCCGCCACTCAACCCTACCTCCGCACCGCCCGCCCTCGCACCATCCCCGCTACCGCTGAGAGGTCGCGCGCATCGATCATCCCGTCGCCATTCGCGTCGCAGCCCCAGCTCGCGTGCGCGGACGTCGTCGTATGAGAACCAAATGACAGCTCCTTACTCAGCGCAGTCAGATCGGAGGCATCGATGACGCCGTCGCCGTTGCAGTCGCCGGGCGACGGCACGACCAGCTTGTAGATCACGAAGCCGCTGGCGAAGTAGATGCTGCCGTCCGCCCCCTCGGTCACATCAACAATCGGATCGCTCTCCCCCTGAATCACCGCTACGGGATCGGGAACCGGATTGGCGTAGACATCCGGGATGTAGTAGAGGGCCTTCGTCACGAAGCTGGCCAGCAGAAAACCGCGCCGCAGGATTGGATTGCGTCCGCCGAGGGGAGCGAGACCGGTCGGAGCGACGACGGTGGGGAAGGCGTAGACCGGCGGGCGAGTCCCGGCGACCGGCGGCCGGCTCCCCGCCGTGTACGGCCAGCCGCAATCATCGCCCTCGGCCACGACGTCGATCTCATCGTCGACAACGTCTCCGTTGTCCGACAGGATGATGCGCTGCGCCGCTGCATCCCACGCCAGATCGAACGGATTGCGGAAGCCCTTCGCGAACTGCACCGCCGATCCATCCGGCAGGATGCGCCACAGCTTGCCGGCGTTCCATGCCGGATCCGGCGCCAGAAGCCCGATGCCGTAGTCGCCGATCGCGAGAAAGATCGAGCCGTCCGGCGCGAGCGCGAGGTTGCCTCCATGGTGCTCCGACGACACGCCGCGCGTCGCCAGATCCTTGTCGCAAACGAACCGATGGATCTCCGTCTCCGCGCCGGTGGTGAGGTCGACCGCGGAGACGATGTCGTACGTCAGTGCCGGTGTGGTGTAGTGAACGATGGCGGTGTTGTCATCGCGCAACGCCAGCCCGATCAACCCACAGTTCCCATTCGGCGCGGTAGGCATGTGCGCAACGACCGTCGCCTTCCC
>JAXDGW010000129.1:0-52123 GCA_034664845.1 Thermoanaerobaculia bacterium | reverse complement strand
ATCAGTCAGTCGGACTGGAGAGTCCGACCTACGTGAGCTCGCGCCTCGCATCCGCGGCGCCCTCGGCGCCACTCATTCCGTGATCCTCGAATTCGACGACAGCGATGACGTGCTGCGATTCCTCGCTCGCGACGACGCGAAGACGATCACGTCGATCGGACCGGCCACGCCCGATCATCTGCTCTACACGAAGCGCCACCCGATTTTTCTCGCTGCCGGCGACGACATCGAGAAGGCACTGCAGCAGCACGTCGAACGCTACGGCGAACACTATCGCGCTCATCCCAGCGAGTTCGCGATGCTCGATCCCAATCCGCGTGTCGTGCTCGTTCCCGGAGTCGGGATGTGGACGGCCGGCAAGGATGCACGCGCGGCGCGCATCGTTCACGACATCTACCGCCACACGATGCGCATCATCGAGGACGCGGAAGGGGCGGGCGGCTACGAGACGCTGAACGACGACGATGCGTTTCACGCCGAGTACTGGCCACTCGAGCTCTACAAACTGACTCTGCTACCGAAAGAGAAAGAGCTGGCGGGCAAAGTGGCCATCATCACCGGCGCGGCCAGCGGCATCGGACGCGCCTGCGCGGAACGCTTCGCGGAAGAAGGAGCGCACGTCGTCGTCACCGACATCGATCTCGATCTGGCGGAGACGGTGGCGAAGGCGATCGTCGAGAAGAACGGCCTGCGTCGCGCCATCGCGCGATCGCTTGACGTTGCAAACGAGGACGACGTCGAGCGCGCGTTTACCGAAACGGTACGTGCGTACGGCGGCGTCGACATCGTCGTCAGCAACGCCGGCATCTCCTCGTTCGGCAGCCTCGACGTGCTTCCCGCCGCCGATTGGGACCGCAGCTTTGCGGTGAATGCGCGCGGACATTTCCTCGTCGCACGCGCGGCGATGCGAATCATGAAGCAGCAAAAAACCGGCGGCAGCATCGTCTTCAACGCGTCGAAAAACGTGACCGCGCCTGGTAAGGAGTTCGGCGCGTACAGCGTCAGCAAAGCGGCCGAGGCGCAGCTCTGCCGGATCGTGGCGCTGGAAGGTGGCGAGTTCGGCATCCGCGCGAACATGCTCAACCCCGACGCCATCTTCGGCGGGTCGCGCTTCTGGAGCGATGAGATGCGCGAAATGCGCGCGAATGCATACGGCATCGACGCGGAGAAGCTCCCCGACTTTTACAAGAACCGCACGCTGCTCAAAGTGCAGGTGACCGCCGACGATTGCGCGGAAGCAGCGCTGTTCCTGGCCGGCCCGCGCTCGGCGAAGACGACGGGAGCGATGCTGCCGGTGGATGGAGGGGTGAAGGAGGCGTTTCCGCGGTAGACGATTTGCTCATCCGCATTTTCACAACCGATCACCACGGAGACGCTGAGGTCACTGAGTTGCGGTGTTTATCTCTGTGCTCTCAGTGCCTCCGTGGTGATGGGGTCTCTTTCAGAAGCTGGATCGACGAATAAAAACCACGCAGCCGCGCGTTCCCAGCGAACGGATCGATCTTGCGATCGATCAAGCGCCGATCGGCGCCGGCCCCAACCCGATGCTGGACGTAGCACCTTCAGCATCCATCCCAACGAACATTCAATCGCGGACACGCTCATCAATTCAGACCTGCGCGTCCCACAAAGAAAGAGAGTCATCAACGTGCCATTTTCCTCATTCGGACTTCACGCCGATCTTCTGCGCGGAGTCAAAGAGCTCGGCTTCACGCGGCCTACACCGATTCAAAACGACGCCATTCCGCCGGCGGTTGCCGGGAAGGACCTTCTCGCCTGCGCCATGACCGGCAGCGGCAAAAGCGCGGCGTTCCTGCTGCCGATTCTCAATAAGCTCATCGGCAAGAAGCGCGGAACGACGCGCGCCCTCATCCTGACGCCGACGCGCGAGCTGGCCGCGCAGATCGACGAGCATCTGCGCGATCTGGCCGTCCACACTCCCCTCTCCGGAGCGGCAGTTTATGGCGGCGTCGGCGCGGGACCGCAGGAGCACGCCTTCCGCAACGGCGTCGACGTGATCGTCGCCACTCCCGGCCGTCTGCTCGATCATTTTCAGCATCCGTACGCGCGGCTGGAAGGGCTGGAGATCCTCGTGCTCGACGAAGCGGACCGGATGCTCGACATGGGCTTCCTCCCCGACATCCGCCGGGTCCTGAAACATCTCCCCACAAAGCGCCAGACGTTGTTCTTCTCCGCGACGATGCCGGCGGCGATCGTCGAGCTCTCGCGCGAGATGCTCAAGAATCCGGTCACGATCGCGATCGAGCGGAAGTCGCTGCCGGCGACCGGGATCACGCAATCCGTCTTCCCTGTCTCGCAGGATCTGAAGATGCCGCTGCTGCAGGCGCTGCTCGACCGCGGAGAAGTCGAGAATGCGATCGTCTTCACACGCACGAAGCATCGCGCCAACCGCGTCTACGAACAGCTCGAGCGCACCAAGGTGAAGGTCGCCCGCATCCACGGAAACCGCAGCCAGATGCAGCGCACCGATGCGCTGGCCGGCTTCAAATCGGGCCGCTACCGCATTCTCGTGGCCACCGACATCGCCGCGCGCGGCATCGACGTCGAAGCGCTCTCACACGTCGTGAACTTCGACGTTCCGAACATGCCTGAGGACTACATCCACCGCGTCGGCCGCACCGCGCGCGCCGAGCTGACGGGCGACGCCATCACGTTCGTGGCGCCGGATGAAGAGAATGATCTTCGCGCCATCGAGCGCGCCATCAGCAAGCGGCTGCCGCGGATCACGCTGCCCGATTTCGATTACAAACAAAAGCCGGCTGAGAAGCTGGAGATCCCGATTCAGGAGCGCATCGCTGCGATCCGCGCAAAGAAGGCCGAGGATCGGGCACGAGCGAAAGCGAAGCTGGAGCGGAAGAGCGGAGGCCACGCCGCGCCTGCTCCTGCACGAGGCTCGCGCGCGGCTGCGCCGAGTCATTCCGCACGGGTTCCGCAGCGCGGTGCGACGCATAGTCCGTCCGCCGGGCGCGGTCCGGCGCAGGGTCCCTCCGCGGGACGCGGTCCTGCACCTGCGCGTCGCCGGCCTGGCAGCGCGCCGTCGGGCAATCGCTCTGGCGCTCCGCCATCGGGCAACAGGCGTCGACCGTGAATGTCCTGATCTTCGGCGCGACCGGTTCGGCAGGCGGCAGCATTCTGCGCGCCTGCCTCGCCTCGCCGATCGTCAACGAAGTGCGGACGATCACGCGCCGGCCACTGTCGATCGAACATCCGAAACTGCGCAGCATCGTGCACGGCGACTTTCTCGATTTCACTCCCGTGGCCGAGGCCTTCGACGGCATCGACGCGCTGCTGTTTTGCGTCGGCGTTTCGATCGCGCAAGTATCGGGCGACGACGAATACCGCCGCATCACACATGACTACGCGATCGCCGCGGCAACGATGCTGAAGGCGCGCAGCGCCGAGGCGGCGTATCACTTCATCAGCGGACAGGGAACGCGGCCCGACAGCCGCATCACCTGGTCGCGCATCAAAGGCGAGACCGAAAACGATCTGATGAACCTCGTCGGTGCAGTTTGCTGGCGTCCCGCCGCGATCGACGGCGAACCGGTGGGCACGTACAAGATGCTGCGCCCGTTCTACAAGCTCCTCCGCCCCTTCCGAAGTCTCTACATCGGCGGCCCGGATTTCGGCCGCGCGATGCTCCAGGCGACGACCGAGAAAATGCGCAGGCGCGTGATCGAAAATCGGGAGATTCGCGAGATCGCGGAGCGCGCGAAGGTTTAATTTGTCATTCCGAGCGGGCGGGGCGGCGGGGGGCGAGGAATCCCCTGCCGATGAGCGATGCTCGCTTCGCACGCAGGGGATTCCTCTCCGTGCTTCGCCGGTTCGGAATGACAACCGTTCTTGACGGCGACGATTGAAGAAACGCAAGCGCGTGATCGAGAATCGCGAGATTCGCGAGATCGCGGAACGGGCCGGAGTGTGATTTGTCATTCCGAGCGGGGGGCGAGGAATCTCCCGCCGATGAGCAATGCTCGCTTCGAGGCAGGGGATTCCTCTCCGTGCTTCGCCGGTTCGGCATGACAAACCGTTTCTTCGATCGGCGCCCCCCGTTAACCAAAACCAGCCTCGGCTGTAGTACAACGCACACTGACGCTGTGCTCATCGAGTCGGCGATTCCTGTGAAGGAGCGAACATGACTCTACGTCGACTCGTAATGCTGGTTGTGCTCAACATCGTTCTTTGCGCTGGGGCTCTCGCCCAAACGCCCGCCAATCCGACTCCAGCGAACACGATGCCTTCGGTGATCGTCGTTCCGCCTGCGGCGCAGCCTTCCGCGAACTTCGATCCGCAGGCGGCGACCGAGGCGTATCTGGCGGAGATACCGCCGGCGGCGAAGGCGCGGTCGGATGCCTACTTCGAAGGCGGGTACTGGCTCATCCTCTGGGACTTTCTCGTCGGCGCAATCATCGCCATCATCCTGCTCAACTTCCGCTGGTCGGCCGGCATGCGCGACCGCGCCGAGAAGATCACGCGTTTCAAACCGCTGCAGACGCTTCTCTACTGGCTGCAGTACCTCGTCGTGACCTCGATCCTCGGATTTCCGCTTGCGGTGTACGAAGGCTACTTCCGCGAACATCAGTACGGCCTGGCTACGCAGACGTTCGGTCCGTGGATGGTCGATCAGCTCAAAGGCTTCCTCGTCGGTGCCGTGCTGGGGGGCATCATCATCACCGCGCTCTTCGGCGTAGCGCGGAAGCTTCAGCGCAGCTGGCACATCTGGGCGTCGATCGTCACCATGCTCTTCCTCATCTTCGTCGTCGTGATCGCGCCGGTCTTCATCGTTCCGATCTTCAATAAGGTCAACAAGCTGAACGATCCGAAAGTCACGGTTCCGATCATCAGCATGGCCCGCGCGAACGGCATCCCGGTGAACGACGTCTTTCAGGTCGATGCCTCGAAACAGACCACGCGCATGAGCGCAAACGTGAGCGGCTTCGGCAAGACGATGCGCATCACGCTCAATGACAACCTTCTGCGCCGCGGTTCACCGGAAGAGATTCAGGCCGTGATGGGCCACGAGATGGGCCACTACGTCCTCAATCACGTTTACAAAGGCATCGAGTTCTTCCTCATCGTGGTCGTCGCCTTCTTTGCGCTGCTGCGCTGGTCGCTGGACTGGTGTCTGGCGCGATGGGGAGAGAGGTGGCAGATCCGCGGGATCGGCGATCCGGCCGTGCTGCCGCTCGTGCTCCTCATCGGATCGATCTTCTTCTTCATCCTCACGCCGATCATGAACACGGAGACGCGCACTGCCGAAGCGGAGGCGGACATGTACGGCCTCAACGCCAGCCGCCAGCCCGATGGCTTCGCGCAAGCCGCCATTCACCTCGGCGAATACCGCAAGATGTCGCCCGGCCCGGTCGAGGAGTGGATCTTCTACGACCATCCCAGCGGCCGCAATCGCATCAACGCAGCGATGCGGTGGAAGGGCGAGAACCTGAAGTTGTTCGAGGGGGCACAAAGCCACTGAGGCGCAACGTAGGCCGGACTCTCTAGTCCGACGGCTCGGGTTGTCGGACTGGAGAATCCGACCTGCGTTTGCCTGGCAGCAACGCACCCTGCCAACAGTCGTATGTTTTGATGTCATGCGAACCTCGGTTCCGCAAATGGCTCGACGCCCAAATCGGGCGCGTGACGAGGCGTTCGGCGTATCGGAGCTCGTTCTCAGCTCATTCCTCCGCGTGGTCACCCACCCGCGCGTTTTTCAGCCTCCGACACCGCAACCAATTGCGATCGCTTTTTGCCAATACCTTCTCGATCAACCGAACGCGGTCGTGGTCTCACCCGGCGCACGTCACTGGTCGATCTTTACGAACCTCTGTTCAGGTGCAAAGGCTCGCGGAGATCTCGTGGCAGATGCCTACCTTGCCGCGCTGGCGATCGAATGGGGATGCGAGTGGATCACGCTCGACCGGGACTTCAGTCGCTTCCCGGGGCTTAGATCTCGTCAGCCGTTCTAAAATCGATCCTCTTCGATTCGGCTCGGCTCCACATCGACGAATAGTCGCTACGACTCCCCCTGCCGCACGCACGCTTCGACGGTCCGAAGCAGCTCCTCGTAGTCGAACGGTTTGGCGACGCTGGCGTAGGTTCCGAAATCGCGGTCGGTGGCCAGGCGCGAGTAGCCGCTGAGGAGGATGACGCGCTTCAGAATGGCGGGATCGGTCAGCCTCCAGTAATCGGTCAGGCTTCCCGCGTCGAAGATCGGCATCTTCATGTCGAGAAGGATCACGTCGTACTCCTTCTTCAACTTCACCACGTCGATTCCGTCGCTCACCGTGTCGACCTGAAAGCCGGATGTTTCGAGCAGCGTCTGGAGCACTTCGCGGATGTGATCATCGTCATCGACGACCAATGCGAGTTTGCGGGACGGACTCATGGCGCGGGTTCGCCCTCGAGCTCGGCCATCTTCTCCAGGAGCGAGGAGATCGCGAACGGCTTCTGAAGGAATCGGACGTGCGAGTCGTTGATGCCGTCCAGCAGTTTCCGCCGGTCTCCGTGGCCTGTAGCAAAGATGATCGGAAGCGACGGGTTCCGCTCGCGGATGAGCGTGTAGACGTCGCTGCCGTCCATATCCGGAAGTCCGAAGTCGAGCAGTACGAGATTGGGACGAAAGCGGGCAATCGCCTGGACCGCGTCGGCGCCGCTTCCCACTGCGTCAACCTCCATTCCTTCCTGTTCCAGTAACGCCTCGATTCCTTCGACGATGGGCTCCTCGTCATCGATGATGAGCACCCTCTTCGCGGTCACCGTTCGAGCCGGCTCCACGATGCCGCAACGGGTTGCCGGCGACAGCTGGCCCTTCGGAAGAAAAATATGGAAATTGCTGCCGCGGCCAGGCTCGCTGTCGGCAAAGATGTAGCCTCCATGCTGGGTGATCACCTGATGGGCTACCGCCAGACCCAGCCCGGTACCGCCGCTCTGCCTTGTGGTGAAGAGCGGTTCAAAGATCCGGTCGATGACATCAGCGGCCATCCCGTGACCTGTGTCGCAGATCGAGATCTCGATGAAGCGCTCGGGATCGGGCACGACGCCAAAGAGAAATCTGGCGTCTGGCTTTAACGCTTTGGCGTTGACCGTCAGCGATCCGCCGGAAGGCATGGCATCGCGCGCATTGGCGACGAGATTCGTCAGGACCTGCGAGAGCTGCCCGCGGTCGGCCATCACGCAAAGGCCGCTGCCGGGAATCTCCGACACGAGTGAAATGATGTTTCCCAGCATCGCTTCGGCCTCGGGCGCGAACGTCTGCCACCACTCGCCGAGGTCGATCGCAGTGGTGACCGGGAGGTGAGGCTGCGCAAAACGAAGGATGTCGAGCACGATGCGCTTGCCGCGCTGAATCGAGTTGGCGATGTGCCAGGCGCCTTTCGAAATGATTTGCGGCGTGGCGTCGGGACGCTGCATCAGCTCCGCGAACGGCTGCATTCCCATGAGCACGTTGTTGAACTCGTGGGCGACCGTCGCCGCCAGGCGGCCCAGCCCGCCGAGGCGGTTGGCTTGACTCAACCGCGCCTCGAGAAGGTTTCGTTCGGTAACGTCGCGGGCATTCACGATGACGCCTGAGACGCGGCCGTGCTTGAGCAGATTCGTCGCCACGATCTCGAATGATCGCCACGCACCATCCTGATGGCGCACGCGCAACTCGATGTTCTCGTTTGCCGCCGGATCGGCGATCTGGCGGGATAGAAAGGCGGCCGCTCGATCTGCATCATCCGGATGGATCAGCTCAGCGCCGTGCTTTCCGAACAGAGATTGTCTCGAATGGCCCAGCACACGGCCGACGGACGGGCTGCCATACCGCAGGCTGCCATCGACCTCGATGATGGCGATGATGTCGGAGACGTTCTCGATGATGGAGCGAAAGTGCTCCTCGCTGCGGCGCGCCCTGCGAAACACCTCCTCGCGGTCCGTCACATCGCGCCCTACGCCGCGAACGATTCCATCCGCCCCCGCCGAGCCGCGGCACTCCCAGATACGCCTGCTCCCGTCGCGCCCCGCGATTCTCATCATTCCGACCGCAAACCCGTCGCTCCGCAGCCTCTTCAGATACGCGGCGACTCCGAACGCCGAATCCGGAGGGAGCATCTCGGCAATCGTTTTTCCGCGGATGCTGGCGGCGGACATACCGAGTGCGTCACAGGCGGCGGGATTGATCGAGAGGATGCGTCCCTCCAAATCGTGAGTGCAGACGAGGTCGAAGGCGCCCGCGACGGGGGCATGTTCGATGGTGCCCGGATGCAATGGGTCGTCAGAGATCGGACTCTTCCTATCGTTGTACTGCTGTTCGAGCAATGTTGCGGTCGCGGCTTGCACAGGCGAGCTCCTTTTGAGGTCTGCCGCCGGAACCAGCCGGCATGCTGCCTGTGAGTGTCTTGGCGGGCGCGAATAAATACACGCCGCGGCACCGCTGCCTGAATTGGTCCGCGGAGCGGCGCTTTGTATTTTTTCGGCGCGCCTGAGGACTCCTGATCAGCACCACAAAAAGGACCTCTTGATGAAATCCGGAACATTCGTTGGCCGTCTCTCCCCGCTCTTCACAGACCCGTTCCGGAAGAACGTGCTTCGAGTTGCCATCGCCGCGATGCTAACGCTGAGCGGCGGATCGCTTCGAGCACAGCAGAGCTCTGATCTCACCGCTCTCAGCGTCGACGACCTCATGAACGTCGAAGTGACCTCGGTATCGCGCAAAGGGCAGAAGTTGTCCGACACGGCAGCGGCTGTCTTCGTGATCACGCAGGACGACATTCGCAGGTCGGGCGCGACCTCCATTCCCGAGATCCTGCGCATCGTTCCGGGACTCGATGTGGCTCGGGTCAACGGGAACGTCTGGGCGATCTCGGCGCGCGGTTCGAGCGGCCAGTTCGCCAACAAACTTCTGGTGATGATCGACGGCCGCAGCGTCTACACGCCGCTCTTCTCCGGTGTTTTCTGGGACGTCCAGGACACACTGCTGGAAGACATCGACCGCATCGAAGTCATCCGCGGTCCCGGCGGCACGTTGTGGGGCGCCAACGCGGTCAACGGCATCATCAACATCATTACGAAGCACGCCATCGAGACGCAGGGAACGCTTCTCTCCATCGGTGGAGGAGCGGTTGAGGGAACGGCCACCAGCGCGCGCTACGGTGGGGCTTTCGGCCGCCACGGCAACTACCGCGTCTACGGGAAGACGTTCGACCGTCCCTCCTCGGCCGCCGGCAGCGGGCGCACGAACGATGACTGGTACTCGGGCCGCGCGGGCTTTCGTGCGGACTGGACCTCGCGTGGCGGCGACAACTTCACTGCGCAGGGCGACGTCTACCGCAACACGGTCTCGACGCTAGGCCTATTTGATCCCACGAATGCGTTCGCGGACCGTGAAACGCTCAATCATGTTTCAGGAGAGATCCTTCGGTTCCGCTGGACGTCCATCCAGTCCAGCCGGTCGGATACGGCGCTGCAGGCGTCCTACGACCACACCAACCGGTCGATGCTGAGTTTCCTATACGGACGGCGCACGCTCGACATCGATTTTCAACACCATCTGAAAGTCGGTACGTGGAATGACGCCGTCTGGGGCGCTGCATACCGGGTCGTGAAGGATCATGCCGATGGAAGCGGGCTGAAGCTCGTTCGCGACTCTCAGGTTGAGGCGCTCATGAGCGCGTTCTTTCAGGACGAGATTCAGATCACCCGGCGGCTTCGTGCGACCGTCGGAACGAAGGTCATCTACGAAGCTGGCACCGTGCCATTCTTCCAGCCCACGCTGCGCCTTCTGTTCAAGGCGAGCGACCGGCAGACGATCTGGGCGGCCGCCACGAGCGCGGTCCGACTCCCCTCCGAGATTGAAGAAGACGCCAGGGTGAACGTGGGCGCCTTTCCTGATGGCACAGCCACCGGCGGCCTCATTGTCCTGACAGGCAATCCCGACCTCAAGGCCGAGCGCGTCCAGTCATTCGAGATCGGATACCGGACTCAGCTCACCGCGAACGCCACGTTCGACGCGACGGCCTTTTACAACCGCTTGCGGGACATCGTCCACTCGGCACCATCAGCACCAAGGCGCGATTCATCCGGCCATACGGTCATTCCGATCAACTTCTCGAACGACATCAAAGGGCACGCCGATGGAATGGAGTTTCTGCTGACGGACTCGCCGTCGCCACGCTGGAACGTCTCATTGGGCTATGCGTTCTTCCGGGGAAGCTCGATCGTCGAGGGTGACCCAAGCTCCCTATTCGCCGACGTGAGCAGCCCTCACCATCAGCTGCAACTCCGTTCGTTCCTTCAACTCCCGCGGCAACTGGAGTTGGACTCTGCGGCGTACTACGTTGGCGCACTGGGCAGCAACATCAAGCCGTACCTGAGACTCGACGCACAGCTCGTCTGGCATCCGGCCAATCGATGGGAGCTCAGCCTCTCTGGCCAAAACCTGCTGCATGCGCGCCACTCCGAATTCGCAGGAACGAACGGCGAGAACGAGTTGGGGACGCCTGTCGGGAGAGCGGTCAGCGGGAAGATCACATGGCGCTTTTGAGACTCACGAGCAGGGGGATGAGCCCCACGGGAAGAGCCAGACCGCCCGCACCGACTCGCATGGTTCGCGCTTCGCTGCTTCTGGTAGCGCTGATCGCAGCGGGATCGCCCGCCACAACAGCCCAGGCGCAGACGGCCGTCAACGAATATCAGGTGAAAGCGGCGTATATCCTGAACTTCGCACGCTACGTGGAATGGCCCGCGGACGTGCTCCCCGCTTCCTCGCCATTGACCATTGCAATCATCGGCGACGATCCGTTTGGCGGCGCGCTCGACGATCTTCAGCGGACCAAGTCCGCGAACGGCCATCCCATCCTGCTGCGTCATTTCCACTGGAACGAGGTCATCACGCAGAGTGAGATTGTCTACATCTCCAGTTCCGAGGACGCGCATCTCCCGCAGATTCTCCGCTTCCTCGGGAACCAGAGCGTGCTGACGATCAGCGACATCGACCGCTTCTCTCTGCGGGGCGGCATCATCGAATTCCGGATGGTCGGGAACCGTGTGCGCTTCGACATCGACCGCAAGTCCGCCATTGCCGCACGCCTGTCGATCAGCTCCAAGCTGCTGAGTCTGGCCCGCGCGGTCCATGAAGGAACCGGAGCGCCATGACCGCCCGGTGGAAAAATTCGATTCGCGGAAAACTGACCGGAATCATCATGCTGATCAGCACAACGGCTGTGCTAATGGCATACACGTTTTCTGTTGTGCAGGACGTCGTCGATAACCGTTTAGAGCTCGACGAGCAGCTCCTCGCCTACGGCCAGTTGATCGGTGCTCACGCCGAGGCAGCGCTGAGGTTTGATGACAAAGAGGCGGCCATAGAAGCGTTGTCGGTTCTTCGGACCAAACCCTCCATCGTTGCCGGAACGATCTATACCGCTGGCGGAGTGCCATTCGCGCGTTATCGGACCGGTCCGATTGCATCACCTTCGAGCGTTCACCATGCTGCGAACGGGCTCATTCACGGCCACGGCCGCGTCGAATTGTTTCTTCCCGTCACGATCGACCGCGAGCGCGTCGGGACCGTCTATCTCGCGGCCGATCGGCGCGATCTCGTTGCTCGCATGAAGGAAGACGCTGAATTCCTCGTGATCATCCTTCTTTTATGTCTGACGGTCGCTTTCATCCTGGCCTCCCGGCTGCAGAAACGAATCTCCGATCCGATCGTCGGACTGGCGCGCGTGGCCCGCAATGTGTCGGAGCACAAGGACTACTCCGTTCGGGCCAGTACGAATGACTCGCATGCCAGCTATGAGATCGAGAATCTGGTCATCGGATTCAACGGCATGCTCGCCGAGATCGAGCAGCGCGACGACAGGCTCCTCCTGATTCAAACGCATCTCGAGAAGACCGTCGCTTGCCGTACGGAGGAGCTGACCGTAGCGAACGAAGAACTGCTCGGCGCAAAGAACGCCGCCGAGAAAATCGCCGAGGTCAATGCGCAGCTGGCGCGGGAAAGCGCCCTGATCCTGAACAGCGCCACCGACGGGATCATCGGCGTAGACCTCGACACCGAGCCCTCCTTTCTCAATCCGGCCGCGGCACGAATGCTCGGACGCTCTCTCAACGACCTGCGCGGAGCATCGATTCATCAACTCATTCATCACTCACGCGCAGACGGAACGCCATGGCCTGAAGGTGATTGTCCGCTCGGCCAGGCCATCTTGCACGGCGAGTCACTCGCGGTATCCGACGACACATTCTGGCGGTCCAATGGGACGAGCTTCCCCGTCGAATACTCCGCCACACCGATGTTTGACGAGCACGGGAAGCAGCGCGGGGCGGTCGTGACGTTTCGCGACATCACCGATCGCCGGGCCATCGAGCGGCTCAAGAGCGAGTTCGTGTCGACGGTCAGCCACGAGTTACGAACGCCGCTGACCTCCATCCGCGGCGCGCTCGGTCTGCTCGGTAGCGGGCTCCTCGGCCCCATGGCTGAAAAAGGGCAGCGGATGCTGGAGATCGCCGTCAGCAATACCGACCGTCTCATCCGCCTGATCAATGACATGCTCGATCTGGAGCGCATCGGGTCGGGCAAGGTCGAGCTGGCGCGCCAGCCGGTCGATGCGCATACCGTCATGGTGCAGGCGTCGGAAGGACTGCAATCGATCGCCGCCCAGGCGGGCGTACGTGTCGTCATCGAGCCGGCATCCGGAAACTTGTGGGGCGACAGCGATCGGATCATTCAAACGCTGACGAATCTGATTGGCAACGCCATCAAGTTCTCGCCCCGCGATACGACGGTGACCGTGAGCGGAACGGCGCGTGCCGCCGACTTTGCCTTCAGCGTTGCCGATCAGGGACGCGGCATTCCGCCGGAAAAGCTCGAGACAATCTTCGAGCGCTTCAGCCAAGTCGATGCCTCCGACTCCCGCGACAAAGGAGGCACCGGCCTCGGCCTGGCCATCTGCCAGACGATCGTCACCGCGCACGGAGGAAGGATCTGGGCCGAGAAGAACGAGCCGGCCGGCAGCCGCTTTCGATTCACCATTCCTCTCGCTCCTGCCATCACCGCACCTCCCGCATCCGAGTCGCTTGCGAGCGGCATCACCGATCCCACCATCAAGGCACCGGCCATCCTCGTCGTGGAAGACGATCTCGATCTTGCGCGCGTCATGACCACCTCGCTGCAAGCGCGCGGCATTCGGACCATTCACGCAGCTACAGGAAGCGACGCAATCCGGCTTTGCAGGCAACACGAGCCGAGTCTGATCGTCCTCGACCTCGGGCTTCCCGACATCGACGGCTTCGCGGTCGTCCGAGCCCTGAAAGCGAACGCGACGCTCAGCCGCCTCCCACTCATCGTCTACTCAGCGCTCGAAGTCGACAAGGCAGAACAGGCGCGCCTCCGCCTCGGCCCAACCGAGTTCCTGACGAAGAGCCGATGCTCTCTGCCCGACTTCGAAGCGCACGTCGTACGCCTCCTCGAGAACGTCACAAACCAGAAGAAGGAAGAGCTAAATGCAGCCTAGACAACTCCTTGTAATCGACGACGAGGACGACATCCGCGAAGTGGCCAGAATGAGCCTGGAATTGACGGAGAACTGGATCGTAAACACAGCCAACGGCGGAGCCGCCGGAATCGCACTTGCCCGCTCCATGAAGCCGGACGCAATCCTGCTCGACGTGATGATGCCTGATCTGGACGGCCCGAGTACGTTTCGCGCTCTGCAAGATCACGCCGGCACAATGCTCATCCCCGTCATCTTTCTCACCGCAAAAGTGCAGGCAGCCGACCGCCAGAAATACATGGCGCTCGGAGTTCGCGGAATCATTGCCAAGCCGTTCGATCCGCTCACCCTCGGCACGCAGATCAAAGAGGTTTTGTCCTGGCAGTAAGCGCCTCGTGTACGTCCGCATTTCTCACCCTCCTATTGCGAGGACTGTCTTCGCAGACACAAACAGACATGCATGCGGGTCTTGGCTGGCCAGGTTTCTCCTTCTTCGCCGCCTATGTGAGTCTTTCGAGCCGGAGGTAGGGACTTCCGTGCGCCCGACACTCCTAGTCAGAGGCAAGGAGGAATATCGCGATTGGTAACGCATCGGCGCAGCACTCCGCTGTCGCTCGTGATGGCCGCTTTCCGTTTGACGCCGATTCACGTCGTTCAGGCGGCAGGCCGCATCGCCGCGGAAATGGGATTCCGCCGCTCGATCAGCCGCCAATACTTCGGCCGGCTTCGGAACGGGAGCGCGCGTGCGACGGAAGAGAAGATTCTTCTGCTGGTGATGGCCGTTCGCGAGCTGACCGGCTTCGCCATTCGGGCCAGCGATCTCTTCGCGCTGGAGCCGGCCATTGCGGGAGGGAGCGGGCCTCTACTGACGCCCGACATTTTGATGCATGGCAACACATTAGTTCCTATATCCTCGCCGGGCGCTGGTTCTCGCGCGTGGAGGGCTGCTGTGCCGGACACCACTGGCCCTGCCGGTGACGATGCGTTTGAGGCGCTGTACCGCGAGTACGGCTTGCTTCTGCGGAGCATCGCCATGCGGCGGTACGGGATTCCGCCCGACGACGCCGAAGCGCTCGCCCACGACACCTTCATTGCATACCTCGAGCGCCACACCAAGATTCAAGACCTCAAGCCATGGTTGATGGGCGCAGTGTGCAACGCGTCGAAACACTACTGGCGCGATCGCAAGAGGGAAGCGCCGCTCCCGGAAAACTTCCAGGAAACCGCCGACCCATCAGCAGACTGCGGGGCGGACAGTTGGGCGTGGAGGATTACGGTTGCCGGCCTTGTGGCCCGTTTGGGCACTCAATGCCGCGAGACATTGCAGCGCTACTACTGGGCCGACGAATCGAAAGAGAAGATTGCCGCCACTCTCTCTCTGTCGCCCGGCTATGTGCTCCATCTGTTGTCGTCGTGCAGACAACGCATCCGCGAGATGCTTGGGAGGCGAGGTCATGACGCATCCTGACGGAACCGTACTGAGTGCATTCAGCCTTGACGCGGAAGGAGTTTACGACCGGGACGCCGTCGCCGCGCACGTGGCAGGCTGCGAGGCCTGTCAGGAAGGCGTCGCCATCTTCCGTGAGCTCGATAGCGCGTTGCGCCACGCCGAAACGTGGGAACACGTGACGGCGCTGCACACTCCAGGCGACCGGTTGGCGCAGATCCGGGCAGTACGCCAGCGTGTGCAAACCGAGGACGACGCGGCGACGCGCCTCCTGAAGCCGCTCTTGAATTCGCCCCTGCGGTTCAGGAACGCAAAGCTCGAATCCCAGCCGTGGTGCCACACAGCAGGGCTCGTGCGTATGCTCTGCGCAGCCGCAAACGAGCGCCACGAAATCCGGCCGAGATTCAGCCTGCAGCTCGCCGTCACAGCCTGCGCGATCGCCAAAAGCCTGCCGGAGACACAAGACTCCGGCCGCCGCCTAAGCATGGCCATGGCCCTCCGCGAACGCGCCAACGCCCTCCGCTACCTCGGACAATTCAGCGAGGCACTGCAAGCGCTCGATTATGCGGAGAGACTGTTTGATGCGACGCCAAGCGCGGATGAATTTGATCGGGCGATTGTGTGGCTACTCCGCGCAACGGTGTTCATGAAGAGCGATCGCCTTTCCGAAGGGATCGGGCTTGCGCGTGATTCTGCGCGCGTTTTTCACGAGTATGGAGACGGTGACCGCGAACTCACGGCGACCATGATCGAAGCGAGTTGCCTGATGTTTGCTGGCCACGCCAGCGCGGCGGTGGACGCCTACAAGCCCGTCATCGAGCTTGCGCGACCTCGCGGAAACACACGCTTGCTAGCCAGCGCGCTCCAGAACAGTGGTCTCGCCAGTGTGGAGCTCGGGCATCTGGATCACGCTGAGTCTTGTTACGCAGAGGCCCTCGTGCTTTACGACGAATTGCAAGTACCAACGGAAAAAGCTCGCACCATGTGGTCGCTCGCCTCGGTAGCGGTCGCGCGAGGTGAGCTGCAGGATGGTGCGGCGGGACTGAACGCCATCCGCGCCGACCTTGCGCGCCTCGGGCTCACGAATGACGCAGCACTTGCCACACTCGAGTGGGCTGAGGTTCGGCTCGCCCTGAAGCAGTCCGAAGATGTGGCCGAGGCGTGCCGGAAGATAGTGGTCGTCTTCAGCTCCGAAGGCATGCAGCGACACGCGAAGGAAGCGCTCGCCGTGCTGCACGAGGCGCTCGCGAGAGGCAGAGCGACGCCGGAGTTGCTACGCAGTGTCCGCCTTTACCTCGATCAACTTTCCGCGAACCCAACGCAAGGCTTTATTCTCGCGCAGTAAGAAAAACCTCATAGTTTGCCGCGCTGAAGGCACCTCTCTCCAGAGGGCGCCCTCCCAACTTCTGATCGGCTCAGTGCCGTGTCAGCCAGAGGAGGGTGTATGCAGCGAATTCGTAGCTATGTGGCCGTGGTGTCGCTATTTGCTGTGCTAGGCATCACGGCCAGTGCAAACGCGGCGCGTAGTAACGATGATCGACCGCCGATCCAAGACGCGAAGACTCAAAAACAGCCGCAGAAGCCTCAGAAGGCTAAGCCGAAAAGCTGGATTGCGGTCATCCTCGACGAGCTCGAGAACAAGGTCTCGATTCCGCCGGCCTAGTCGATATCCAAACCGATGAAAGGGAGATGCGATGAGAGACGACTCAGTAACATTAACACTGACGCCTGATTGGCAGGCGAACGAGTCCGGGGACAACTTGGTACTCTTTATTCAGGCCACCACATCGAGCTTGCGACTGCAGCGGGTAGGAGTAACCGGCGTGGGCCTGCACGACGATACAGTTGTCGCGCTTTCGACGCCGGAGATGGCGTACGGGAAGCAGTATCTCAACTATCAGTTTGTTTTGCCACAGTCCGCGCTTCTTGAGCCCGGGTGGACCTGGACGGTAGCGATATCCAGCTCAAATGATGACGGATTGACGTGGACACCCTCTGAAGTGCGGGTCTCGGACAACGTTTCAATGTGCGAAGGGCTAGTGTACTCGGTCTTTGCGTTCGCGAATGACGATGGCGACACTGACAGGGATTTTAATGACACGGTCGTCCAGGTGAGTGCCTTCAACAACAGCGAAGACTAAGTACGTAAGGCGTTGCCGGCACAGAAGCTGGGCACAGTTGATGTGTGACCCTTCGGAGTGCCTGCCAAGCTTGTTGCCGGATGAACAATTGAGACGAGGAGGAATATTACGTGAAGATCGAAATGATTGCCATCGGCGATTCATGTCACTTGAAATTTCAAATAAACAACGCGCGGTGCAAGAGTGGGTATTTGTACCAGGCAGGGCCGGAGCACTCCCCCGATGCCAATCTTGTTCGGGTAAATGAGTTATCCTTTTCGCCGTGTTTGCCGAAACTGGTCATATTGGCAGAGAAGCGCCCCCCCTCCGAATTCGGGTCAGGGCATTTGAACAGCGGATTTGAGATCTGGCGCGCAGGAAAGAGGGTAGTTCAAGTCAACATTCTGCAGAAAGGACACGACCCGGAGACAGTGAGGTTGGAGAAATGGATGTCGGGGTACTATCGTGTCAACACGAAGGAATTGTCGGGCAATGGGTTGAGGATCGAGATATCGCAATTGTAGGTCGATCGTGCGATCCAAAATGTCGGTCCCGCTGCCTTGATCGGTTTCTGGGCTGTGGCCGTTTGGAGTCGAGGAATGAACAGCGTGACGATTTCTTTGAATGAATCCGGGACCTCGACGGCCGGATCATCGAAGCCTGAAAAGAGCCAACAGCGCGATCGATAGCAGAAGGACCGCACCGGCGAACCCGCCGAGCGTCGGAACTGCAGAAGCGATCGAGTTAAGGACGAAAACCCAGGCACCGCCGGGGTCAACAAAACCATCGACCGGCGCTCCGAGGATGATGGTGCTGCCATCGGCAGAGATGGAGGCTGGCCCGCCTTGCGAAGCGAGGGCGCCGGCAAGTTTCATTCCCAGAGTCCAGATTCCTCCGCTCCTCGTCCAGGTCCATGCGGCTCCGGCAGGGCAGATGCAGTTTCCGATCGTGACAAAGTCCGTCGACACCCCTGCGATGACAGCGGTATCGCCGTCGGCTGAGAGCGAGACCGAAAAACCTTGCAGATTCCCCTGTACGACAAGCTTGCTTCCCTGTTGCGTCCAGATTCCGCCACTCCTGGTCCAGACCCACGCTGCGCCGTCGTTAGGTCCTCCCACAATTGCGGTGTTGCCATCGGCGGAAATGGATACGGCAAAGCCTTGATTCGCACTTCCGGAGGCGCCCGAGCCGGTCAACTTGCTGCTCTGCTGGGTCCAGACTCCTCCGCTTCTGGTCCATGCCCACGCGGCCCCGGTACCACCATTGTCCAGGTACCCGCCAATGATGGCCGTGTTGCCATCGGCGGAAATTGAGACCGACTGTCCTTGTTGGGCGTTTCCCACGGCGCCCGAGCCCAATAGTTTGGCGCCCTGCTGCGTCCAGACTCCCCCGCTCCGGGTCCATACCCACGCGGCCCCGGCACCGCCGTTGTCGCTGTTTCCGCCGACCAAGGCCGTGTTGCCGTCGGCAGAGAGGGAGACGGAAATGCCTTGTCGAGCATTTCCCACAGCACCTGTGCCGACCAATTTGGGGCCCTGCTGAGTCCAGACGCCTCCGCTTCTGGTCCAGACCCATGCCGCTCCGGCGCCGCCGTTGTCCTGCTTCCCTCCCACCAGGGCCGTGTTTCCATCAGCCGACAGAGCAACGGAAGTACCTTGTCTGGACATCCCCACCGAGCCTGTGCCGACAAGCTTGGTCCCCTGCTGTGTCCAGACGCCTCCGCTCCTCGTCCAGACCCACGCCGCGCCAACGCCAACGTTGTCGCCGGGCCCTCCAAGAATGGCAGTATTCCCATCAGCCGAGAGAGCAACAGCGGCTCCTTGAGAAGCAAAACCTACACTGCCGGTACCATCCAATTCCGGCCCCTGCTGCGTGAACTGCGCGACGGCGGTGGAGGAAAGCAGCGAGGCGCAGATGACAAGGAGAAGCGAAAGGCGGGTGGGTATTCTCATAGGGATATCTCTTGGGAGACGATCAATTTACTGCACTTCGCAGAGCAGCGAGATGGGTCTTCAGGATCAGACCACCGAATGCCGGCGTTGACGTGAAGGATAGCGCTGGCAAGCCGTAGCCGGACTGTGCACGGACCGCGTTCAATTGCAACATGATGTCGGTGAGATGAGCGGCCGCGACTGCCTGCCCGGTAAGCGACGCGGCGTTCAGCTCGGCCGGCGTGAATGGGTCCGTCACACCGATCGCCTCCGCAACCAAATTGACGGCCAGCCGCAGTTGGGTGACGTGGACCGCTTTGATGACCGGGCTAATCGTAAGGTCGGCATCCGTGAAGGCAATCGTCGTGGCGTAGTCGGGCAGAAGACTCATTGCGGTCACCGTTCCGTTCGTTGCACGGACTTTGTAAACGTAGGTACGGTTTGTCTGCAGTGCAACGTCGCTGAACGGAGGGGTAATCAGCCCGGTCCGATACGGCTGATTGAAGTCGAACGGCGCTCCGGCGTAGGCACGGAACAGCTCGTACGTCGTCCCAGTGCCACCGTCAGGCGGCCAGTACACGCTGACTGCGGAGTTGCTGGTCGCTGATGCCGTGACAACCGGCCGTTGCAGGACCGTCGCCTCGCCGCTATCCCCCGTAACGCTCGTGCCGTCGGCGGAACAGGTGTTCGCTGCACGAATCCAGTAAGTTTTCGTCGTCGATGGCAAGGAGGCGAAGGTACCGCTGGCCTGCCAGTCCCGCACCAGAATGGTCGTGTCTCCGGTGTGCCCTGCGTAGAGCCGGTAGGACAACCCGCTACCTACTGCTTCGGCGGTCAGTGTTGCACTTCCACCGGCGTCCACATCCTGCGACTGAGGTTGGGTTTTGAAATTGACTCCACCGATGTAGAGAAAAAGGTTGGGCGATCCCGCACCGAGATTGGCGGTCGAGGCGTTGAGTCGGGTAGCCGCCGCCTTGAGCCGGTTCCAGACCGTCAGCGCGGTAGCGGACGGATCGGTGAACACTGAGGGATCCTCGCTCAGCAACCGCGCCGCCGCGCCGGCTACCATCGGCGCCGAAAACGATGTTCCGCTCCGTGCATAGGACAGAGGAAGACCGTCATTACTAAGCTGACATCCAGGAAAAGACAATGGACGGCGGTCAGGAAGCTGGCGGTAGAACGGACGCCGATACTGTACGCCTGTCCACGAGTCACCGTCCCCAGGGTTGCGCGCGGCAAGATGTCCGCTTTGGATATTCTGCGCGGGCGCCCAGATATCAACACCTGGGCCATAGTTTGAACCTGGGTCGTTTACGGTATCGCATATTGGATCGCTGGGGTCGCAGATCCACCGTTGATCAATGCCGTTGATCTGCATCGTACCGCCTACTGCGATCAGCCGCTCGGGACCGCCGAACAACGGATTGTGGTCCTGTGTGTTGTCGTTCGTATTGGGATTGGAGTAGCTGAGTCGTGCAGGCACCTGATAGAACGATCCCCCGGGAAGCGGACTGTTCTGAGGAGGAGGCGAATCACCGGGCACGTTCTGGTTGTTCGCGGATGCGACGACGACGATGCCGCCATGGATGAGCCTTCGAATCAGCCTTTCGAGCTCAACTTCGGGGCTGAGCATCCCGATCTTATAGAAAATGCTGAAGTTCGCGACCGCCGGAACACGGGTGCGATCGTTGACGGTATCCCACAACCCGTTGGAATCGCCGAGCAACCAATTGAGCGCAGCCACAATCGTCGCGTCCGTGGCGACATGTTGGCAATTGAACACCCTCAGCGGAATGACTCTTGCCGTTTTGGACACGCCGACTCCTGACCCAGCGAGCAGCGTTGCCACGGCGGTGCCGTGTCCTCCACTCGTCGTGTTGTGCTCACCACACGGGTTAGAACCGTCGATCATGAAATCTGCGCCATCGGAATAGGGCGGAGGCTGGTTAGGGTCGTTGTTCGCCGAACAAACGTCGTCGGTCGGTCCTTTGTTCGTTCCGGCCAAAACGCGGCCGTTAAACTGGGGATCAGCCGCACGTACTCCGCTATCGATTACGTACGCATACACCTGGGTCGCGCCGTTGCAATACTGGAGGGTGCCGTCGAGACTGGCAGAGCGCTGGTCGATACGGTCCAAGTGCCAGAAAGGATCGCTGCCACCGACGGATTGCGTCCCCGATTCGTGCACGACGGCGTTCTCTTCGATGGAACGGACATGCGGGTTGTGCAGCATCGCCTCCGCCTGCGCCTCATTCATCCTGACCCAAAAGCCCTGCACCCCTTCGTTCCAAACCTCAATCAACTGCCCGTGATGCGCATGCGCCAGCCCCTGCGCGATACCCGGTACTTCGTGGCGGTCGCCCTCGACCAGGAACACGAGGTACTCGTCCTTGACCGGCTCCCCCACATGCTTGATGTGTACTTCTGCCGGCGCCGAAGCGTTCGGTTGGAGGAACAAGTATTTTGATCGAGGAGAAGCCGCGCGGGCTCTGGCACCGGCGACAAGCAACAGCAATAGAAAGATTCCGCGGAGTGCGCGTCTCATTCGCTTGACCCTGAAAATTAAGGAGTGACGCGATGATAGCACCATCATGGCTTTATTGTCGCCGTGCGGAAAGTAATCTATTGGCTCCTGAGCCGTGCTACGGGAGCCGGAGTGCGCAACCTATTGGCGCCTGCTTTCACGTGAGGTAGGGCCATTCGCACGACCATACTCTCCTTAGGAAGTGAGCGTGCCTGTTGACGACCTCGCGATTGCGCGGGTGCGGCGGTTCTTTATTGACCGTCTGCCGGTAAGCCTCGCTGACGCTGCGGCGATAACGCGTTCCCATACCGCCTGGGTGCTCGCCGAGATCGAGAATCCGGAGCGCGTTGTCGCCGGCGGTCTCATTCCGTGGTCCGAGGTGGCTGCGATCGTTCAGCGGACCTGGACGCCGGCCGATCTCGATGCCGCAGCCGGCACGACGGCCGGCTTTCCGGCGCTGCTCCGAGTTTCGCTCGTACAGTGGCGCCTTCCCGCGTACCTGCTGATCGCACTGGAGCGCATCGTCGCGGAGACGCGCGGAGATTCTCCTGAGGGCGACACGCTCACGGTCGAGGCCTATGTGGCGCGGCAGCTCGACCTCTTACTGGACATGGATCTTGCCGAGGGGCTCTGTAGCGACTCGGCATTTCGCGAAGCATTCGAATTTCCAGATCGCGAGGAGCAGTGATGCGAGGAACGAACAAATGAGCAATGACATGAAGTTCGTTCGCCTGGCCGGGGATATGTCGCAAGATGCTGCAATCGACCGAACGTCCGCACGCGAACGGGCCCTCTTCCCGCGAGCAAGATCGACACTGGCGAGATCGTCTTCCCGGAAAACCGGTCGAGCGGCCAATGGTGAACTTGTCGTCGCCATTGCCGATGAAGCCGGCGTCCGGCTCGTCGTCGAGCCGGCATTCGGATCGCTCTGGGGCGACAGCGACCGGATCATTCAGACACTGACCAACCTGATCGGCAACGCCGTCAAGTTCTCTCCTCCCGATACGACCGTGACCGTGAGCGGCGCTGCCCGCGGGACGCAGTTCGTCTTCTGCATCGCCGATCAGGGCCGAGGGGTGCCCGACGAAAAACGGAAGACGATCTTCGAGCGCTTCAGCCAGGTGGATGCCTCCGACTCGCGCGACAAAGGCGGATCCGGTCTCGGCCTCGCCATCTGCCAGAGCATCGTCACCGCGCACGGCGGCAAGATCTGGGCAGGCCCGAACGAGCCGGCCGGCAGCCGGTTTCAATTCACCATTCCGCTGACGGTCTCCTCAACCGTGGCCGGACCGATCGAGCCGCCACACAAGACCGATGTGGACCTGCTCCATGCCCGCGAACTGGCTGGCCGCGTCCCCTCGGTTCTTGTAGTGGAGGACGATCTCGATCTTGCGCGCGTCATGATCGCCTCCCTCCAACGCCACGGCATCCCGACGTCGCATGCCGTCAATGGCAACGAAGCCGTTCTCTATTGCACGCAACACAAGCCGGCGCTGATCGTCCTCGACCTCGTCCTCCCCGATTGCGACGGCTTCGAGATCATCCGCACGCTTCGCGAGAGTGCGCTGCTTGCGCGCAGCCCGCTCATCGTCTACTCCGCGCAGGACGTCGGAACCGCCGACCAGGCGCGCCTCCGACTCGGGCCGACTGAATTTCTTACAAAGAGCCGTTGCAGCCCTGCCGAGTTTGAGGGACACGTCGTCCGCCTGCTCGAGGCTGTCTCAGACTCATTGAAGGAGCCGCAACATGCCGCCTGAGAAAATACTCGTCCTCGGTTCGGAGCCGGTCATTTTTCTCACCGCGAAAGCCGCGGCGTGAACGTTCGGGGCCGCCGCGGCCGAACCGCGAGATCGCATCGCCAGCCGACTTCGCGGCAGTGCAGAAAACAAACGGATAGCCGGTTTCTGCACGCCCATCAACCATCGAAGGAATGCGTAAAGTAGAGATTCATTGGGACTTAGAAGATTTACCCAATTGGACTGCCGGTTGCGATTGGATCGATATCGTGAAGAGGCTATATCAGTTGTTCGTCGTGTTTGCGGCGTTCGAGTTGCTGATCATCTCGGGTGAGCTCTTTCTCCAACAGCAGGCCTTGAATCCAACCATGCAGCGGCGGTACGAGTATGCCGTTGCCGTTCTTGGCGCCTTGAGCATCACCGCGGCAGTGCTCTACGGACGCCGCCTTTCCGGTGAGGTTTTGGCAACCTGCGAGCGGGAGAAGTTCCTCGGTCAGCTGCAAGCGAGCGAGGATGAGCTGCGAAGGCTGAATACGGCCTTCGAGCAGGCTATGACAGGAATCGCATTTCTCGGCTCAGACGGCTGCTTCAAGAGAATCAACCGGTCGTTCGCGACCGCCCTCGGGTACGAGCCCGACGAGCTCCTCGCAATTTCGAGCGAAACGCTCGTGCAGCCTGCCGACATCGAGGCGACCCTGCGGTCCAATGGCGAGTTGCGCGAAACCGGCAAGAGTGAGATCGAGATTCGCGCTCTCCGCAAAGGGGGAAGCACGATCGACGTGCGGCTCCTCCGCGTTGCCTCTTACGATCAGGAGGGAAACTTCCTCGGACACTACGCATTCGCCCAGGACATCACGGAACAGAAGCGTGCCGTGGCCGCCCTCCACAGAAGCGAGGAACGCTTCCTCCTTGCCGCCCGCGCGACAAACGACGTCGTTTTTGACTGGGACACCAAGACAAACGCTTGCTGGTGCAACGAGGCCATGGCGCAATTCGGCAGCGGCGTTTCCGGCGATGTCGACCAAACGGTCTGGTCGGACGCCATTCATCCTGATGACGCCCACCGTGTGCTGACAACGATCCAGGCCAGCATTGCATCGGGGGCGCAGATCTGGAGCGACGAATACAGATTTCGAAACAACAACGGCTCCTATGCCGACGTCTTTAGCCGCGGATACATTGTTCACAGTGCGGCCGGCGAACCACTCCGCATGATTGGCGTGACGACGGACGTCACGGAGCGCAAACGAGCCGAACACTCCTACAACACGCAGATCCTGAACGCAGCAGCCGACGGGATCTTCGGCCTCGACGCCGCGGGTCACACGACCTTCGTCAACGAGTCGGCTGTCCGCCTGCTCGGCTGGAGCGCCGATGAGCTGATCGGCAGGAACGTGCACGACATCGCCCATCACCACCTCTCCGACGGAACTGCCTACGCATGGACCGACTGTCCCGTTTACATCACTTTGCATACCGGAGAGGCGGAGCACGACGATCGCGAAGTGTTCTGGCGGAAGGACGGGACGACGATCGCCGTCGAGCACGCCACCACGCCGATCCGAGACGCCGAGGGGAAGGTCACTGGTGCCGTGGTGACGTTCCGCGACGTCAGCGAGCGGCGTGCGATCGAGAAGATGAAAGACGAATTCGTCTCGATCGTCAGCCACGAGTTACGTACACCGCTGACCTCCATTCGCGGCGCCCTCGGCCTGTTGGCCGGCGGACGCCTCGGCGCGGTCCCAGCGATGGGAAAACGCATGCTCGACATCGCGGTATCGAATACGGAACGACTCGTCCAGTTGATCAATGACATTCTCGACTTCGAGCGAATGGGATCGGGTCAGGTCACGACCACACGAGAATCCTGCGACTCTTATCAGCTCATGAATCAGGCCATCGAACTGATCCGGCCGATGGCCGAAAAGGCTGAGGTCACATTGCAATGCCTGCACTGCGACGTCCCGTTGTGGGCGGATCCTGATCAGATTCTGCAGACCTTCAGCAATCTGCTGAGTAACGCTGTGAAGTTCTCGCCTGCGGGATCGGTGGTCTCTCTTTCTGCAGCGGCCGGGGATACCAATGTCACCTTCGAGGTCGCTGACCACGGGCGAGGGATTCCGGCGGACAAGCTCGATCTGATCTTCGAGCGCTTCCAGCAAGCCGACGCTTCCGATTCCCGGGAAAAAGGTGGAACCGGGCTCGGTCTGGCCATCTGCCGAAGCATCGTTCACCAACACGGAGGAGACATCCACGCCGAGAGCACGCTCGGCGAGGGAAGTCGTTTCCGATTCACGATTCCAAGCATGCCTGCCATGACAACCGAAACACGACCGTCAACCACAAAGGAACTCAGGAATGTCTGAAGCCATCACCTCTCTCCCCTGCCCAACCTGTACTCAGCCGATCCGTCTGGACGCGATCGAATGGTGTCACTGCGTCTCGACCGCGCTCTCGGCGATCTGCCCGTCGTGCCACTCCTGCTTCTGCGGAAAGAGTCTGTTTCCCATGCGTGCTGAATGGCAATTTGAGCTGCGCGCATTGCGCGAGCGTCAGACCGAGGAGAAATTCAAACGCGCCCTCGACACCGCCGCACCAGCCTCAAACAAAGCTCCGACGGTTCTTATCGTTGACGACGACGAAGAGATCCGCCTGATCGCCGAGTATTCGGTGCAGCAGATGGGATACCGGACGCTGACCGCAAAGAACGCGGAGGAAGCGCTGAAAGTCATCGAGCAGTCGAAGACCGACATCGTACTGACCGACGCATTGATGCCAAAGACCGACGGCCGGCAACTCTGCCGCCTCATCAAGTTGATCGACCCATCCATCAAGGTCATCGTCATGAGCTCGCTCTATACCGCATTGCGTTATCGCACCGAGGCGCTGAACACATTTCACGCGGACGACTATCTGACCAAGCCAATCAATTTCGACAAATTGCGCGCCGTTCTCGCAAAGGTCTCCGCGGTGGCCGCATGACCATGACCACCGCTTTCCCCGACCGTTTTCAGGAGCTTCAACAGCGATTTCTCGTCGGACTGAATCGCCGTGTCACGGATCTCACCGCCACGCTCAGCGCCTCCTCCGATCCGGAACCGCTCATGCAGATGTTTCACAGCCTTACCGGTATCGGCGGGACGTACGGGTTTCCCCGAATCTCGGAAATCAGCCGGTCGTGTGAAGCGCTTTGCGTAGTGTGCATTGAGGAACACCGCGCGATCCGCGCTGCAGAGAAGGAACAACTCCTGACCGCCGTCGTTCAGATTCAGGAGTCCGTCCTGCCCATTGCCGCGTAACTCAGGGACCTATGCTTTTCGATCTAGCGGAACATAAAGAACACCGCGCCAACGAGACAAAGCCCGGCCCATAAGAAATTGAGGGTGAGCGTCTGCCTCATATAAAGGACCGCAAAGGGAATGAACACACAAAGCGTGACGACTTCCTGAATCACCTTGAGCTGGGCCAGAGATAAACGCCCGAACCCGATCCGATTCGCCGGCACCTGCACCATGTACTCAAAGAAGGCGATGCCCCAACTGACCAGAGCTGCGACATACCACGGCTTCGACGTCAGATTCTTGAGGTGCGCATACCAAGCGACTGTCATAAACAGGTTGGAGATCGTGAGCAGGGTGATGGTCAGGGCAATGGTTCGCAAGGCAGTCCTCCTTCGGTGCAATTAGCGGCCAAAGATACTGTCATTTCGAATCGGCGGAACCGCGGGGCGGGTGGACGGGTGGGAGCGGTGGAGCGCGATGAGAAATCCCCTGCTTCGGCGCGAGTAGTCCACATCGGCAGGGGATTCCTCGCCCCCCAACGCCCGCCCGCTCGGAATGACAGCTGGTCGGGCGCGCACCTCCGGGTTTCTGCCCATGAATTCTGGCTTGGGTTCTTGTAATCTGTTTTGCGTGAAGTCACTCACCGTACGTTTGCCCGATGCGATGGCGGCTCAGATCGAAGCTGAATCGATCGCTGATGGCATCTCGAAGTCCGCGGTCGTTCGACGGCGGCTGGAAAGTGCATCCGCTCGTCCAGCGACGTTCTTCGATCTCGCTGGCGATTTGATCGGAGGCGTTGACGACGATCGAATGCCTGCCGATCTTTCTTCGCACAAAAAGAGCTACTTGAAGAGCCTCGGCTACGGTACACGCAGTCATCGTTGACGCGCGTCAGTACCCAAACGATGCCACAACCTCCACCGCCCGCCGGATGTCCTCGCCGTTGTTCGCCAGCCCGATCGACGCTCGGACGGCGCCCACGGCGGTGTTGCTGCACTCGGCGAAACGATCCGGCGTGAAGTCGGCGCCGAGACTGTCGAGGCAGGCGCTGATTCGCGCGGGATCGAGGCCGAAGGCCGACTCCGACGCGCCGGGGTTGCAGAAACAGCCGCCGCGCAGCGACACGCCGGCCTGTCGCGCGCGCGTCTCGACCAGCGTGTACGGTAGCGGGCGGCCGTCGCTGTCGCAGACGTTGAAAGCGATGATGCTCCCGCGGTCGATCATGTTCGTTGGACCGTAGAGTCGCACGAGAGGAACGCCGTTGCGGTGGCGCATTGCGCGGAGTTGCTCGATCAGCATGGCACCCAGCCGCGAGACGTGCTCCGACAGCCTCGGCATCCCCACTTCCTCCAGCAACGCGAAGCCGGAATCGAGCGCGGCGATGCCGAGGAAGTTCGGCGTGCCGTCTTCGAAGCCTTCGTGACGGGGACGCAGGCGATGCGTCGCGGCGGCGATCGACGCGTAGAGCACCGTTCCTCCCGCGAACCAGGGACGGCGAAGCCGCGCTAACGCGTCGCGACGCGCCACGAGCGCGCCGACGCCGGTCGGATATCCGAAGAGTTTGTAGAACGACAGCGCCACAAAATCGGCGGGACAGTGGCGAAGACTGAAGGCGTGGCTCGGCACGAACGCGGCGATGTCGAGGAGGACGTCGAGTCCTCGCGCCTTCGCTCTTGCGACGAGCGCGAGCGGATGACGAACGCCGGAGAAGTTCGACTGCGCCGGAAACGCGAGCAAGCCGCCGCCCGACTCGCTGTCGATGATGGCATCGGCGTCCTGCAGGCGAAGCTCGCCATCGAGCGGCAGGTAGCGAATACGAGCTCCGGCGCGCTGCGCGTACTCGCGGATGCCGTTCACCGAGTTGTGGTTGTCAGCAGAAAGAAGACAGGAGGTCTGCGACGAGAACGGATAGCTTTCCGCCACGAGTTTGATCGCCGCGCTGGTGTTGGCGGTGAAGCAGACATCGTGCGTCGCCTCGTCCGCATCGAGAAATCGGAGCACGGAGCGGCGGGCGGAATCGATGACATCCGTACTGGCGCGCGAAGGCAGCGAGTCGGAGTGCGGATTGCCGAAGAGTCCCTGCCGAAGCAGCGCGTGGTGCGCATCGAGCTGCGAGTCGCCGTAAAGCGCGCTTCCCGCGTAGTCGAGGTAGGCATGATGCTGCGCATCGAGGCGGCTGAACTCGCGGTCGCGCAGCGCTTCGAAAGAGGTTTGCGGCTCGGTGGCAACAGCGCTCAGCATCCACGCCTCCGGATCGCGGCCGCTGCGTCGGACGTTGACGATTCCGATCGATCAACTGATTCGTTGGTATCCGCAGGCCGAGGCTCGAGCTTGTCGACGATGCGCGGGACGCCGCCGAAGTAGCGGCTGATCTCCCCCACCCTCTTGAACTCCGCCATCGCGCGAGGCGGCGCGGACGCGAGGATCGTCGGATTCATCACGTCGTCGATCCACTCCTGCAATCCGCCGCGAAGAAAGAAGACTTGCCTGTGGCCGAGTGCCTGGAGCAGAACCCACGCTTGCGAGGCATGAGTGCCGCCGCCGGAGATGAGCACGATCGTGTCGGTCGAACGGAACGGAGTCGAGGCGAGCGATTCGAGTGCGATGCGCTCGGAGCGAGGAACGTGGTAGGTCTCGAATTCCGCGGCCGTGCGCAAGTCGACGACGCGCAACGCGGGCTTGCGTCCACGAATCCATTCGGCCAGCTCGATCGCGGTGACGTGATCCTCTTCGTGCGCTACTGCGGCGGCGAGACGTTCGACGTCGACGGTTGCGTGATTTGCGCGGAACGGACTCCCGGCGAACGCGGCGAGCGCACCAAGGAGCAAGGCCGGCCAGGCCAGGAGTTTTCTGCGACGCACCCCAATCGAGCGCCTTCTCCCCCCGCGCTTTTGGCGGGGGGAGAAGGTGGCAAAGCCGGATGAGGGGGGACGTGCGCCGAATGACGATGCCGATGCTGCAATCTGCTCGCGCGCCGTTCTCTCAAGTGCCCCCTCATCCGCCTTCGGCACCTTCTCCCCCGCTGAAAAGCGCGGGGGAGAAGGCGTTCGATTGGTGGGTTCGGTTGCATTCGAGGAGCGCGCTCGATCTGCGGCGTGCATGGCATCGAATGAAGGTTCGAATCGCCGGATCCACCAGAACGCGATGAGCGCCATCGCCACGACTGCGCCGACGACGACACCGTACGGAACGTGCAGCAATTGCGGCAGCGTCATCGAGCCTCGGGACGTGCTCTCGTAGAAACCGGCGATCGATCCAAACGCGATGCCGGTGCCGAGGACGCCTGCGAACATCCCGAGCATCACCAGCAATCCGTCCGCCCGTCCCGTCGCCGCGGCGACGCACGACGTTCCCGGGCAGAGTCCCGCCACGACGAAGCCGACGCCGAACAACAATCCGCCGGCGAGCTGCGGCAGCAGATACGTATCCGGCACATAGACGTGTGCAAGATCGAGCACACCGAAACGCGCCAGCCAGTACGCGCCGAGCATCGCCGTGACGATGGCACTGAACATCACCTTGAAGACGGTGAGATCGGCGAGATAGAACTGGCCGGCGAGCTTCGGCGCGCTTCCCAGTCCGGCACGCTCCAGCGCCCAACCGAAGGCGATGCCGATGACGACCGCGGCAACCAGCGCCGTACCAGGACCGAGGTCGCTGAGCTCCAAAAACGGGGCGATTGCGTTCATCGCCACGCCTTCTTCACCAGCGGCGCGAACAGATATCCGCCGGCGAACGCGGCGATCATGAACAGCCAGCTTCCGACGCTGAGCAGCGCGCCTCCCGTGAGCGCAAGACCGCTCGTGCAGCCGCGCGCGAGCACGGCGCCGATGCCCATGACCGCGCCGCCCGCGAAGGCGTAGCCGAGGCGCGCGCCGCGGCCAATGCGCGGGCCGCGCTCGACTGCGAGTCGAAATCGCCCGGCTGCAAGTGCCGAAAGGAATCCGCCGATGATCACGCCCGCGATCTCGAACAGCAGCCACTCCCGCCACGGACCGTCGCCGCCGAGGTAGCGCGCGAAGAATGGATTCGCCGCTGCACGAGCTGGCGCCGCCGCCGCGGCAAGACCCGACGCGCTGCTCGCGAACGCGCCGGAGGCGCCGAGGCCGCGGCCCATGATCACGAACGCCGCGAGCAGCACCAGGCCGAGGCCGATGCCGGCGAGGTACGGATCGGCGTACGGCCGGGCTGGGCGGAACTCGCTCACTTGCTCGCCTTCTCCGAGGGATTGTCGACGGGATAGCCGGCGTGGCGGGACCAGTCCTGGAACGAGCCGTCGTACAGCAGCACCGGATGACCGAGCGTGCGTGCCGCGAAGAGCATCGCGGTGGTCTGTTGTCCGATGTGGCAATAGCCGATGACGGTGTCGTTCGCCTTGACGCCTGCTTTCGCGAACAGCGCGGCCAGCTCTTCGTTCGACTTCAGGAGCAGCCGATCGTCCGTGATCGAAGTGAACGGGATGCTGAGCGCGCCATGAATGTGTCCGGTGCGATGCTTCTCGTTGTGACCCTGGCCGGTTTCGACGCCGTCGTAGTAGACGGCATCACGTCCATCCACGATCGCGAATCCGGGAGCCCCGATGCGCGACTTGACCGTATCGGCATCAACGACGATGGGGCGGATCTGCAGCGGTGCGAGCGATCCCGTTTTCGTGGCCGTCACATCCTTCGTCAACGGCCCGCCGGCGCTCACCCACGCCGCCTGACCGCCGTCGAGCAGCGATGAGCGTGCACCGAGGCCCGCGTAGTCGAGCGTGAAGAGCACGCGCGTCGATGGCGAGACCCAGTCTTTGCCGTAGTAAACGATGACACGCGATTTATCCGAGATCCCCAGCGCTTCGAGCTTGTGTCTCAGCTCCTCGGCGGGCGGCATCTCCAGCATCAGCCCCTTCTCCGTGTGATCGGAGATGGAGATGTCGGCCAGCGACGTCAGCCTTGCACCAGGAATGTGGCCGACTTCGTAGCCCGCCTTGTCGCCGACGTGGAGCAGGACGAGGTCGGAATCGGCGATGTGCTGCTTCAACCAGTCGGCGCTGACGACGAGCGACTGCCGCTGCGATGCGGCGATCAGCGTGCTCGCGGCGAGAGCGGTGAATAGGAACGTGCAGCGGATGAGTGTGCGCAATTGCATGGATGTCTCCTTCGAGCGTGAGGATCTGCGACCTCGATCGCGGAGTCATTCGCTTTGCAGCGAGTTGGACTGTGGGATGGGCGAAGCGGCGGCTGCGGGAGAACGCCGACGAATTTCGACCTCCGCCCCGACAGCACTCGGGCGAGGACGCCCGAGTGCCCGCGGTCGAGACGACCGCACTCCTTACGATGCGCCGAGGAGTGTGGGCGTCTCGCCCGCGGCCATCGAGGCGTCCCGCCTCGATGGTTCGGATCTGGCCTGATAGCTCGAATGAGAACAGCGGTGCGGGCAGACTGCCTACTCCGAATTGATATGATCAACCCCGATTTCAAACGAGGAGTTCACCAGTGCCCAGCTTTCCCGGCGTTGACTACATGGATATCGACTCGCTCTTCTCCGAAGACGAGCTGATGGTTCGCCAGACCGTTCGCGATTTCGTCGATGACGAGATCATCCCCATCATCGAAGAGGCCAACCGCTCCGAGAAGTTCCCGATGCACCTCATCCCCAAGATCGCGGAGATGGGACTCTTCGGCGCGACGATCAAGGAGTACGACCTTCCCGGCCTCAACAATGTCGCCTACGGCCTGATCATGCAGGAGCTGGAGCGCGGCGATTCAGGCCTGCGCTCGTTCGCCTCGGTGCAATCGGGGCTGGTGATGTACCCGATCTACACCTACGGGTCACAAGAACAACGCGACTACTGGATTCCGAAGCTCGCCGCCGGCGAGAAGATCGGCTGCTTTGGTTTGACCGAGCCCGATTTCGGCTCGAATCCCGGCGGCATGCGCACCTACGCGCGCAAGGACGGCGATTCCTGGGTCCTCAACGGCGCGAAAGCGTGGATCACGAACGGATCGATCGCTGACGTCGCGGTCGTCTGGGCCAAAGCCGACGGCGTGATTCGCGGCTTCCTGGTCGAGAAAGACACGCCCGGTTTCTCCACCGCCTACCACCTCGGCAAGTTCTCGCTCCGCGCCTCGGTCACGTCGCAGCTTTTCTTCGCGGACTGCCGCATCCCCGCCGAGAACGTGCTCCCGGAAACGAACGGCATCAAGTACCCGCTGGGCTGCCTGACGCAGGCCCGCTACGGCATCGCCTGGGGCGCGCTCGGCGCAGCGATGGCGGTGTACGAGACCGCACGCAGCTACGCAACGACGCGCATCCAGTTCGGAGGCCAGCCGATCGCATCGCATCAACTCGTGCAGAACAAACTGGCCTGGATGATCACCGAGATCACGAAGGGCCAGCTCCTGGCGCTGCAGATGGGACGCCTCAAGGATCAGGGAAAACTGAAGCCGCACCACGTGTCAATGGGCAAGATGAACAACGTGAACATCGCCCTCGAGTGCGCCCGCTCCGCCCGCGACATCCTCGGCGCCAACGGCATCAGCGACGAATACCCGATCATCCGCCACATGCTGAACCTCGAGTCGGTGAAGACCTACGAGGGGACGCACGACATCCACAACCTCATCATCGGCGAGGCCGTGACGGGAATCCCGGCCTACAACCCGCCGATGTCGGCGAAGGATGAGCGGGAGGCGACGGCGCGGCGGGAGATGGAGGCGGCGAAGTAGTCGCTCTCGGACCGTCGGACCAAATGAACCACAGAGACAACGAGGATACAGAGTTGAGGTCGTACTCTGTGACCTCTGCGCCTCTGTGGTAACAAGGGTTCCTGCGCGCGACCGGCTACGGATTTCCGTACGCCCGCCGCAGCGCCTCAAGATCTTCCCGCGGAACGTCTCCCACTGCGACGTAGGTGAGACCGCTCGCGCGCCATTCGTCGATCGTCATTTGCGGCGTATTGCCAAGGCTTGGCAACGACTCGAAAACGAAGAGCGAGATCTTGTGGGCGCCTTTGCTGACGAGCAGGTAGGCGCCGGGACGGCCGTGCCAGAAAACGACGCGTCCGCCGATGAGGCGAAACGGCGTGGCCGAGAGATCGGGAACGTTGACCGCGAACGGAACGCGTCCCTCGAACCACGGCTTGACGGTGTGGCGGTCGGTGGAGACGACGTCGATCGGATTCGCGCCCGCCAGGATCGTGGAATGAAGGTCGGCCAACTCGCGGGCCGAGGTGTTGCGGGACAGAACCAGCATCTCTCCCCCGACGGCAATGATCACGAGAGCCGCAGCGGCAAGCCACACGAGTGAACGGGGGGAGCGCTTGCCGAGGACCAGTGGACGGCGCGGCGCGAAGCGAGGCATCGCCGCCCGGACGGCGCGCTTCATCTGCATCACTGCCAGCACGGCGTTCGCGCAACGGCTGCAATCGCGGAGATGCGCTTCGATCTCCGGAAGCGCATCCGGCGGAAGCTCGCCGTCCGCGTAACGCTCCACTTCCTCCGCAGTCAAATCTCGCGTCATTTCGATCCTCGCAGCGCTTCCCGTACTTTGGCCCTTGCCCGCAGGAGACGCGACGTCACCGTCCCGATCGGAATCGACAACATCTCCGCGATCTCTTTGTAGCTGAAGCTCTCGACGTCCGACAAAAGAATGACTTCGCGAAACGGCAGCGGCAGCGCCTCGATCGCCTCTCGCAGCGCCTCCGCATTGGCGCGGCTGAAGAAGATCGTCTCCGGCGTCGCTGCCTCCGCCAGTCCTTCGTACCGATCGGGGTCTTCATCGATCGAGATCTGAGGCGCACCTCGGAGACCGCTCCTCGACGTCAGGAAGGTGTTGCGGAGAATGCGGTAGATCCAGGCGCGGAAGTTCGTCCCGGCTGTGAATGAGCCGAATCCGCGGAACGCTTTCAGATACGTTTCCTGCACCAGGTCTTCCGCTTCGTCCGCGTCGCGCGCCAGCCAGCGGGCGTAGTTGTAGAGCGGCTCGAAGAGCGGCAACGCCATCGCCTCAAACGTGAGTTCCTCGGTCATCCGCAGCAGTTCTACTCCCTTCTAACTGACGAATCGCGAAAAAAAGCCCGGTGAATCAGAGATCACGGATTAGAGATCAAAGATCGGGACGAAACCGCCAACGTCCTGATCTCTCTGTCTCTGATTTCTGATCTCTGATTTCCCGGGATGAAAAGCAACCTTCGCCAGTTACACAGCGCGAAAGGACTCCACCGTCATGACACAACCATTCGACCGCCGCTCATTCATGCGCCTCTCGGCGGTTTCGCTCGGCGCGGGCGCGCTTCTGCGGTTCATGCCATTCGGCACAACCGCCAGCGGCCTGCCCCTCGGCAACCTTCTCGGCTCGCGCAATGGCGAAGCTCCCGGACCCTTCTCGATCGTGCAGCTCAGCGACACACACGTCGGATTCCAGGGACCGCCCGACCCCCTCGGCACGAAAGCCTTCGAGCGCGCTGTCGACGCGATCAATGCACTCAATCCGCAGCCCGATCTCATCCTCTTCACGGGCGATCTCACCCACGACAGCGAGGATCCGGCCGAACACGCCAAACGCTTCGCGGCGTTCAAAGCGATCTCCGGCCGCCTTCGCGTCAAGAAGAGGATGCACGTGCCCGGCGAGCACGACGCCGCGCTCGATGGCGGGACACTCTTCCGCGAACATTTCGGCGAGACCCATTACTCGTTCGATCACCGCGGCGTTCACTTCGTCGCTCTCGACAACGTCTCGTCTGGTAAGCCGATCGTCGGCGCCGGGCAGATCGCCTGGCTCAAGAAGGATCTAGCCCGCTACCCGAAAACGGCTCCGATCGTCGTCTTCACCCACCGGCCGCTCTTCGATCTGAAGCCGGAGTGGGAGTGGTTCACCAGCGACGGTGACGAGGTGATGAATGTCCTCGCGCCCTACGACGCCGTGACCGTTCTCTACGGCCACATCCACCGCCTCAATCACACCTCTGTCGGCAAATCCCAACACTACGCGGCGCGCTCGTTGATCTTCGCCTTCCCCGAGCCCGCGGCGGCATCGATGGCGGAGAAAAAGCCGCTTCCATTTGACAAGACCCAGCCTTTCCGCAACCTCGGCATTCGGGAGATCAAAGGCGACGGCGCGCGTCACGCGCTCTCGATCAGCGACGTGGAGTTGACCTCGCGCGAGCTCTCCGGAACGGAAGGCGTCCAGCAAATCCTTAGACAGGGAGAGTTTCTATGAACAGGTTCAACAAGTTCCTCATCGCGTTGTTGCTCACGCTCTCGTTGGCCGCTGCCACCGCACTTGTGGCGCAGCCTGGCACAACGCCGCGCGTTGTCGAGATCAACGCAAAGAAGTTCGAGTTCACGCCGAACGTCGTAACGCTCAAGAAAGACGAGCCGGTGACCATTCACTTCACCAGCACCGACCGCGCGCACGGGCTCTTCATCAAAGCACTGAAGATCGACCTGGACGCCGACGCTGGGAAACCGGCCGAGGTGACCATCACGCCGCACGAAGCCGGCAGCTTCGGTGCGATCTGCGATCACTACTGCGGCGCGGGACACGGCAACATGAAGATGATGTTCGTGGTGGAGTGAGATGAGCCACGCCCATCTTCCCAACGCGATCCACCTCCATCTCATACTCAATCATGCTCCCGTTTTCGGCGAGCTGTTCGCGGTGTCGCTGCTGCTGGCGGCCGCTGTGATGCGCAGCACGACGCTCTTGCGCACCGCGCTCGGCATCGTGGTCGTCACCGCCCTCGGCGCGATTCCGGTTTTCTACACGGGACGCGCCGCCGGGGATGCGATCGGAAAGGTCGAAGGAATCGATCAGGAGGCCATCGGTCCGCACGAAGAGGCGGCTGAGCGTTTCATCGCGGTAGCGGAGCCGGCCGGCGTCGCGGCATTGGTGGCGCTGGTCCGTCCGCGGCCAACCACCGTCGCCATTGCCTCGGCACTGACGCTCATCTCCTTCGGCTTGGCCGGATGGGCGGCGAATCGCGGAGCGCTGATCCATCACCAGGAGTTGCGAGCGCGTGCCATTGCAAAATGACACTGCACATCGACGATCCGAGGCAACGCGACTGGCGTCCTCACTCGCTACCGGCTCCCCTATATCTGCTAGAGTTGCCGCCCGGAAATTCAGGCAACGAACGGAGCATCATGGAATCCAGTCTCGAGATCGGCTTTTTGCGCGTTTCTGAAAAGGCGGCCATCGCCGCGGCGCGGACGATGGGGTACGGCAAGCGGAAATACTCCGATCAGGTGGCCGTCGAATCGATGCGCGAGGAGCTGAACCGCCTCAAGATGCGCGGCACGGTCGTCATCGGCGAGGGAGAGCGCGACAAGGCTCCGATGCTCTACGTCGGCGAGCCGCTCGGGCGCGGATGGACCGAGGGGGAGATTTATCCCGAGATCGACATCGCGGTCGATCCGCTCGAAGGAACGAACCTCTGCGCCACCGGGTCGGCGAACTCGATCGCGGTCCTGGCGGCATCGGAAAAAGGCGGCCTGCTCAACGCGCCCGATGTGTACATGGACAAGATCGTGGTCGGCCCCACCGCGGCCGCGCACGTCAACATCAAGAACTCCGTTCACGAGAACCTCAACCAGATCGCAGCGGCGTTTCAACGCGACGTCGATGAGTTGACGATTGTCGTCCTCGACCGCGAACGGCACCACGACCTCATCGCGCAGATTCGTGAAGCCGGCGCGCGTATCAAGCTGATCACCGATGGCGATCTCTCCGCCGGGATCGCCGCCGCAGTGCGCGGCACCGGCATTCACGCGGCGATGGGAATCGGCGGCGCACCGGAAGGCGTGCTGACAGCATCCGCGATGCGCTGCCTCAACGGCCGGATGCAGGGCTGCCTCAAGCCTCTCGAGAAGTGGCAGGAAGAACGTCTGCGCTCGATGGGCTATATGGACGCCGACAAGGTCTACGACACGGCCGAGTTGGCGTCCGGCAACGACATCATCTTCTGCGCCACCGGCGTGACCGACGGCGATCTCCTGCGCGGCGTCCGCTTCTTCGGCGGCGGCATCCGCACGTCATCGCTGTTCATGTCGCTGAAGTCGAACACGATCCGTTTCGTCGACACGATCCACCGCGAAGAGGGATCGCAGTTGGCGGTTTCGTTCGTGTAATCCTCCACCAAAACCAATCACCACAGAGACGCAGAGGACACAGAGATAAGACGTAACTCTCTGTGTCCTCAGTGCCTCTGTGGTGATTGGTTTTCTGGAATTAGGGCCCGAAACTCCTTCGGCAGCGCTGCGGTGAACACGAGGTGTTTACCGGTCGTGGGGTGGTCGAAGCCGAGGAGTTTGGCGTGGAGGCCGAGGCGGCCGAGAGGGTTTGTTTTCGCGCCGTACATGATGTCGCCGGCGACGGGATGGCCAGCCTCGGACAGATGCGCGCGGATCTGGTTCTTGCGGCCGGTCTCCAGTGTCACCTCGAGCATCGAGTGCAGGCGTTTTGCGCTGATCGTCCGGTAGTGCGTGATGGCGTGTTTGGCGTCGGGATGGGCCTCGACGCTGACCATCTTCAGATCCTTCATCTCGAACAGGTTCGACTCGATCGTTCCGTCCGGCGGGTCGATCGTTCCTTCGATGATGGCTACATAAATGCGCTCGACGCTGTGCACCATGAACTGCGCTTTGAGCTGCTCGCGGGCGAAGAAGTTCTTGGCGAAGATGAGAACGCCTGAGGTCTCGCGATCGAGGCGATGAACGACGTGAACGCGATCCTCTCCGCGGCTGCCGAGGTAGGTGTTGAGGTAGGCCTGGACGGTGGCTTCGCGCTCGCGCTCCGTCGCCACGGTGAGCAGACCGTGCGACTTGAGGATGACGATGACGTCGCGGTCTTCGTGAAGGATGGCCACGCCGGGCGGCAGCACGCGGGTGTCGGCTTTCGCGATGACGTCGAGCATCTCGTCGGGCTCGATGACGCGCTTTGCATCCTTCTCCGTCTCGCCGCCAACCCGCACGCGGCCGGTCTGCAGCATCTGCCGAAGCGTGGTCCGCGACGAGTCGGGATAGTGCTGCGCGAGGGCGTCGAGGAGGGGCATGGGTTGCGAGCGGGACACGGCGAGGATGATAGAACGTTCGCTCTTAGCTCTAAGCTGTTAGCTCTTAGCGGGCTAGGGGCGAGCCACCTGCTAAGAGCTAAGAGCTAACAGCTAAGAGCTTCTCCAACCGATAGAATCCACACGCAGGAGAAAAAACATGGACTACACAATCGTCGGCGACGTCATGCAGGCGTTGCAGATCACGTTGCAGCGGAACGAAGAGATTTATGCCGAAGCGGGGGCGATGCTCTACATGGGCGCGGGCATCGACCTGCAGTCGAAAATGCAGGGCGGGCTGATGAAAGGCCTGATGCGCAAGTTCCTCGCAGGCGAGTCGCTGTTCATGAGCGTCTTCCGCTGCGACACCGGATCGGCGCACATGGCGCTGGCAAATCCGATCGCGGGGAAGATTTTCCCCATCCAGCTCAACAACACCACGATCCTGGCCGAGCGAAACGCGTTTCTCTGCGCCATCGGCAACATCGATCTCTCGGTCGCGTTCACCAAGCGCTTCGGCGCGGGACTGTTCGGCGGCGAAGGGTTCCTGCTGCAGAAAATCAGCGGACAGGGACTCGTCTTTCTGCATGCCGGCGGCAACATGATCGAGTTCAATCTCGCCGCCGGCGAACAGCTCCGCGTCGACACCGGATGCATCGTCTCGATGGCCGAGACGGTGAACTACGACATCCAGTTCGTCGGCGGTTTCACGAACGCGCTGTTCGGCGGCGAGGGTCTGTTCTACGCGACACTGACCGGCCCCGGCCACGTTGTCCTGCAGACGCTTCCCTTCAGCCGTCTGGCGAATCGGTTGATGGCCGCCGCAGGACCGAGTGGTCATCGCGATGAGTCCAAAGGCCTCGGCGGACTGGCGGGCGACGTATTGGGGAGCATTATTTCGGGGGATTAGCGGTTGCGGGAAGAGAGACGTTTCACGCGGAGACGCGGGGAACACGGAGAAAAACAACCTCCGCGTCCTCCGCGTCTCCGCGTGAAACGGTTTTTCAAAACTCACTTCATCGCAAACACCACCGACACCGTGAAGGAAAGCTCCGAGGCACCGCTCTCCACCGGTACCTCGGCGCTCACGGCCTGCGCGGCCATGACGTTGCGGGCCATCACTGGCCGAGGCTGCGGTTGCATCGCGCCTCCCTCGGTGATCGCAATCGCGGAGCCGAGGGTGCGGCCGGCGGAGGTGGCGAAAAGGGTGGCCTTGGCGCGCGCATCGGCGAAGGCAGCGCGAAGGCCCTCGTCGCGGCCGCGTGTGGAATCGGAAACGGAGAACGAGAGTCCGGAGGTTTGATTCACACCGGCGGAGATGGCGGCCTGCAACAGGCGGCCGGCATCGCTGATCTGCTTCCGCGTCACGGTGATGCTGTTCGACACCTGGTAGCCGATGATGCGCGGCGGTTTGCCCTGCTGCTGCTGGCTGTAGTCCTGCTGCGGATAGATCGAGAAGTTCGCGGTCTGGATCTCCTCCGTTTTCGCGCCCGCGGCTTTGAGCGCTGCGATGGCGGCGGCCACTTTCGTGTTGTTGTCGTTGACTGCTTCTTCGACGGTGGGAGCCATCGTCTGCACCGTGGCGGTGAATGAGAAGCGGTCGGGTGTCAGCGACACGTGGCCCGTGCCGGTAACGCTGATCGTATCGACCGGCGCAGGCTCGCGCGGCGTCGCCGCCGGCTGCGCAAATGCACTCGTGCAGATGAAAATCGTTGCGACGGAGACGAGAAATGTTTTCATGCAACCTCCTGGTTTGACCGATTGATAGGCGCGCTACAATGCGCGCCTCCACATCTGCGGCGCGTTCGCGGCTCGCGGCGTTTCACGGGAGAAAAAACACAAATGGCTGATCCGAACGACAGGGTGCCGGGCCAGGCACCGGGGCGGTACTACGTCGATACGCAATGCATCGACTGCGATCTCTGCCGCGAGACCGCGCCCGCCAACTTCCAGCGCAACGACGAGGAGGGTTTCTCCTACGTCTACAAACAGCCCGAAACGCCGGAAGAAGAGACATTGTCAAAGGATGCGCTGGACAACTGCCCGGTCGAAGCGATCGGGAGTGATGGGTGATGTGTCAGCTCTTAGCTGTTAGCTCTTAGCTGCTAGCTCTTAGCTGCTAGCTCTTAGCTCTTAGGAAACCCGTGCGAGCACCTTGACGCTCCGAGCATCGTCGCAGGCTCCCGTCTCCCTAACAGCTCAGAGCTAAGAGCTAAGAGCTAAGAGCTAAAGAGCTAATGCGTCTTCGTATCCTGGCTCACCTGATCGTGCCAGTCGTCGGCGAGCAGCACTTCGATCAGCTCCTGCAGCTCCTCCATGTGAAACGGTTTCGTGAGTGCTGCGGTGCGATTGTTGCCTTTCGTGATCGTGAGGATGTCGCCCTTTCCTGAGGCCACGACCACCGGCGTTTTCTTTCCCTGCGCCAGGAACCAGGCGATCCACTCCTCGCCGCTCATGCCGCCGGGGAGATTGAGATCGAGCAGGATGAGGCGCGTGTCGGGATTGCGCTGCAAGAGCGATATCCCTTCGGTGGCGCCGGTGGCGGAGAGAACTTCGTAGCCGCGTCTCTGCAGGTACGATTTGTAGAGCGCGAGAACCTCGGGGTCGTCTTCGATGGCGAGGATCTTGTGGTTCGGATTCGATTGATTCATTTCGGTCATCATCGCACCACTCCTGAGCTCGGGCCGGACTGATGCGAAAGGCGTGCTAACCTCCTGAAACGATGGGAATCGCACTCTGGACCGGCTGCGCAGCGGTGAGTTTCCTGTCTGCGCGCGCCGTTCCTTTCGGCCGGCCGCACCGCTGGATCTGGGAGCTGATCGCGGCGCTGGCGAGCGCGCTCGTGCTCGGCCTCGCGGCTACCGCGCTCGACTTTGGCGGCTGGAATGAGCCCGACTGGCGTGCCGGAGTTTTCGTCCTCTTCGGATCGGCGGCGGTCATTGGAGTGATGCGGATCGCGAGTCTGTCGACGATCGCCAGTGAGTCACGCCAGCGATGATCCGCGGCGCCTTCACCATCATCTTCCTGACTCTGAACGCGCTGTTCTGGGGCGGTTGCATCGTTCTCCTCGGCACCGTCAAGTTCGCCATCCAGATCACAGCACCTCGCAGCCGGTTGCGCACGCGCGTCATCCTCATGCTGGCGTGGCTGGGAACGCGATGGGTCGCTGGATGCGACTTCATCTTCGATCTCATGCTGCCGACCGAGTGGGAGATCAGCGGCATCGGCGATGAGGTCCGCCCCGACGGCCACTACCTCATCATCAGCAATCACGTTTCATGGGTCGACATCTTCGCGCTTTTCCGCGCCTTTCACGGCCGCGCCGCATTCATCCGCTTTTTTCTCAAGAGCCAGCTCTTCTGGGCTCCGATCGTCGGTCAGGCTTGCTGGGCGCTGGAGTTCCCGTTCATGCGACGCCACACGCCGGAGTACCTGGAGAAACATCCCGAAAAACGCGGCGCCGATCTGGCCACGACGCGCAAAGCCTGTCAGCGCTACCGCAACTTCCCCGTGGCCATCCTGAACTTCGTCGAAGGAACACGCTTCACCAAGGCGAAGCACGACGAGCAACAATCTCCGTTCCAGCATCTGCTCCGCCCGCGCGCCGGCGGTATCTCTTTCGTCCTGGCCGCTCTCGGCGATCAGCTCGACGCGATGTACGACCTCACCCTCGCCTACCCCCCCGACGGCGAAGTGACGATGTGGCAGTTCGTCAGCGGCCGCGTCCCGAAGATCATCATCCACGCCCGCCGCGTGGATCCTCCGCCGCAATTCTTCGATTCTTCCGTGACGATCCCCGGCCCCGCCCGCGAGGAACTGCGCGCTTGGATGGACGATTTGTGGAAGAAGAAGGATGAAGAGTTGGATGAAATGCTCCCCAAAACCGATTTACCACAGAGACACTGAGATCACAGAGCTATCTCTGTGTCCTCTGCGTCTCTATGGTTGAATGCTTTCTAGAAAACCGAATGAGGAACCCCATGCCCCGAAGAATCGCCATCGCCATCGCACTCATCGTCGCGTGCCTCACATTGAACGCCGGGACGCACCGCGCCACCGCCCCTCCGAAGAGTCCCATCGATGAGACGACCGACGCGCTCGGGATCGGGCCGATGTCCGGCTCCGCCATCCGCGGCACCGTCGCCTCGGTGCAGGGAACGCAGATCACGCTCAACACCGGCGGCGCGCCTGCCATCACCATCGAGGCGTCGGCAGCGAAGTTCATGAACGACCATAGCGGAGCCGGCTCGCTGGCCGACATCAAGCCCGGCACTCGCATCACCGCATTCATCAACACGGCTCCCACTCTTCAGCCCTCCTCGGCGCTGCGCGCACAGCTCATCACGATCGAATCGCAGCCCGATCTCGAGCTGACCGGCTCGATTGATTCGATCGACGTTCCCCACTCCCGATTCGTCGTCCTCGGCATCACCATCACCGCCGACGCGAGCACCACCTTCGGCAGCACGTTCCCGACGTTCGCTGCGATCAAAAGCGTCGGCGATCTCGCCGTTGGCCAGGTCGTCAACGTCACCGCGCGTTTCGCGTCCGGCATCATCCTCGCGACGAATGTGCAGGTCACGCTGCCCACGATTCAGCCGCCCGCCATCCTCAGCGGCACCGTCAAATCCATCGGCCCCGCATCGTGGGTGATCTCACGCGAGGGCAAAGAGACCACCGTATCGATCGATGCGCAGACGAAGATCATCGGCGATCCGAAAGTCGGCGACTCGGTGCAGGTGATGGCCATCATCGACTCGTCGCACAGCTATCTTGCGATCGCGATCGTAAAACTGGGATTGCCGGAAGTGACGAGCGAACTGCACGGCACGGTGAAATCGATCACCGCGTCGCAATGGGTCCTCGGCGGCCCACTCGGTTCGCTCGCTCCCGACTTCAACGTGAAGATCACCTCGACGACGGTCATCTATCCCGATCCAAAAGTCGGGGATCGCGTAGTCGTCACGGGCACGCGCGATACCAGCGGCACGTTCACGGCGACAAAGATCAGCAAAGAAAAGTAAACGGCGCAAGGAAGGATTCGAAATGGCTCAGATCAGCGCGTACCTCTTTTTCAACAACACCTGCGGCGAGGCGATGCGGTTCTACGCGGACGCGCTTGGCGGCAAGCTCGACCTCATCCCCGCCAGCCAGACTCCGGCCGCGGACCAGATGCCGGCCGGTGCCGCGGACGCCATCATTCACGCCCGTCTCGAGCTCCCCGGCGGCGGCACGCTCATGGCCTCGGACTGGATGGACACCGCGCCGTACCAGCCGATGCAAGGTTGCGCAATCTCGCTCGTCTACTCCAACGCGGACGAGGCCAAACGCGTCTACGAACTTCTCATTGAAGGCGGAAAAGCGCCGATGCCATTCGCCAAAACGTTTTTCGCCGAGGGCTTCGGAATGCTGACGGACCGCTTCGGAACAGCGTGGATGGTCAGCGGCGGAATGGTGAACTGAATTGAGACAGAGATCGGAGACAAGAGATTAGATTCAGGGGCGCGCCTGCCCAGTCTCTTGTCTCTGAGACGACGTGGCGAACACCTCGGCGCGCTGGTCGGAGAGATTCTGATCAACGCGCAGTACGTCACGACCTACGGCACCTTGAATGTGACGCTCTCCTTCCCTGCGTTGCCATGCGACCGCCATCGACGAACACTACCTGCATCGCCGACCAGCTCGGTCATGTAGTGGCCCTTCCGACCAACGCGAAGCGCTTCTCCCGCCTCGATCGCTGCGCCTCCTCGGGATACGCTTAGCCAGATGATCGTCGAGGCAATCCGCCGTTTTTTCGCTGCACACGGATTTGTGCAGCGGCCGATCGTGGCCGCTGTATCGGGCGGCGTCGATTCGACAGCACTGCTCGTCGCGCTCGTGGAAGTGGGCGACATCAAGTTCACCGCCGCTCACATCAATCACCACCTGCGCGGCGCCGAGTCGGACGATGACGAGGCGTATGTCCGCGAGCTCTGCGCGAGGTACGACATCCCGCTGCGCGTCGCCGACGGCACGCTCGATCCAGAGGCCGTCCGGCATCGCGGCATCGAAGCCGCGGCGCGCGAGGTGCGGCACGTGCGGTTGCACGAGATCGCTGGTGGCGCACTGATCGCCACCGCGCATCAGAAGAACGATCAGGCCGAGACCGTGCTGATGCGCCTCATGAGCGGCGGCGGCATCGCCGCGCTGCGCGGCATCCATCCCATTCGAGAAGATGGGGTGATCCGTCCCCTGCTCGATGTGACGCGTGCCGACATCGAGCGCTTCCTGGCCGAGCGCAACATCACTCCCCGCTTCGACCGCTCGAACGCCGATCCGCGCTTCCTGCGCAACCGCGTCCGCGTGCTGTTGCGCGATTTCGACGACAACGTCATCGACAACCTTGCTTCGATCGCCGACCAGGCCCGCCAGCAATGGACAATTCTCAACAGCGCGATCGACGCCGCCGAGGATGTGGTCGCGTCCGACGATGAAACACGATTCCGTTCGATGCCCGAGAGCGCCTGGCTTCGGCAGGCATTGCTACTCCGTCACATCCGCCGCCTCGACGGCGAAGCGCGGGATATCTCCGCTGACGACCTGGAGCGACTCGCCAACGAGTTCAAGCGAACCTCGGTCACCAAATCGCTCGAGCTCCTGAAGGAAGGCGACGAGATCGTCCTCCGCCGCCGCCACGGCGACGCATCCACCCCTGACTTCGAAATCGAGATCGACGCCGGCACCGCGATCTTCATCCCAGAGATCGCAACGAAGGTCAGCATCCAACCGACAACCGACAACCGACAACGCACGCCGCCAGGCGTGCAACTCATCCAGCTCCCCAAAAACGCGACTCCCCACTTCACCATCCGCAACCGCCGCCACGGCGATCGTTTCCGCCCCCTCGGCATGTCTCACGACAAAAAGCTGAAGGATCTGCTGATTGATCGTAAGATTGATGCCGCGTCGCGCGATCGGATCCCCCTGGTTCTCTGGCAAGGCACGATCGCCTGGGTGGCCGGCGTCGAAGTCTCGGAGCTGTTCAAAGTCACAGCCGAGGCTGCCGACCTTTACGAGGTCGCGATTGAAAAAGATCACGAAAGCCTTCAGCGCCCGGGAGATTGAACAACGCGTGGCCGCGCTGGCCGCCGAGATTCGCGACGATGCCGGCGACGCTCCCCTCTTCCTCCTCGGCATCCTCAAAGGCGCGTCGTGCTTCCTCCCCGATCTCCTCCGCCGAATTCCGGGCGACGCCGGCTACGGCTTCATCGACGTCGTGCGCGGCACCGGCGACACCGACACCGCGGCCGCGCTGGAGATCACCTATCTGAGCTGGATCGACATCCGCGGCCGGAACGTCTACGTCATCAAGGACGTCGTCACGACCGGCATCATCGAGACCTATCTGATGACCCAGCTCCGAGAGAAACATCCCTCGACTCTCAAGCTCGTCGCCCTGCTCGACCGCCCCGACGCGCGCACCGTCGACCTCACTGTCGATTTTCGAGCGTTCGAGGCCGCCGAGGGACCGTATGTGGGCTACGGCCTCGAGCTGGATGGCCGTTGCGGAAACCTGCCGTACATCGCGTCCGTTAAATAGACCCTGTGCGTCACTCGTCCAAGCCCCCCTCATCCGCCTTCGGCACCTTCTCCCCCCGCAGAAAGCGCGGGGGGAGAAGGCGATCGATGGAGAGTGTGTCGAGAAGAAAGAGGGTGGAGAGCCTTGAGAATGCGAGAGCAGTGTGATGCATCGGACCAACCCATCACTGCAATCGCCCAGAGCAGAGTTTCCTGCGTCGCCCGAACGTCGAGCGCCTTCTCCCCCACGTTTTTTGTGGGGGAGACGGTGGCGAAGCCGGATGAGGGGGCGCATGCTCAGGAGTAAGGTGACTTCGAGCCCAGGAACCCAGAATTTCACCCGCACCCGCACCGTTCTCCGACCCGGCAGTCTATGGCACGCACGAAGCATCGCGTGCTCCTCTTGGAGGCTTTGATTGAATTCGACGCTCAAAACGGTGCTTCTCTGGGCCGTCATCATCGTTCTGGTGGTCCTGCTCTGGAGCCTGTTCAACACGACAAAAGGAACGAGTGAGACCATTGCATTCAGCACGTTTCTCGATCGCGTAAACCGAGGCGAAATCGAGAACGTGGTAATCCGCGGCGACGACGTCCACGGCGAAATGAAGGCGTCCGCGCCCGGCGGCAAGAAAGAGTTCCAGTCCACCGTCATGGCCAACTATCCCGCCATGATCGATCAGCTCCGCGCCAAAGGCGTAAAGGTACAGGTCGAGCACGCCGCCGACGCGCCGTTCATCACCGCGCTCATCACCTGGGCTCCCGTCCTCTTCCTCGTCGGCCTCTGGATCTTCTTCATGCGCCAGATGCAGGCCGGCGGCAACAAGGCCATGTCGTTCGGCAAATCGAAAGCGAAGCTCCTCTCCGGCAACGCCAAAAAAGTGACGTTCAAAGACGTCGCCGGCGTCGATGAGGCCAAGATCGAGCTGCACGAGATCATCGAGTTCCTCAAAGAGCCGCAGAAGTTCACGAAACTCGGCGGCAAGATCCCGAAAGGCGTTCTGCTGATGGGACCTCCCGGCACCGGCAAGACGCTTCTCGCGCGCGCCATCGCCGGCGAGGCCAACGCTCCCTTCTTCTCGATCTCTGGCTCCGACTTCGTGGAGATGTTCGTCGGCGTCGGCGCCTCGCGCGTGCGCGACCTTTTCGAACAGGGCAAGAAGAACGCCCCCTGCATCATCTTCATCGATGAGATCGACGCCGTCGGCCGCCATCGCGGCGCCGGCCTCGGCGGCGGTCACGACGAGCGCGAACAGACCCTCAACCAACTGCTCGTCGAGATGGACGGCTTCGAATCGAACGACGGCGTGATCCTCGTCGCCGCCACGAACCGCCCCGACGTCCTCGACCCCGCCCTCCTCCGTCCAGGCCGCTTCGACCGCCGCGTCGTCGTCGACCTCCCCGACCTCAAAGGACGTGAGGGAATCCTGCGCGTACACACGCGGACGATCCCGCTGTCCGAGGATGTCGATCCGGTCGTCATCGCACGTGGCTCGCCAGGCTTCAGCGGCGCCGATCTGGCCAACCTCGTCAATGAGGCCGCCTTGAACGCCGCCCGTTACGACAAGAAGAAAGTGCAGATGATCGACTTCGAATTCGCGAAGGACAAGGTCATGATGGGCGTGGAGCGCAAGTCGATGGTGATGAGCGACCGCGAGAAGCGGAACACCGCGTATCACGAGTCAGGCCACACGATCGTGGCCGCGGTCCTCCCCGCCGCCGATCCCCTCCACAAAGTCACGATCATCCCCCGCGGCCGCGCCCTCGGCCTCACGCAACAACTTCCCACCGAGGACAAATACTCGTACTCGAAGCGCTACCTCGAAGCGATGCTGGCCGTGCTCATGGGCGGCCGCCTGGCCGAGGAGATTTTCATCGGCGAGATCACAACGGGCGCCGGCAACGACATCGAGCGCGCCTCGGCCATGGCCCGCCGCATGGTCTGCGAGTGGGGCATGTCCGACCTCGGCCCGGTCACCTTCGGCAAAAAAGAAGAAGCCATCTTCCTCGGCCGCGAGTTCGCCCAGCACCAGGACTTCTCCGAAGCCACCGCCGTCGAGATCGACCGCGAAGTCAAACGCATCCTCGACAAGGCCTACGCGTACGCCAAAGAAATCATCACCGCCCACAAGTCGTCCCTCGACCGCATCGCCAGAAAACTCCTGGAGCGCGAAACGCTGGAAGGCTGGGAAGTCAACGACATCCTCCGCGAAGAAACCGGCAACGACTACCTGAAGATGAAGGAGTACTACCCCGATCAAAGCCCCGGCGACACGATGACGATCGCACCGGGGTCGGGGCCATCGACCGACGTCTCGACGCCAGTCGCCCAACCCCCCGCACCGGTGCCGGTGCCCGATCGAACGTCGTAGCTTTACGAACCGAATCGCAATGTCAGGGCCGCCGCAAGGCGGCCTTTTTGTCGGAACGCCGCCGTCTCGGCGGCTGGCCCGGCGGCGTCCCGCCGCCGCGGAAACGTGCACACTGCTATGCCTGGCCAGGCGTAACCCCTAACGCGCGATCCATTCAGTCCAGACGACGTATCCAAAGTCGCGGCTGCGGATGCCGATGCGTACGCGGCCAGAAACGCCACCAATGTTTGCCTTCAATTGGAGCCGCTGGCCTGCCGGCACTTCGAAGGTCTGTTTGCTCCACGGTGAGATCTTGTGCCGCGAGCGCGTACTACCTGACTGCACCTCGATGACGAACTGGGGCCGGTCCGGCGTGCCGGAAAAGACGAACGGTTCCTGCGAGTAGTTGCGCAGGTCTAGGGTCATCGTGCCATCGCGCGCGATCGATCCGGCGGAAAGATCGAGTCCGCGCGGGGCTTCCTCCTCTTCTGCGGCATCGTCCCGCGGAGCGAAGATTCCCGTGCCCGTGCGCGTGACCGACGTCGTCGTGACGCACCCGAGCGCCCCGAAAAGGAGCGCAATTACAACCCATCGCATGGCCGCCACTCGTTGGCGATTGTAGATGGATGAGTATCAAAAGCCCTGGCTGAGGAGCGATTGTTACCAGTCCGTCATCCGAAGGCCAACGTGCGTGCTGTGAATTCACGCCAGACAGCGTGCCGCACGATTTCGAACCGGCTCGAAGCCTATGAGACGCGAGCCGTTGAGGCTCGAGCAGACGTGAGGACCTATCACCGCCCGGCAATTTACAAAATCACAGCGCCATGCGCGACAGGTGTTTATGGTCCGCACCTCTGACGAACCGGTCACCATCGCCCATCGGACCAATCGGAAAGACGAATGCATACACCCCTATCGGCAGTACTCTCCCGTAATGCGACCCCTTCGCTATTCCATCAACATCACATTGGACGGGTGCTGCGATCATCGTGTAGGAATCGCGGACGAAGAGTTGCATCGTCACGCGGTCGAGAACCTCGCTCAGGCCGATGCCCTCCTCTTTGGCCGGGTGACTTACGAAATGATGGAGGAGGCGTGGCGGCCGGCGGCGGGAACGGAAGCGAGGCCTGATTGGATGGAGCCCTTCGCCCGGACGATCGACGCCGCAAAGAAGTACGTCGTGTCGAGCACCCTGGAGCGGGTCGATTGGAACGCGGAGCTCGTTCGCGGGGATCTGGGGAAGACCGTGCAGCAGCTCAAGCAGGAGCCGGGTAACGGATTGTTCGTGGGAGGCGTGAAGCTGCCGATGGCGTTGGCTGAGTTGGGATTGATCGATGAGTACGAGCTCGTGGTGCATCCCAGGCTGGCGGGCCACGGGCCCACGTTGTTCGCCGGGCTTTCGAAGCATCTCGACCTGAAGCTCGTGAGCCGGCTGGAGTTCGCCTCGGGGGCGGTGGCGATGCGGTATGAGCCGAGAAGATAGCCATCGTACTTAGCCCGACTCGGCCCCATCGCCCGTTGCCTTGGATCGGAACACGGTGATGGAACCCTGCGTCTTCATCGTGTTTTCAAGACTGCGCGCGGAACTTCTTTTGCACAGGTCATCGCGCGAGAGAAACGATGCCCGCAAGCAATACGATGTCATGGAGGCGTGCTCCCGCATTTCTTATGTGCGCGATGACCGCTCTCGCGTCAGCATGCTCATCGACGGTTCGCTCGCACATCTATCTTCCGGACCCGATGCCGGCGAGCGTTTCGTGGAGCGGCCGCGCGCCGCAGGAGGTCACGGCGAAAACCGCTGACGGACTCAAACTGCGCGGCTACTATTGGCCGCCGCCGTCGGCGGGAGGGGACGTGATCCTCTTCTTTCATGGCCAGAGCGGCAATCGCTACAAAGCTGCGCAGATGGCCGCGCCGCTCGCTGCCGGCGGCGGACTCCTCGTCGCCGACTACCGCGGTTATGGCGACAATCCGGGAGCGCCGGATGAGGCCGGCCTCTACAAAGACGCCCGCGCGTTTCTCTCCCTGGCACGCACGCTCGCACCGAACAGCCGCATCTACCTCCTCGGCTTCTCGTTAGGCGCCGCGCCCGCACTCCATCTCGCCGGCGAGGAGGCGGTCGCTGGCGTCATCACCCTCGGCGCCTTCACCAGCCTTCGCGACGCAGCGCCGCGCGCCGCCCGCGGCTTGATTCGAGATCGTTTCGACAACCGCGCCGCGATCGCTCGTGTCGACGAGCCGATTTCTCATTCTCCACGCAGTCGCCGACGACGTCGTTCCCATCGCGCAAGCCGAGGCGTTGCGTAAGATGGCACCGCACAGGGCGCGCTTCCTGCGCATCGAAGGCGCCGGCCACGCGCCCGATTTCGACTTCCTGGCGCCGATCGTCTGGGAGAACATCCGGCAGATGCCGAAGACGGAAATCCACTGAGGCTGCCTTGCCCGCGTGAGGCGAAATACAAGGGTCGTTTCACATACCAGGGCGCGACGTCTAAACTCAGCGTCTGAACATCAGGCCCAACGCACGATGCGAGAACCCAACGACTGGCGTCTCACAAACCAGCTCACGTACTTTCGAGGCGTCGAGCTCGTGTGGCGACGCTATCGCGCGTTTCGCGAAGGCTGGGAACACGATCACTGCGAGTTCTGCTGGTCAAAGCTCCAAGAAGGTGAAGATGCTCAGACTCTGCACGAGGGCTACGCGACCTTAGATGAGATGAGGTGGCTTTGTCTGAGCTGTTTTCTGGATTTCAGGGATCTGTTCGAGTGGCGGGTTGTGGCATCGCGCAAAACGCCATAACGACGGGCTAACAGTGCGTCTCAAGAAGTCGTTAATCCACGATTTCTTGTCGCCGATCGTCTTGGAGAATATCCGGCAGATGCCGAAATTGGGAACCCATTGAGCTAATCTTCCCTCGTGAGCGAAACGCAGCGCTGGCGGACTATTCTCCACGCCGCGAGTCGGCGACGGAGGTTTCAGAGATGCACCCAAAAGTACAAATCGAAGTGGTTTCGCCAAGGCTGCTGGCGGCCGTAAGGCGCGAGGTTGCCGTGGGCCGGGTTGGAAACGTCTGGCGGCCGGCCCTCGATCAGGTCTGGGCATTCCTGCGCACACAGCCCGGCCTGCGGACCGATGGACACAACATTTTCCTCTATCAACATCCCGGCAAGGACGGCGATCCAATGCAGGTGGACTTTGGTGTCGAAGTGACGCGAGAGTTCGCCAGCTCCGGCGAGGTAAGACCCGTAAGAACTCCGGGCGGCGAAACCGCGGTCGTCAGCCATATCGGCCCTTATGACGGGCTGCCCCAGGCGCACAGAGCGATTCACCAATGGATAAAGGAGAGTGGCCGCACGATGGCCGGCACGTCGTGGGAGATCTACGGTGATTGGAACGACGACCCGGCGAAGCTGGAGACGCTTGTGGTGTATCTGCTTTGCTGAACGGACGCCGAGGATCCCGAGCTGAGGATTATCCGAGAAGGAGGGGCACTTCGCTCCCGGTATCCCTCGATCTAAGAGTTAACGTTCTGCGGCATGAGAGCGGTTTGAAATGATGGGCCGCGTCAGCGGCAGTTGAAGATAGCCAGGGGTTGCGAGCGCTTTTTGCGAGCAACCCCTGGACCGATGTCGATTGGAATTGTGCGTCAGCTGC